>JBNKHG010000026.1:0-192351 GCA_050290225.1 Cellvibrionaceae bacterium
TTAAACTCTCTACTTGTCTCATGGTTTCTCCTTTGCGTGGTGCTTGGCGGCTCACGCATCGGAGTTACTATGAGGCTTCTTTAAATGTCAAACTATGCCCGCCGCCCCAGCAGAGCTGGGGGGTCTCCCTTTTGTACTAGAACCGGTATTCAAAGCCGATCTTGAGCATACGCCCGAAGGCGTTGTGCCGGGTGGTATCAAAACGCATATCTTCACGCACCGTCGGCGGCTCGCGATCAGTCAGGTTGAGCACCGAAAAGTTCCAGACGGTTTTTTGGTCAGGCAGCCTCCAGCGCAGGTAGAGGTCCCACAGGTAGGCCGCCTCCACCTCGGTTTCAGTCACATAATCCGAAAAGGCGGTTTTATCCAGAATCCCGAGGCCATCGTCTTTGTATGAACCAATACCGCTGAGCAGCAACCGGGCATTAAACAGCCCACGGTTGTAATTGAGGAATAGCTTGCCCTGCCACTTGGGCAGCGACTTCACAAAGTTGGCCGCATTCAAGCGCCCGTCCGCCGAAAAGGCCGGCAGCAAATCGCTTTCCTCCACATCGTAACGGCGCAGGTAGGTCAAATTCCAACCCACCCCCAAACCGTTCATTCCCCCCGAAAAACGGTATTCGCCTCGGATATCGATGCCGTCGACCAGTATGTCCGGACCGTTAATATATCGACTGATAATCCGCGAAATATTGCCCGCTTCGTCAAATACCACTTGCTCGGCACGGCTGGAATCCGGGTCGGCAAGGACGGTATTGACAATGGCATTCGCCGATTCCTGCACCACGGCGTCACGTATATCAAAGCGCCAATAATCCAGGTTGAGCAGCCAGTGATCATCTGGCGTCCAAATCAATCCCAGACTTGAGCTAAAGGCCCGTTCGGGATCCAGGTCCGGATTGCCGAGGCGATCTACCGATTTATAGGAAAAGGCCGCCCCGATTAAACGCAAATAGCCGGTTTCGACGCTATTTTGATTCAGTGAGGGGGCACGAAAGGAGGTACTGGCACTGGCCCTCAGGGTCAATGCCGGAGACAGGTCCCAAAGCAGGGATAACTTGGGATCAAAACTTTGACCGATATGGTTATCATATTTTTCGTAACGCAGGGCAAATTGCCCCGACAAGCTATCGCTCAGGGGCATCGCAAGTTCGCCAAACACAGATGACACGCTTTGGCGAATCTCGTCCTCGTAGCCGCCGCGGATAAAGTTAAACACCCCCTGGATCGACTCGTCGCCGGGGTTTAGCGCCAGGTTCGCCAAATCGTTGTAACGAACCTTGAGTCTCTCCTGGCGGTACTGCACGCCAAACGCGAAATTGACTCGTCGACTGTGCCCAGCCGCAAAATCACCGCTAAAGAGCGCATCCGCCACCAGCAATTGCGTGCTATTGGTTTGCTCTGATTTACCCTGCATCCAGTCGATCAACGCCGGTCTGTTCGCCAGCGCTGCCCGGTAAGTGGCGCTGGCGGGAATCGCCGAAGAAAACGGGTTGTAGTAGAGGCAACCGTTGGCCCCGGCCTGTTTGCCGGTACAAGCGGCACCCCCAAACCCCTGTAGCGCCGCCTGCCAGCGATCGATTAAAAAATCCGGGGTGCCGACCCGCGCACGGTTTTGACCATAGGCCAGGGACAGGTCATAGCTCAGCCCCACGTCGCCCTCGAGGCCCAAAAGAATACGCAACATATCCTGGATTCTGGAGCCTTCGCCAGCAGGACCCGCCACCCCCAGGGGCCGTCCCACAAACACCGCGCCACCGGAAAAATCGGCGCTGTCGCCGTCGTTTTCCTTCAGCTCCGGGTAATCCTGTAAAAATGCCACCAGCCCCGGGTGATCCGCAGGCAGGTAGCGACTGGCGTCCACTTCGTTCAAGGCGGGAAAGCTGGGCGAGGTTTTCCAATTCGGGACATCGGTGCGGGCATAGCTAAGTTCGGTATAGACACTGGCGTCACTACCAAACCTGGACGCCAGGGGGTGCTGGGAGGCAGCGAACAGCTGCCAGCGTTCCTCTTCCTCCACCAGGTTGTCGAAATCGACATATTGAAATCCGCAGCGCCCGTCAGGCTTCGCCAATCCGCCCACGACCTCACACTCGGGGTCTCGCACATAGTTGTTGCGCCCGCCTGCTGCGGCGGCCGCTTCGGCATCCGTTACACCGTCGGCGGCGACAGCGGCGTCAATGGGGATAAAGGCTCCTGGGTTGCCGATAGCGGATACGCTGTAGAGGGTGCGTCCCAGCGCGGGAATATCAAAGGACGGGTCGATGATATCGCTGCGGTCTTTGATGGTCAGCTCACCCCGTCGCGAGTAATTGATCGCCCCCTGCCAGCGACCATTGCCCAGATCCCCACCCCAGAGAATGCCCAGGTCCCAGTCGCCATCGCTCTCATCGATATATTTGCCGCTGGCCTGCAACTCCACTCCGTCGATATCGCGGCGGGTCATAAAATTCACAACACCGGCCATGGCATCCGAACCGTATGTGGCTCCGGCGCCGCTGAGCAGGATATCGACTTGTTCCAGGGCAATGGCGGGAATGGTATTGATATCGGCAAAGGTCTGGCCATCACTGTGGGCCAGGGGGTTGGAGACCAGGCGCTTACCGTTGAGCAGCACCAGGGTGCGACTGACCCCCAGTCCACGCAAATTGATATTGGCCGTCCCCTGTGCGTTGGCATTGTGGAACTGATTGCTTTGGTTTTCAGTGCCAGAGACCATTGGCAAGGTGGCTACCAGGTCCACCAGGCTGGGCCTGCCCGCGTTCTCCAGCTCGACGCTGTCGATCACCACCAGGGGATTCAGTTTGCGTTGCAACCCGCCCTTGATATAGGTGCCGGTCACCACCAGCTCTTCCATCTGTGGCCGGGATGGCACCGGCGATTCAGCTGGCGGCAATCTGCGCCGTATCACGAACACAGCCTCCCCGCTGCGTTCGGCATAGAGTTGCAGGCCGACCAGCATCTGCGCCAGGGCCTCCGGTACAGAGAGTTTCTGGCTCACCCCGTTGACCTTCAACGAGGTGTCCACATCGTCAGCTACCACCACGCCCGCGCCTGATTGGGATACAAATGCCACCAACGCCTGCGCCAGGGAAACAGAGGGGATTGAAAAGGTGTGCTGCGCCTCGGCACGGGCGAAGCAGCCATACAGGCATAACAGGCAGCATAGCGTGAGCTGCCACCAATACCCGGGAAGGCGATTTACATTTTGCAGAACCAGGGGTTTCACCAGCTTTGGTCCCGACCGGTCAAGGGGTTGTCGGGTTTTTATTATTGATCACCAGGTGTGCTTCCAGACCGGGTCACTCCAGACCGGGTCACTCCAGACCGGGTCCGTGCACACTCTGAGACAATCCTACCCTTAGGGACCAAGGGTGGTAAATAGGTGTCGACAATTATCGCGAGAGGTTTAATTGATGGCGCCGACTGATGCCGGGGCCAGTGCGGTGAGCTCTGTCTCTGTGAATTCAGTCGTCGGCGGAAACTTGAATCTCGAACCGTCCTTCAGACACCTTCTCGATATGGATCGGCAATATTGATTCCAGCGCCATCAACATCTGCTCACTGTTGTCAGTGGGGAAAACGGCTGTAACAGGCAGTTGCCCCAAGGCCTCGTCAACCACCACCAATTCTGCGGCCTGATATCGCGCCAGGTCGGCCAGGACCTGATTCAATGGCATGGACTGGTAACTGCGCACATCCCGTCGCCAGGCACCCGCGCTGTCGGGATCAATGCGCTGCAACCGCCCAATGCCGCGCTCCTGGCTGACCAGCACACGCTGGCCCGCGGTCAACTTTTTCTGGCTATCGCTGCGGCCGGGAATACCAACGCCCTTCACCTGAACAAGCCCCTCCTCCACCGATACAGTGACGCCGTAGGCATTGCTATTGACATTAAATTGAGTGCCCAACACCCGAACCCGGGTATAACCGCTGCTGACTTCAAAGGGGCGCCGGGGATTGGGTGCCACATCAAAAAAGGCCTCTCCATTAACCAGAACCACCTGGCGGAGCTTGTCGCTAAACACGACATTCAGTTGGGTCATGGGGCTGAGTGACAGCACAGAACCATCGGGTAGCGAGACTGAGCGAGTCTCAGCGACAGCGGTACTGTACACCCAGGCCTCTTTCTCTCCGGGTTGTAGCTGACTGATCAGCAGAGCCACAACGCCCAGGGAGGCCAAGGCAATCCCCGCCTGCCACCAACTCTGTACCCGGTTTTCGTTGTCTGCCCCCGCGGCGAACGGCAGACGGGCTAACAGACGCTGCCAAAAGCCGTCGCCATCCAGCGATTGTTCATTAAGGGACACTTGCCCACTGGCTAACGGTTCCACTGCCTTCAGGCTCTCCAGGCTTGCGGCGGCCAACCAAACCGCCTCCGCTTCCCGGTAAGCATCCCGATGCCGATCATCCAGCGCCAACCAGCGCTCAAACCGCTGTCTGTCATCGGCGGAGACCTCTTCGCAAGCGAGAAACACAACCCACTCGCGGGCATGTCCTGCGATGTCCTGTTCGAGGTCCATCGCCGGCAAGTCGTGCGCCTTTGTCGCCGACTGTTTGTCGCTCGATTTTTCAGTCATGATCCATCCTCAAACCTGCGCTTCAGGTGGGCCTGGCAGGTTTCCAGTGCACGCAAAACGTGCTTTTTGACCCCATCCTCGGAAATGCCCATCTCGGCGGCCACTTCCCGGTAACTCATCTGATATACCCTGTTCAACACAAAAGCCCGCCGCCGCTTGGCTGGCAGCTTTTCAATCACCTTCTGCAGCAGTCGCAACTGCTGCTCCCCCATGGCCGACTGCAACGGCGCGTCGCCGTGCTCCGCTTCGATCGAGACCTCCTCCCGCCGGGCGTGCTCACAACGCACCTTTTCGCGCCGCAGGCCATCCACTACCAGGTTTCGCGCCAGTTGGTACAAATAAGCCCGTGGCTGCTCTATACGCTGGGGCTCCGCCACCGACATAAAGCGTTCAAACGCCTGATGGGCCAAATCGCAGGCATCTTCCGGCGCCTTGCGCCACTTGTTTTGCAAGTAACCTACCAGTTCTACCTGATATTTGGTATACAACTCGTTCCAGAGCTGTTTATTGGCCTTCACTGCCGACATAACCCCAGACTGCTTACAGGAAAACACTATTGTCCGGGCATTGTCCTCGGCCAGCAAGTTCCTTCCGCACCCCGGTTGGTCGCCAGCCAATGGTTGCACTCTCACCGATAAGATTCTCTCTTTTATTTGTGCTTATCGGGGAGTGGACGTTTCAATCCACCCTTTGGGGACAGTTATTTACTGACTATTTAACACAGCCAACAGCGCCATCGATGAACTACAGTTAAATAAGACTCCTTGCGCCGCATACCCGATGCCAGTAGACGATCAAACAAGCCCTGTGCCGCCGACTAAATTGATACTTGAATTGGTGCCGCCGCCACTTTCCGACAACGGCAGCCTATTGGCAAAGCGCCTGGCCTATATCGATCGCGTTCGCAGCCGGGTACCTCTGGACGCTATAAACATTCCTGAAATACGTCCCGAAGGCACCCACCAAACCAAGGGAGTGAGGAGGCGACCCTTTGCGCCCCACATGGCACCTCGACACTTTGGCCGCCAGGTCAGGCAGCACTGCGACCTTCCCTCCGTGGTCAATCATGTCGTCGTCCACCAGTCGACCGACAGGTTGCGGCAATGGTTTCTGGAATCGGTCGGCGACTATGGCATAACACGCTTTGTACTGGTGGGTGGCGAGCATCACTACATCGATTATCCCGGCCCCAGTGTCTGCGACGCCAATGCCCTGGCTCGCCAGCTGTTCCGCGGCGAGGAGATTGAAATTGGCAATATCTGTATCCCCAGCCGCGACAATGAATACCAACGCCTGTGCCGGAAGCTGGCTGCTGGCGCCAGTTTCTTCACAACCCAGGTAATTTACGAGCCAGCTGAACTGCAACAGTTAGCCAGCGCCATCTGTCAGACCCCACAACCTGCTGAGCTCTATATCAGCTTTGCGCCGATTAAATCCGAGCAAAACCTGCGTTTTCTCAATTGGCTCGGGGTGCAGGTATCCGCCGGTCTGGAGACCCGGTTACTGCATAATGCCTGCTCTACGCTGGAGGCATCCATCCGCCACCTGGTCGATACCTGGGCGCACTTTCGCCGAGAGGACAGCACCAGGGCCCTTAACCTTCATATCAACCTGTGCCCGATCGGTGATATCGGTGTCGAAGCGATCGTCGAATTGGCCGACGGGTTATTAAGTGTTGATCAGTCGCGCCCGTAATGTACCTGAGTCAATGGCCCTGGCCAGCTTTCAGCGTCAAACCGGTTTTTATCTTTGGCCAATACAAGCCTCCGGCGGAAACTGTTATCCTAGTGAAGAGTTATTGCTGCCCACTCTCGCGACCATGAAACCACTGAAAACCAAAGCCCAGGTGCGTGCCGAAATCGACAAGCAGGTCAAAGACTTCCTGCAGGACGGCGGCGAGGTGTTTGAAGTCGCCCAGGGCGTCAGTGGTCGCGAAACCGGCCTTCACCCCCCGGCACCCGTCACCTTTGACGGTCCCAAAGTCGACCGCACACCGGTCAATGAGGTCGTGGCCGCCATCGAATCGCGGCGAAGGGCCAAACCCGACCCCAAGCCCGGGAAGCGCAAGGGCCTGGCCAGGAAACCGCGTAAAAAAATGATTCTCGACGACTTCGGCCAACCCCTGCGCTGGGAATGGGTGGAAGAATAGAACTCAGCGGCCTCGACCCACTTTCGAATAGTCCAATCCAAGGAGTCTAACCATGCGACTACTGCACACCATGTTGCGCGTTGCCGACCTCGATAAATCGATCGAATTCTACACCCAGGTGCTGAGGATGAAATTGCTACGCAGGAAAGACTATCCCGAGGGACGGTTTACGCTGGCCTTTCTCGGATACGGCGATGAATCAGAAAATACGGTGCTGGAACTCACCCACAATTGGGACACGGACAGCTACGACCACGGCAATGCCTACGGCCATATCGCCATCGAGGTGGATGACGTCTACAAAGCCTGCGACGAGATCAAGGCCGCCGGCGGCACGGTCACCCGCGAGGCGGGACCCATGAAAGGGGGCTCGACAGTTCTCGCCTTTGTCAGGGACCCCGACGGCTATCCGATTGAACTGCTGGGTAAGAAATAGGAATAGCAGCGTGAATCAAAGGGTTTCGACCTTTTCCTTGCCACATCGCTGGCAACGGTAAACAGTCACCAGTTTGCCGCGTTTCACGTCAAACTGTTTCTCCTGCACAATTTTCCACTTGTGAAAACCGGAGCGGCACAGGGATTTACCCTTGTGCTTCTCGGCAGCACTTGGCCTTTTAAAGGGAACCACATCGCCCATGGAAGACCACTCCGGGATCACGTTTTCGGCAGCGTCACCCCGCGTTGCCCCTGGTACTTGCCGCCCCGATCCCTGTAGGAGGTTTCACAGACCTCATCGGATTCAAAGAACAGCATTTGCGCCACACCCTCGTTGGCGTAGATTTTCGCGGGCAGCGGTGTGGTATTGGAAAATTCCAGGGTCACATGGCCCTCCCACTCCGGCTCCAGCGGGGTCACATTCACAATAATCCCACAGCGGGCATAGGTGGACTTGCCCAGGCAGATAGTCAGTACGCTGCGGGGAATGCGGAAATACTCTACCGTCCGCGCCAGGGCGAATGAGTTAGGGGGGATAATGCAGACGTCTTCCTGGATATCGACAAAGCTGTTCTCATCAAACGCCTTCGGGTCGACGATAGTGGAGTGGACATTGGTAAAGATCTTGAACTCGTTGGCACAGCGCACATCGTAACCGTAACTGGAGGTGCCATAGGACACCAGGCGTTGCTCGTTCTGGTCATAGCGCACCTGACCGGGCTCAAACGGCTCGATCATGCCGTACTCTTCAACCATGCGGCGCATCCATTTGTCGGACTTGATGCTCATAGGGCAGTTCTCTTACCTAGTTACTCCAAAACAAGGGGCGGAATCATACTGGTTTTTGTGGGGGGTAGGAAGGAAAGAAAGCCCGTTAAGAGGGATTGGTGCCGTATTTTTAGGTGGCGGTTTAGTGCCAAAAGCGGGCTCTTGCGGCTTGCGGCTTGCGGCTTGCGGCTTGCGGCTTGCGGCTTGCGGCTTGCGGCTTGCGGCTTGCGGCTTCAAGCGGCAAGCCACAAGTATTCGTGGCACGTCGGTTCGTCCGCTTGCGGCACAATCCACCCTCTCAGGCGAGTTCGAAATTATCCGCTCAATGTGCAATATCAGGCTTAAACTGTTGCACATCAATCAGCCGAAACAGTGATCTCCGGCACCACCGACTGCCCGGCCATACCCCACAACCCGGCCGCCATCCGGCGGGCAATCTCCCGATAGGTCTGGCTCACCGGCGATTCCGCATCCGCCACCACCGAGGGGTTGCCGCCGTCCGTGCTCTCGCGAATGGCCAGATCCAAAGGCAGCGCCCCCAGCAGCGTGGTTTGGTAGTCCCGCGCGATACGCTCACCGCCGCCAGATCCAAAAATAGGTTCCTCATGACCACATTTTGAGCAAATATGGGTGGCCATATTCTCCACCACTCCCAACACCGGAATATTCACCTTGCGGAACATCTCAATGCCTTTCTTCGCATCGAGGAGCGCAATATCCTGTGGCGTGGTCACCACCACCGCGCCGGTTACCGGCACCTTTTGTGACAACGTCAACTGAATATCCCCCGTCCCCGGCGGCATATCGATCAGCAGGTAATCCAGATCACGCCATCGGGTCTGGGTCAGCAGTTGCTGCAATGCGCCACTGACCATGGGGCCACGCCACACCATCGGTGTATTTTCGGTCACCAGATACCCCATGGATATCGACTGAATCCCATGCGCTTCCACCGGCAGCATATGCTGGGGATCGGCCATTTGCGGTCGCACATTTCCCACCCCCAACATCTGCGGCTGGCTGGGTCCGTAAATATCCGCATCCAGAATCCCCACACTGGCGCCTTCAGCAGCCAGGGCCAGGGCCAGATTCACGGTGGTGGTGGATTTTCCCACCCCACCCTTGCCCGAAGCCACAGCGATAATATTTTTAACATTCGCGATCGCCGGCTGCTCATTGTGGCTTTGTGCGGGCTCCACATACCAACCCAGGACAACGTCAACCTGTGCAACGCCCTCGATTCCCACCAGCGCTTGCAACACCTGGTCCGACAATGACTGCCGCAGCCCCAGTGCCGGGTATCCCAGGACCACACTGACCGATACCTTGCCGCTGTTGATCTCGATACTGTAGATGGCCCCCAGGGTGACCAAGTCTTGATCCAGGTAGGGATCAGCCACTTGGCGTAACGCATTTTCCACGGCTTCTCGAGTGACTTGAGTCACGAAATCTCTCCTTTCTGTGATTTGACTCGGACGCCCTTTGAGCCCTGGCCGGGCATAGTTGCGGCGTCCGCTGCCAGACAAAGTGCCGGTAGCCGGATAAATTGCCGGCAGCCAAACAAAATATGGGGTATGAAACAGGAAAAACCAAGTAATATACTCAAGTTTACGCCTAATCCCACTGCGGTTCCCGGTAACTGACTGCTTCACAAGCAAAAAAATGCTATAGTCCGCCCCCTTAAAAATTGTGCACCGAAGGCCGCACACAGGCCACGACCCCGACTTGAGCATTTTTCAAAACCAGGGGCGTGGTACCGCTTTATCGGACCAGCACCCCTTAATCCGGATACAGAATTTTAAACAGCGACAAGAATCCATGACCGAGCGCCGTAAAATCCTAGTTACAAGTGCACTGCCCTATGCCAACGGTTCCATTCATTTGGGACATTTGGTGGAATATATCCAGACGGATATCTGGGTGCGTTTCCAAAAACTGCGTGGCAACGAATGCACTTACGTCTGCGCAGACGACGCCCACGGTACAGCGATCATGCTGAAAGCGGAGCAGCTGGGCCTGACGCCCGAACAGCAGATCGCCAACGTCAAATCCGAACACGAAAAGGACTTCGCCGAGTTTCTGGTGAATTTCGACAATTTCCATTCCACCCACTCAGAAGAAAATCGCGAACTCAGCGAACTGATCTACAAACGTCTCAAGGCCAATGGCCATATCGCCAGCCGTACCATTACCCAGGCCTATGACCCGGAAAAAAACCTGTTCCTGGCCGATCGCTATATCAAGGGCAGTTGCCCACGCTGCAAAACCGAAGACCAGTATGGTGACAATTGTGAGGCCTGTGGCGCCACCTATTCGCCCACCGAGCTGATTAATCCCAAGTCAGTGATCTCTGGCGCCACACCCATAGACAAGGATTCCGAGCACTTCTTCTTTAAACTCCCGGAATTCGAAACATTCCTGAAGGACTGGACACGCGCCGGTCACCTCCAGGTGGAGGTATCCAACAAGCTGGCCGAATGGCTGGATGCGGGTCTACAGGAGTGGGATATCTCCCGCGACGCCCCCTATTTCGGTTTTGAAATTCCCGATGCCCCGGGAAAGTATTTTTACGTCTGGCTGGATGCCCCCATCGGCTACATGGCCAGCTTTAAGCATTACCTCAAGCAGCGGGAGGACATCGACGCCGAAGCGGTATTCGACGAATTCTGGAATAAGGATTCCAGGACGGAGTTGTATCACTTTATTGGCAAGGATATCGTCAACTTCCACGCCCTTTTCTGGCCCTCCATGTTGCAATCCGCCGAATTCCGTACACCCACCAAAGTGTGCGTGCACGGCTTTCTCACCGTCAACGGCCAGAAGATGTCCAAATCACGCGGCACGTTTATCAACGCCCGCACCTACCTGGACCACTTGCAACCGGAATACCTGCGTTACTACTTTGCCGCCAAACTGGGGGCGGCAGTGGATGACCTGGATCTTAATCTGGAGGACTTCGTCCAGCGGGTGAACAGCGACCTGGTGGGCAAAGTGGTCAATATTGCGAGCCGCACCGCCAAGTTTGTCAGCAAGGCCGGCGGCACTCTGTCCACCCACAACGCCAATCCCGAATTATGGCAGCGATTTGTGGACGGCGGCGAAGTTATTGCCGAGCTTTACGAAAACCGCGAATTTGGCAAGGCCATGCGCGAGATCATGGCTCTGGCCGATGCCGCCAACGAATATATCGCCGCCCAGGCTCCGTGGAGCCTGGCAAAAGAGGAAGGGACAGAACAGCAGGTACTGGATATCTGCAGCCTGGGCATCAATATGTTCCGTGCACTCGTCACCTATCTCAAGCCGGTACTGCCGGCCCTGGCGACCAAGGCCGAAGCCTTCCTGGACGAGATCCTGGACTGGTCTCAACCGATTGGTTTCAGGGCTGGCGACAGTATCAACAAGTTCAAGCCGCTGCTGACCCGCATCGAAAAAGACAAGGTGGACGCGATGGTGGAGGCCAGCAAAGAGGCGCTAGCCACGACAACGGCTGCCGCCGCGCCGAAAGGCCCCCTGGCAGATGAGCCCCTTGCGGAGGAGATCCAGTTTGGCGACTTTGCCAAGGTAGATCTGCGCGTGGCCCTGATTGCCAAGGCCGAACATGTAGAGGGCGCCGACAAGCTGTTGCGCCTGACCCTGGATTTGGGTGGCGAGACCCGCAACGTCTTCTCCGGTATCAAAAGCGCTTATCAACCGGAAGACCTGGAGGGCAAGCTTACCGTTATGGTCGCCAACCTCGCGCCGCGAAAAATGAAGTTCGGCGTTTCCGAAGGCATGGTGCTGGCGGCGGGCCCGGGCGGTAAAGATATTTATCTGCTGGAACCTCACGCGGGTGCCAAACCGGGGCAGCGGGTTATGTAGCTGGAAAAGCGGCAAGCGACAAGCCCCAAGCTGCAAGAACTCTTGAGGCTTGCAGCTTGGGGCTTGTCGCTATGAAATCAATAGAGCCAGCCAGTAACGCTTATCGAAAAAACCGTTAACAACCGACTCATTAATCAATTACCCTAATAGGTTAATTATCGACGGGTAACTGGCGACTAGAGACCGATATAATGACTGACTTTGCAGTGATCCTGCTGAGTACCATTCTGGTAAACAACTTTGTGCTGGTGCAGTTCCTGGGCCTGTGCCCCTTTATGGGCGTCTCCAACAAACTGGAAACGGCTATCGGCATGGGCGGCGCCACCACTTTTGTACTGACGCTTGCGTCGGTTGCCAGCTATCTCGTACACACCTATATCCTGGCTCCCCTGGGATTGGATTACCTGCGAACGATCGCGTTTATCCTGGTGATTGCCGTCGTCGTACAATTTGCGAAAATGTTTATTGAGAAAACCAGTCCCCTGCTGTACCGGGTGCTGGGTGTATTCCTGCCACTGATCACCACAAACTGCGCCGTACTGGGCGTGGCCCTGCAGAACACCAACAAGGCCCACAACTTCTTTGAATCCACCTTCTACGGGTTTGGTGCGGCCCTTGGCTTCTCCCTGGTGCTGGTGCTCTTTTCGGCCATGCGCGAGCGTCTGGCGGTGGCCGATGTGCCCACCCCGTTCAAAGGAGCCGCCATCGGCATGATTACCGCAGGCCTGATGTCCCTGGCCTTTATGGGCTTTAGCGGTCTGGTATAGAGCCCCTGAATAGAAAACTGAACTGAATCCTGTCGCCCCCTATGATTGAACTTATCAGCCAAAACCCGATTGCCGCCTCCCTGCTGGCCCTGGTCGGACTGTCCCTGGTGTTCGGCGCCGTGCTGGGTTTTGCCGCTGTTCGCTTCAAAGTCGAAGGTGATCCCATTGTCGACCAGATTGATGCCCTCCTGCCTCAAACCCAGTGCGGTCAGTGTGGCCATCCCGGTTGCCGGCCCTATGCCCAGGCCATTGCCAACGGCGAAGCCATCAACAAGTGCCCTCCAGGCGGGCAGTCCACCATTAATGCCCTGGCCAACCTGCTGGACGTGGAGGCCCCCACCCTGGACGAGGAGCACGGTGAAGAGTCCGATGTCGCCAAGGTGGCCTATATCCGTGAGGAGGAGTGCATCGGCTGCACCAAGTGCATTCAGGCCTGCCCCATGGATGCCATCCTTGGCGCCGCCAAGCAGATGCATACAGTGATTGCCGACGAGTGTACGGGCTGCGATCTCTGTGTAGAGCCCTGCCCGGTAGACTGCATTGATATGATCCCGGTGACCAGCACCCCGACGGATTGGAAGTGGGAACTGCCGCCATCGAGTAAAGAGCAAGTGATGAAGCTGATCGCAACGGACCAACGCGGCACGATTGAAACCCGGGGAGAAGCCGCGTGAGAAAGATTTGGGATATTCACGGCGGTGTCCATCCCCCGGAAAACAAACGCCAGTCCATGCAACTGCCTCTCGGCGAAATAAGCTTGCCACCGCAGCTGGTCCTGCCCCTCAGCCAACATATCGGCGCCCCTGCCAAACCGGTAGTGAATGTGGGGGAGCGGGTGTTAACCGGGCAGTTGATCGCTGAAGCCAATGGCGTTGTCAGCGCACCGGTGCACGCCTCCTCATCCGGCACCATTGTCGCCATTGAAGAACGGCCTGTACCCCACCCATCGGGAATGAGCGGCCGCTGTATCGTGATCGAGACCGACGGCCGCGACGAGTGGGTGACACTGGAGCCCTGCGAGGATTATCGACAGCTGGATCGAGAAACCCTGCTCACTAAAATCCGCAACGCCGGTATCGCCGGCATGGGTGGTGCAGGCTTCCCGGCAGCGGTCAAGCTCAACCCCCGCAGCGACCAGCCGATCGACACCCTGATTATCAATGGTACCGAATGCGAACCCTATATCACCGCCGACGATATGCTGATGCAAACCCGCGCCGATGAAGTGGTGGCGGGAACCCTGCTGCTGGCAGAATTGCTGGGTCGCCCGGAACAGACCCTGATCGGTATCGAGGACAACAAACCCGATGCCATCGCCGCCGTCACCCAGGCAACGAAAGACTCCCCAGTCGAGGTGGTAAGTTTTCCCACCAAGTACCCTTCCGGCGGCGAGAAACAGTTGATACAGATTCTCACCGGGCGTGAAGTTCCCAGCGGAGCCCTGCCCGCCAGTATCGGTGTGGTCTGCCAGAATGTCGGCTCCACCGTCGCGGCCTACCGTGCGGTGCGATACGGCGAGCCCCTGATCTCACGCCTTACCACGGTAGTCGGCGAAGCCCTGGAAACCCAGCGCAACATACAGGTGCGCCTGGGCACCCCCATCGAACATATATTGCAAGCCCACGGCTTTGACGATAAAGCGGCGTCGCGGCTGGTGATGGGCGGCCCTATGATGGGCTTCGCCCTGCAGGACCCGAGCGTGCCGGTGGTGAAGACCACCAACTGTATCCTGGCTCCCAGTAAAGTCGAGCTGCCACCGCCGCCGCCCGCCCAGGCCTGTATCCGTTGTGGCATGTGTGCGGAAGCCTGCCCGGCCAGCCTGCTGCCGCAGCAACTGTACTGGTACGCTCAGGCGGAAGATTTTGAAAAGCTCCAGGCTCACAACCTCGCCGATTGTATCGAGTGCGGAGCCTGTTCCTATGTCTGCCCAAGCAATATCCCCCTGGTGCAGTATTACCGGGCATCCAAAGGCTCCATACGGCAACTGGCCATTGAGAAACAGAAATCTGATCGCTCGCGCCAGCGCTTTGAATTCCGCCAGCAACGCATTGCCAAGGCCGAGGCCGAGAAAGAGGCCAAACGCGAGGCCCGCAAGCAAGCCGCTGCCGAAGCCAAGAAAAAACTCGAGGCCCAAAAGGCTGCGGGTGCGGCCGAACCGAAAGACGACAAGGCCGATGTCGTCTCTGCTGCCCTGGCTCGTGTCCAGGCCAAACAGGCATCACCGGAAGAGCAGAAAGCCAAACTTGAACGCAGTTTGAATTCAGCCAACAGTCGCCTGGAAAAAGCCCGGGAGCGGGTGGCCAATGCCGACCCGGAACAGCGAGAAAAACTTGAGGCCCGCGTCAAGGATGCAGAGCAGCGCGCTACCGAGGCCCAGAAAAAACTGGACGAATTTTTAGCCGCCGGGGAGGTATCCAACACCAAGGAAGCAATCTCTGCGGCCGGCAATGCGGATCCGGTTGCCGCAGCCATTGAGCGCGCCAAGGCCAAAATGGCGCTGCCTCCGGATGAAAAACTGAAGGCCAATATGGAGTCCCTGAGCAAGCGTCTGCAAAAAGCCGAGGAAAAGCTCGCTGCCGCCCAGGCCGAGGGAAGTGACACAGTTGCGGCCCTGCAGACCGGCGTCGACAAACTGAAAGGCAAGATCGCCGATGTAGAACGCGAGTTGGCCGAGTTAGCGCCAACCCAGACCAAGCCTGAACCTGCCGGCGAAGTCGATGCCGCGGCGGCGGCTATCGAAAAAGCCAAGGCAAAGGCCGCAGCCCAGACGACCCTATCGCCGGAAGAAAAACTGCGCGCCCAACGGGATTCGCTGCAAACCCGCCTGGAAAAAGCCCGCGCCAAATTGGCCAAGGCGGAAACCGAGGGCGACGACAATGTGGACGCCTTCCGCACCGCAGTGGACAAGTTGGAATCCAAGCTGGCGGATACCGAATCACAACTGAATTAGGACGTTTAGGTTAGACCATGGCGTTTATGCGCATTACCTCTCCCCACGCACACAAACCCGGCGATACCGGCGATGTGATGCGCCTGGTGTTATTGGCCACGATTCCCGGGTTGATAGCACTGAGCTACTTTTTCGGCCCCGGCAGTCTGATGAATGTCGTCATGGCCAGTGCCACAGCGGTGACTTGCGAAGCCGCAATCCTGAAACTGCGCCGGCGCCCGGTGAATTTCTACCTCAGGGACTGCAGCGCCCTGGTCACCGGTGTGCTGCTGGGCCTGGCCCTACCGCCCTACTGCCCCTGGTGGATTGTGGCGGTGGGTACCGGTTTTGCCATTATCCTGGCCAAGCATCTCTACGGTGGCATGGGCTTTAACCCCTTTAACCCGGCAATGGTGGGTTATGTGGTCCTGCTGATATCCTTCCCGGTGGAGATGACCCAGTGGGCGGCACCGCGGCCGGTACTGGCGGATGACCAATCTTTGGTGGGACCACTGACCGGTCTCTCGGCAATCTGGTTAGGCACACCGTTGGACGGTTACACCGCCGCCACCCCCCTGGATGTGTTCAAGCAGAACTCCAGCCTGCTGGTCGAACACCTCTACACGACGCAAACCATATTCAGTACCGGTCGCTGGGCCGGCGCCGGCTGGGAATGGGCCAACCTCGGTTTTCTGGCAGGAGGCCTGTTCCTGCTCTATCGCCGCGTGTTCACTTGGCACGCCCCGGTGGGAATGCTGACGGCGCTGTTGTTAATGTCCGGTATTTTTTATGACGGCGGCAGCTCTACCAGCGGTGGTTCACCCCTGTTGCACCTGCTCTCCGGCGCCACCATGCTGGGCGCGTTTTTTATCATCACCGACCCGGTGACATCGGCAGTCAGTAACCGCGGCCGACTGATTTATGGTGCTTGCGTCGGTGTGCTGGTGTATGTGATCCGCACCTGGGGTGCCTATCCGGATGCGGTGGCCTTTGCAGTGCTGCTGATGAATTTTGCCGCCCCCTTTATCGATTATTACACCCTGCCACGCACCTACGGTCACGACAAGACCCGCCGCGCTACGGAAAAGGAGAGCGCCTGATGCTCCTTGCAGACTCCGTCAAAAAGAACAGCCTGTTACTGGGGACCTTCGCCCTGGTCACCGCCGGCATCCTGGCGGGCACCCAGCAGGGCACCAAGGACCTTATCGCTGCCGCAGAACGCAAAGCGGCGCAGAAAGCTCTGCTGGAAATCGTCCCTCTGGAACGCCACACCAATGACATCCTGATGGACACCGTCAGTATCCCCGCAGAATATTGGGAAGGCCTGGGTCTTAAGACGGGCGGAGAAGTCAATATCGCCCGCGATCAGGGCCAACCGGTGGCCGCCATTGTTCCAGCCATTGCACCCGACGGTTATAGCGGCGATATCCGCATGATCGTCGGCGTTAACGCGGATGGCAGCATTGCCGGCGTGCGGGTGTTGAGCCACAACGAAACCCCGGGACTGGGCGATAAGGTGGACATAAAGAAGAGTGATTGGCTGCTCGGCTTTAACGGCAAGTCCCTTGCCGCTCCCTCACCGGAGCAGTGGAAAGTCAGGAAAGACGGGGGCGACTTCGACCAGTTTACCGGTGCCACCATCACGCCGAGGGCAGTGGTCAAGCAGGTGAAACAGACCCTGGAGTTTTTCCAACAGGCGCGGTCGCTTCTGTTCCCTGATAAAGCAGAAACCGCCCCAACGAAAACTGAAAACGACGAGACAACTCTAACCGTTAACCAAACAGGGTCTGAGGCATGAGCAAAGCCGTCGACTACCGAGAACTCTACAAAAACGGACTCTGGGCCAATAACCCGGCCCTGGTGCAACTGCTGGGTCTGTGTCCATTGCTGGCAGTGACCGGGACAGTGGTTAACGCCCTGGGGCTGGGACTTGCCACGATATTGGTGCTGGTGGGTTCCAATATCGCCGTTTCCATGATCCGCAAGGCTGTCAGCGATGCCGTGCGCCTGCCCGCCTTTGTGATGATTATCGCTTCCTTCACCACCTGCATAGAGCTGTTGATGAAGGCCTATACCTACGAGCTCTATCAGATACTGGGCATTTTTATCCCGCTGATCGTCACCAACTGCTCTATTCTCGGCCGTGCCGATGCCTTTGCCTGTAAAAACCGTGTTCTGCCCTCGGCATTCGACGGTCTGATGATGGGCTTGGGTTTCTCCCTGGTGTTGGTTGTGATTGGCGCCATCCGCGAGCTGCTCGGCGCTGGCACATTGTTTTCCGATATGCACCTGCTATTCGGGGAAACCGCCCGAGGCTGGACACTGACCCTGTTTGACGACTACCCTGGCTTCCTAGTTGCTGTGCTGCCACCTGGCGCCTTCCTCGCCACCGGCTTTCTGATTGCTTTGAAAAACGTGATCGACGCCAAGCGGGAAAAACGCGAAGCCGCCAGGAAAAGTGCCCAACCCGTGGTGAAAGGCAGCAAACGAGTGCGCACCACGGGCACTATTACCTAACTTCAACGTGACTTGAAACGGGAGGCCCGTAACCCGGTGAGACCAAAGGACAGTGTTTCGGAACCCCCAAGTTTTCTCCAGGGGGAGGCCGATACGGACACCCCCGCCATCACCTATCAGGGCCGCAAAGCCAAACGCTCCGACAGTCGCGAGCGCCGTCGTTTGATCCTCGAGGCTACCCTGCGCATAATAGTGCGCGACGGTATTCGTGGTGTACGCCATCGCGCCGTAGCCACGGAGGCAGGTGTGCCACTGGCAGCCACCACCTACTATTTCAAAGATATCGCCGATCTCATTACCGATGCCTTTAACCTGTATGCCGAACAGAGCCTCGCCAGCACCCGGCAGCTGGAAGAAGAAAGTTTCGCAGCGCTCAAAGGCCTCTCACCTGAAGAGCTGGCCAGTGATCCAGTGCGAGAAACCCTGGCGGAAACCCTGACAAATTTCATCGTCCAGCATATCCAGGCACAGGTGGAAGACAGGGATATGCGCCTGCTGGAATCTGCTTTTCGCCACGAATCATTGCGCAATCCCAAACTGACCGCTATCGCCAAACTGCCCCAACAGCAGATGCTCCAGACTATTGTCGATTTTTTCCAGCTACTCGGCACCCGTGAT
The DNA here is from genome assembly GCA_050290225.1 of Cellvibrionaceae bacterium. Lineage (GTDB taxonomy): Bacteria > Pseudomonadota > Gammaproteobacteria > Pseudomonadales > Cellvibrionaceae > JBNKHG01. Next base: position 18,622 of record JBNKHG010000026.1, read on the forward strand.
CCGGAAGCGGATGCCCGGATCGTCATGGGGACGATCCTGCAACTGGAATACGAGATTCTTATCGAAGGTGACAATGACGGGTTGTTGCGACGTACTACCCAACGGCTGGTGCGCAAGATGACTGGGCGCCATTCGGATTAACCTTTTCAGAAAAAAAAACGACACACGTGCGCCGCGTTCGCCTGGGAACCAGGCGAACCGGAGCTTGCTCCTGTGAGGGGGTTGTCGCTATGGCACGTCCACCGATAAGCCTCCCGGCCAGGGATGCGGCCAGGCGTCAGTGCATATGTTGATAGTACTCGATGGTATCTGGTGTGCAGCTGATAGTGGCGTGGTCTGCCTTCTTCATCAATTCCAGAAACTCTTCGTGGGTGATATGGATCAGATGCCGGTGATCACCGGCCTCGAAGAATATCTCTTCGGCGTGGCGCAGTGTATTGTCCCAAACCACTTTCATGCCATAGGCCTGACCCAGGGCGGGCACGGCGCCGGTTTCACAGTCGGGGAACAGTTCTTTTAACTCAGATTCGGTGGCCAGCTTGAAGCGGCCGTTGTAATCGCGATCCACCCAATTCATCACCAAGACATGGGATGCTGGCAGTACACACATCATATAACCCTCAGGGCCTTTTACCACCACTGCCTTGGCCAGTTGTGAAGGGGCCACATGGGCAGAATGGGCGGATTGCATTGATGTATTGGAACGGGGATGCTCCAGTACCTCGAAAGGTACCTTGCTTTGACTAAGATAGGTTTCGACAGCAGGAGAAACGTTCATGGCCTTACCTCCCTACGGTGTATGCTCATTATAGTTGAGCCGACCGGAAATAAAGCGCTAAGACCATATCCGTCTAAAGGTAGAGGCCTTATTTCTTAATTGGACTTAGATGTGGAAATTTGCCGCCAAGTGCCACAAGCGGACGAACCGACGTGCCATGAATGCTTGCCGCTTGCCGCTTGCCGCTTGCCGCTTGTAGCTTGAAGCCGCAAGCCGCAAGCTTCAAGCGGCTTGCGTCCACTTTTGACACTATCCCGCCAATAACCTACGCCAAAACATCCGTGGCAACATGGTAATGGGGATCTTCCATCACATTGACCTCACACAGGTTGCCGGCCCGTTTTAACAGCTTGCGACACTCGGGACTGAGGTGACGCAGGTGGATGGTTTTTCCCTGCGCCAGGTATTTTTCAGCCAGGCTGTCCAGCGCTTCAATGCCCGAGTGGTCGCTGACCCGAGAGCGTTTGAATTCAATGACCACATGCTCGGGATCGTTCTTGGGATCGAACAGTTCCTTAAAATAACTGATCGAACCAAAGAACACAGGGCCGCGCAGATCGTAGACCTTGTAGCCGTTTTCATCCTCGTAAGTATCTACCTGGATATGTTGGGCGTGTTTCCAGGCGAAGATCAGTGCCGAGGCGATCACTCCCACCACCACAGCAATAGCCAGGTCAAAGATGACCGTAATACCTGACACCAGTACCAATACAAAGGCATCGGTCACAGGAATCTTGCGGATAATGCGGAAGGATGACCACTCGAAGGTGCCCAGCACCACCATAAACATAATGCCCACCAGCGCCGCCAGGGGGATCATTTCAATGTATTGAGCGCCAAAGAGGATAAAAGCCAGCAACACCAAGGCCGCGGTAATGCCCGACAGACGACCGCGACCACCATTGTTGATATTGATCATACTCTGGCCAATCATAGCGCAACCGCCCATACCGCCAAAGAGGCCATTGACCGAGTTGGCGATACCCTGGCCCACACACTCCTTGTTACCGCGGCCGCGGGTGTCGGTGATTTCGTCAATCAGGCTCAGTGTCAGCAGGGACTCGATCAGGCCGATGGCAGCGATAATGGCGGCATAGGGCAGGATAATAACCAGGGTTTCCAGGGTTAACGGCACCGCCGGAATGGCAAAGCTCGGCAGTTCACCCTTCAGGGTCGCGCTGGCCGCCTGCTCTGCGGGCAGCATATCGCGTACAAAGTCTATAACCGTGCGCGCTTCCAGGTCGAGCCCAATCACCGCAAGCGTCACAAAAACAATCGCTACCAACCCGGCGGGTACGGCCGTGGTAACACGCGGGAGGAAATGAATGATCAGCATGGTAACCACAATGAGGATGGCCATGGTGTAGAGCATTTCACCCTGCATCAGGGTCATTTCACCGTCGCCGCCCCTGACCATAAACTGTCCCAACTGGGCCAGGAAAATCACGATCGCCAGGCCGTTGACAAAACCCAGCATGACCGGGTGCGGCACAATACGGATAAACTTTCCAAGTTTGAGGATGCCGGCTGTGATCTGGATCAGGCCCGCCAGCAGCACCGCCGCAAACAGATACTGAATACCGTAATCAGCCACCAGAGATACCATGACCACAGCCGTAGCACCGGTCGCGCCGGAGATCATGCCGGGGCGGCCACCGAACACGGAGGTAAGCAACCCCATCATAAAGGCGGCATAAAGTCCCACCATCGGTTCCACACCGGCCACAAACGCAAAGGCCACCGCTTCCGGCACCAGAGCCAGGGCGACAGTGATACCGGACAGCACGTCGTTTTTGACATTGCCCCGGTTGGAAGTAATCAGAGTAAACATCGATACCTCAATTGGTATTGGGGAGGGCTGAAAAAGGGCGCGATACTAACAAACCTGGCAGCAGCCAGCCAGTATAAGTGGCCTATTTTGCATAAAGGTTAAACAGACTGCGTCCGCCTGCAGGCAGGTTTTAATCACCCAGCCGGACCAGAATTGGCCCCCCATTGCTCCATATACCGGGTTACACGGCTGGCCACTAATATCTTTTGCATGAAACAACGGCCTAAAAATTCATTACCCTGGACTGTTTTGGCGATAGTTTGTCGGGATCAGCAAATCCCTGAATGAGCGTGGACAGGGGCACCCGCAAACAGGTCCTCTCCGTTGGGGGGAACCTTTCAGTAGGAAGGGGGATTTTCTACAGGAAATTCACACCGGATTGAAAAAAAGCAGATCGGAACTCACACGCTAACGGTCGTGATCGTGGATATAATGCAATAGCAGCTCATCAGTTTTGTGCAATCGGCGACTGGCCTCGCGTGCAATATTGAGGATCAGCATGGCAAACAACTCCTTGTCCTGCTCGAACAGAGACATCAGCGCCTCCTTGGACAGCACCATCAGCTCTGTTGGTTCAACTGCCAGCGTCGAAGCCGAGTGAGACTGAATACCGATCACGGATGTTTCCCCGAAGCAGGCACCCGGGCCAAACTCCGCCTTCGACAACGGATGTTCTTCCACGTCGAACACCAGGCGAACCCGTCCGGAGATCACGATATAAATATAGGAAGGTTTATCCCCCTGGTGAAAAATCAATTCCTGATCGGCGTAGTGCACCCGCTGCAGCAATTTAAAAATCTTATAGAGCTGTGGTTCAGAAAGACCGCCGAAAAGAGAAATTTGATCGAGGATGGGTAAAACGTCGTCGACCTTTAGTAAAGGTTCGTATTCTTTGTTCGCATTGAGAATCATTGATAGCACTCCTAACTCTCAGCGTTCCTTGTACTTATTCTTTGGCTGAAAAACCGTTGAAAAGCTTATGGCATTTATACGCAATCACAGCAGATAAGACGGATTCCAATGGGTAAATCCCCTCTGCGGAGCACCAATAGGGCGTTGCAAAATACCAATGTTCCTATTTATAAACTATAGCTGAAGCCGCTGGGTGCCAATGAAAAATCGGCCCAACGGTAGATCTGGCATGATATGCGTACAGGATTAAAACGCCAGTAAGGCAGTAAGGGGCAAAACAAACTGCGTCGGATGATGGCAACAGGCTTTTCGCGCCTACTGCCAATCATTCCTATTCCTTGGCCCCGGATTGATAGTCGGCCACAAGTTGCTGCTGGGTCCTGGGGGGAACCGGGTCGTAGTGACTCAATTCCATGGTGTAACTACCCTCACCGCCGGTCATGGACTTCAATCGCGATTCGTAGCCATTGAGTTCCGACTGGGGAGCCTGGGCGCTGATTTCCACCCGTCCCTGTAACAGGGTATCGGTACCGTTGATCACACCGCGCCGGGAGGAAAGATCGCCGGTGATATCGCCCACACTTTTCTCCGGCGCCACCACCGTCAGATTGACGATGGGCTCGAGGATGATGGGTTTGGCGTGATTGATGGCATCAAGAAACGCTTTCTTGCCGGCGGCCACAAAAGCCACCTCCTTGGAGTCCACCGAGTGGTGTTTGCCATCGTAGACGATAACGCGCAGATCCTGCAGCGGGTAGCCGGCAACGGCACCACCCTCCAGAACCTGCCGCACCCCCTTTTCCACCGCCGGGATAAACTGGTAAGGAATGGCGCCACCCACCACCTTATTGACGAATTCAAAACCCTCGCCCCTGGGCAGGCTTTCCACCCGCAGGAACACTTCGCCGAACTGACCGGCGCCACCTGTCTGTTTCTTGTGGCGATAGTGTCCCTCGCCATTGGCGGTGATGGTTTCGCGGTAGGCTATGCTCGGCGGTTTGGTCTCCACGGCAACCTGGTACTGGTCGAGCATTTTTCCCAGCACCATGCGCAAATGCAGGTCTCCGGAACCATAGACGACGGTCTCATTCAGTGCGACACGATGTTCCACCCGCAGACTGGGATCCTCCGATCCCAACTTGTGCAAGGCATCCGAGATTTTCTGCTCGTCACCACGCCGAGTCGGTTCGATCGCCAGACCGCACATGGGCGGAGGTAAATCGAGTGAACGCAGATGGAAGTGATCCTCGTCGTGGGAATCGTGCAACACGGCGTCGAAGTGAATGTCCTCGACCTTGGCCACTGCACAGATATCGCCCGGCACCGCTTCCTGAATTTCCGTGTGTTGCTTGCCCTGGAGTTTCAACAGGTGCGCCACCTTGAAAGACTTGCGACCGTCGCCGATAAAAAGTTGTGTCTGGGCCGACACACGTCCCTGGTGAATACGAAATATCCCCATGCGCCCCATATAGGGATCCACCGTCACTTTGAAAACATGGGCCAGTACGTGTCGATCGGGTTCGGGCACCACTTCCACCGGTACCGACTCCGCACCATCGCGCTTCCCCTCTTTAGTGCACAGAAAAGGGGGCGGATTGCCCTCCAGTGGGTTGGGCATCAAGCGGGAAAAGATTTCCAGCAGTTCGGGGATACCGGCACCGGTGCGTGCCGATACGAAACACACAGGCACCAAGTGTCCCTCTCGCAGGGCCTGCTCGAAGGGGGCGTGCAATTGCCCGGGATTCAGCTCTTCCCCCTGCTCCAGATACAACTGCATCAGTTCCTCGTCCAACTCGACGATTTGGTCGACGATAGCGGTATGCGCCTCCTCCACCGATGCAAAGGCCGTGGGCTGGTCACCGTGCTGGAAGAAACAGTCGACCACGGACGCCCTGTCCACCGCCGGCAGGTTAATGGGCAAGCATTCGCTGCCAAAGATGTCCTGCACCTGCGCCAACAGGGTTTCCAAATCTGTGTCGGTGACATCTATCTTGTTGATAATGATCATTCGACAGAGGGGACGCCTGGCAGCAATCTCCATCATCCGCCGTGTCAACTGCTCTATACCCATACTGGCATTGATGCACACGGCAACGCTGTCCGCCGCTGGCAGGACGCTGATGGCTCGCCCAACAAAATCCGGGTATCCCGGGGTGTCCAGCAAATTGACATGGCTGCCGGCGTGATCAAAGCTGCACAGCGCCGGCTCCAGAGAGTGCCCCAGTTGGCGCTCCTGAGGATCGAAATCACACACGGTATTGCCGCGTTCGATGGTTCCGGGAGTGGTTATGGCTCCGGCGGCGAAAAGCAGGCTTTCCGCCAGGGTGGTCTTGCCTGCACCAGCATGACCCACCAGCGCCACATTGCGGATATTTTCGGTGGTAAACCTCGGCACGATTCAGCCCTCACACTGTCCCTGCCCCCGGTTTCCACACCCGTGTCGGTACGCACCGGTCCTGTACCGGCAGGTATCCACCTTCGACAGAGAAGAATCAGAAAAGTCTGAATTCAAGAATAGTTGAGGTTGGCGTCACTGGCCATCGCTCCCCGGTTACGGGGGATAGAGCCGATCCACCTGATCACGTAAAAACTGGTAACGGGCAAATTGCGGATCGTCCTCGGCAATACCCTGCACGGCCTTGAGTGCTTTACGGCAGCTACGCTCAAATCCGGGCTGGTCACCATGGATTTTTGCCTCGGCCAGAGTCACTTGCACCAGGTTGAGGTTGAGACCAATGTGGTTAGGGAAAATAGCGACGGCATTTTTGAAGATGCCCACCGCCTCGGCAAACTCTTTTTTCTCATAGTGGCCGATACCGCGTTTTGTCAGGTCAGCGACTTTTTGGCGGCCACCGCTACTGATGGGGCTATCGGAGGCGGCATCGATTCGATCAAGTAGCGCCTCGTTGTCTTCACACTGGCTGGCCAATTGTTCAAGGATAGACTGGGCCTCTTCCTTCTCACCTTTCTCTAACATCAACTCCGCAAATTCCAGGCTCGCCTCCGGACTCAGTGACGTCTGGTGTTGGCTATAGAGCACGCGTGCCTCGGCGGCATATTTACTCGCGTCCTCGTTCTTGTCCTGGGTGGCCGCCAGTCTGGCCCTGAGCGACTGGCTCTGAATAAGGGCGTCGGTATCAAAATAGCGCTTTTTTTCAAGGCGATTGAGGGTTTCGAAGGCTTCCTTGGTATAAGCTTGACGCTCGTCGGATAGACTTTCCCGCGCCTGCTGGTTCAACTCTCGGGTCAAATCAATATAGTCCGCCGCCGATTCATAACAGGAGTTCTGCCCCAGACGAATAGCGCGCCGCCTGGCCGCGAGACTGGCTTCGACATCATCATTTTGCTTGGCAAGAGCCGCCAGGCGTCGCTGGCGCAAGACTGACTTGGGCGACACCTCTACGGCCGCCTGTGTCGCCTTTTGCGCTTTGATGCTGTCACCCTGTGCCAGGTAGGCCTCAGCCAGCAAATCGTGAGCTTCAACAAAACGGCGATCGACGTCGATCACTTCCTTCAGTTGCTGTTCGGCCGATCCGTACTCACGCTGGGCCAATTTGACCTTACCCATGCCCAGCTTGGCCCAGACCACCGGCCTTGCCTCCAGCACCTTGTCGTAGATCGCCTCGGCCTGCCGCGTCTGTAACAACCGCAAGTTCATTTCCGCTTTAATCTGCAGACAGGCATTCTGGTAAGGGGTATCCTGGGCAATAAGTTGATCGCAACGCTCGATCGCCTCCTGATAATCTTTCTCGTCAAGGGCTGCCTTGACGCCATACAGCGCCTGGTGACGCAACAGTGCCCGGTCCATGCGCTGGCGCAGGGAGGCCTGGGTAAATGGTTTGGTGATATAGTCGTCGGGCCGGTACTCGAGCGCGCCGAGCACCATATCGCGAGCCGCCTCGGCTGTGATCATCAGAAACAGGCTGGTGTTGTTGAGGCGGTTGCGAAAACGCAGCTCCTCCAACACCTGCTGGCCGTCCTTTCCCGGGCCCAGGTTGTAATCGCAGAGAACAATGTCATATTGCTTTTCCTGGCACTTTTCAATGCCTTCCTCGCCTTTGGCCGCGGTATCGATATCGTGGATACCAAACGTGCGCAACATCCGCGTCAGTGTGCCACGCACCTCTGACATATCATCGATCACCAGACAATTCTTGGTGGCGTAAATCTTGACCAGATCAATCTGACGCATAGGGTTTACCACAGAATCCTTTGGCTTTCTTTATTGTATTATCCCGAGGCATTGTATAGGTGCTGCCCGCGAACAGGCAAATGGTCGGGCCGCGTAGGTCGGGCCGCGGAGGTCGGGCCGCGTAGGTAGGGCCGCGGAGGTCGGGCCGCGCAGGTAGGGCCGCGGAGGTCGGGCCGCGCAAACTGTTGTTCAAACCTGGGTCAACACCTGATCGATACGCTCGATATGAGCGATCAGGGTAGCAGCGTTTAACGGCAGGTCACGAAAATACTCTTCGGCAATGGGAGCGATACCGCAGGTGGTGGGCAAGCCGGCATTTTCGGCAATCAGGGTGTGCATGCGCGGCAGGAACACAAACTGCAACCACTGGGGAAAACTGAGAGTATCAATACAGAAGGGTTGCTGACTGGCGAGATCCTCGGCACTGGGCGTATGTGCCTGCCACAATTGCAGCTCGCGCAACTCTTTCTCGATATCGATGAGCACTTCCGCGACACGCACTTCAACGCTACTCATGGTTGGGCTCCATTACGGTTTTGCGCGCTCCGCCGCTTCCTGACACTCTCATACTACGCCTGCGGCAAGACGCCGACCAACCTTAAATTCCCTTCCTCAGGCGATATCGCGCCTGAACGGTGGCAGGGAATTCAAAATCGCCTTGCCATAGCGGCGGCTGACGATACGCCGATCCAACAAGGTAACAGTGCCGCTGTCGGATTCGGTGCGCAGCAGGCGACCACAGGCCTGCACAAGCTTGAGGGCGGCGTCGGGCACACTGATCTCCATAAAGGCATTGCCTCCGCGGGATTCGATCCACTCTGACAGAGCCGCCTCCACCGGGTCATCGGGCACGGCAAAGGGAATCTTGGCAATCACCACATGGCGACAGTAATTGCCCGGCAGGTCCACGCCTTCGGCAAAGCTGGCGAGGCCGAAAATCGCGCTGCCCTTGCCTTCATCGATACGTTTTTTGTGTGCATTGAGGGTTTCCTGCTTGGATTTATCGCCCTGCAGCAACACTCGCTCCTGCCATCGTCGCGGCAGAGCGTCATAGACATCCAACATCTGTCGGCGCGAGGCGAAGAGCACCAGGCTACCGTGAGCGTCATTCAGCAATTGGGGCAGCAGTTTCACCAACGACAGCGTATGACCCTGAGTATCACCGGCATCGACAGCCTGTGCCGGCACCCTCAGGAGACCGGCATTGGCGAAGTCGAAAGGACTGGGGACCACCTGATAACAACTGTCGGCAGGGGTGCCGGCTCGCATCTGGTAACGGTCGAAGCGTCCAAGCGCGGTCAGTGTGGCAGAGGTAACCACAGCTCCGCAGCACTGGCGCCAGAGACTGTATTCCAAAGTCCGGGCTGCCAATATGGGGCTGGAGCAGACCTCAAAGTCGATACCGGCACCGCTGTCCACCAGGGTGAACCAACGCGCCTTGGGCACGCTGCCATCGGCGTCGGCGGTGGCATAGCTGGCCCAGAGTTCACCGTTGGCCTCGGCTCGGGCCTGCCAATTGCCCACCTGTGGGTACCAGTTTTCGAGGTCCACCCGGGGCACCTCGCAATGACGATCGTCCATGGCTTCGCTCAATTCCGCACTGATTTTGCGTAACAACTCCGCCAGACGCTCAAAGCTGCGCTGTAGCTCCGCCGCCAGCAATTGCAGGTCCTGAGGTACCACCCCCTGCTCAAAACGGTAGCGGGGATTGCGGTCGTCCGGGTCTATATCCTCCGCCAGGGTCTGAAGCCGAGGCGCCAGCAAATCCAGTTGCTGTTTGCTGTCGAGCAGTGCGGCCGGCAGCTGTTCGGCAAAACGGTCGATATCCCCGGCACCGCTCACCTGCCCCAACATGGCGTTCAACACCTTGATGCTTTGGTCGAGCCACCGGGCGGTCCCCATCACCCGGCTGTGATGGGCAAAGTGGTTGAGCGCCTTTTCCGGCAAGTGATGACCTTCGTCAAAGATATAAATCGTATCTTCCGGCTTCGGCAAAATAGCCCCGCCTCCCAGCGCCAGGTCCGCCAGCACCAGGTCGTGGTTGGCAACAATACAATCGACACTGCCAAGGGAGTCGCGGGATTTGAAGAAGCTGCAAGCGGAAACATTCGAGCAGCGCCGCCCGCTGCACTGGCGGTGGTCGGTAGTGACCCGACCCCAATCCTCCTGCTCCACCGTCTGCGGCCAGTTGTCACGGTCGCCATCCCAATGGTTGGCCGCCAGGGACTCCATCATGGAGGAATAGAGCTTGATAGCCTCCGCGCCGGCCTGGGGCACCTCGTCCTCATAGAGCGCACGGGTGGGATTGAGGGCGCTCTCGTGCTCCATCAACACGCGGTCCAGTTTCGACAGACACAGGTAGCGGCCGCGCCCCTTGGCCAGACCGAAGCTGAATGACAGATCGCTGTGCTGCTTCAGGTCCGGCAGGTCCTTGTGAACGATCTGCTCCTGCAGTGCCACAGTGGCAGTGGAGATTACCAGCTTTTTACCCAGCGCCTTGGCCACGGGAATGGCCGCCAGTAAGTAGGCCACGGTCTTACCCGTGCCAGTGCCCGCTTCCACCACGCAAACATGGCCCTCGCTCAGGCGCTCTCCCTCATCGCCCAGCTCGATTCCACCGAGAGTGCGCGCCACTTCGGCGATCATCAATTTCTGGCCATAGCGTGCCTTGAGGCCCTTGCTCTCTAAAAACCGGGTGTAACCCGACTGGATCTGCTTTTTCAGGTTTTCACTGAGCATAGCCACATTGTGCCCCTACATGCGCCCTTTTTCCCACACCCTTACCGGCCTATGACACCGGGGTCTCCGAAAGCTCAATTTTACTGCAGATGGGATTGGCATACATGGCCAGAACGATATCCCGGCAGGCTTCGGGCACCGTTTGCAGACGATGCTCAAAGGAGACCCTGGCGACAGATTCCCGGGAGGGATCAAAGGGCAACTGCTTGTCCGAGTATGTCATCGGCGGCAGTTCACCGTACAGCTTTTCATAGGCAAAGCAGTTGCTGGGGTGAAGCACATAGTTTTCCACGATCTGGCGGTCCAGGTCGGTCACCACCTGATCGGCGTTTTCGTAGTCGCCGTGCAGAACCTTACCGAAGGCCACATGGACATGCCCCTTCTGGCCGGCAATACCGGCGGCGATACTGGCGATATCCTCGTGCTCGCCCTTCTCGTAGCTGCCCCTCGTGCGCAATGCGTTTAGCTCCCGGCCCTTTGCGGCATCGCAGGGATCAAATTCATAGGAGATGGATACAGGCACGATATTGAGTTCATTAATATAGTCAGCGAAGGCCGTAGTCTTGGGTTTACTGAGTGCGAACATACCCACGATGGCAGAGTTGGTGCGATCCAATCCATCTTTGGCGCGCCCCTCGCGCTGGGCGATCCAGACGTTGGATGAATCTTCCACAATCGAGTGGTGAATATAAGCCGACAGGTGCTTGGCCGCCTTGAGTTTTTCCCGCGGCGCCTTGGCTGATCGGTTGACGATAAAACTGCGGTTGAGGCGCATCAAATCCGATGCAAAGGGCTTTGTCAACAGGTTGTCTCCGATGGCAATACGCAAGAGTTCAAAACCATTCACAAACAGCACCCAGTTCACAAACGCCGGGTCCATGGTGATGTCCCGGTGATTGCTGACAAACAGGTAGGCCTTGGACGGGTCCAGCTTTTCCAGACCGGAGTGAGTCAGCGCCGTGGTGGTGTTGGCGATCATGCTGTCCATGTATTTTTTAACCACCATCTGCAAATCGCGCACGCTTTGTACGCCCGAGAGTTGATGTTTCAGCACCAGCCGTACCAGGGGATTCAGCAACCATGGGGCTACCTTGCTCAGGCGTGGAAATTTCAGGCCGGACACGGCTTTGCTCAACTCAGGATCGTCGAGGAGGCGATCGAGTGTAGGGCGAACTTCGTCGTCGTTATAGGGGCGGATATCGTCGAATGTATTCATGGATATTGTTGTAAGTTGTACAAGGTGAGCGACATACACGTTGCCGCCAGCCACTGTTAGAATGGCGGCCTCTGGTCGACACTCGCATCGAGTCACGGACAGGGGAAATCAGCCACCCCAAAACAGCCGCCCAACATACAGAAAATGGTGTCAAAATGCCACAGACACGCCCCTCTTCCCTACCCTGTCCCTGCGGTAGCGGTGAGGCATACGACCTCTGCTGCGGCCCATTGATAAGTGGTTCCCGCAGCGCCAGCACCGCAGAGTCGCTAATGCGCTCCCGCTATACGGCACACGCTACCGCCAGCCTCAATCCCAAAGCGGTGGACTATATTCTCGAAACCTGGGCACCGGAACATCGAGCCTCTCTCGCTCGCGACGACATTGCGACCTGGGCCACCGGTGCTCAGTGGCTGGAATTGAAAGTACTCAGCACCACCCTGGGCCAGACGGGTGACAATCAGGGGATGGTGGAATTCGAAGCCCGTTACCGCCAACAGGGGCGTGTCCATGTTCACCATGAACGGTCGCTGTTTCGCAGGGACCAGGAGCGCTGGTATTTTGTCGGACCGTTGGGTTGACGGCGAAAAACCACGCAAAAATGGGTAGAATCCACCCCCAGTTCGATCGCCCGTCCCGGAGTACACGGCCCGCATGTCACAAACCATCACCACCTTGAGTCAATTCCTTACCGGACTGGGCGTCGATACCCGGTTCTACGACTTGGGCCGACGCATATCCAGGCTGTCGCCCGAGTGCTTCCAGGAAGTTGAAGAAGGCCGCATCGCCTACCCCACACCCTATTTACACCAGGCCTGGCTGGGGCTGGTTATCTCAACCCCGACGGCCCCCCAAGCGCCCATGATCTGGTTTCTGCGCTTTCCCCTTGATGAACAGGGCATGCTGCGGCTGGCCGAGCGCGACCATTTTCTGAAAACACTGTTGACAGCCGTGGGCGCCAACCTGGAAGCAGCCAGGGCCGGCCGGCAACTGGAAGCCGTACTGGAGGGCAATCCCTATGTGTTCACCCCGCCACCGGAGCGGCAGGCTGCATTCCACGCCCACGTCAAGATCAGTCTGCAGCTGCCACCCAGCCAGTTCTACGACACCGCCCACTACTATCTTGAGACGGCCGTACACAAGCCCGATGAAGTGGCACTTTGGCAGGCAGTGGGACTGCAGGGCCTGGCGGATTTCGCGGTGCGCTGGAACAGGGATAACCACCACGGCGCCCTAATCAGCGCGATTCCAGCACTGCCCCTGCAGCCCTTTAGCTGTCTCTGCGAGTGCCTTGAAAACGAACCTGTAGACGCCAAGGTGGCCGTGGCCTTATACGGCCGCCTTACGCAGTTGTTGCGGGACCAAAGCGATGCCGATCCGAAGGAAGATAACGCGCGCGCCATCGCAGCGGCATTACGCGGACTCTCCAACAGCGTCTCCACTGATGTGCGCCAGCGGGCTATCGCCGAACTATTACGCAGCAACGCCACCCAAATACCCGATGTCATGGTAGCCCTGGCCACACGCTGTGGTGACGACTTGATAGCCGCTCCGCTGACCCTGCCGTTTTTGGAAGCCCTGGCAACCTTCCCCCAGGATACCTTTAACCGGGTGATGGCTGACTTGCTGTATCAACCCCACCTGCGCAGGGCATTTCTAAGCGCTTTTCGCCAACCCCATCGATCGGAAACACTGGCACAAGCGATTGGCGGTCTACTCCAACCGTGATTTCTATCTCCCTCACTGTCACCGCTCTAATCTGAGAGCCACCCTGGGTGGCCACGCGAGCGGCTATATCTTCAGGGCACACACCAGCGCTCACGGAGAGCGTCGATCAGGGCTGTTAAAGAGTCGGGCAAACCTCTGTGGGTTGAACAAACCTCTGTGGATCGGGCGAAACGCCGTGGATCGAACAACGTCCTGTGGATCGAGTCATCCTGGATGTGCGAACAACCCGGGCTGAACGATTTTAAAACCTGCCAGGAATCAAGCCGCCATCAACACAGCCGCCATCCCGATGCATTTGATTTCAGAGGAAGAAAGGAGAAAAGGGAGTAAAGGCAAGAAGGTGAATCCAACAACTGTTTACAGATGCCCCTGAACGCACTCCGGCTGCAGGCCAAAATCAATCACTCTTTGCTGCAGGCTGCCCAGAAGGGCAGACGCCGGTATTACCTCAGTCTGCTTCAGTACGCAGGCAAAACCACCACAAGCAGCGGGTAACCTGGGCCTCGTGCTCCTCTTGGGGATTCATTTCATCGCTGGTCAGGGTACCGTCGCCATTGCTGTCGATATCGGCGAAAAGTCCCATATAAGAGCAGTACTCATCCTCGGACACGCGACCATCATGATCACTGTCGAGCTTTGCAAAGCGCGACTTGAGCAAAGCAAAGCGCTTGGCGCTGTCCATGTTTTCATATTCGTCAAAACTGACACCGCCATCGCCATCGTTATCCATATGGCGAAAGATGTTCAGCTTCTTCGAGGTGATCTCATCCTGGGTGATACGGGCATCGCCGTTGAGGTCGTACTTGGCCAGCAACCAGTTATTGCCATGGTAATCAAAGTCGTCGTCCGCGGCGTTAACGCCTACCGCCCCCAAAGCACAAATGACCACATACATTGCGTTAATCAGCTTGTTCATAATCCCGCCACCCTTTTGAAAGAGACCGGTGAGGACCCGCAGGGAATCGACACACCTAATAGGCCTTCCGTAGCAAGCACTTCCTTGAACCAAGCAAACTTCACAAGTTGGATTCTAGGCGACGGCCGGGAACTCAATATGAAGATAAGTCACAAAAGCGTTATAACTTTAGATTGATTTATTCTACACTTTGAATAATTAATAACCAACCCCTATTTTCACGGCTTGCAGCTTGCAGCTTGCAGCCCCCTGCCCACCCTATTTTCCCGGCTCGCGGCTGGCATTGTACCAATTGACGTCCCGGGCATGCTTGTCCACCTGATTCACAACATCCAGTACCAGCGCAAACAATGCCATGCGCACCAGCACACCGTTATCCGCCTGGCGGAAGATGGCCAGGTTTGGATTCTGGTTGAGGTCGTTATCCAGCTCATTGGCTCCGTCCCGGGAATCCCGCGGCAACGGATGCATGATCACAGTATTGGGTTCGCAATACTGGGTGTAGATGGCCTGATTGAGACGAAAACGACCGCGATAAAGGTTGGCTTCGTTCTGGGAGGCGAAGCGCTCCTCCTGAATACGGGTAGAGTAAGCGATATCCACATGGCCAATGCCCTGGGTCAGATCATCCGAGATCACCACATCATGTCCGACTCGGCGCAATTCCTCCACCAGAGCTTCGGGCATCGCCAACTCCGATGGCGACACCAGGGTAACGTGAACATCCTTGAACAGGCACAGCAGCTTGCACAGGGAGTGTACGGTCCGGCCATACTTGAGGTCCCCGATCATGGCGATACGCAGGCCATCGATACCCTGCCCGGCCCGCTCCTTGCGGATGGTGTAGAGATCGAGCAAGGCCTGGCTCGGATGCTCATTGGAACCGTCACCGCCATTGAGCACGGGCACTCGACTGGCGGCGGCGAATTCAGCCACCGATCCCTCCAGCGGGTGGCGCATGCAGATCACATCGCTGTAACCGGACAGCACCCGGGCGGTATCGTAGAGAGACTCTCCCTTGGAGATGGCTGAAGTCTCAAAACCGGTGGTTTCACGGACTTCGCCGCCGAGCAGATTAAAGGCACAGCCAAAGCTGACTCGCGTGCGAGTACTGGGCTCGAAAAACATATTGCCCAGAATAGCCCCTTCAAGCACCCGCGTGACCCGCTTGCGCAGGGCATAAGGCTCCATTGCATCGGCAACATTAAAGATACGTTCGATATCACTGCGCTCAAACTGTTCGATGGATAGTATGTGTGACCCGGTAAAATTCACGGCTGGTCCCTTATGAATGTCTCTGCTAGATTATGTCCCGCGCGGATTCGAGCCGACTGCGGAGCGAGGGCTATTTTAGCCTCACAATCCGCCTGGGGAAATTATCAGACCCAATCCACCGCAAATAATTTCGCCAAGTTGGCCCGCCTCTTGAGGTTGGCCCGGCTCTTGAGGTTGACCCACCACTTGGCGCTGGCCTGCCACTTGAAAAGAGGCCTGAAAGTTGCTAGTAAGACTCAGGACTACGTAAGACCCAAGGCTGGATGGATTGTGTACAAATCCGGAAAAGCAGTCATTAGTGCTGACAAAGGGCGATACAAAGACCACAATCACGTCATAGCACCAAGGCACTGGCCACATGCGTCAAAATAACGGTCAGGCCAAGACAAGAGACGAGCAAATATTATAAGAAGGCTGAAGAGTGTCCTCACACCTACCCGAAACCCTGGTTAAATACTGCAGCGCCGATACGGCGGGCAAAATCCTCACCACCCAAACGCTGCGCTGGAGTTCCCCGCACCTGTTTTCCGACCCCTTTGAGCTGGACCATAAAACCCAGCTCAATTTTGAACCCCACACACTGTTACAGGCGGCTATCCAGACCGCGGCCGCCAGTATCTTTGCCCGCGAGGGACCACGGGGCAACACACCGCTAATGGCCGCTATTCGCCGCTGGCGGGAGGAAGAGCGCTTTGCCTCCCCGGAAGAGGCGGAAGAAGTGCTAAAGGAACTGCTGGGCCAGATAGTGGATCAACGCCAGGTTGCGATTGAACAGATTATGGCCGACTGGCGTCAATTCAGCCGCCGCCTGCGCATCTGCAGTTTTACCGCCCGACCAGACAATTTGTCAGCCTGGAGCCATTTCGCTGATAATCATCAAGGTGTGGCAATCCGCTTCCAATGCGGTGAACACACAGCCCTGCCCAAACCGATGAAAGTGCAGTACAAAAGCACCCGCCCCGAAATCACCACACTGAAAGAGCAGTTGGGCGTGGTGATTAACAATGAACGCTTTGTAGCCCAAGAGCACTTCTATGACAAGCTCACCACCAAGCCGAGCTTTGATCGCGAAGAGAATGAATGGCGCTGCTTTACGCAGAGCAAGCAGGGACTGAACGAACAGAGTAGCGATGACACCCAGTGGTTCGACGACATCAAGTTTGAGCGTGCCGACATCACTGCCCTTTACTTTGGCATCCACTGCAACCAGAAATATAAACGCGACCTTGTCGACCTGATTAAAAACGAATATTCCCAGACAAAGATGTTCCAGGCCAGGACCGTTCCCGGCAAGTACGAAATAGAATTCGAGCGGTTGCGACCTAAATGAGCAGGGTACTAAAGTGTTATTGAGTGAAGTCCCTTCGCTTAAAGCACCGCGTCCCCGTACTCTTCCAGTGTCTTCAAGATACCCAGTGATGTTTCGTCACTACGCTCAATCCGCAACTGGTCCAGGCGTTGAAAATATTCACTGAGCGTAATCGAAGCGCCGGCGGCGGGGTCGGTCAGGCGCCGATAGCAGAACTCTTCCCAATCCTGACTCTCTTGCTCCGACAGGCTTTCAGGGAAATTGCGGGCGCGATAGCGAAACAACAGTTCCGGCAGGCGTTTATCCTGGAAGTTAAACGAGTGACTGGCCAGTTGCTCCGGTGATGCCTCCCGCACCCATTGCAGGGTTTTGCGGTCCTGGTCACCCAAAAACCCGTCGTAAAGCATCTGTTCCGGATCAGTGCGAGGCTCGAATTCCTGCGATTGGAACACCTGTTGCACTTTGCTTGCGATATCCATGCTCGCCAGACGCTGCCAATGCTGGCGCATGCGCGGCAGATCCATATTGAGCCGCAAGGCCACTTCCGGGGTGACCAATTTTGTCGTCGCCAATACCGGAGATTTATTAAGGTGCACCAACTTCAACGGCAGGCGCTCCAAGCCTTCGGCCAGGTCCTGTTGACGGGTGTAGACCCGCTCGGCAATCTGGTCGGCCTCCAGGCGCTGCAAGGGGCCGGGATCGGCGGCCAAGTCAAACACGATCACCGCATTCTTGTTAACGGGATGCATAGCGATGGGCGCCACCAGCGCCGCACAGCCGTTTTCCGCCGGAAACATGGAAGAGATATGCAGCAGCGGCTTGCGCCGCTCAAGATCAATCAACCCCTGCAACTGCTGTTTACCACGATGCCGGTAACAGTATTCGTAGAGTTTGGGTTGACGCTCCTTGATCAGTTTCGCCATGGCAATGGTGGCGTAAACATCGGACAAGGCGTCGTGAGCTGCCTCATGGGCAAGTCCATTGGCGGCGGTCAAATGCTCGAGCTTGAAGCTGGGCTTACCATCCTCCCGCAGCGGCCACTGAATACCCTCGGGGCGAACCGCGTGGCAAAGGCGCACCATATCGATAATATCCCAACGGGAGTTACCGTTTTTCCATTCTCGCTCGTAGGGATCGTAAAAGTTGCGGAAGAGAGCGTAGCGAGTCACCTCGTCATCAAAGCGGATGGTGTTGTAGCCCACTCCGCAGGTACCCGGTTGGGACAGTTCCCGATGGATAGCAGCCACAAACTGATATTCGGGTACGCCTTCCGCCCACGCCTGTTGTGGCGTCACCCCGGTAATCAGGCAGGCCTCGGGTTTGGGCAACAAGTCGGGCGTGGGGCGATTGAACAACATCAGCGGCTCGCCGACGATATTCAACGCCTCGTCCGTGCGCACACCGGCAAACTGAGAGGGTTTATCCTGGGCAGGCACCTCTCCCCAGGTTTCATAATCGTGCCAATATAAGGTATTCAACCCGTCCCCTTACCAAACTGCGTAATTATTGGTCTGCCATCCGGCCGCAGTCACTCTGCTCCCACGGTCGCACTTTCATGCATGCAAATTATTACCATTAACACCCTGCTCCCCGGCGGGAACTCGGATATACTTACGGCGCATTATACAGCCCCCCACTGCCATTTCGAGAAACAACAATAATGCGGGGGAATTAAGCGTTACAGTGCTGCGGAGCCAGACCTTGTCAGACAACGAAGTGAGATCATCGCAAACATGAGCGACCTAGAAAACCTTTTGGAAAACAACCAGTTCTGGGCCACATCTATCAAAACGGATGACCCGGACTTCTTCACTCGCCTGGCCCAACAACAGACCCCGGAATACCTGTGGATAGGCTGCTCGGACAGCCGGGTGCCGGCCAACCAAATTGTAGGCCTGTTACCGGGCGAGCTCTTCGTCCACCGCAATATCGCTAACGTGGTGGTGCATACGGACATCAACTGTCTGTCGGTGCTGGAATTCGCGATCGACGTATTGCAAGTCAAGCATGTCATTGTCTGTGGCCACTATGGCTGCGGCGGGGTGGTAGCCTCGATGAAGGACCGG
Organism: Cellvibrionaceae bacterium; assembly: GCA_050290225.1. GTDB lineage: Bacteria > Pseudomonadota > Gammaproteobacteria > Pseudomonadales > Cellvibrionaceae > JBNKHG01. Next base: position 37,584 of record JBNKHG010000026.1, read on the forward strand.
CAGATCGGTGTGGTGGACAACTGGCTGCGCAATATCCGCGACATCTACTACAACAACAAGGCCTCGCTGGCGGGCCTGGCTGACGAAAAGGCGCGTATCGACCGCCTGTGTGAACTCAATGTCATCCAGCAGGTGGCCAATGTATCTCATACCAACGTTGTACAGAACGCCTGGAAACGCGGCCAGGAACTGTCAGTTCACGGGTGGATTTACGATATTCACGACGGTTTGCTACAGAAACTGACAATCCCGATCAGCTCCGCAGATCAAATCCCGGAACAGTACAAACTCAGTTAAGTACCACTCCAGCCATTAATCTCGGGGCTGGGCAACCAGTCCCGTTATCCCCGTTCCCGAGCGGGCATTTACTCCACAAATATCCGGTCTTTGCCGTTAAACTCCGGCGCCTGAACTGACAAAGCAACCAGGGGCCCGGTGGATGTCACTTCAAGACCGTGCACCACCCCTTCCGGCACCTTCAGAAAGCTACCGGCCCCGACAGTGTGCAACTGATCGCCGACCTGCATTTTCCCGCGACCCTCGATGATGTAGAGGGTTTCCGAGTGGCTTGCATGATAATGTGCCTTTACCCCACGCCTGACAAAAATCAGATATTCCGAAGCATGTTTGTCACTGCTTAGAGGCTGCACATGAATGTTATCGAATTCAGCAGGTGGCTTGATCGACGACAGCGATTGCACTGTTGCCGTTCCTGCTACCACATTCCAGGCAAACAGGCAGGCGAAAATTCCACTGCCCCACCCGATTCTACAGTTCTTCATCACGACTCCCCCAAATACAAGAATGATACAACGGCATACCAGTCGTTGCACTTGCTCGAAATATTGCCGATATTCCTTCATAAACACGACTGGTACTCCTTCAAATTGATAATGACGCATTAGCTCTGCGAATCAATGTCAATGTTAGGCCTGAGTGGCTGGGGTGTTTCAGAAACCGTGCGCGACAAGGACGTCGCGCCCGAGCCCCGAGCCGGCCCCGCGAGTGCAACGAGTGCTTTGGGTCCACGGACGGGTTCACGGCGTGTTTCTGAAACACCCCAGCCCCTCAGGCCGGATCGAAGCCTACTTATCTTACGTATATAGACAGGCGTTAATATCACTTTGAAGGAGTACTAGAGCAGATCGGTTTTGGCAGCCATCACAAAATCGTTTCGGTGCAAGCCCTTGATTTTGTGCGTCCACCAGGTCACGGTCACCCTGCCCCATTCGGTGAGGATTGCCGGATGGTGACCCGCAGACTCCGCCAACTCCCCCACCTTCTGAGTGAAGGCCAGTGCCTCGACAAAATTTCTGAATTTGAATTCCCGTTGAAGCTGATCAATACCGTCGAGCGTAATCAATCGCCACTCCGGGACTTCCGCCTGCAAGGCTTTTATTTCATCAGCCGTCACCCTCGGTGCTCCGGCTCGACAGGCTTCGCAGGCTTGCTGGGATAATTGACTCATGGATTCCTCCCCCGTATCACAAACAGACTGTCTTTCTCATAGTTTAGCCGCTACCCCGCCAAGAGTTCAGATCGCGCGACTACACTGTTAACGAGGAGAATGACAGCGGTCTCCTGTCAACCGGCAATACACCGCAAATCTGCCGAACCACTGACCGAAACCGGAACGCTTAAAGTGCTATAGCCTTATAAAATGTGAGGATTGGTGCCAACCGGAGGAAACCATGAGCAAGACACGACGCGAAAAAGACAGCATGGGCGAACTAACGGTTCCCGCCGATGCGCTATATGCCGCCCAAACCCAGCGCGCCATCGACAACTTCCCGGTCAGCGGCCAGCCGATGCCAGAACGCTTTATCCGCGCCCTGATAAACGTCAAGGCCGCTGCCGCCTGCGCCAATATCAAACTGAAGCAACTCTCGCCAACCATGGGAGCAGCCATTACCGATGCCTGCGAAAAACTGCTGGTTGAGGAAGATTTGATGCAGCACTTTCCCGTGGATATTTTTCAAACTGGATCAGGCACCAGCTCCAACATGAACGCCAACGAAGTAATCGCCACTCTGGCATCCCGGGCACTGGGGCAAAATGTAGATCCCAATGACCATGTCAATTGCGGCCAAAGCAGCAATGATGTCATTCCAACCAGCATCCATGTCAGCGCAGCCCTGGGTTTGCACAACCACCTGATCCCCGCCCTGGAGCAACTGGCGACCGTCACCGAGACCAAAGCTGCCAGCGTCGATCAGTACATCAAAACCGGGCGCACCCACCTGATGGATGCCATGCCCGTACGCCTGAGCCAGTGCCTGCAGGGCTGGGCCGATCAAATCAAGGCCAACCTCGACAACTTGCGCAACTGCCAAACCGCCCTTCAGACCCTGGGCCAGGGGGGCACAGCGGTAGGCACCGGGGTCAATGCTCACCCGGACTTCGCCGCCGTTTTTAACCGCGAGCTGAGTGCTCGCACGGGTATCAACTTTTCTCCGGCTGAAAATTTTTTCCCGCTGATCAGCTCCCAAGACACAGCTGTGGCCCTGTCAGGTCAATTGAAAACCACCGCTGTCAGTATGATGAAAATCGCCAACGACCTGCGCTGGATGAATTCCGGTCCCCTGGCCGGTCTCGGGGAGATTGAACTCGAGGCGCTGCAACCGGGTTCCTCCATTATGCCCGGCAAGGTCAATCCGGTTATTCCCGAAGCCGCGGCCATGGTTGCCGCCCAAGTGATCGGCAACGACACCGCCATTACCATTGGCGGCCAATCCGGCAACTTCGAACTCAATGTGATGCTGCCGATGATTGCTGCCAACCTGATCCAGAGCATTGAATTGTTGGCCAATATGTCGCGACTGCTGGCTGAGAAAGCCATCGCCAGCTTCCGGGTCAACGAGGAAAAATTGCGGGAAGCACTGGCCAGAAACCCGATCCTGGCCACGGCGCTCAACCCGGTTATCGGCTATATGAAAGCGGCAGAGATTGCCAAACTGGCCTATAAAGAAGGACGACCGATTATCGACGTAGCCGCCGAGCATACCGATCTGTCGCAAGAAAAATTACAGGAACTGCTGGACCCGCAAAAGTTAACCCAAGGTGGACTCTGATCAGAATGAGAGCCTTTCAGGTCTTCTTCAGTGCGGCGGCCCTGAGGGCTGAGGCATAAGCTTTATTGCCCCACAAATTCATCTCCGCCCTATCTTCCAGCGCTTCCACCGGCGCCTGGTAATAAGCGATTTTGAACGGTTTACCTTTTTTGTAATAGACAAAGGGATCCAGACCTTTGTCGGTAAATTCACCCACAGTGTCTTTATCGGTCTTCAGATAGAGCTCACCATTGGACACCAGACCAAACATCAATCCATCGAGAAAAATTCCGTGCCCCCCAAACATACGCCTGGCGGTAACAGGCCCGATGGACTGCATTAATTCGAGCAGGTAAGACACAAACTCTTTATCTGCTTTGGAAACTGGCATATCGAAACGATCCCTTCAGGTATTGCCTAATCTGTAGTAACAATCCAACAATCTCTGCAAGATAAGTTTACTAAAACCTGACAAACGGGTGTGGACAGTTATTACCGGTAGCTTAGGATTGGTTTAAGCTGCCAGACCCCTTGGCTCAGCACTTCGAAAGTTACATTCGGTCAATTCCCGGGTGCGACTACCTTGCCACCACACTTCGAATTATACGCCAGGTGGTCATTTTCCAAGGGAATTGTGTAGTGCAGTTTAATTCGTTTCGCGATATCCGCACCAGCCGTCATTTAGCGCTCCACAAATGCCCGTTCAATCACATAGTGGGCCTGCTTGCCGTGGCGCGACTCCTGAAAACCTCTGGCATTCAGCATGGAACAGGTGTCTTTCAACATACTGGGGCTGCCGCAAATCATAAAACGGTCATGCTCCGGATTCATAACCTCCAGGCCGAGATCTTCAAACAGCTTTCCGCTTTCCATCAGCTCGGTAATCCGTCCCTGGTTGCTGAAAGGCTCGCGGGTAACGGTGGGGTAATAGAGCAGCTTGTTCCGAACCTGATCTCCAAAGTACTCATTATTGGGCAGCTCATTCTCTATCACGTGTCGATAGGCCAGCTCGCTTACCGACCGAACGCCGTGGGTTAAAACCACTTTATCAAAACGTTCGTAGATTTCAGGGTCACGGATAATACTTAAGAACGGTGCCAACCCGGTGCCGGTACTGATCAAATATAGGTTGCGCCCCGGCAGCAGGTGATCGGCCACCAGAGTACCCGTGGGCTTGGTGCTGACCAGAATCTCATCGCCCACCGCCACGGTCTGCAAGCGTGATGTCAATGGCCCGTCCGGTACCTTGATACTGAAAAATTCCAGCTCCTGGTCGTAATTGGCGCTCGCAATACTGTAGGCACGCATCAGTGGCTTGCCTTCCACCTCCAGCCCCATCATCACAAAGTGTCCGTTCTCAAACCGCAGGGACGGGTTGCGACTGGTCTTGAAGCTAAACAGGGAGTCATTCCAGTGGTGGACGCTAGTGACCCGTTCCTTGAGGAGAGATGCCATGATTTTACCTATTGATCCTGGTGTCATTGAGTCAGATTATTGGGTTTACTGTACTTTATTTGCCAGCAATAGGTAAAACAAGTTGTATTTATATTTGTAATCGGTTTCTCAGATATAAATGAAAGGCGCCCCTGCCTCCGTTGCGAACCAAGCGGAGCAGCACAATGTCGTGGAGGTTTGTAAGTCTCAATTGTGCTATTTGCGGACGAACCGACGTGCCATGACTACTTGCAGCTTGCCGCTTGTAGCTTGTAGCTTGTAGCTTGTAGCTGCAAGCCGCAAGCCGCAAGCTACAAGCGGGTATTTTCAATTGCGGACAGCAATAGCGGCCCTACTGAACGTCGATCACGCCTTCCTCGATCTTGGCCTGCCAGATCTTTGGTCCGGTCTGGTGCACGGATTCACCGTTTACATCCACCGCCACCGTTACGGGCATATCCTCGATCTCGAATTCGTAAATGGCTTCCATACCCAGATCCGCGAACCCAACCACGTTGGATGCCTTGATAGCTTTGGAGACCAGATAGGCGGATCCACCCACGGCCATCAGGTAGACGGCCTTGTTATCCTTGATCGCTTCAATCGCAGTCGGGCCGCGCTCCGCCTTGCCCACCATGCCGATTAAACCGGTTTTTTCCAGCATCGTGCGAGTGAACTTATCCATGCGCGTTGCAGTGGTGGGGCCGGCAGGGCCAACCACTTCATCGCCCACGGGATCAACCGGACCCACGTAGTAGATCATACGGTTGGTAAAATCGACCGGCAGTTCTTCCCCCTTGGCGATCATATCCACCATACGCTTGTGGGCGGCGTCGCGACCGGTTAGCAATTTGCCGGACAGCAGGATAGTCTCACCGGGTTGCCAGCTGGCCAAATCTTCTTTGGTCACCTCATCCAGATTAACGCGGCGGGCATCACCCACTTCCCAGGTGATTTCCGGCCAGTCTTCGAGCTTCGGTGGCGTCTGGAACGAAGGTCCGGACCCATCCAGCGTAAAGTGACAGTGACGGGTGGCCGCACAGTTGGGAATTATCGCAACCGGCTTGTTGGCAGCGTGGGTGGGGCAATCTTTGACTTTCACGTCCAGGACGGTGGTCAAACCACCCAGCCCCTGGGCTCCAATGCCCAACTTATTGACCTTTTCCATCAACTCCAGGCGCAGCTCTTCAGCACGGGTTTGCGCACCCCGCTCCTGCAGTTCGTGAATGTCTATAGGATCCAACAGGGCTTCCTTTGCCATCTGCATGGCCTTGTCGGCGGTGCCGCCGATACCGATGCCCAACATGCCGGGCGGACACCACCCGGCCCCCATGGTGGGCACCATTTTCAGCACCCAGTCGACAATGGAGTCGGAAGGATTGAGCATGGCGAACTTGGTTTTGGCCTCGGAGCCACCGCCCTTGGCTGCCACATGCACTTCCACGGTATCGCCCGGCACGATCTTGTAGGTAATCATGGCCGGCGTATTATCGCCGGTGTTCTTGCGGGCACCGTCCGGATCAGCCAAAACAGAAGCGCGCAGTTTGTTGTCCGGGTGATTATAGGCACGACGTACACCTTCGTTGACCATGTCCTCCAGGCCCATATCGCCCTCCCACTGCACATTCATGCCCACTTTCAGGAATACGCTGACAATTCCCGTGTCCTGGCAGATAGGGCGATGGCCTTCCGCACACATGCGCGAGTTAATCAGGATTTGCGCCATCGCATCTTTCGCGGCGGGATTGGCCTCTTTTTCATAGGCTTCGTTGACGGCATCGATAAAATCTTTGGGGTGGTAATAGGAGATAAATTGCAACGCGTCTGTGACGCTCTCGATCAGGTCGTCCTGGCGAATCACGGTGGTCATGCTTATTTCTCTGTGTCTGTCTATGTATCCGGGTACTCAGATGGTCAGTGACTACCCATGTCTGTGTCCCTTGCTTAAAGTCTGTTGCTCTCGGCCTTTGAAAGCAGGACGGGATTTTACACCAAGACGCAGGTCTTTGCTGGAATGGCTCCCCCGCCCACTCAACTGGAACGCCAGATACGGCCACAATTGGTGCATCAGGGGTTTTCAATCACTATATATAGGGCTACACTCAGCGATATAGTCGTCCCTCTCAGTACAAACTCAGTACAAAAAAAAGGGGGACCGTGGCTACTCGATGAGCAATCATCAACCGAAAAAGCCGGAGGTACCCGAGACCCTTGGCGCCATTGAGCAACACTAGCGTGACCGGGCAACGATGCCCACCCGCAGTGCCTTACCTTCCGGTAGAAGCACCCAAACCCCATCTCCCCTCAAAAAAAGCACAAACACACAAAGATTTGTCATTCCCCGACATACCCTCTGCCGCGTCGGCTGCGGGCAGTATTATCGAGCGAATGGCTTTTTCCAAGGCAACCAGGAGTAAACCATGGCAACTTTGATTGAGCCCTGCCCCTTCTGTCGAAGTGGGCATCTGCATATCAATCACCACCTGCTCTCCCATTCGGTGGCCTGCCAGAGCTGCAAGGCCTCAGGACCCCACCGCCGTTCGATGGAGGATGCAGTTATGGAGTGGAATCACACCTCCCGACTGTTGCGCAAGGCCCACGCATCGGGCTCACCGCAAGTCTACGGACGCCTTAACGAACTGGAGGACGCGGTGCGAAATTTGGCCAGCACTCTGCGCCACGGCGACCGACGGGAAAATCCGCAGACTCAGGTGCTGGAAAAGGCCGAGTGCTAGCGCTCAATGAGCACCAGCACCGAAGAAAAATATCAAGCCTTCCCTTATGGGGTTTGCTGCAACTGGTTGAGCCGCTGCTGCAACTGCAGAAGGTCGCGATTGATATTGCGGCGGTAGGCATCGATGGCTTCGATCGCCTCTTCGTTGGCTTGTACCCGTACTATCAAATCGGTGGACAACCGACTGGCACGGTTGGCGGCATCCACGGCTGTCTGCAACTGCTGACGTTGGGAATTCACTGCGCCCTCTATCTTCGCAATTCGAGCCACATTGTCCTTCGCACTTGCCCGAATACTGTCTATTGCTGACTGCTGACTCGCCGCTTGTTTGCTGGCGGAATCCGCTTTTTTACCCGCATTGGCGGCGCTGGTTTTTAGCTGGCCAAGGCTTTTATCCAGACTCGCCAACTTGTCTTTATTGGCTTTAATGCCCTTGCGATTGGTGTCGTAGGAGACTCCCCAGAGTTTACGGATCTCTGAATCGGCCCACTTGAGTTTGGCACGAATCGCGGTCACAGACTGGCTGGATTCATCGTCAGACAGCTCCAGACGCTTTTCCAACTCGAGAATACGGCCCTCGGCAGCAACCAGGTTCTGCTGGGACTGTTGCAGTTTCCAAGCCAGGAAGCCGCTGCCACCGAGCGCGGCTATGGCCACAACCAGCGCCAATGTACCCAGCGAACCGGAGGCCTTGGGCGCCGGTGCCGGGGATACCGGCCGCGCTCTCGGCGTGGCCTTGTTGATGCGCTGTTGCTGGGATTTGATATCGTCTTTATCGGGAACAATGCTGCCGATGGTGGGTTCTTTACGTTCCATCTGAATCTCTAACCACTCATTGAGTGTTGTCTTGTCGATGCGCAGTTATAGCAGGACACAGCCCTAATAGGAATAGACACTGAATAAAAGAAAACCGGCTCTTCCTCTGGAAGAGCCGGTTTCCGAAATTTGTCCGGGTGCTGGTGCCTTAAAGGCCTGCAATCACACCGGCCAAAATAGCGGTCAACACCAGACTGCTGGTAATCACCCCTTTCACAGTGGTCATCGGACCCTGCTTACCGAACAGCGCATTAGCTTCCAGCGCCAGCACGATAACAGCGGCCACGATCAGGTCGGTACCGCCAACACCGGAACCGTAACCCAACAACGAACCTGCACCATGGGGACCAGCCAGCATGAACATGGCCATAGGGCCGGAGAACAGGGTATTGGTACGGGAAGCCAGCAACGCTTTGGCACCAGCCGAACCTGCGTCGCCACCTTCAACCAGGCCCAGAGCAATCTTCTGGTTAGGCCAGATCACCAGCCAGACGTTCAGGAACATGAAGGTACCCATCAGCGCACCGATGGCGATGAAGTCGTTCATCTGGCCCATTTTCTGGACGCCCAGCAGCAGCACCAAACCAGTGAGGAAGGTAAACATCGCACCCCAGCGGAACCACCACAAGGCGCTCGGCGCCAACTTGGCCTTGGCGTCAGCCAGGGCTTCGGGTCCGGCCTGCTTGAAGTAACCCCCCTGGATAAAGTTGAAGTAGTACAACAGACCAATCCAGGTAATACCAAACAACAGGTGCCCCCAACGAGCAAGAAAATTTATGTATTCCATGACAGATTCCTTTATCGGCTAAAAAGTAAACAAAAATTAAAAAGATTGATTATCCGTTATTCTGATGGTGTTTCAGGCATATCTGGCTACTAATGACCCAGATCAATGCAATTCCCCAAAACAGCTGGCGCTTATTCTATCGGCTGACTGCGGAAATAAGAAGCATCAATCACCTAATTTATAGTGAAAACAAAGCCTTACACGTTGCACGGATTTAATCGAAGCCATCTTAAAACGAAAAAAAGCCCCGCAGCCAAAGGCCGCGAGGCTTTTTCGGGTAACGCTAAAGGGGGAATGACTTACATCATGCCGCCCATGCCACCCATGCCACCCATGTCAGGCATAGCCGGCCCAGCCTTGTCTTCCGGCTGGTCGGCGACCATGGCTTCGGTGGTGATCATCAGGCCAGCGATAGAACCGGCGGCCTGCAGTGCAGTCCGGGTAACCTTGGCGGGATCCAGGATACCCATTTCCAGCATATCACCGTACTCGCCGGTCGCGGCGTTGAATCCGAAGTTACCGTCACCCTGCTTGATCTTGTCCGCAACCACAGAGGCTTCGTCACCGGCGTTGTTTACGATCTGGCGCAGAGGCGCTTCCATGGCGCGACGGGCGATACCAACACCGGCGGTCTGGTCTTCGTTGTCACCTTCCAGGTCGGCGATGGCAGCAACCGCACGGATCAAAGCAGTACCACCACCGGGTACCACGCCTTCTTCCACGGCTGCGCGGGTAGCATGCAAGGCATCTTCAACGCGGGCTTTCTTCTCTTTCATTTCCACTTCAGTGGCGGCACCAACCTTGATCACCGCAACACCACCAGCCAACTTGGCCACACGCTCCTGGAGCTTTTCGCGGTCATAGTCGGAAGTGGACTCTTCGATTTGAGCACGGATCTGGGCAACGCGAGATTCGATTTCGCTCACTTCACCAGCACCATCAACAATCGTGGTGTTTTCCTTGCTCATGGTGATGCGCTTGGCAGTACCCAGGTGCTCCAGAGTAGTGCTTTCCAGATCCAGGCCCACTTCTTCGGAGATCACCGTACCACCAGTCAGGGTAGCGATATCCTGCAGCATGGCCTTACGACGGTCACCGAAGCCAGGAGCCTTACAGGCAGCCACTTTAACGATACCGCGCATGTTGTTCACCACCAGGGTCGCCAGGGCTTCCCCTTCGACGTCTTCGGCGATAATCACCAGCGGCTTACCAGCCTTGGCTACAGCTTCCAGGGTCGGCAACAGTTCGCGAATGTTGGAGATTTTCTTGTCAACCAGCAGGATGTATGGAGACTCCTGCTCAACGCTCATGTTGTCCTGATTGGTGATGAAGTAGGGAGACAGGTAGCCGCGGTCGAACTGCATACCTTCTACCACGTCCAGTTCGTTTTCGAGGCTCTGACCTTCCTCAACGGTGATCACGCCTTCCTTACCCACTTTTTCCATGGCTTCAGCAATAATGCCACCAATGGACTCGTCTGAGTTGGCGGAAATGGTACCCACCTGAGCGATGGATTTGCTGTCTTCACAGGGCTGCGCCACAGACTTAACGTGGGCAACAGCAGCGGCAACAGCCTTGTCGATACCGCGCTTCAGGTCCATGGGATTCATGCCGGCGGCAACAGATTTCAGACCTTCATTGACGATTGCCTGGGCCAGAACAGTGGCGGTAGTGGTACCGTCACCGGCGTCGTCAGAGGCTTTTGAAGCCACTTCCTTCACCATCTGGGCACCCATGTTTTCAAACTTGTCCTTCAGTTCGATATCCTTGGCCACGGATACACCGTCTTTGGTGACAGTCGGCGCACCGAAGGACTTATCCAGAACCACATTGCGCCCTTTGGGACCCAGAGTGGTTTTAACGGCATCAGCCAGAATGTTTACACCGGCCAGCATTCTGCCGCGGGCGTCATCACCAAATAATACGTCTTTAGCTGCCATGATCTGTTTTCCTCAATATTCTTTTCAGCAATTGAATTCAGTTTGGAGGCTCAATCAGCCTTCAATAACACCGTAGATTTCACTTTCGTTCAAAATCAGTAACTCTTCACCGTCGACTTCAACAGTGTTGCTACCGGAGTACTTACCGAACACCACGACATCACCAACTTTAACGTCCAGTGGCTGTATGTCGCCGTTCTGCAGTACGCGGCCAGTACCTACGGCCAGCACTTCTCCCTGGCTGGGCTTCTCCTGGGCAGAACCGGGCAGCACAATACCACCGGCAGTTTTTGCTTCTTCTTCCTTGCGGCGAACCACAACACGATCGTGTAAGGGACGAATTTTCATCGATATTTTCTCCAAATCGACCCCTCATCGGGGGACCTTCAATCTACGTTCTACCGGGGTAGCCCCCGGGGTTGATGCCTAATATGGTGCCTGACTCGACACTTTCAAGCCCTTGGACGAGGAAATTGCCAATTCAGGCCCTCCATTACCGGCAGGCAATAGAGAATAAATCTCCGTGTGTATTCCCGGCGATTGCGGGGTACTAGCCCTAGATGGGGATTGGGGAAGGATTTTCAACACCCCGGGGGAAAAAATCTTTCCCGGGGTTCGAGCGGCCGCTGGAGCCAAAAGCCAGGTCGCTAGTCGTGGCGCTTAAATTCACCGTCGATCGTGTTGTGCCCCTGACCGCCGGATCGAGGGCCAGGATGAGGCCCGGAAAACGGATCGTCAAAATTGTCCCCGGCTTGATAACGGCTGCTCTGGACCACGACAAATCGCTTGGCCAGACGCGCCACCAGCAGCTGCCGCAATCCGGGTACCAGGCAGGCAAAGCCAATCGAGTCGGTGATAAACCCGGGTGTCAGTAAAAGCGCTCCGCCCACCGCCAGCAACATACCTTCGAGGATTTCCTGAGCGGGCAACTCACCCGATTCCAGGCGCTGCTGAGCCCGCCACAAAGTGCTGAACCCCTGACGTCGCAGCAACGCCAAACCGATGATGGCTGTCAGGGCTACCAGGGCAATGGTATTGAGTGCACCGATCTGGCCGCCGACTTCGATCAACAGCCACATTTCGGCAATGGGCATAACCACAAACAGCAATAACAGGAAACGCAAATCGGAGACCTCGAGTAAAAGGAACGATGAGACGGGCTCGCACAGGCGAGGCATAACCACCCATGACAGTATAGGCCAGCAATATCCCCTTATATGGAGGCGGCAGTGGGCCGATACAAGGGAGACAGTGCACCCCCGCCCTCCTTACTTTACCTGCTCCGATACCGCTGCAATAGCGTCAGATCAAATGGCCAACGACCTCAGCCGATACAGCTACCACTCATAGCCCACACCGACACTGAGCTTGCTGTCCTCGTGATGTTTACCGGATTGCGGCTGGTGGTCGAAATCGTACTCCAGCTTGAATTCGGAAAACAGGCCGGCCCCCAGGGGGATACTGACGCCGGTGTCAGACTCGATGCGCCAGTCATCACCATCCTCGAAAGAAGAAATCAGGCTGCTAGCGTGAAAGATATCCGCGCCCACGGGCAGTTTGTAGCGATAATCGGTACTCACCTCCCAGGCCAGGCGGCTGTCGGAACTCTCGAAATCGGCAGAAGGAACGTCGGGGCGATCGAACAATTCCTTGACGAAGATCAGACCTCCCTGCAAGGCCAGAGCCGTGCGGTCCATCTCCCAGGCCTGGAAACCGAAACCGCTACCCAGGGTGTAACGCTCGTCGATATCCTTGGTTTCATCGAAGGCATAACTCACATCACCGTAGAGAAACCAGCGGGTGGCAAAAAACCAGTCAAGGTCGTATTCGGCGGTGAGCTTTTGGTCTGTGGGACGGTCATCCTGGGCCTTGGCCTCATACTCAATCCCGGTCAGATGGCGGAAATCGCCACGACGAAATTCCACACCGGTATCCAGGTCCCAGTCATCCTGCACCTTGTTCCCGCGCGAGTAGGTGCCCGCCAAAGCCAACTTGCCACGATAAGTGTGGGCTCCGGCCATAAAGTCCTCGTAGGGCAATGCCACTTCCAGGGTTGCCAGGGCCACCTGCCCCGGACCGTCGTTTTTGCAACTGTATGCCAGATCGGTGCCCGCCATGCCAAAGAGCGTGCAGGGGTCATCGTGGCCATTGATTTTCAGCAGCGTGGCGGTTTGCAGGTTCTCTATCCTATCCTTGACGATGGTGAGTTCGCCGAAACTGTCCGACGCCCAGATCACCACCTCCGACTCGAGCTTTATCAACTCCCCCTGGAGTCGGTCACCGTTTTTCAGGGTGAGCACACCGGCAGACACAAATTGAGACACCATCAACATAAGTGCCAGCCAGTAACTACTTTTATTCACTTTTAGAACCTACTTTGTCAGAATAGCGAACGGGGACATACGTTACCCCAGCCAGAAAAAGCGCGGCGATTCTAACCGATTTCCACTTACAGCTACATCACTGTATCGGCAAATTTTCCCGTGGCTAAACTCCACCCCAGGAAAAATTTGTATATGGATTGGCAGGATATTCGCGCCGCAATTTTTAATCGTCGTACCCTGATCTGTGTTTTTACCGGTTTTTCTTCCGGCCTGCCACTTTATATATTGGTGTCGCTGGTACCCGCCTGGTTGCGCAAAGAAGGCATCGGCTTAACCGAGATTGGTCTCTTCACCCTTATCAACCTGCCCTACACCTGGAAATTTCTGTGGGCACCCTTGATGGATCGGTTTGAATTGCCACTGCTGGGATTGCGCCGCGGCTGGATGCTGCTAACGCAGGTGTTGCTTCTGGCAAGCATCGCCGTCCTGCCACTGATGGATATCACCACCTCATTGTGGAGCATTGCCTACCTGGCTGCCGCGGTGGCATTTTTCAGCGCCAGTCAGGACATTGTCCTGGATGCCTACCGACGGGAACTTTTGCCGGATACCGAATTGGGTTTTGGCAACGCGGTACACATCAATGCCTACCGCATTGCCGGCCTGGTGCCGGGCGCCCTATCGCTGATATTGGCCGATTCCTTTGATTGGCCCACGGTATTCCTGATCACAGCTCTGTTTATGGGCCTGGGAATCGGGCTGACTCTCTGCATTCGAGAACCCAGCCACAACAGTCATCCCAGCACTTTGCGCGAAGCCGTGGTCGAGCCTTTCAAGGAGTTTTTTAACCGCCAGGGTCCCAGACAGGCGCTGCTGATACTGGCGTTTATTTTTTGCTATAAGCTCGGGGACAATATGGCAACGGCGCTGTCGACGCCTTTCTATATCGACTTGGGTTTCAGCCTTACGCAGATTGGCCTGATCGCCAAAAACGCCGCCCTCTGGCCGATGATTATCGGCAGTATTCTCGGCGGAATACTGATGATCCGCCTCGGCATCAACCGGGCTCTGTGGCTGTTTGGCATTGTACAACTGCTGTCCATTTTGGGCTTTGCACTGCTTGCCCACCAGGGGGCACTCGCCTGGCTACTGGGTTTTGTTATCGCCTTTGAATACCTGGGTGTCGGCCTGGGTACGGCTGCCATCGTCGCCTTTATTGCCAGCACCACCAACAGACAGTACACCGCCACCCAGTTCGCTCTCTTTACCGCGGTTGCGGCCCTGCCCCGCTCGCTTGCCAACGCCGCCACCGGGTTGCTGGTGGAACGGATAGGCTGGGAGCAGTTCTTTTATCTCTGCACACTGCTGGCGCTACCGGGTATGCTGCTACTGCTCAAGGTTGCCCCCTGGAACGGCACCCACGGCCGCCCAACCCGCCATGAGGAGTGCTCCGCATGAGCCCGATTCTCGAAGTGCGCCGGCTCACCAAGCATTACAAAACCGTTAACGCCGTCAACGGTATCTCGTTCAGCATCGAATCAGGCACCTGCTTTGGCCTGCTGGGTCCCAATGGTGCAGGTAAAACCACCACCATTGAAATGATCGAGGGCATCACTACCCCTACCTCGGGAGAAATCCTCTACAAGGGCGAGCCCCGGGACGGACACTTTAAAACGGAGGCCGGTATCCAGTTCCAATCCACTGCACTGATGGATTACTTAACGGTAACCGAGGTGCTGGAACTCTTTGCTCGCCTCTACCCCGAGCCACAACCGCGAGAAAAACTGATTGAACTCTGCCAATTGCAGGAGTTTTTACAACAACCGGCATCGAAATTGTCAGGTGGACAACGCCAGCGATTGTTACTGGCCATGGCCCTGATCAACGATCCGGAAATTGTTTTCCTCGACGAACCCACCACAGGACTGGA
This sequence comes from Cellvibrionaceae bacterium, assembly GCA_050290225.1. Classification (GTDB taxonomy): domain Bacteria; phylum Pseudomonadota; class Gammaproteobacteria; order Pseudomonadales; family Cellvibrionaceae; genus JBNKHG01. Next base: position 52,599 of record JBNKHG010000026.1, read on the forward strand.
CCCCCAATCGCGTCGCAACTTCTGGCATTTGATCGAGGATATCAAGACCCACGGCAAAACGGTGGTGCTCACCACCCACTATATGGATGAGGCTCAACAACTGTGTGACCACCTGGTGATCGTCGACCGCGGCCGCGTGATTGCCGAGGGTTCCCCCAAACAACTGCTGCAGAAACACTTCGACCACGTGTTTGTCTGCCTCGACCGGGAGGCGGTGCCCAACGGCCTTAAGCTCGACACCCGTGTCAGCCAACAGGGGGAGCAGATCGCCATCGAAACGGTATCGGTGGAAGCGACACTCGACAGCCTGATCCAGCAGCAGGTCAGCCTCAATTCCCTGCAGGTTCGCAATCCGACTCTGGATGACCTCTTTCTCAAACTGACGGGCCACAGCCTGCGAGACTAATGGCAGACGATCATTCTCGAATGCAACCTTTACCGAAGGCGCATTTTTATATTCAAGGCAGCAGTCAATGAAGCAGATGCTGGCGCTGTTCTGGGCGCGCACCAAGGAATACTATCGCGATAAGGGCTCCCTGGCCTGGTCGTTTATTATGCCGCCGATGATCATTGCGGTGATCGCCTTCGCCTTCTCTGGCGGCGAACGCGAACTGTTCAAAGTGGGGGTCGCGGGAAACGCGACCCTGCCCGAGGCCCTGGCCCAACCCTGGGTACAAAGGGTACCGGTCACCAACCTGGAGCGCGCCCTGGTGCGGGTGCAACATCACCAACTCGATATGCTGATAAGCCCTGCGAAGCGCGGAAATCTGCGTTACTGGATCAACAGCAGCAGCCAGCGCGGGTCGGTACTGGAAAGACTGCTGCACGGGGAGTCGGCGCCAGGCATGGAAAAGCAGACCGTCAGCGGGCGGGAGGTTCGCTACATAGACTGGGTCATCCCCGGGGTGCTGGGCATGAATATTATGTTCAGCGGTCTCTTTGGGGTTGGTTATGTCATTGTGCGCTACCGCAAGAATGGCGTCCTAAAACGACTGCAGGCCACCCCCGTGACACCGCTGCAGTTTCTCAGTGCCCAGATGCTGTCACGTCTGCTGATCATGCTGGTGGTCAGCACCCTGGTTTATATCACCTGTGACCTGTTCCTGGACTTCCTGATGCTGGGCAGCTATCTCAATCTGCTACTGGTGGCCCTGGTGGGCAATGTCGCCATTTTGTCGATGGGATTGATCGTGGCCAGCCGCCTGGCCAGCGAGGAGCTGGCCAACGGCCTGCTCAACTTTCTCAGTTTTCCGATGTTGCTGCTGTCGGAGGTGTGGTTTTCCCTGGATGGGGCACCTGCCTGGATGTCAACAGTCTCGGACTGGTTACCCCTGACCCATATGGTCAAGGCGGCGCGCCGGATTATGATCGACGGCGCCACCCTGGTGGAGATCGGGCCTCACCTGCTGGCACTCCTGGCCATGTCGGCGGTATTCCTGGTGATTGCCGCCCGGCTGTTTAAATGGCGAGAGGGTTAAGCAACTGCTGCCTTCATGACGAGCGACGCAATCCGGCCCCCCGACATCCGGACTGTGCCGGGATGCCTGCAAGTAACAGCAATGATGGTTTTGGATGACTGCTCTGTGTTCGCAACAACGCCTGGATGAACGTCGGGCGTCCGGGGGTGGGTGCCGCCTGTAGGGCGACTCTCCAACTCAGTCCCGAAAATTAGAGAACTGCAGGGGCATTCCCAAGGATGCTTCGCGCAGCATCGCCATCACCGACTGCAGGTCGTCACGCTTCTTACCGGTCACCCGGACCTGATCCCCCTGTATCTGCGCCTGAACTTTGAGTTTCCTGTCTTTGATCATCTTGACGATTTTTCGGCACAGATCACTGTCCAGCCCGGTGCGAACGGTCACATCCATTTTGGCGTGCCTGAGGGATTCGCGAACCTCTCCCACATCCAGGCAGGTGATATCGATACTGTTTTTAATCAAGGCACTCTGCAGCACATCCAGCATCTGCTGAACCTGGAAGTCCACTTCAGCCTGAATTGTGATCACAAAGTCATTGCGTTCGAAACTGGCATCCACGCCCTTAAAATCGAAGCGGTTACTGATCAGCCTTGAGGCCTGATCCACGGCATTGGTCAAAATGTGCTTGTCCACTTCGGACACGACATCAAATGAAGGCATAGGGGATATCCAAATTTCGGGGGAATTCCAATTCTGGCCTCATCGGCCAAGTGGCACAAAAAGCAGCTCTAGTGGTTCTAGCGTTGCATCCATGCACACGAGGAGAACTGTAATTTTGTACAGTATGGCCGATGAGTTTTCTAAGCTTAGATTACAGCCTCAACTGAGGTCAAGGGGGAACATGGCAGAGCGCTGGATTGATTGGAGCTTGAAGCTTCAAGCTTCAAGCTTCAAGCTCCAAGCTCCAAGCTTCAAGCTCCAAGCTTCAAGCTTCAAGCTTCAAGCGGCAAGGTTCAGGCCAGGAGCGTGAAGATTGCCGTTAAGGCCAGCCATACCACCAGCGTGCGCGACAACAGCGACTGCAAGGCCTCCACTTCGGCAGCGGATTCGGCCTCGGGAACACCCGCCAATTGGGCTTGAGGCTCCTCACCCAGGGCACCTTTGAGGTAGTGGTACAACACCTCCGCGGAAGATCGCCGCCGGCACAACAGGCACTCGCTCCAGGATTGGAAGCAACCGACAAAATTACCGGCCAATGCCCAGCTGAAACCCAGCACCCGCACCGCCGGCCACTCCAGCACCCACAACCAACGCTGGGTCAGCTCGCGATCCTGACTGTCGCAGTCCAACTGCTGAAAATAGAGCCGGCTGGTGCGATAGAGCAATGCCCCACCCGGCCCAAGCAGTAAAAACCAGAAGAGTACCGCGAACAGGCGCTCGAACCCGCAGTAGGCAAAGACACGCAAGGCGTGACTGTGCAGCTCTAACCAGTTGTCGATCCGGGCCAATTCGCTCTCGTCGTCTTGCAGCTCCGCCAGCACTTGGCAGGCACGCGCCGAGTCCCGATGCGACCAGGCAATCAGGTAATCATCCACATGGGCTGAAAAGTTCTCGCGCCCAAAGCTGTAAAGCAATACCGGCACCAGAACCAGCAACTCGGCACCGACAAACAACCAGTTGTCGACCAGGGCCAGTACCACACCCAAGGCCACCAGGGGTATTGCCACGGCGCCAAACAGGACGCCGCCTGCGACATCAGCAAGCAGCGGGAACTGCCGCAACTTCTCAACAAGATAATAGAACCACCGGTCTTTGTGCAGGGGCGCACCCGAACCCCAGTACTGCACAAGCGCCAGAGCAATGATGACACTGAGAAATAACATGGATCTTACCCTTATTTTTGGGGCTCGTTATTGTTGTCTGCCCTATTGTTGTCGTTGTGTTTTCGATTGTAGAAATCGTCTTATACCAGAGCCTGCAGGTAACGCGCCCAATCAAAGGCGGGGCCGGGGTCTGATTTACGTCCCGGTGCAATATCCGAGTGACCGGTAATCCGTTCCGGGTTTAATTCCGTGTAGGTCGCCAACAACGCGCGGGAGACCTGAACCAGTTGCCGATACTGGGTATCGGTATAGGCCAGGTTATCAGTACCTTCCAGCTCGATTCCAATGGAATAGTCGTTACAGGCTTCGCGCCCCTGGAAACAGGACTCGCCAGCGTGCCAGGCGCGGTCGTCGAAAGAGACAAACTGTGTCACCTCCCCCTGCCGGGAAATCAGCAGGTGGGCAGCCACCCTGAGATCGGCAATTTCCGCAAAAAAGGGATGACAGCCGGTATCCAGCCGGTTGCAGAAAAAAGATTCGATATAGCCACCGCCAAATTCCCCCGGCGGCAGGCTGATGTTGTGAATCACCAGCAGACTGACAAGTTCGCCAGCGGGACGTGCATCAAAATTGGGGGAAGGACAGTGGCGGGCGTGGGTCAGCCAACCATTGACGATCAGTTGGGAACCATCCCCGGGGCAGGGCGTTTCCGTATATCGCGTTTCCGATGCCACACTCAGGACCTCCCGGCAAATCAACTCTGGGAGGATTCTACAGGGTTGCGGAAAATTTCCTACTGCTGGGCACCCTGATTACGGGTTTGACGCAGGTCGCCAATCACGGATTCCAGGGCTCGCTCAAACAGCGTACCATCATCAAGTACCCGCAATCCGCCGAATTTCAAGGCAGTGGCGAGTCCCTGGCGGGTCTTTTCCGCTACTTTCAGCCCCGTACGATTGACGAAAATATACTTACCCGTGGGTTTGATAATGGCTGCCAAACGGCATCGGTAGGGCTGGCTGCCCGCCTCCGCCAGCTCGAACCAGGTTCCCTGGGTCAACTTGTCCACCTGTTGCAGATGCAGATCATCGTCCGGCAACGGCTCGGCCTCAGTCTCCGCATCGCTTGAGGGGGGTATCGCCGGCGCTGTCCGTTTCGGCGGTTTATCGGACTCGGATGGATCGACAGCCGGCGCGGGTGCTTGATCCTCCGGTTTTGACGGTAAAGTTTGGGGAGAGAGCGTCTGGCGACTGATCGCGACCTCCGATTCATCCCGGGTTGTCACAGGCGCTTTCAATTTATCCAGGTGGATCTTCTCCAGGGCCTTGAACAGCTGGGTCATCTCGAACGGGTTGTAAGATATCTGTTCCAGCCCGTTGCGCAGCCGTTTCAGAAGCTCCGGCACCAGGTTCAACAACCGTTTGCGGTTATCCGGGCTGGCTTCAGTTGTCACAGACCACACAAGGTCCTCGGCCGTCTTCACTGCAGACTGCCAGGCTTCGCTATCGCCACCCTGCCGCAGGCAGACCAAAAACATCACGTTGGCCCAGGCTTCGTGCAACAGTTTGCCCACCACCTCCGGCAGATCCCGCTCCGCGACCATTTGCTCCAACGCCTGGCTGACCCTGGCGCGCGCATATTCAGCCCTGGCCTTGCCATCTTCCGCATCCAGGGTACGCTGTTCAAGAATCGAGGCGCGTCGCCGTTCTTTGTCCATAAAAGCCAGCAGGTCTGCCAGCAGGTCATTGAAGATGCCGACATCTGAATCGAAATCGCTCAGCAATTGCTGCACTATCGAATCAATTTTCCTGTAAAGCGAATCCTCCCTGGTAAGTGGACCTTGTTCACACGCCTTTTCGTCGGGCTGCCATTCCAACGCCGCCCGGGCCATCTCATTGAGCAGCTTCCTGGCCGGATGGCCTCCCTTGCCAAAAAAAGACTTATCGGCAATGGCCACCTTGATAATGGGAATCTGCAGGCGTCCCAGCAATGCTTTCATGGGTGTCGCCAGGTTATGATCATCGAGAATAAACTCGAACAACATATTCACCAGGTTAATAATGTCCTGGTCCACCTGGTCAAGCTGCTTGGCTTTAGGCTGTTGAGACAATAACTCGGCCACAAGACCGATGGCGTTATTGTGTTCCATCTGCAAACGCTGGCCAATGGCCTGCTGCTGCAGCGCGGAAAGCATAGACACCAGCTCGGAAGAAGTCAGCGCCGCCTCGTCAGGGGTGCTTGCGGTTGCTGTCGAGGTTCCTGTGGCCGCAGTCGCAGATGGCGATACCAGCAGTTCCCGCATGGATTGCAGCACCCTGTCATCGGTGGCTCCAGAACCGTCTATGGCCTCCCCCCTGGCGGGTTTGGCAATAGGGGCGCGCTGACGTGTGGTTTGGGTGTCCGAATGTAGTGAGGGCAGGACATTCTGCTCGATCAATAACTGGTTGGCGGCCTGATACAACGGTCCCAGTGCCTGGATCACCAGTTTGTCGAACAGCTTGTAGATCACCAACCGCGCCTTGATATCCACCTCGAGTCCCCGGGTCGCGTCACTGAAGGCGGCGCACAGGGTCTGGGGTCCCAGCGGGTTATTCTTCTGGTAAACCTTAACAGGTACCAGGCTGTCGATCCGTAAAGCCAGGTGCTGAATGGATTCACCGTAGCGTTCATTGGCACTGGAAACCATGCTGTCCATCGCCACCAGCTCTTCCAGTTCCTCATTTTGTATCAAAGTGAGGTTATCCAGCGAAATTTCGCCGCAGTCATCCACTTCTCGTGTGTAAGTTTTCTCACCCGCCAAATGAACGAAGGCACGATCGATGGCATCGGCAAACTGGACTTCAATGGTTCGCCGCCTGACGCGCAACTCGCGCATCGATTCGAAATAGAGATTTTGCTCCTGATTATTGAGAGCCTTATCCGCCAACTCGAAAAGAGCGTCATCGGCCTGGTCGAACAGGGCCTGCAACAAGGGTTGCAGCAGACGCTTGCCCTTTTCCTGAAGCCAGTGAATGGGAGCGGGTAATCGCGCGAGCAGCGCCTTTTCGGTCGCTTTCAGCTGAGACGTCGCCGTTTTGCGCGGCGCGATCTTGGCGTCACCAGATAACGTTCTATTCTCAGCACCCATACAAACCCAATTTTACCTAACGTATCCGGAGAGGAGTGGCCTGCCGCCACGGCGTGTAATTTCCCGAGCACTGCGGTAAAAAATGCCCGGAAGCTATGACAACATCCCCGGAGAGCAGCGCAAAGCTAGTATAATCAAGGCGGCAATTCGGCCCAGCCACAAAACTCAGGATCGAGAAACGTATCACAAGAAGAAATGAGAAACCATTTTCATAATTCCATTTTGGTTAACTTAGTGACATCGCTAAACCACCTGGCTATATCTGTTTATTAAAACTATCATTCTGCCTTAACTTATGTACAACTCTGAACCCAACGAACCCGATCAACATCCCCTCCCCGGACAAAAGCTGGGTCGCGGCATGCTGACCTTGACCTGGCTGGGCATCCTGGTGCTCCTGACCCTGGTCTTTGGTCACTGGGAGGAAAACCGGCAAAATCCCAACCGCAACCCCGAAAGCCGCATCGATGGCCAGGTGCGGGAGGTGATCCTGGAAGGCAATCGGCGCCATCACTACGTCGCCACCGGCACCATCAACGGCAACGCCGTGACCTTTCTCCTGGATACCGGTGCCAGTGACGTGGTGATACCCGAGTCGCTGGCACCCAAACTGGGTCTAAAACCCGGCCCCCGCAGTATTGCCCAGACGGCGAATGGCACCATCGCCGTCCGCCAGACCCGTATCGACACCCTCAGCCTCGGCGTGATTCAGCTGCGTAATGTCCGCGCCAGCATCAATCCCGCCATGGACGGGCCTGAGATACTACTGGGCATGAGCGCCCTGCGGCAGGTGGAGTTCAGCCAAAACGGCAACCAGTTGCGATTGCGGCAAACGACCCCATAGCGACATACGAAATAGTGACATACGAAAATAGCGTATACAGGGCGGTAGCCACCGCTATCCAGCCCCGTGATGCTTCACCGGATAAAGACTGTTAAAATCGCGCCCCTCTCTTGTCATCAACCAATGTTTACAAATTTCATGATCAACACCCTACCCAACCTCCAGGAAGACCTGGTCACCAGCGTCTCATTTGCCCTTAAAGAGGATATCGGCAGCGGCGACATTACCGCCGGGCTGATCCCGGCCGACAATCGCGCCGAGGCCCAGGTTATCACCCGGGAAGACTGCGTCATTGCCGGCCAGGCCTGGGTCAATGAAGTCTTCCGCCAAGTGGACGACGATGTCGAAGTGGAGTGGCTGGTCAAGGATGGCGACAAGGTCAGCGCCAATTGCCCGCTGTTTCGCCTGAGCGGGGCTGCCAGAAGCCTGCTGACAGGCGAGCGCGCGGCGCTCAACTTCCTGCAATTGCTGTCCGGGACAGCGACTACCTGCGCCCGCTACGCCAGACTGGTCGAAGGCACGGGGGTAAAACTCCTCGATACCCGCAAAACCATTCCCGGGCTGCGCACCGCGCAAAAATACGCCGTGACCTGCGGCGGCTGCTTCAACCATCGCATCGGCCTCTATGATGCTTTTTTGATCAAGGAGAACCATATCGCCGCCTGTGGTAGTATCGAGGCGGCGGTTTCCACGGCCAGGGCGCAGGCGCCGGGAAAACCGGTGGAAGTGGAAGTGGAGAACCTGCCGGAGTTGCACCAGGCGCTATCGGCGGGTGCCGATATCGTAATGCTGGATAATTTTTCGCTGGCGGATATGCGCGAAGCCGTTGCCTTGAACGCGCAACACAATCAGGGGCAGGCCAAGCTGGAAGCCTCGGGTGGGATTACCGATCAGACCTTGCGGCCGATTGCTGAAACGGGGGTGGATTTTATTTCGATTGGGGCTTTGACGAAGGATTGTCGGGCTGTGGATCTATCAATGCGGATTGGGCTTTAATTCGACCCTATCCCCCTTGCCCCCAGTCTAGGGGAATTTTCAGGTACCAATAACATCCATATTAGCTGTCAGATTTCCGATAATGAGGGTTGAATCAATGAGAGAATTTTATCAGAGCAGGAGGATTTAACCATAATTATGCTCCTGGGTATAACCTGACTATCTTGGGGATGTTAGTGACCTAACCAAGCTTTGCCTTGGGTGACATTTAATCAAACAGACAAATTAGGGCTCTAGAAATAGATCTATGACAACTAACACAAATAATTTTGTCCTCCTTGGAGCTGCTGGCTATATTGCTCCACGCCATATGAGAGCAATAAAGGAAACTGGTAATCAATTGGTAGCAGCCTTAGATCCCAGTGATTCCGTTGGTATTATTGACTCCTTTTTCCCAGAGTGTCGTTTTTTCACCGAATTTGAGCGACTGGACCGACATGTTGACAAAGTTCGCCGCCGAAATCCTAACGCAGCAATCGACTACGTATCAATATGTTCCCCCAATTATCTCCATGATGCCCACGTAAGATTCGCCTTTCGCTCAGGAGCCAACGCCATCTGCGAAAAGCCTTTGGTGCTTAACCCATGGAACTTGGACGGGCTGCAGGAAATCGAAGAAGCTACGGGCAGAAAAGTCTACAATATACTCCAACTTAGACTACATCCTTCGTTAGTATCGATAAAAAATCTGATAGAGAGTAGCAGAGCTGAAACCAAGTATGATGTCGACTTGACATATGTCACCTCTCGCGGGAGGTGGTACATGACTTCCTGGAAAGGAGATGAGTCAAAATCCGGGGGCATCGCAACTAATATAGGTGTCCACTTTTTTGATATGTTGAGCTGGCTTTTTGGCCGACTTCAGCGCAACGAAGTCCATCTCTATACGCCATACAAGGCATCAGGTTTCCTCGAATATTCTCAAGCGAGAGTGCGATGGTTCTTGTCTATAGATGAAAAGGATCTTCCTGAGAAACATCTAGCAAACCAGCAGAGAACCTATCGATCGATTACGATAGACGGTGAAGAAGTGGAGTTCTCCGGGGGATTTACAGACCTACATACTTCCAGCTACCAACAAATCATAGAGGGCAGAGGCTTTTGCTGCGAGGACTCGAGAGCTGCCATCCAAACAGTGCACGACATTAGAAACACCAAACCAAAGTCCAACCCGTCCAACCTGCACCCTTTCGCAGCTAACAAGTTATGACTGCTTTTTTTCAACATCAGACGGCCATTATCGATGATGGAGCATCTGTTGGGGAGGACAGTGCTATTTGGCACTGGACCCATATTTGTGCTGGAGCCGTTATCGGTAAAAACTGCTCGCTGGGTCAGAATGTCTATATCGCAAACAAAGTAGTGATTGGCAACAAAGTAAAGATACAAAACAATGTCTCTGTGTACGACAATGTAACACTTGAAGATGAAGTTTTCTGCGGCCCCAGCATGGTGTTTACCAATGTCCTCAATCCTCGAGCAGGAATAACTCGTAAAGACCAATACAAAGATACCCTGATAAAAAAAGGGGCCACACTGGGAGCAAACTGCACCATTGTTTGCGGCCACACGATCGGTGAATATGCTTTTATAGCCGCAGGCGCGGTGGTCACCAATAACGTCAAACCCTACGCGCTAATGGCTGGAGTCCCTGCAAGGCAAATCGGGTGGATGAACGAATACGGTGAGAGACTGGAGTTGCCCCTGGAAGGAAACGGCAAGTGCACCTGCACCAACACTGGCTGCAAATATACAATGACAAATGGTCAACTCACCAAAGAGTAGAGTACTGAATCCCCTATGCAATTTATTGACTTAAAAGCCCAGTATAAAAGACTACAATCTGATATTGATGCCCGTATGAAAAGAGTTCTAGAACATGGTCAATTCATCATGGGACCAGAAGTATTCGAGTTAGAAGATAAACTTTGTGACTACACCGGCACGCGGCACTGCATCACCGTATCCAGTGGCACCGATGCGTTGCTTGCATCGTTAATGGCACTGGAAATCGAACCAAACGACGAGGTTATTATCCCCGGCTTTAGTTTTTTTGCAACTGCGGAGGTTGTTGCCCTAATAAAGGCAAAACCCGTTTTCGTTGATATCGACCCACACACTTACAACATCGACCCAATAAAAGTAAAAAAAGCTATTAGCCCGAACACCAAAGCCATCATTGCAGTGAGTCTCTTTGGGCAATGTTCCGACATGGACACTCTGAATGACATCGCAAACAAGCACCAAATCGCCGTAATTGAGGACGCCGCACAGAGCTTTGGTGCAACCTATAAAGAACGAAAGTCTTGCAACCTATCGTCCATAGGTTGTACCAGCTTCTTTCCATCCAAACCGTTAGGCTGCTACGGAGATGGCGGAGCAATTTTTACTAATGATAGCTCTCTTGCTGAAGTTTTAAAGGAGGTGAGAGTACATGGCCAATCCGAGCGATACCTACACAGCCGGATAGGCCTCAATGCCAGACTGGATACTCTTCAAGCCGCAGTATTGCTGGCAAAATTAACTTCTTTTGATGCAGAGATAAGTGCTAGACAGGAAGTTGCGGCCCACTATTACAAACAATTAATTCAATACTTTCCATCAATAACTACCCCTAGCATAGCCGAATATAACAGCAGTGTTTTCGGTCAGTTTACGGTAAGGACCCAGAATAGAGACAGCCTACAAAAGGCATTTCGTTCCGCAGACATACCAACGGCCGTACACTACCCAATACCGCTACATAAACAGCCCGGCATTAACTCCAACGCCTATTTACCCAACGCCGAATCGGCTGCGAATTCTGTATTAAGCCTACCAATGCACCCCTACATGAGCAAGTCAGATGTTGATAGGGTAATTAGCGCCATACCTGAGTCGTTTTATCTTTAATAAGCAATTCGACATGAATGAAGATGCAATAAGATCTTTCCTCGAAAAAATAGACTTTGCCTTTGCTTGGCTGCGCTGGTTTTATCCTAATGTCCCAGGCTATCACTGCTATATTTTGTTTCTCTACTTCTTTCCGCAAAAATTACTGGGAATAAATTTGTTGGCCAAGTGGCCCGTGCATAGAACTAGCAGAGTGCTCTCTCCACACAAAGTTAAACTAGGTGTAAACAGTGCCCCGGGATTAAGTCCAAATGGATATATACAGGCAAAAAACGGAATTATTATCGGCGATAATTTTAGAATGGGACCCAATGTAGGGTTAATTAGCGCTAATCATAACCTGGATAACTACGACATATGGGACAACGAAAAGCCTATAGAGATTGGAAATAATGTCTGGATCGGCATGGGTGCAGTGGTAATGCCAGGTATAAAAATTGGCGACAATGTCGTTATAGGCGCCAACTCAGTTGTCAATCGAGACATACCAGACAATTCGATAGCTGCAGGTATTCCCTGCAGGGTTGTGCGAAAAAAGCCTCCCTATAAAGGGAAAAGCTACCGAGAAGAACATGCCTAGAACCAAGTTGCTCTCAGCCTTGTTAACCTACATCTCGGTAGCGTTTGTCGTCGCTTACCTCATTCAATTAGATTTTCTTAACCTGCCTTCGATTCGATCGCCCATCTGTGGCATTACAAGCGTGATCCTCCTAGTTGCCGGCCATCTATGTGACGCCGCATCTTGGCACTTTGCACTTCGCAATATCACTGAAAAAGTAAACTATAGAGGCAGTTTCGTTTCCGCAGGATTATCAATTCTCGGGAAATACGCCCCTGGAAAAATTTGGCTGCTACTAGGGAGAACACTCTATCTTAATGCTCACTACAGGATCCCACAAAAAGCCACAGGTTTTTTTGCTATTTACTACCAATTAATCGTACTCATTGCCGGAGCTGGGGTGGGCAGCATTTTTTTTATTACTTGCGTCGAACCGTGGAACTATCTTAGCCTTATCAGTGTGTGCTCGATAGTAACTTTATATTCTCGGACCGGCTTCCTAATTCTGCTCTCCATTACCGACAGAGCACTGAAAGGCAACAATATCCTCAAGGACAATCATCGCAAATCAGCAACATTTACGACGCTTAGTTGGCTAATGTGGTGTTATGGATTTTATTTTCTTATTGTGGGATTTTACCCACACATCGACTCAACCAACAACGGCTTTGCTTTTGCCATTGCTGCCATCTGCGGTATTCTGGCAGTCATTTTCCCTGGAGGCATCGGCGTCAGAGAAGGCGCATTGGTAGCAATCTTGCACTTTTCCGGGATTGACAATATAGAAGCTATTACCCTTTCTGTACTAAGTCGAGTATGGTTCTTGATCGGGGAGTTGGTAGTTTTTTTTAGCGCCCTGACATTGCATTGGCTTAAGCGTTACCCAATTCCCGAGAAATCATCGTAAATCTCTATTGTTTTCCATATCCATCCACATTCCAAAGAACAAAAATTGAAACCCCATAATCACCAAGAAAGCGGCAAATAACGCACTCGTTTCAGCAACCGCCTGCCCAACGATTCGACAACCGAGCAGATATATACCGAGTAGCAGACCTGTGGGCAGCAGGGTTAACGCTGTAATATAAAAAAACAACAATGGATGAAAGTCTCGAATTAAATACTTTTGTATCATTCGATAAACGAAAAGCCGTCCGAGCAGAAAAGACAATTTAGGTATCATGCGTAAAGGCTTGATACCCGACTTTTCACCAACATTATAAATGGGGGTAATTTCCACATCATGTACGCGGAGGTTATATATATTTAGCCTTACCAGTAGATCATTGGGCTGACCATAACGCTTGTACATAGAATCCCAGTCAATTAATTTCAAGGCCCTGAGGTTAATCGCAGTATACCCAGACTGAGAATCCGCCACATGCCAATAACCTGACGCCATTTTAGTCAACAACGACAAAAGCGCGTTACCTAAATATCTCACTCTGGGGATAATGTTCCAGGCATCACCACTAAAAAGCCGATTACCTTTCGTGTAATCACATCTATCTTCAACAACGGGAAGAATAATACGCTCCAACTCCGCCGGGTCCATTTGAGCGTCACCAGCCATCACTACAGCAACATCATACTCTGCATCTCGGGCCGCCTTGTAGCCCGTCGCAATGGCTCCTCCCACTCCTTGATTTACATCATGTTCGATCAATGAAAGCCTACAACCAAAATCTGGTTTTAGCATTTCAACAACGTGGACCGTGTTATCTGTACTTTTATCATCTACCACGAAAATGTGGTCAACAATTTCCGGCATCGTTTCCAGTACGCGGGCTATCAACAGCTCTTCGTTATAGCAGGGCACAACTACCGCAATTCTCTTATTCTGATACATAAATTCTTTACTCATCCTTTACGAAAACAGCATGCCCTAGCAACTTGGCTTCCCACTCATCAATTTCCTTATTCCGCCAAAACCATTCATACTTATTGATTGTCGGCGAAGATCTCGCCTTATCGATAAACTGCTTTGCGAGTTCGTAATTCCCTGCCGTTTCAGCCAGATAGGCTTGATTTAAAGCAATATTGTACAGCGGCCTGGCTTCGTAGGCATTATCCAATGACTCTAATGTCTTGCTAAAATCTCCCATTGCTGCATAGACCGCCGACAATTCCTGATAGAGTGAAGCGCGAGATGCATCAACGCCATAAAACTTGGGGTTACTCAGATACAAATGAATGATACTAATTAATGTATCGTACGATACCTCACATCGACCTGTAGCTATGTTTTCACGCAAAAACTGAATAGCGCTGATACTCGCATGATCGAAAGGTGCAATGGGAACAATATCCTTTAACTCACCCGCTAATGGAATGTTTTCTCCATACTTGGGTTTGCAATTGTTTACCAGGTATGCGTACAAATTCATCCCCGCGTCTCCAGGCCTATACTGCAGAGCGATTGACACCTGCTTCTTAGCCGCTTGAATATCGTACCGGTCCAACCAGTAACGGGTCGCATCCAGTTGTGCTCTCACTGAGCCAGGATGGTAATACGCCCAAACGTTCACCCTCTCATCGCTGTCTGCCCATTGACTCGCGTAACTAAAGCTGATGCCCGCTACAAAAGCTAAGTAAAGGGTCACAGCAACGGCGGTCAGCTTTTTTACCTTTTCTGGCACCAACTTTAAATAATAAACCAGTGCAATTATAGGCCCCAACATAGGCAAGTAATTTCTGTGCTCAAAATATAGTTCCAACGGGAGGGCCGTACTCTCCAACAGATGGCCCGAAAAAAACCAGAGAATACCAAAGGCCACCACGGGATACCTAGTCCTGTATTTAATCGCCCCAAACAGAAGAGATAAAATCACTAAAATGGCGATCGCCGTGGTAACTGGCTCAAAAAAGCCCCTCGATATTAAAAAGTCGTCTTGATACGGCCCAATAGCTGACAATCTGGGGGCTAGGAATAGCGACAAGTACACTAATAAGATGCGCGCTTCAGTCATCAACCGCTCCCCCATATCGAAATCGCGCTTCAGGTACAGTTGCTCCATACGCACGAGCTCAAAGAGGTAATACCCCACTATCATCAACATAGGTACGTACAAAAAGACTAATCTCCAATACCTACCCCAGCGACAGCTCCAACTAATGGATTTGAAAACGGTTGCCTCCAAAACAATCACATAGGCACACACAAGAATCCCAGGATCCTTGGAAAATGCAGCCATTGGCCCTAGCACACCAATACCGAGGGTAATAAACCAGTAGCCCATACTCAGCTGGCCGCGACCGATCAAAACACGCCCTTTGACATAGCAGATCAGCGCCAACAGCATAAATGTGGACATCAGCAGGGTCATGCGCTGGATTGCCATAAAAATGGCGGATTGATGTATCGGACTAATCAACCAGAGGGCCATCACTAACACGGCCATAAATTCGGTACGTCTAGATCCAATTTCATTTTCAACCGCATTTAATAATGATCTAGACAGAATAAAAACCAAAACCCCATTTAACAGGTGTATAAATATGTTTGTTCCCTTAAAGGATTCAGGTGAGCTCGGCCAAGCAATATCATTGAGAAGAAAACTGAGATAGGAAATAGGTCTCCCAGTGGCAGATGAGCCCCCAAAAATCCATCGCAAAGCAGTATCCCAGTCTGTCACCCCACCGCTCAACCGAGGAAAATGCAGAAGGTCATCGAGAATAAAGGGACTGCTCCGTCCCTGCCACAGAATAAGAAAGGCTGCCACCAAAGCCAGCACAAAAATCATCTCTATTTGGTACTTGAACTTCATCTACTTAAACTTCACCCATAAAAAAACCTCCCCTGCATACAGAGGAGGTCCTTATTTACCCTAAAGAGATAAATCAGCTTTTTAACGACAATTCGCTGGACGGAATTTATCTTGCACGTCACCATCAATACATGTCCAATTGAGACCACCCGTGCCCATGGACCCAACGTAGATAATAGTCGAACCAGCACTAACGCCCGCCGCCGCCTTGAAGGTAACTGTAATACTGGTATTAGCAATGGCAATTGCACTCACATACTGGGTATTTGGTGAAGTAAAGCCCGCGCTGGTATTGTTATTCGGCCAATTTGCCGTTGAAATACGATACTCCGAAGAAGCGATGCGGGCAGAGCTGGCCAGGCCAACACCCTCGGTAATCTTCGCGCGCGTAGTGTAGTCTTGATAAGCAGGCAACGCCACTGCTGCCAGGATACCGATAATCGCAACCACGATCATCAATTCTATTAACGTAAAACCCTGTTGTCGGTTTTTCATACCCATTCTCCATTAAGTCTTCAAAATATTAGCTGTTAACAAAACAACAACAAACTCCAAGCAAAAAGCATACCATTTCGCCACCGCCTGAAATTTGCCCTCTCTAGCAACCAGTCCAAAGCTACCAACCCGAAACAGTTGACAAATATCGTCACTTTCCTACCTATCGCGGCAGGCCCAAGGATTCCAGCGCAGAAAGCTATATTTGTCAACAAGTGTGGCATTTCAACTCGACAAATCCTGTAAAAGCTAGATAATACATCGTGTTATTACCGTTTATTTATTAACTACTCTAAATATAAAAGAGCTGCAAAATCAGGGACACACGCATGAATGCTCCCACTCCCGTACTAAGTGGGTTGGCGCGCCGACTGGTCAACGACAAACTATTAGAAGAAAACCAAGCGCAACAGTCACTGAAAGATAGTCAAAAGGAAAAGCGCCCTTTTGTTCATTATCTGGTCTCTACCAATACCCTGGGCGCTCAAACTATTGCCAATGCCGCCTCGGAAGAGTTCGGCACCCCGATTCTCGATCTCGATGCCTTTAATACAGGAGCCATCCCCGACAATATTGTCGACCCGCGCCTGATCAGGAAACACCTTACCCTGCCACTCTTCCACCGCGGCAACCGCTTGTTCGTCGCCGTGGCCGACCCGACCAATCTGCACGCGCTGGACGAAATCAAGTTCAATACCGGGCTTTCCACGGACGCCATTCTGGTTGAAGCCGATAAATTGGAGGGGGCAATAGAGGCCTTTTTCGCCCGCAAGGAGGAATCTTTGGGCGATGCCCTGGGCGGGCTGGATGAGGACTCCCTGGACGACCTTGATATCGAAGCCGTTGATGAGGACAATCTCGCCGATGATGATGGTCCCTCTGAAGCCGATGAAGCCCCTATTGTGCGCTTTATCAATAAGGTCCTGCTGGATGCCATCAAGATAGGTGCCTCGGATATCCACTTTGAACCCTATGAAAAGGCCTATCGCGTGCGCTTCCGTACCGACGGTATCCTGCAGGAAGTCGCACGCCCCCCCATCAACCTGGCCACCCGTCTGGCGGCACGCCTGAAAGTGATGTCGCAAATGGATATCTCTGAACGCCGCGTCCCCCAGGACGGGCGTATCAAGATGAAGATTTCCAAATCCAGAGCCATTGATTTCCGGGTGAACACCCTGCCCACGTTGTTTGGGGAAAAGATCGTACTGCGTATTCTGGACCCCAGCTCCGCCAAACTGGGTATCGACGCCTTGGGATACGAAAACGACCAAAAGCAGTTGTACCTGGATGCCCTCAATCAGCCCCAGGGTATGATCCTGGTGACAGGCCCCACAGGTAGCGGTAAAACCGTTTCTCTCTATACCGGCCTCAATATTCTCAACACGTCGGAGCGCAACATTTCCACAGCGGAAGATCCGGTGGAAATCAACCTGGAAGGTATCAACCAGGTCCAGGTTAACACCAGGGTCGGCCTGACCTTTGCCGAGGCCTTGCGCTCATTCCTGCGACAGGACCCGGATATCGTGATGGTGGGGGAAATCCGGGACCTGGAAACGGCCGAGATTGGTATCAAGGCGGCCCAGACCGGTCACCTGGTGTTATCCACCCTGCACACCAACAGCGCCCCCGAAACCCTGACCCGACTGTTGAATATGGGCGTTCCCGCCTTTAACGTGGCAACCACCGTCAGCCTGATTATCGCCCAGCGCTTGGCGCGAAGGCTGTGCAGCAATTGTAAAAAGCCGGCGGACGATATACCTGACGAGATCCTCACTGAAGAGGGCTTCGACGAGATAGGCGTGGACCGCAAGGAATTCGAGCTCTACCATCCCGTAGGCTGTTCAAAATGCAACAACGGCTACAAAGGTCGAGTAGGGGTTTATGAAGTGGTTCGCATCACTCCAAAAATTTCCTCCCTTATAATGGAGGGTGGCAACGCGTTACAGATTGCAAAACTCGCCAAAGAAGAAGGTTTTAACAGCTTGCGAATTTCCGCTTTGCGAAAAGCGGCAGCCGGTGTGACCAGCCTGGAAGAGGCCAATCGAGTAACTAAAGATTAAATATCAGGGACCATACAATGGCTACAGCCTCAGCATCCACCTTTATCTATAAGGGAATCGATAAAAAAGGCAATAAAGTCCAGGGAGAAATGGAAGGCAGAAATGCCACCTTGGTAAAGGCGCAGCTTTTAAAGCAGGGCGTAAGGGCAAGCGGCGTTAGAAAAAAACCAAAACCCTTGTTTGGTGGCGGTAAAAAATCGATCAAACCCATGGATATCGCTGTGTTCACCCGCCAGATGGCGACCATGATGAAGGCCGGTGTTCCCCTGGTTCAGAGTTTTGAGATCGTTGGCGATGGATTGGAAAATCCTTCACTGAGAGAACTCATTCTTACTATTAGAAACGATGTGGCCGCCGGTAGCGGATTTGCGCCCTCCCTGCGCAAACACCCCAAATATTTTGATGACCTTTTCTGTAACCTGGTGGAGTCCGGTGAGCAATCCGGCGCGCTGGAAACCATGCTGGACCGCATCGCCACTTATAAGGAAAAAACGGAGGCGCTGAAAGCCAAAATCAAGAAAGCGATGACTTACCCAATAGCCGTTGTAGTGGTAGCAATTGTCGTGACAGGTATTCTACTGGTTAAAGTTGTGCCACAATTTGCCGAGACTTTCTCGAGCTTTGGTGCCGACCTGCCGGCATTTACCTTGTTCGTGCTGGGGCTTTCGGAAAGTGTACAGCAATACTGGTTGACTATCTTGATTGCTATGGTAGCGATAGTCTTCGCTTTTAGAGAAGCCAAGCTACGCTCGAAAGCTTTCTCTCGCCAAGTCGACAAATGGTCACTTAAAATTCCTATTGTTGGAGATATCCTCTACCAATCGACCATGGCGCGATTCGGCCGCACTCTCTCAACGACCTTCGCTGCAGGCGTGCCATTAATTGATGCCCTAACCTCTGTCGCGGGAGCAACGGGCAACGCCATTTACCAGGAAGCCGTATTAAAAGTCCGAGAAGAGGTGTCGACTGGTATTCAGCTCAATGCCTCCCTAAGACAATCGGGCCTCTTCCCCGCCCTATTGGTTCAAATGACCGCAATAGGCGAAGAATCCGGTGCACTTGACGACATGCTTGACAAAGTCGCCTCTTTTTACGAAGAAGCCGTCGACAACCTTGTTGATAGCCTGACTTCGCTGCTAGAGCCTATGATTATGGCCGTTCTTGGGGTATTGATAGGCGGACTGATGATCGCCATGTACCTGCCGATCTTTCAACTCGGTTCCGTTATCTAATCCCATGACCAACACCTATCAACTCCTTGACCCCGCCCTGCTGGCGGCGGGTGCTGCCATCCTCGGCTTGCTGATTGGCAGTTTCCTCAACGTCGTGATCTACCGCCTTCCAAAGTCCCTGGAAGGCGAATGGCGAAGCGACTGCTGCGAACTGCTCAATATCGAAAACACCGAAGAAACCAGACTCGGTATCGCCTTCCCAGCCTCCCACTGTCCGACGTGCAAAGTCCCTATCAAACCCTGGCAGAATATTCCCGTTATCAGCTACCTGCTGTTGAAAGGCAAATGCTCGAACTGCAAGACCCCGATTTCCCCGCGTTACCCGCTGGTGGAGATCGCCGCGGGGATCCTGTCAGCTGTCGTTATCTATACCCTGGGCGCCACCCCGCAGGCAGCGTGTGCCTTGATGATTACCTGGGCCCTGGTGGCACTGACCATGATCGATGTGGATACCCAACTGCTGCCGGACAATATTACCCTGCCGTTAATGTGGATGGGCCTGATCGCCAACTCCTTTGGCGTTTTCACCCGTCTCGACAGTGCCCTCTGGGGGGCGGTGGCTGGATACCTCTCGCTCTGGTCGGTGTTTTGGCTGTTTAAAATGGTCACCGGTAAGGAGGGGATGGGTTACGGTGATTTTAAACTGCTGGCAGCGCTGGGTGCCTGGATGGGCTGGCAAGCCCTGCCGTTGATCATTATCCTATCGTCCTTTGTAGGCGCCTTTATCGGCATTGCGGGTATCTTGATACTGGGGCGGGACAAGAACATCCCCATTCCCTTTGGCCCCTATTTGGCGATTGCCGGTTGGATCGCTCTGCTCTGGGGTGAGCGAATTACCGACTACTACCTTAAATTTGCGGGATTGGGTTGAGTAAGCTGTAAGCTGTAAGCTGCAAGCTGTAAGCTGCAAGCTGCAAGCTGTAAGCCGCAAGTGTTCTTTGGCAATCTGCTTGAATCGTCATTATGTATGTTATTGGCCTTACTGGGGGTATCGGTAGCGGCAAATCCGCGGCCAGTGCCCATTTTGAAACCCTGGGTATTACCGTGGTGGACGCGGATATCGCCGCACGCACTGTGGTCGAAGTCGGTAAGCCCGCCTTGCGGTCCATTGAGGAACACTTTGGCAGCGAGGTAATCGCCGCCGACGGCAGTCTCGATCGCGCTGCACTCAGAACCAAAGTGTTTGAAAATGCCAGGGAGCGACGCTGGCTGGAACAGCTCACCCACCCCCTGATACGCGAAGAGATTACCCGGGGGCTGGCCAATGCCCAAAGTCCTTATGCCATTTTGTCATCGCCATTGCTGGTGGAATCGGGACAAAGCCAACTGGTCAAACGGGTATTGGTGATCGATGTTCCCGAAGACCTTCAACTGGCGCGCACAGTGACAAGAGACAACAACAGCGAATCACAGGTGAAAGCGATCATGGCCGCTCAAAGCTCACGCCAAAAGCGGCTGAGCTTTGCCGATGACATTATCGTCAATGACGGCACTCTCGAACAACTCCATTCCCAGGTGGATCGCCTGCATCAGCGGTACTTGCAATTGGCCAAAGAGCAGAGCGACAATGAAACGACCTGAACATCACACGGTAACCATGAGTAAGAAACCCCTGGAAGTCTCCTGCCCCACCTGTAAAACCAAGGTGCTTTGGGACACAAGCAACCCACATCGCCCTTTCTGCAGCGAGCGCTGCAAACTGATCGATTTTGGCGACTGGGCCGACGAGAAAAACCGCATTGCCGGTAATTCCCTGTACGACGATTTACTCTCGGACGATAAGGAGGGGGAAGGTTAGGTTAGGCTAAGCCGGCTGTGCCGTTCGCGCCTGCAAAGCGGACACAATGGCTTGGTTGGCGGCAGGAAATTCGTAATCCGCGAGCTGTTTGACCTCGGCCCACTCTATTGGCTGGCCTTCATTGCCCCGGGGATCACCCTCAAAGGCTGTCACCAGCCACACATCCAGTAACACAGACTTGTCCGGATAGTCATGGCGAATCTCCAGCAGAGGCTGCGTTGCTTCGACCTGGATCGCCAGCTCTTCCGTCAATTCGCGCGCCAGGGCTTCAGCCACCGATTCGCCGGCGTCAACCTTACCGCCGGGAAACTCCCAGAGGCCACCCTGGTGAACCTGCACCGGACGTCGGGCCAGCAAAACCCGCCCCTGATCATCCAGAATGACCCCCACGGCAACATGAACCACGTTGGCTTCAGCCATCCTCAGGTCCGGTACTCAGCATTGATAGTGACATACTCATGGGAAAGATCAGTGGTCCAGACCCGATCGGTAAAATTGCCGCGACCGAGATCAATGCGGATGCCAATATTCTCCTGATCCATGACGGCCTGGCCCCGGTCTTCGGTGTAACTGGCCGCGCGACCGCCTTTTTCCACAATCAGCACATCGCCCAGATGCACGGTCACCTTTTCGGCATCCAGGTCACTTATACCAGCATAACCAATCGCGGCGACAATGCGCCCCCAGTTGGGATCGGCGGCAAAAAGCGCCGTTTTAACCAGGGGCGAATGAGCCACGGCATAGGCAACTTTGACACACTCCTCGGCACTGGCACCACCATTGACCTCGATAGCAACCAGTTTGGTGGCGCCCTCGCCGTCGCTGACGATGCTCAGCGCCAGCCGTTCGTGCACGGCGACAACCGCCTCTTCCAACTTGCGGTAGAGTTCACCCTCAGCATTCTCTATTTCCGGCAATTTGCTTTGGCCGGTCGCCACCAGAATACAGGAATCGTTGGTGGAGGTATCACCATCCACAGTGATGCGATTAAAGGAGCGATCCGCGGCCATTTTTACCAGTTGCTCCAGCAGCGGCCGAGCCACACAGGCATCGGTGGCGATATAAGCCAGCATGGTGGCCATATTCGGCTTGATCATACCGGACCCCTTGGCGATGCCGGTCACTGTCACCGTTTCACCACTGTACTCGAACTGTACACTGGCGCCCTTGGCACGGGTGTCGGTGGTCATAATACCTTCAGCGGCCTCCCCCCAACCACAATCGGATAACTTGCAATAGGCCTCTGGCAACACCGCCAACAGCCGGTCCATCGGCATTGGCTCTCCAATCACGCCAGTGGAAAAAGGCAGTACCTGCCCCCTGCCGACACCACCCAGCTCGGCCACTTTTTCGCAACTGGCAAGGGCGTCGAGATAACCCGATTCTCCGGTACAGGCATTGGCATTACCGGCATTGACCAGCAAATAGCGGATATCACCGGTCACCAGGTGCTCCTTGCAGACCGTGACTGGAGCGGCACAAAAGGCATTTTGGGTAAACACGCCTGCCACTCGGCCACCTTCTGCGATACTCATCAGCACGACATCCTTGCGTCCGGGTGTTTTTATCCCGGCACTGACCGTTGCCAACTGAAAGCCAGCGATTGGGTGCATTTCAGGAAAGGGGATATTACCGACAGCCATGGCATTGTTCTCAGTCTGTGATGGGTATTGGTTTTACGCCAACTTACCGTGGCACTGCTTGTATTTTTTACCGGAACCGCAGGGGCAGGGGTCGTTTCGCCCCACTTTCTGTCCCTCACGCACATAAGGCTTCTGCTCCGGCTCGTCGGCCGCGGCCGAGCTGCCATCGTCGAGAGCACTGACCTGCTCGTGTTGCAGTTGCATCCGCTGGCGCTCCAAAGCCTCAATGCGCTGGCGCTCCATCTCTTCCATCTGTTCCTGGGTGACAGGTTCGACCCGTGAAAGCACCCGCACTACTTCGTGCTTGAGGTTTTCCAGCATCTCCTGAAACAGCTCGAAAGATTCACGCTTGTATTCCTGTTTGGGGTTCTTCTGGGCGTAGGCGCGCAGACCAATTCCCTGGCGCAGGTGGTCCATATTGGACAGATGCTCTTTCCAAAGCATATCCAGCACCTGCAACATGATTTGTTTCTCAACCTCACGCATGATCTCGCCAACCCGCTGGCATTTCTCGTCATAGGCATTCTGGACCGCCTCAACGATTTTCTCCCGCAGGGATTCCTCGTGCAGCTTATCATCGCTATCGAGCCACGCCTGCACCGGCAGCGACAGACCAAACTCCGCTTCCAGATGTTTCTCGAGCGCCGGCACGTCCCATTGTTCCTCCAAGCTCTGGGGGGGAATAAATCCGCTGATGACATCGTTGACGACATCGAAGCGAATATTCCGGATGGTATCTTCTATGTCTTCGGATTCCAGCAACTCATTGCGCTGGTTGTAAACAACCTGCCGTTGGTCGTTGGCGACATCATCGAATTCCAGCAGCTGTTTGCGGATATCGAAGTTGCGCCCTTCCACCTTACGCTGAGCCTTTTCAATGGCGTTGGTGACCATCCGGTGCTCAATGGCCTCGCCCTTCTCCATACCCAATGCCTGCATAAAGTTGCGCACCCGGTCAGATGCGAAGATACGCATCAGGTTATCTTCCAGGGACAGATAGAAGCGGGACATACCCGGGTCGCCCTGGCGACCGGCTCGCCCCCGCAATTGATTATCGATACGACGGGACTCGTGGCGCTCAGTACCGATAATGTGGAGACCACCGGCCTCGATCACCTGCTGATGCCGGGCTTTCCAGCCCGTCTTGATCTCTTCCACTTTTTCTTCTGAGGAGTTTTCCAACGCCGCCACTTCAGCTTCCCAGTTACCACCCAGCACAATATCGGTACCACGGCCAGCCATATTGGTAGCGATGGTGACCGTGCCGGGCCGACCGGCCTGGGCAATGATATCGGCCTCTTTGGCATGATACTTGGCGTTCAGCACCTGGTGCTTGATCCCCACTTTTTTCAGGTGTTGCGACATGACTTCAGAGGTTTCCACCGAAGCTGTCCCCACCAGCACCGGTGCATTTTTTTCCTGGCAGGATTTAATGTCCTCGACAATGGCGTCATACTTTTCCGCCACAGACAGGAATACCAGGTCATTCAGGTCCTGGCGAGCGACAGGTTTGTTGGGCGGGATCACGACAACATCCAGGCCGTAGATCTGGTGAAATTCGAAAGCCTCGGTGTCTGCGGTACCGGTCATGCCCGACAGTTTCGGGTAGAGGCGGAACAGGTTCTGGAAGGTAGTGGATGCCAGGGTCTGGCTCTCACTTTGAATCGCCGCCCCTTCTTTGGCTTCCAGGGCCTGGTGAAGCCCTTCGGACAGCCGTCTGCCCGGCATAGTACGACCCGTGTGCTCATCAATTAGCACCACCTGTCGATCCTGGACGATATAATCGACATCGCGGTGGAACAGGGTGTGGGCCCGAAGCGCAGCATGCACATGGTGCAGCAGGTTCAGGTTGTTGGCCCCGTAAAGGCTTTCGCTCTCCTGCAACAAGCCTTCTTTGACCAACAACTCTTCCACCATCTGGTGACCGGACTCAGTCAACTCCACCTGACGGGTCTTTTCATCCACGATATAGTCACCCGCGGCAGGTTCTTCGTCGCCTTCGACTTGCGGCTGTGGCTGCAGTTTCGGGATCAATTGGTTCATGCGGCGATAGAGTTCGGAGCTGTCCTCGGCCGCACCGGAAATAATGAGGGGTGTCCTGGCCTCGTCGATCAGGATGGAGTCCACTTCGTCCACCACCGCAAAATTCAGTGGCCGCAGTACCCTGTCTTCCCGGCGCAGGGCCATATTGTCGCGCAGGTAGTCAAAGCCGAATTCGTTGTTGGTACCGTAGGTGATATCCGCCGCGTAAGCCTCTTTTTTGGTCACGGGATCCTGTTGCGACTGCACCACACCGACAGTCAGTCCAAGAAAGTTGTAAAGCGGCCCCATCCAGGCCGCGTCCCGGCCTGCCAGGTAGTCGTTGACGGTAACGATGTGCACCCCGCGACCGGAAATGGCATTGAGGTAGGCGGGAAGGGTTGCCATCAGAGTTTTACCCTCACCGGTCCGCATCTCGGCGATGCGCCCTTCGTGCAGTGTAATGCCGCCAATCATCTGGACATCAAAATGACGCATCTGCATCACTCTTACCCCAGCCTCGCGCACGGTGGCAAAGGCTTCCGGCAGAAGGTCATCAAGGCTTTCGCCATCACTAAAACGCTGTTTGAATTCAGCGGTTTTGGCTTTCAACGCCTCGTCGGAGAGGGTCTGTATTTCCGGCTCCAGCTCATTGATGCGCTTGACGATCTTGCCCATACGCTTGAGCTCTCGATCGTTCTTGGAGCCAAATACCGCCTTAACTATCTTACCAATCATGAAATTACCGTTTATTAACTGTGAGGCCGAAATCTTCAAGGGGTCGGCGGGTCGGCATCTGCCTCAATGATCAAGTCTGTGGGCAGGCCTGGAACAGTGCGTACCTTAAATAGGATGCCAAGTAAACCGAAAGGCGCGGGAATGCGCAAGTGGAAAGGCGGGTCAGCGACTGGCGCGACGAATATAACTGGCGGGATCGACGGTGCGACCGTGTTTGTAGACCTCAAAATGGACATGGGGCCCGGTGGAGCGACCACTGGACCCCATCAGGGCCACCACTTGTCCCCGCTTGACGACATCACCTACCTTGACCAGGTTTTCTTGGTTGTGTGCGTAGCGGGTGGAGAAACCGTTGCCGTGGTTTATTTCAACCATGTCACCATAGCCGCTGCGCTTACCGGACCAGGTGACTACCCCGGCAGCAACCGAAACCACATCAGATCCCATTTTACCGGCAAAATCCACGCCAGCGTGCCAAGCGATTCGACCATGAAAGGGGTCGGTACGACGCCCGTAACGAGAGGACATCCATCCCTTTTTCACCGGTCGGCCCGCAATAAAAATATCCCTCTGTATCTTGCGCTTGGTCATCAGCGCTTCCAGGGTCTCCAGCTGCCGCTCGCGGTTATCGATATTGTCGGTGAGCTGATCGATCAGGCTGATAAAATCGGGACTGCGGTAGGTATCTCCGGCAACGGCCAACTCCGGGCCGCCGAGCGCCACTGGCTCACTGAAATCAAATTCACCTTCATCGAGCTTGGCAATACGGGTCAAGCGTTCGCCCAAAGCGTCCAGACGCACCAGACGCGCCTGTAATTCAGCCATGCGCAGGGTCAGCGCAGCCAACTGTTCCTCGGCACGGCGTTTGGCTTCTTTAACCTGCTGTTTTTGGTCAGCGAGGGCCTCACTCCAGGCCTGCTGGGTGTCGCCGCTTAGAAGATCACTGCCATCACTCTCGGCATAATACATACCGGCGACACCGCCAATACCCACCGGAACCATCAGGGCGCAGACAGACAAAAGCGCACGGGTCCACCCCCCCAGGTTAAAGCTGCGGGTGCGGCCATGTCTTTTACTGACAATAATGACCTTCATAGCTGGGTTCGGGTATCCCGGTTAGCCTGTGCTTTAGCGACGTTTCTATACGACCAATCAGTCATAGTGTCCGCTCCGAGGCAGGGTTAGGAGCGAACGGGCCGAAATATGGCATAGAAAACAGGTAATTACTATGACTTATTGAGGTAAATTGTAGAGAAATAGCGCAACTTTGTGATAAACGGCGGAAAAACGCTGACAAGTGTCCGCCCTCAAACAGGGTAAATCGGTGTCAGACGACGACTCAGGCAACCGCGAGTGGTTTTATATAGGAGATCGGCGCCTCTTTTTCACCCTCAAAGGTTACCATTTCCCAGGCGTCCTTCTCGGCAATCAGTTGGCGCAGCGATTTGTTGTTCAGCGCATGACCGGACTTGTGGGCCTGAAACTCACCGATCAAACTATTACCCAGCAAATAAAGATCGCCGATGGCATCGAGGATCTTGTGTTTGACGAATTCATCTTCGTAACGCAGTCCATCCTCATTCACAACCCGGTATTCATCCACCAGAATGGCGTTATCGACGCTCCCCCCCTTGGCCAGCCCTTTGGAACGCAGATATTCCACCTCGTGCATAAATCCGAAGGTACGGGCACGGCTTACTTCCTTTACAAAGGAGGTACTGGAGAAGTCCACCACCGCCTTAAGGTCGCGGCCCTGGAATACGGGATGATCAAATTCGATACTGAAGGAGACTTTAAAGCCATCAAAAGGCAGAAACTTGGCGACTTTGTCGCCATCTTTAACAATAACGGGGCGCTTGATACGAATAAACTTCTTGGCAGCCGCCTGTTCCTCAATACCGGCAGATTGGATGAGGAAAACAAAGGGGCCTGCGCTTCCATCCATTATGGGCACTTCCGGGGCACTGACCTCGACGATGGCATTGTCGATGCCCAGGCCAGCCATGGCAGACAGCAGATGTTCCACGGTGGAGACGCGAACATCACCCTGAACCAGTGTGGTCGAAAGTGTGGTATCCCCCACATTTTCGGCCTTGGCCTCTATTTCGACGACGGGGTCCAAATCGACCCGGCGAAAGATAATGCCCGTATCAACCGGCGCCGGCAGCAGGGTCAAAAAGATTTTTTGACCGGTGTGAAGGCCGACACCTGTGGCACGAATGGCATTTTTTAGAGTACGTTGTCTGATCATTTTGCTGTCTTTTTGACCAATTTAGCCTACCCGTGCCCATAGAGGCGCGGATGATATCAGAGAAAGGGGCGTGAAACCAAGGAGAAAGTCCCATCGTACCCCGCACTCCCGTTACCCGGTTTTATGTCACCATAGACCGGTCACTGGCGGTTAGCGACCAGGGCCCAGCGACAGAAACCTCAGTCTGCCTGGCGACGCAGGAAGGCAGGAATATCCAGGTACTCCATATCCTTGTCTTCCTGCACAGCTTTCTGGGCATTGGTGGCTGCCGCCTGTTTGCGCAACACCGCCGGGCGGTCCAGGGAGCTGTAGTCCACCTGGCCGTTGGCGCGCCGGGTGTTGTCCACTACCACCTTGGCCTCTGCCGGCTTGTCGGTGGAAAATGCAGCTCCCAGACCCGTGGCGACCACGGTCACCCGCAGCTCGTCGGTCATTTCCGGATCGATCACCGTACCCACCACCACAGTGGCATCATTGGAGGCAAACTCTTCCACCGTGTCGCCCACCTCTGAGAATTCACCCAGAGACAGGTCCATACCGGCGGTGATATTGACCAGGATACCGCGCGCGCCCTGGAGGTTGATATCTTCCAGCAGTGGGCTGCGAATAGCCGCTTCCGCCGCCTCGCGGGCGCGGTTTTCACCACTGGACCGGCCAGTTCCCATCATGGCCATGCCCATCTCAGACATCACTGTGCGAACATCTGCAAAGTCGACGTTGATCATACCGGGACGGATAATCAGGTCGGCAATCCCCTGGACCGCGCCCAAAAGCACATCGTTGGCCGCCTTGAAAGCGTCCAGCAGGCTGGTGGTCTTGCCCAGTACCGCCAACAATTTTTCGTTGGGGATAGTGATCAGGGAATCCACCCGCTCCTGCAGCGCCTTGATGCCGGCCTCAGCCACAGCCAGGCGCTTGCGCCCTTCGAACGGGAAGGGTTTGGTGACGACCGCCACTGTCAGAATGCCCAATTCCCGAGCCACTTCCGCCACCACTGGCGCCCCACCGGTACCGGTACCACCACCCATTCCGGCGGTAATAAACACCATATCGGCACCAGCCAGGACCTCGGCAATCCGCTCACGGTCTTCCATGGCAGCCTGTCGGCCCACTTCCGGATTTGCTCCGGCACCCAGGCCCTTGGTCATGTTGTTACCCAACTGCAGCACTGTACGGGACTCCACATCCTTCAGTGCCTGGGCATCGGTGTTGGCACAGATAAATTCCACGCCATCAACCTGGTTCTGGATCATGTGCTTGACGGCGTTACCTCCACCGCCTCCCACACCAATCACTTTGATTACCGCACTTTGCGGCATGCTATCAACGAGTTCAAACATGGCCTTTCCCCTTTGTTTTCCTTACATCCAACTAAAACGATTAAATAATTAAAGTGATTAAAAAATGCCTGGGCGATAAGCGTCTCAGGCTTTACCTACGTTAAAAATTCCCCTGAAACCAGACTTTCACCTTGTCCCACCAGGAGTTAGCGTTCTCCCGGGTGTTGATGGTGACCGGCCGGCCATCCTGTTGCTGTTTAATACCGTACTGCAGCAGGCCAACACCGGTGGAGTAAATCGGGTTCTGAACAATATCCGCCAGACCAGTAACATTTTGAGGCGAGCCCAGTCGCACCGGCATGTGAAAGATTTCCTCGGCCAGGTGCACCACCCCTTCCATCTTGGAGGTGCCGCCGGTGAGCACGATACCGGCAGCGATCAAATCCTCGAAACCGCTGCGGCGCAACTCCGCCTGCACCAGGGTAAAGAGTTCGTCGTATCGCGGCTCCACCACTTCGGCCAGGGCCTGGCGTGACAAATCCCGTGGTGGGCGATCCCCCACACTCGGCACCTTGATGGTTTCATCCGCGCCGGTGAGTTTGGCCAGGGCACAGGCGTACCTGATCTTGATCTCCTCGGCGTGCGGCGTCGGCGTGCGCAGCGCCATGGCGATATCGTTGGTGACCTGGTCCCCTGCGATGGGGATCACGCCCGTGTGGCGAATCGAACCTTCGGTAAAAACCGCAATATCGGTAGTCCCACCGCCGATATCCACCATGCACACACCCAGTTCCTTTTCATCATCGGTGAGCACCGCATAGCTGGAAGCCAGTTGCTCGAGGATGATGTCTTCCACCTCCAGGCCACAGCGGCGAATGCATTTATCTATGTTCTGAGCGGCATTGACAGCACAAGTCACCAAGTGCACTTTGGCCTCGAGACGAACCCCCGACATACCCAGGGGTTCCTTAACCCCTTCCTGTTCATCGATCAGGTACTCCTGTGGCAGGATATGAAGGATTTTCTGGTCGGCTGGAATCGCCACCGCTTGAGCCGCATCAATCACTCGCTCGAGATCCTGGGAGAACACTTCGCGGTCCTTTATCGCCACAATGCCGTGGGAGTTAAGACTGCGAATATGGCTGCCGGCTATCCCGGCATAGACAGAATGAATCTGGCAACCGGCCATCAGCTCAGCCTCTTCAATGGCACGCTGGATCGACTGCACTGTCGATTCGATATTGACCACCACACCTTTTTTCAAGCCGTTGGAGCGGTGGGAACCGATGCCCACGATTTCCAGTTCACCCTCCGGTGAAATGGCCCCCACTATCGCCACCACCTTGGACGTTCCTATATCCAGGCCGACAATCATTTTGCTGCCATTCGAATTAGCCATTCATTTAACCCCTAAGGTATGTGACTACCTTGTCTCCCACGTTATCTTGCCCGCTATAGTGTTCAATTTTGCGTACTGCAATCGCCGCTTGCGGTTCTCGCCAGTTGACGGCCACACCGTTGTTGTAGCGCACATCAACACTCTCGACTCGCGCCAGATCCTCGACCAACACCGCATCGTAAACCCGCAAAAAACGACGCATTTTTTCCATCACCTGATCTCGACCTATGACCACCTTGAGCCCGTTACTGAGCGTCAGTGACCAGGCATGTTTTTCGTCGCAGGACAATTCAGTCATTTGCAATTGTCGCGAACGCAACAGCACCGAAAGATCCTGATACTGGGCCAACAGTTGCGACTCGCGTCCCGCCTGCGAATAGAGCACCGGCAAATGGTTTAGCCTACCGTTGTCTTCAACTGCCACCAGCTCGCCACGTTGATTGAGGATGCCGCCATCACCCCAGCGGGCAATCGGCTGCTGCTCGGCAATTGTGATTATCAAGCGATCCGGCCAACGCCGTCCCAGGGTGGCGCGATCGATCCAGGGCTCCTGCTCGAGCACCCGCTTGATACGGGCCAGATCCAAACGCAGAAAGCTATTATCAATTTGTGGCTGCACCAGCTCCTCCACCCGCTCCCTGGACACAAATCTGAAATCCCCTTCCACCGCCACCTGTGCCACCGGCCGCGCCAGGGTCGCTTCGACATACCCGGTCAGGAAATACCCTGCCACCGCCATTACCCCCAGGGTAGTCACCGCCGACAACCAGCGGCGAATACAACCCGGATTACTGGGCGCCGCAGCGGGCTCGCGACGGCGACTGGCACCGCGAACAGTTACCTCTGCTGAATTGTCCTTGCCCCCGAGCATGTATCTTCTCGTCTCCTTTTAATTCGCCGCGCCGGCTGTCAGGGTTGCCGTGATGATATGCACGACCAACTGTTCAAAACTCAATCCCTTGGCCTTCGCGGCCATGGGCACCAAGCTGTGGCCGGTCATTCCCGGGACCGTGTTCGCTTCCAACAAAAAAAAGTTACCCGCCTGATCCGCCATTACGTCGATGCGTCCCCAACCGGAACAACCCAGACTCGAAAATGCCTTCAGCGCCAGCTGCTTTAACGCCTGTTCTTTGGCCTCACTCAATCCACAAGGGCACAGATAGCGCGTCTCCTCGGAAACGTATTTTGCCTGGTAGTCGTAAAAACTGTTGTCCGTTTCCAACTTTATCGGCGGCAACGCCTCATCGTTGAGAATAGCGACGGTGTATTCGGCACCCACCACCAACCGTTCCGCCAACACCGTTGCATCGTAGCCGGCTGCCTTTTCGTAAGCCGCTTTCAAAGTTTCGACATCTGAAACTTTTTCCATCCCGATACTGGATCCCTCGTGGGCTGGCTTGACCATCACTTCGCCGCCCAATCCCTCCAGGACGGATTGCCAGTCATCGTCGGACACCAGGGCATCGGTCAAGACCCTGTAGTCAGGGGTGGGCAAACCGATGCCGCACCAAAGCTGTTTACTCAACAACTTGTCCATAGCCAACGATGAGGCCTCGACCCCACTGCCGGTAAAGGGAATGCCCATAAACTCCAGCAACGCCTGGATACGACCGTCTTCTCCACCGGGACCGTGCAGTGCGATAAAAGCGCGATCAATATTGGCATCACGAATCTGATCAATGGCATTGCTTCCCAGATCGATCGCCACCGTTTCGATGCCTGCCTTCGACAGCGCCTGCGCCACCGCCGCCCCTGTCTGCAACGAGATTTCCCGCTCGGAAGACACCCCTCCGTAGAGCACGCCCACACATCCCAGGTTCGCCTTGATCTCTGCGCTGACCGGCAATGCAATTTCGCTCATGGACAACCTCTTTACCTCTCAATTCTACCTGTGTTGATTCGCCAGCTATTGCAACTTCCGTTTGGCCAGCTCAACCGCCAACAAACCTACGTTACCGGCCCCCTGGGTAATGACGATATCACCGGGTCGGGCGATGTCTTTCACGATCTCCGGCACCCCATCGACCCCCTCGACAAAAATCGGATCCAGCTGGCCGCGATTGCGAATACTGCGACACAGGTGCCGGCTGTCAGCACCGGGAATCGGTTCTTCGCCGGCACCATAAACTTCCAGCAATACCAAGCTGTCCACACCAGACAACACGTCGACAAAATCCTCGTACAAGTCTCGGGTACGGGTATAGCGGTGAGGCTGGTAAATCATCAGCAGGCGCCTCTCCGGCCACCCTTCGCGCACCGCTCGAATAGTGGCCGCCACTTCACGGGGGTGATGACCGTAATCGTCAACCAACATGGCGCTGCCATCGGCCAACGGGTACTCGCCATAGACCTGGAAGCGCCGCCCGACACCCTGGAAGTTCGACAGGCCATTTTGAATCGAGCGATCATCCAGACCTTCGTCAGTTGCCACCGCTACAGCCGCCGTGGCATTTAGCACATTGTGCAAACCTGGCATATTGAGGGTGATATCCAAAGGGGTGTCATTACCCGGGCGCAGCACCTGGAAGCAAGTCTGCATTTTATCTTGCTGCACATTGATGGCGCGGAAATCACACTCATCGCCAAATCCGTAGGTCAACATCGGGCGCGACACTTCCGGCATGATTTCCTCCACGATCGGGTCATCCCCACACAGGACTGCCAAACCGTAAAAGGGTAAGTTGTGCAGAAATTCCACGAAGGTTCTTTTCAGACGGGAAAAGTCCCCCTCGTAGGTATCCATATGGTCTGCATCGATATTGGTGACCACCGCCACCATCGGCTGCAGGTGTAAAAAAGATGCGTCACTTTCGTCGGCTTCGGCTACCAGGTAGCGACTGTCTCCCAGCTTGGCATTGCTGCCGGCGCTATTGAGCAGGCCGCCGATAACAAAGGTCGGGTCGCGGTCCCCTTCAGCCAATACCGAGGCGATCAGGCTTGTGGTGGTGGTTTTGCCGTGGGTACCGGCAATGGCAATACCGTGACGGTAGCGCATTAATTCGCCAAGCATTTCCGCGCGTCGCACCACCGGGATTCGTTGCTCTCGAGCGCCGACAATTTCCGGGTTGTTTTCGTCCACGGCACTGGAGTTCACGACCACACTCGTGCCTTTGACATTGTCCGCGTGGTGACCGATAAAAACCTTGGCGCCCATATCTTTTAGCCGACGCGTCACTACCGACTCTCGCAAGTCCGAACCGGTGACGTCGTAACCCTGGTTCAACAACACTTCAGCGATGCCACTCATCCCGGCACCGCCAATACCGATAAAATGTATGCGGCGAATACGACGCATCTCCGGTATCTGAAATTTAAGGGGTTCAGCCATTGGCCACCTCCAGGCAAATATCAGCCACTTGGTTAGCAGCCTCGGGTAATGACAACGCGCGGGCATTTTTTGCCATGGCGACCAATCGACTTCTGTCACTCATTAGTTCTTCCAAGTCTCGCGCCAATTGCCCGGCATTCAAATCACACTGCTGCTTGATCAGCGCAGCCTTGTGCCGTACCAACCACTCGCCATTTTTAGTCTGGTGATCATCAATGGCATAAGGATAGGGCACCAGCACGGATGCCACGCCTGCTGCACTCAACTCCGAAACCGTCAATGCGCCGGCCCGACATATCACCAGATCAGCCCAGGCGTACGCCTTCGCCATATCGTCTACAAAAGCTTCCACCTTGGCCTCGACGCCGTGACGCAGGTAAGCAGCGCTGGTCACCTGCGCATGTGCCTTGCCAGCCTGATGCCACACCTGCGGCCGCTTTTCCGGCGACAGCTGGGCCAATGCTTCAGGTAACAACTGATTGATAGCCAAAGCGCCCAGGCTTCCGCCCAATATCAACAAATGAAGTCCATTACTCCGATTTTCGTAGCGCTCTTCCGGTGGCGACATTTCCGCAATGGTTGCGCGCACCGGGTTCCCCACTTGCTGCGCATTCTTCAAGCCAGTGGGAAAAGCCTCCAGCACACGCGAAGCAAATTTTGACAGCAGGCGATTGGTAGTCCCGGCCACTGCATTCTGCTCGTGAATCACCAGTGGTTTACCTTGCAGGCGTGCCGCCACGCCGCCAGGTCCCGAGGCAAATCCACCGAACCCAAGCACCACATCCGGTTGCTGATGCCGGAACACCCGTAGCGCTTGCCACAGGGCCAGCAACAACAGGAAAGGAGCTTTGATCAAACTGAGAGTCCCCTTGCCACGCACCCCTTCCACATCGATAAAGTGCAGGGGAATCTGCGCCTGCGGCACCAACTCGGCTTCGATGCCACGACGGGTTCCCAACCAGCAAACGTCAACACCACGCTCACGCAGAGCATGGGCCACCGATAGTGCCGGGAATACATGTCCACCAGTACCACCGGCCATCACCATCGCCTTGAGCTTGTGTGTGCACTTTTGCCCAGCAGACATCAGCGCTCCTCCCCAGCCACGGCGTAATCATTCCCGAGCTCGTCAAAATCGGCATACTCACTGCCGTTGATTACCGGGCGCATCCATTTCCCGTCGGCCAAGAACCCAGGCTCCAGTTGCTCATCGACCGCAAGTTCGCTCACGGATTCGGCCAATACTTTATCCTTTATCTTTTTCCCCCTGCCTTTTTTCTTGGTTTTGGATTTGGCTTCAGCCAGTGGACGGTGGCGCTGTTCCCAGTCCACCCGCAATAAAAACGCCATAAACACACAGCCCATCACCAGGCTGCTGCCACCATAACTGATAAACGGCAACGTCAATCCCTTGGTGGGCAGAAGTCCCGAGGCCACCCCCACGTTGACAAACGCCTGCCCCGCCATCAAAACACCGACCCCGAAAACCGCGTAACTGGAAAAGCGTTCACCACTGACGATGCCATTTTTGGCCACCTTAAGAATCCGCACTACCAATGCCACAAATAATCCGATCACCACTATGGCACCCAGCAGACCAAATTCCTCGGCCAGGATGGCAAAAATAAAATCGGTGTGTGCCTCGGGCAGGTAAAACAGTTTCTGCACACTGTTGCCGAGGCCAACGCCAAACCACTCACCACGACCAAATGCGATCAGCGACTGGGTTAGCTGGTAGCCGCTGTTGAACTGATCCGCCCATGGATCCAAAAAGGTAATCAGCCGCTGCAGACGATAGGGGGATAACACGGCCACCAAACCGAGACCACCGATTCCCGCCATCATCAGTAACACAAACTGCCACAGCTTCACACCGGCCAAAAACATCATTGCTACAACGGTCGCACTGATCACCACGGAGCTGCCGAAATCCGGCTCCAGCAACAACAGAAACACCAGCACGCCCACTACACCGATGGGTTTGAGAAAACCGCGCCAGCCCTGTTGCAGTTCCTGCTGGCGACGTTCGAAGAAACCCGCGAAAAAGACGATGGCACAAAACTTTACGATCTCCGAGGCTTGCACGGTAATCAGCCCAAGGGCCAACCAACGCTGGCTGCCGTTGACCCGACGCCCCACACCGGGGATCAGCACCACAATCAACAGGGCTACGGCGACAAAAAACAGCAGGCCGCTGTAACGCCGCCAGATGCTAACCGGCACCGAGGCCACCAGCGCGCCGGCAGTGATGCCGATAAACAGATAGATCAGGTGACGCTTGGCAAAGAACCAGGGATCGCCGTAGTTGGCGGCGGCGTAACTGATCGACGCAGAGGACACCATCACCAACCCGATAGAGGTCAATGCCAACCAGATGCTGAACAGCGACCAATCCAGGTGTGGCTTTCCGATCGGCTTGAGCGAGCGTACAGGCGCCAGGGCGATCACCCCCATCACTGACCTCCCCGCCGTTGAGCATCGAGCGCCTCGACGGCTGCGACAAAATGTTGGCCTCGATCCTCAAAACCTTTAAACATATCGAAACTGGCGCAGGCCGGTGATAAAAGTACGGCATCGCCTGGCAGCGCTTTATCGAAAGCACGCTGCACAGCATCGGTCATATCATCGGCGTAGATCACTTCTGTCGCTTGATCGACTGCCTGCCCAATCAACCTGGCATCGCGGCCGATCAGCACAACAGCGCGAGCGTACTCGGCCAGCGGTTGCACGAGTTCATCAAAGCGCGCGCCCTTGCCGTCGCCTCCGGCAATCAAGACCAATCTGTTGGGCAGTCGCGACAAACCCCGTAGCGCCGCCAATGTGGCACCAACATTGGTGCCCTTGGAATCATTGATAAACTCAACACCACCCACTTCGGCCACCCGCTCACAGCGGTGGGGCAATCCCGGGTAGCGGCGCAGGGTGTCGAGCATGACAGACATGGGTAACCCAGCTGCCTTACCCAGTGCCAGTGCCGCCATACCATTGGCCAGATTGTGCCGTCCGGATAACGCCATTTCATTGCTGGGCATCAGCTTATCGAACTGGTAACTGAGGTATTCGGTTTCGCCGTCGCGACGCAAACCAAAACCATTGATATCGGGCACGCCCAGGCCGAAGCTCAGTTGGTTTACACCGGCTGCCAAGGGTGGCGAAGTCAGCGGATCATCACGGTTGACCACAACCTGCTCGGCACCGAAATAGATCCGCTGTTTGGCCCGGTGATACTCCATCAACGAACTGTAGCGATCCATATGATCTTCGCTGACGTTGAGAATTGTCGCGACCTTGGCGTTGAGTTGAGCGGTAGTTTCCAGCTGGAAGCTGGAGAGTTCCAATACATAGAGTTCAACCCCATCCTCAGCCAGCAGATCCAGTGCCGGGGTACCAATATTGCCGCCTACGGCAACCCGAACATTGGCGGCTCTGGCCATTTCCCCTACCAGGCTGGTGACAGTGCTTTTGGCGTTGGAACCGGTAATCGCCACAATGGGCGCCCGGGCGTGACGGGCAAACAACTCAATATCGCCGATCACCGGCACGCCGGCGGAAAGCGCCGCTTGAATCGCCGGTTCAGCCAGGGCGACTCCCGGGCTCACGATAATTTCCTCGACACCTTTGAGGGTGTCTTCACGGAGGGGACCCAACTCGATACCGACATCGGGGAAATCTCGCTGGAACTCAGCCAGATTGGCAGGCGCTTCGCGAGTGTCCAGCGCAATAAATGGCTGTTGCTGCCGAGCCAAAAAGCGCGCGACCGCGATTCCGGTCTTACCCAGACCGATCATGGCTTTGATGCTGCTTTTGGCGATTAACTCTGCCACTCGTTTACCCCAAGTTTTCCAATAACTATTTTCAACAAACGCTGTATTTGTTTCCGGATAGTCCGTTACCGCAGTTTTAACGTTGCCAGGCCAAACAGCACCAACATCACGGTAATTATCCAAAAACGCACGATTACCCGCGGCTCCGGCCACCCCTTCAATTCAAAGTGATGATGCAGAGGCGCCATGCGGAAAATCCGTCGACCGGTCAACTTGAATGAGGCCACCTGCAAAATCACTGACACGGTTTCCATGACAAAAACACCGCCCATAATGAAAAACACGATTTCGTGGCGCACAATCACAGCGATGCTCCCCAGCGCCGCACCCAAGGCCAGCGCGCCGACATCCCCCATAAACACTTGCGCGGGATAGGTGTTAAACCAGAGAAAGCCCAGCCCGGCACCACCCAGCGCACCGCAGAAAACCACCAGTTCGCCCGTGCCGGCAACATAGGGAATATTCAGGTAACCGGCGAACTCACTGTGCCCGACCAAATAGGCGATAATGCCCAGAGCTGAACCCACCAGGACGGATGGCATAATGGCCAAACCATCCAAGCCATCGGTAAGGTTGACGGCGTTACTGGAGCCAACCACCACAAAATAGGTCAGCAACACATAGAACCAGCCCATATCCAATGCCACCGACTTGAAAAACGGCACGATCAATTGCGTTTCGGAGGGACTGGTGGCGGAGTAAAAAAGAAACAGTGCAGCGCCAAGGCCGGCCACCGACTGCCAAAAGTATTTCCAGCGGGCCGGTAAACCCCGTGAATTGGATTCCACCACTTTGCGATAATCGTCCACCCAGCCCACAGCACCAAAAATGGCGGTCACAATCAGTACCACCCATACATAGCGGTTGCTTAAATCGCTCCACAGCAGGGCACTGATAAAAATGGCCGCCAATATCAAGGTGCCGCCCATGGTCGGGGTACCGGACTTGCTCAGGTGGGATTCTGGGCCATCGTCGCGAACTGATTGACCGATCTGCAGATAGTTCAGACGCCGAATCATCCAGGGCCCGAGCAGCAGGGAAATTACCAGCGCGGTAAGAATACCCAGAATACCGCGCACGGTGAGGTATTGGATGACCCCAAATGCGTTGACAAATTGCTGCAGGTATTCGGCAATCCACAATAACATTATTCTTTTTCTCCGTGCCCGCTGGACGGTGCCACCAATGCCTGTACCACAGTTTCCATTCGCGCGCTGCGCGACCCCTTTACCAGTACCACAGTGCTTTTATCCATTTGGGTTTGTAATAAGGAGATGGCCTCACCGTGATCTTCGCAATGAAGCGCCCCTGTTCCAAAAGCATCAGCCGCGTATTGGCTCAAGGTACCGACTGTCACCAAACGATTGATGCCGGCGTCGCGGGCCACATGACCCAGGTCCGAGTGCAGGCTTCGCGCCTCGGGACCCAGTTCCCCTAAATCCCCCAGCACCAAAATAGATTGCCTGCCGGGTACACGCTTGCTTTCTGTCATCAATGCCTCTATCGCTGCCCGTACCGAACCTGGATTGGCGTTGTAGCTGTCGTCAATGACTGCAGCACCGGATGGCGCCTGTTTGAGATGCATGCGCCCGGCTACCGGTTGAAACGCCTCCAGCCCCTCAACAATCGCGGTAAGATCCGCACCAACGGCCAATGCCGCCGCTGCAGCAGCGGCGGCATTGGCCAGATTGTGATTACCGATAATCCCCATCTGCACCCGACCGGCGCCAAGTGGAGTGCTTAATTCAAAGCTAAGGCCATGAAATCCCAGATCCTCGACGGCGGTTACCTTCACCTCAGCCGTTGCGTCCTCACAACTGAATCGAATCACTTGATGGGTGGGCAATTGGTTCAGCCACTGGTGAGCGTAGGGCTCATCGGCATTGATGACGGCATGGCCTGACCCCACAAGTCCCTGATAGATCTCTCCCTTGGCAGCGGCTACTCCGTCGAGCGAACCAAAGCCTTCGATATGGGCAGCCATGACATTGGTGACCAGGGCTACCTGGGGCTGCGCCAAATCACACAGGTAGGTAATCTCACCCAGTGCACTGGCGCCCATTTCAATGACTGCAAACTGGTGGGCTCCCTCGAGTTCCAGCAGGGTCAGGGGAACACCGATATGGTTGTTGAGATTACCCCGGGTCGCCAACACTGAACCGCAGCGCCGGAGAATA
Source organism: Cellvibrionaceae bacterium (assembly GCA_050290225.1). Lineage (GTDB taxonomy): Bacteria > Pseudomonadota > Gammaproteobacteria > Pseudomonadales > Cellvibrionaceae > JBNKHG01. Next base: position 92,269 of record JBNKHG010000026.1, read on the forward strand.
CTCGCCAACATTCCTTTCACCGTGGTTTTTCCACCACTGCCGGTAATCGCAATCAAGGGCTGGTTAAAACGCTGGCGATTCAAGCCCGCAATTTGTCCCAGGGCTTTCAGGGTATCGTCCACCTGCAACTGCGGCAGAGGCAGCGAAGCATCCGCTTTTTCCACCACCAGGCCACAGGCCCCCCGCTCCGCTGCCAGCGCCAGAAAATGATGGGCGTCGAAATTCTCACCTCGCAGGGCCAAAAACAGATCCCCCGCCTCCAGGGCCCTGGTGTCTGTGCTGATGCGGGAAAAAGTGCAATCACCATTGTGCAAAGTTGCTCCCAGAGCCTCCGCCACCGATTGCAGTCCCATTGAACCGATCACTGCATTCCCTCCCGGCGCCGACGCAATGCCTGACGTGCTTCTTCGAGATCGCTAAATGGCAGTTTTTCAGTCCCGATAATCTGGTAGTCCTCGTGACCTTTACCTGCGAGTAGAACGGTATCACCCGGCTGGGCACGGGCAATGGCAGTAGCAATAGCCTGGCGACGACTCTCGACCACCAGGCAGTGGTCCCTGCTCTCAATACCCTGCAAAATGTCATCAAAAATTTGCTGTTGTGATTCAGTGCGCGGATTATCAGAAGTGATCACCAGGCGCTCCGCAAGGCGCGCCGCCGCAGCGCCCATCTCCGCCCGCTTGCCGCGGTCGCGGTCGCCGCCGCAACCGAACAGGCAACAGATTTTACCCGGTGTGTGGGTGTGCAGGGCTTGCAAGGTTTTTTCCAATGCATCCGGCGTGTGAGCGTAGTCGATAATAACGCGGATATCGCCAGTTCCGATTTCGTTGGATTCCAGCACTCGCTGCATACGCCCGGCCACCGGTTGCAACTGCGGCAAAAGCGACATTATCTCAGCAAAAGTCGCTTCCTCTGTTCCACTGGCAACAACCGTTGCCGCAATCACACCCAACAGGTTACTAAGATTAAAATCGCCCAGCAGACCACACCTCAGTTCAGCACTCCCCCAGGGTGAGACCACTTCCGCTTCAATTCCTTCCGGGGAGTAATTCACCTGGCGCGTGTAGATATCTGCCTGCTCATCGCTGAGGGAATAGCGAATCAACTCCACATTTGAAGGCACTGCCGAACACATGGCGCCCCCCCAGCCATCGTCTATATTGATCACCACGTGCTTTAGCCCTGGCATTACAAACAGGCGCTGCTTGGCTTTCGCGTAATCATCCATCGTGCCGTGATAATCCAGGTGATCACGACTGAGGTTGGTGAAAAGTGCCGTGTCGAACCTTACTGCCGCCACCCGTCCCTGGCACAAGCTGTGGGAGGACACTTCCATGGCCACCACTTCAGCACCATCGTTTTGCATTTGCGCCAGCAGTTTTTGCGTCTCTACGGCGTCTGGCGTCGTAAAGCCGGTTTCCGTCAAACTTGAGATACCCTTCGCGACTCCCGCCTCGATCAGGCCATAGCCCAAAGTGCCCAACACGCCGGTTTTCCTGCCCAAAAGCGCGTGCAGCTGGGCCAACCATTGCGAGCAGGTAGTTTTACCATTAGTACCGGTCACCCCCACCAGCGACAGCTTCCGCGAGGGCTCATCGTAAAAATAGCCGGCAATGGCGCTGACCTGATCCCGAAGCGCCGGGATATGAATCACCGGCGCCACAGTATCTGTCTCTACCCGGACTGTCGGTTCATCGCCCTGTGCCAGAACCGCAGACACCCCCTGTCTGAGGGCGGCCTTGATAAACTGTCGTCCATCGACTGTAGCGCCAGGCAGCGCAATGAAGATGTCACCGTGTTTGAGCGTGCGACTGTCCAGCCCCATACCACTCACCGGGCAATGTGCAATTGACGGCACGAGCGCGACTCCGGGCAATAACTGCCCAAGATTTCGCACGCTGCTATTCTTCAGAGCCGTCATCAGGTTACCGGTTTTCCCTGGGGTTGTTTTTTGCCCTGAACGCGGGAAGCGTAGGCCTCGATATTCTGGGGCGGCACCTGCAACAAACGCAGCGCGCCACCCACCACTTTGGCAAAAACCGGCGCCGCCACTTCGCCCCCATAGTACTTGCCACGGCTGGGTTCATTAATCATCACCACTGCCACCAAACGCGGCTTGTCGGCCGGCGCCATGCCGGCAAACAACGAGATGTAACGATCATCGGCATAGCCATGACCACTGACCTTGTGCACGGTACCGGTTTTGCCGGCAACGGGATAATCGGGCAGTTGAGCGCGGGTGCCCGTGCCACCCTTTTCCGCTACAGTCTTCAGCATATTCACCAGACGACGGGTATGTGTGCTACTGACGACCGGCTCCCCGACGGGCCTGTCGTTCACCTTTATCAGTGAAACCGGGCGTTTGATCCCGTCGTTGGCGATCACACTATAGGCCTGCGCCAACTGCAGCGGAGTGAGGCTCAAACCGTAACCGAAGGCAAAGTTGGCCTGGACAATGGGCTGCCAGCGAGTGTGGTTTGGCAGGATTCCAACGCTCTCACCGGGGAAGCCAGTACCCGTGTCCTGCCCAAGTCCAAGGCGAAAAAACATGTCGCGAATCACCAGGGGATCCATTTTCAGGGCTAGCTTGCTGAGTCCGACCTGGCTCGATTTGGTCAACACCCTGGTGAGATCAATCACACCGTAGTTAACAGGGTCCAACAACGTCTTTTTACCAACGCGGAGATAACCGGGATTGGTATCAATCCGGGTATTGGGGCTGTAGCGCCCGGTTTCCAATGCAGCCATCACTGTCAGGGGCTTCACGGTCGACCCCGGCTCAAACTGGTCGGTAATGGCGCGATTGCGCAGAGCACTGCTCCTGATATTGGCGCGATCGTTAGGGTTATAGGCAGGCTGGTTAGCCATCGCCAATATTTCGCCGGTCTGGGTATCCAACACCACAACGGAACCCGATTTTGCTCCCTGTTCCTGCACCGCTGCTTTCAACTCCCGGTAGGCGAGATACTGTAAGCGCAGGTCGAGGCTGAGCCGAAGATCTTTTCCAGGCTGTGCCGCCCTCAACAGCTGCACCTCTTTCACCACATGGCCTTTCAGATCCTTCAATACCTGTTTGGCGCCCGCTGTACCGGTAAGCCACTCGTCATAGGCCAATTCCATGCCTTCCTGACCTTGATCATCAATATCGGTAAAGCCGACCACATGGGCCGTCACTTCTGCCGCCGGGTAGAAGCGTCTATATTCCTGTTGCGCAAACACGCCGGGGGTGTTCAACGCCAGTACCTTTTCACCGAGATGCGGTGGCAAGTGCCGCTTTAAATAGACAAACTCTTTGTCCCGATAGCGGCTCAGCTTCTCCTGCAGGCCCGCAAGATCCATGTCTAGAGCCTTTGCCAAAGCGGGCAACGTGTGTGGCGCTTCCCGCAGCAACTGTGGATTGGCCCAGATGGATTGCACCGGTGTACTGACCGCGAGGGGCTCGCCGTTACGGTCCGTTATCACGCCGCGATAGGCACTGATCGATTCGGTTCTCAGGGTACGAGCCTGGCCCTGGTCCTGAAGAAATTCGTAGCCCTTCTCCTTTCCCGGCAACACCTGCAAGCTGGCCACATGCCAGGCAACACTCCCCGCCAGGACGCAGAGCGCAACACCGACGCAGTAAAAGCGCCAGCGAGCGACCGGCACAGCCGAGCTAACGCTTTTGCTCGCTGCCCCGCGGCGCCTGTCTCGAGTTTTGTCCCTGCTCACGGATCTCTATTCACTCCAGGTCTCGGATTACTCGTCCAAAACAATAATTTGTTCCATCTCGGGCACCTGCATCTGCAATTTGCCCAAGGCGATCTGTTCAATGCGGCTGTAGGCAGCCCAGGTACTCTGTTCAAGCAGGTATTGACCCCACTCCACCTGCAACTGCGCGGCTTCACGGCGCAGGGTCTCAAGCTCGTTCAGGTGCTGCCGCCCTTTGTGGGTGGTATAGACCACCCCGAGAGCCGATCCCACAACCGACAACCACAAAACCACCAGCCCGGACAGGGCCAGTGGTGTTTTGGGTCGATAACGCTGAGGTTGTGCAGTGATCATTGCTGCCTGACTGCTTCCTGGCTGTTGATTGTTATAATTCCGGTTGTTCCACCCTTTTCAATTTTACTACTGCAACTTCTCCGCCACGCGCATAATAGCACTGCGAGAGCGTATGTTAGTACTAACTTCCGACTCTCCGGCCCGCACGGCTTTGGCTACGCTGCGCAAGCGCCTGTTGAGCTGCTCATCCCGAACCGGCACCCCTGCGGGCAGGGGATCGCCCTTTTCCTGGCGCCGGATAAAACGTTTCACCAGCCGATCCTCGAGTGAATGAAAGCTGATGACGACCAAGCGCCCACCGATCGCCAACACATCCAGGGCCTGTTGCAGCACGGCCTCAAGATCTCCCAGCTCGTTATTCACGTGAATGCGAATGGCCTGAAAAGCCCGGGTCGCCGGGTGCTTCCCCTTCTCCCAGGCCGGGTTGGCCTCTGCGACAATCTCGGCCAACCGCTGCGTGCGGGTAATTGGCGCCTTTTCTCGCTCACGCACGATTGCCGCTGCCATACGTTTGGCAAAACGCTCTTCACCGTACTCCTTGAGTACCCGCGCAATATCCTTGGCATCGGCACTATTGACCCAATCGGCGGCACTGAGGCCGCTTGTGGGGTTCATCCGCATATCCAGGGGGCCATCATTCAGGAAACTGAAGCCGCGCTCAGCTTCATCCAGCTGTGGCGAAGACACCCCCAAATCCAGCAATACACCATTCACGGCACCTGTCATACCGCGGGCATCGACAAACTCTCTCAGTTGGGCAAAAGAACCATGGACTATCTCAAACCGCGCTTCAGCGCCAAGCCGGTGCTGAGCCTCGGCCACAGCCTGCGGGTCCTTATCGATACCCAGCAGACGTCCCCCTTCAGACAGGTGTGCCAGAATCAGGCTACTGTGACCTCCTCGCCCAAAAGTCCCGTCCACATAGAAGCCTTCGGGCTCAGTGACCAGGTAATCAACCGCCTCTTGCAGGAGTACGGTTTGATGGGGAGACGTTTGCATGATCACCTCTACAGGGATAGAGACAGCATTTGCTCGGGCATGACATCATCATCACCCGGTTCATCAAGCCACTCTGACCAGCGATCTTCGCTCCAAAGTTCCAGCTTTTTACCCTGACCCACCAACATCAGTTTTTTTTCCAGTCCGGCATAGTCTCGCAGGGTTGGTGGTACCAGGACTCGCCCATTGCCGTCCATTTCCAGCGGACAGGCATAACCGATAAGCAGGCGCTGCAGGCGCCGTGCCGCCTTATTCATATTGGGCAGGGCTTCAATTTGAGGCAGAATCTCCTGCCATTGAGGTTCAGGGTAAACCAGGAGGCAACGCTCTTCGGTATGTGCGGTAATCACCAATCGTCCATCACAGGAAGTCGCCAGCGTTTCGCGAATGCGCGCCGGTATCGCCATACGCCCCTTGGCGTCCATATTGATGGCATGACTTCCTAAAAACACGTTTCCCCACTCAAAGATCAATAAAACCCACAAAAAACCACTTTCAACCACTTTTCTCCACATTGCCACTATAAGTGGACAAAGAGCAAAGTCAAGCGAGGACAGAGGGAATTGCCGTGAAATTGCACGCAAACAGCTGAAAAGTGTGACGAACGTCGAGAAAAATGCATTCTTAGAATGATACTTTACATTAAAAAACAACAGATAAGAGATCAAACTTAAAGTATTACTTTAAGTTTTCTATTTTTTTTGCCGCATAGCGCGAATTGATAGAAGCGAAGGCTATTAAGGAGTGATCTGACTAAAACAGTATGGACAATCTATAGCCGCTGCCGACTAAATCAGGGCTGAATTGCTGTACATCCACACAGGCATTTTGTACCAGATTGTCTGCCCTGGCAAGCATTGGTGCTTTCACTGGCGCTTTTGCGGCAGGACTTCATCCAAAAGCCTGAGCCGGTTTTTTTAGCAAATAACCCTTGAGGTGAAATCCGTCACCAGAAAACTTCCTTTAAATACAATGAGTTAGGAATATTGGCACAGCCTGTGCCTGTTGCTTAAAGCCAGAAACGGATTTCACCCCCCATTAAAAGGACGTTAACTCATGTCACATTTTACTTTTTTAGATTTTGTACGCCACACCACCCTTGCTCTTTGCTTCGCCCTGGGGACAACGACCCTATCTGCGGCCCCCATACTGATTCAGGAGGTTCTTTACGATGGCCTCGGTGGAGATGCCGACGAGTCCTTTACCGAACTTTCCGGCACCCCCGGCAGCTCCCTGGATGGCTGGCGACTCGTTGGAATCAATGGTTACAACGGCAATATATACCGCTCAATCGATCTGACCGGGAACCACATATCAGCCGACGGCACCTTTGTCATTTCCACAGCCTTTGCCTCCTCGTCGCTGGGGGCGGAAAGTGACTTTACAGCGAATGTCGACTGGCAAAACGGCCCGGACGCCGTACAACTTTTTAACGGTTCCACACTGGTAGACGCCCTTCAATATGGTAACGCCGGTGCATTCAATTCAGGGGAGGGGCTGAACGCGGAAGACGTAACGGCAGGCTTTAGCCTTACCCGGGACATGCTTGGATCGGATACCGGCAACAATGCCACCGATTTCACCATGGCCCAACCCTCGCCCGGAGTCGGCCCTTTCCTTGCCAATGTCCCTGTCAATAAGGTACCCGAGCCAAATATAATATCTCTACTGACCCTGGGGCTCGCAGGAATCTGTTTAGGGCTTCGAAATTCCCCACTACCCACCTGTTCAGAAAAAACAAAATCGCAGCCGGCACTCGCCTGATCTGTCGCGGGCATCTCCAACAAGCTCAGGAATGCCCGTGAATTCATGCGCAGTGAATCAACTGGGTGCAAGCCAAGTTCCGCCGGACATCTTCAACCTTCCGCAGAGCGGGGATCTTCACACAAAAAGTAAATACACAATTCGTCAGCTAAAACGAAGCATTTATTGTCCTAAGAACAAGCTCAAATGCGATATGTCATGCTGCTCTTTATAGCCAGCTGAAAGATAAATCCGGAGGTGAAACCGCAATTCTGGCCTTTTCAATAGCCAAGCCTTATGCTTAATCTATTCCCATCCACAATGAGCTATGTATCTGATAACTAGAGGGAAAAGGATAATGGGGCAACATCGCACCGGCAGGTTCGTCGCAGTAGCGCTCGTGACCGCCACACTACTGTTCAAAGCTTTTCCAACCTTCTCCCAAGAACCCTCCGATTCAAAGCGTCATAACGCAAAGCGCGTCATCGAGTTCTGGACAAAGGATCGCAGGGCAAAAGCCATTCCCCGCGACCTGGTTATCGACAACCGCGGCCTGGGTTACCTTCGCAAGGCTGATGGATCATTACTTCCTTACGGGCACAGTGTCGCGGCAAACCAGCTGAAAGCCACCAATCCGACCCCGCAAGCCAAGCCTGGCGAAAGAGTCGGCGGCAACAATAGCGATACCACGCCGCCAGAAATCTCCGGCATGACGCCTGATGGCGTGACAATCGGCACCAGCCAGCTGTTTTCCGCGACCGTTACAGATAATCAGTCTGGGGACACAGGCGTAAAATCCGTATCCTTTGTCATTAGCTACCCCAATGGCACCACCACTCAATCCTTTCGGCCCAGTTATGTGGGCAATGATACGTGGGAAATTACCCTGAGCGGTTTCAGCGATGGCAATTGGTCCTGGGAGGTAGTCGCCAAGGACAGTGGAGACAAGGGCGGCAACACGGCCCGGGCCGGCGCCAGCTTTACCGTGGGAGGTAGCGCTGATGGAGGAGATTCAGGCGACCAAAGTTCCTATATCGTTACCAATGACCACTGGAGTGCCGGCGGCACCGTGCAAACCGCAGCAGGCCGGCTATATTTCCAGATGCCAAACAATGCCAAGCGCCGACGCTGGGTGGGGTATGTCTGCTCGGGTACGGTTGCCACAGAAGCAGTCACTGGCCGCTCCATCATAATTACCGCCGCACACTGCGTTTACGATGATGCCAACAAGGCCTTTGCCCGAAATGTTCTCTTTATCCCGAATCAGGATAATACCAGCGGTTCCGGCACCGACACCGATTGCAGTAATGATCCTATAGGTTGCTGGGCCCCATCCTTCGGTGTTGTGGACGAAAACTGGGCTACCCGCACTTTCCCGGCCAACATCCCGTGGGACTATGCCTACTATGTAGTGAGTGATACCGACGCACACATTTCGGGAGTTTCAACGGCTTCAAATGCCCTGGATCAAGCAGCGGGATCTCTGCCGATCAGCTTTGTCGAACCGATGACGAACGATGGAGACCCCTCTGCCAGCAGTATCGATTTCACCCATGCGCTGGGCTACTCCTACAGCGACGACCCCAATTTTATGTACTGCGCGGAAGATATGACAGTTGAGGGTGAATACAACGACTGGTGGCTGGCAAGCTGCGGGCTCTCAGGCGGTTCTTCGGGTGGCCCCTGGGTACAACCCCTGGATGAAACCACCGGCAGCGGTCCGCTGATCTCCGTCAATTCCTGGGGCTATTCTGGCTCACTGGGCATGGCAGGACCGAGACTGGCGTTAACTTCCGCCGCCTGCCTGTTTAACGAAGCGAAGGGCATCAATTTTACTTCTGTGAATATTGAGAATGTCGACGGCGAAGGCGGCGTGGCCGTGAATTATTGCAACTGATCAGCAAAGTTCTAATAACTTCTAATAGCAAGGGAGGGAGGGAAAGATCATTTAGCCCTCCCCCTTTTTTATCCTATTTTTCCCATAAAGATAAAGGCTGAAGCCGATCTGTCGGCCAATCTCTGCAGCGAAGAGGCATCGAGCACAATTATCCTCAAAACTCAGGTGTAAATGGGTCAAACCCGGCTTGTAAGCCAAGCTCTATAGGGGAGAGAGGCCGTGGACAGTCATCTCCATATTTTGAGTAAAGTTGTCAAAGCCGGCCTGTAAGCCAAGCTCTGCAGGGGAGAGACGTCGTGGACAGTCATCTCCGATATTTTGAGTAAAGTTGTCAAAGCCGGCCTGTAAGCCGGGTTCTGTCGTGGACAGTCATTCATCTGGGATGCCTGTCACCAGACACCTCAAGCAACCTACCCGCCTTCAGTGCGGGCCGCACCATAGAAGGCCTATTTGGTCTTGCTCCGAGTGGGGTTTACCATGCCACAGACTGTTACCAGCTGTGCGGTGCGCTCTTACCGCACCCTTTCACCCTTGCCGGCGCTCCCTTGGAAGCGCTTAGGCGGTCTACTCTCTGCTGCACTTTCCGTAGGCTCGCGCCCCCCAGGCGTTACCTGGCACTCTGCCCTGTGGAGCCCGGACTTTCCTCCCCGCCGCGCCCACCAACACACCTGTGTGCCTGCGAGCTGACAACGGAGCGACTGCCGAGCCGACTTTGACGGCGCCACCTTACTCCGCGGCGCCCCAAACATCAAGCGGGGAGATTAACCAATACTTCTGCCAATTTGTGACTATCAACAGAGCGCAGTCACTGGAATTGATCAAAAATTGATCTATTACTTTTAATAGGGTTTTAAATTTTTAACGATCGCCAGTTATAGGTCGACAGTGGGGAGGAGCGAAACTGGCCGAAAGGAGGATCCCAAGATCCTTCACGAAGGAGCGAACAATGACTATCACCTCTCAAATATCCAGGAAAGCCATTCCCCTGGCGATAGCCGCACTGACGCTGCCAGTTCAAGCCCAGGACAATGCTCCCCCACGCAAAGGAACCGCGGCTTTGATTATGGAGGAGATCCAGGTCACGGCTCGTAAGCGCAACGCCGCTGAATCCGTGCAAGACGTGCCCCTGGCCATTACCGCCTATGGTGCCGAACAGCTCGACGCCCTCTACCTCAAAGACCTGAAAGACCTCAGTTTCAGCATGCCGAGTGTCCAGACAGATGAGGTGGGCACCTTCCCCGGTGTGCAAAATTTTACTATCCGCGGCCAGGGCATTAATTCTTCGATTCCCTCCGTGGACCCCACAGTGGGGGTATTCATCGACGGCATGTTTCTCGGGGTCTCGTATGGCGTAGTGATGGATATGTTTGATCTCGAGAGCCTTGAGGTACTGCGTGGCCCCCAGGGCCTGCTGTTTGGTCGTAACGTTACGGGTGGTGCCCTGGTATTGCGGACCGCCCGTCCCGACGGCCAGTTCGGATTTAAAGCCCGTGCGCGAATCAGCTCCGGTTTAGAAAAAAATGTGGCGATGTCCGTCAAGGGGGGATTGACTGAGAGTTTAGCCGGCAAGTTGGTGCTCTATTACAGCGACGATGATGGCTATTGGGAAAATACCACCGATGTAGCAGTCACAGATCCGTTCTGGGCCACTCTGGGGATTAACTCTGTCCCACCAGGCGCCCGCTCGGATCCAGCCACGGGCGGGGATGCCGGTGAACGGACCAACAAGTTTGCTCGTGGTACATTCGTCTGGGACGCCACAGACAATCTGGAATTGACCTTTATCGGCGAATCAGGAAAGCACGACGGCGACGGTGCGGTCTGGACCACCCGAGAGGGCTTTAATGAGGGCCGACTGGACTCCGACGAGACCGCCCAAGACGAGAATGGCTTTACAGAAATAGAATGGAATCAAGCGATTGTGGAAGCCAACTGGCACTTGGGAAACGGCACTGTAACCAATATCCTGGGCTATCGCGATCTGGACAGTGTCTCGCGCGCCGATATCGACGGACTCTCCGCCCCGTTCTTCAATGTGCCCGGCGCTACCGACCAGGACCAAATCAGCAATGAATTGCGCTACGCATTTACCACCGAAGACGGCAGGTGGGATGTTACGACCGGCCTTTACTATTTCCAGCAGGATATCCAATACCGCGAAAACCGCTGGGCGGGATTGGGCCTGTTATTGGGAGCATCTCTGCCAGTGCTCAATACCATCAACCTGGGTGGCGATATGGACCACGAAATCTGGGGCCTGTTTGCCAGCGGCGACTACCTGATAAACGAGGATGTCACTCTGACTCTCGGATTGCGTTACACCCGTGAAGAAAAAGATGCCGATATCGTCAACGCTGACCCCAATGCCGGCGGCACCCCCTGTGTTGACCCGACTTATGTCTCATGTACCTTCGATGCCCTGAGTGATGAATGGGAAAACCTGACCCCCAAACTGGGCATCAGCTGGCAGGCAACACCCGACACCAAACTCTACGCTCTCTACACCAAGGGTTTCCGTTCGGGTGGAGTGAACTTCCGCAACGCCCTGCCCAGCATTATCGACCCTGGACCTACCGACGAGGAAGAGCAGGATGCATTTGAGCTCGGCTTTAAATCGACATTGGCGGACAGTCGGGTGCGATTGAACGGCGCGCTCTACTATGTGCAGATTTCCGACATGCAACGGGAATTGAATGTCGGCGCTTCGGAGCTTCCTCTGGTGGGCAGTTCCGGGGTACTGGTTTGGCAGGCCACCGTCAACGCCGGCGATGTGGATATTACCGGTGCGGAACTGGAGCTGGTCGCCCTGTTGCGGGACAACTTTTCCATCAACGCAGGCGTGGGTTACGTGGACAGCGAATACCAGGATCGCTCTGATGACATCATCGCCGCCGAAGCGCTAACAGGAACATTGTTGCTGGGCGACAGCCTGCCCCGTCTGGCGCCCTGGACTGCGAGTCTGGGGCTTGCCTACGATATCGATTTGGGCGACAGTGGCCTGCTCACCTTGCGTGGCGGTTACAGTTTCCGCGACAGCGCCGCCTATAACGATTCCAATACCCAGGTGTTTGACAGCAAACGCATGTCCAACGCCAGCATCCAGTGGACTTCCGCCGACGCCCACTGGAACGCTTCGGTATTTGGCAAGAACCTGAACGACGAAGTGCAGTGGGGCAGCCTGAATGCCCTGATAGAAACCAGCGGCGCAGCGACCAAGGGGCGCGTCTATGGTGCAGAGATTACCTATACCTACTAACCCACTCCCAATCAGCCGGCAAGATCACTAGCCGGCTGATTCTGATGTACCCTTGCGCTCCAGTGCCCATTGATAAAGCTTTTTCTTTTTCACCCCCGTTAACCGGGTCCCCAGGGCGGCCGCCTGCTTGACCGACAGTTCATCCAGCAATACCGACATCACCCGCTCCGTTTCTGCATCCATTTCGGCCTCGGTCCGCCGCTCTGCACCGCGGACCAGCAATACGATTTCACCACGTTGCTGATTGCTGTCGGCAGCCACCCAATCGGCCAGTTCCCGCGCACTCCCGCTGTGAATAGTCTCAAAGGTTTTGGTCAGCTCCCGGGCGAGGACCACCTCCCGCTCAGTCCCAAACGCTTCTGCCATATCCACCAAGGTGTCTTGAACCCTGTGCGGTGCCTCATAGAAAATCAACGTGCGCGATTCCCGCGACAATGCCGCCAAGGCATTTTGCCGTGCCCCATGCTTGGGCGGTAAAAAACCCTCGAAGGCGAAACGGTCCGACGGCAAACCCGCCGCACTAAGGGCGGCCACCATGGCACAGGCACCGGGAACAGGCACCACCCGCACCCCGGCCTGCCGCGCTGCACGAACCAGCTTGTAACCCGGGTCCGAGACCAGTGGCGTACCGGCATCAGAGATCAGCGCCACATTCTCGCCACGGCACACACGATCCACTAACTGCCGGGTGCGCGCCTCGTCGGAGTGATCGTGGTAGGCCACCATAGGCGTGGATATGTGAAAATGTTCCAGCAGGCGCGCGCTATGACGGGTATCCTCGGCAGCGATAAGGTCGACTGTTTGAAGAGTCTCTACCGCTCGCGGTACCATATCGGCCAGATTGCCTATGGGCGTTGCAACTACGTATAGTGCACTCTCTTTCATCAATAAATTCTCATCGACCAATACTTAGGGGTTTGGATTGTGCAGAACAAATCCAACTGGAACTCAGTAGTCACTCAGGGTGTGGCTGCCACGGTTATTTGCTTGACACTTGGCACTCTCGGTGGTTGCGGAAGCAATCAATCCCTCCCCCAAGGGGAAACACCCGCGGCGGTCACTGCCAGCATCGAAGAAATTCGCGCAATGCTTGCCCAGGCACAGACCAGTACCTCGCCGCAAAAAGAACGCCTCCTTTTGCAGGCTGCCGGGTTGCTAAACCAACGGGGGGAGAACGACTGGGCGCGCAACCTGCTGTCCTCACTCAACCTCAGCCTGTTGGATGAAGACGACTACGTACAGTATACGCTCCTGTTCAGTGCCATCGCCATGGAGGATGACGCCTACTTTCTCGCCCAGCGCATTCTAACCAACCGCCGCCTGGAGCAACAGTGGCAGCTGTTGCCCGACGATATAGCCAGAACACTGGGGATGCGCCGCGCCGCGCTGTTTTCCCTGTTGGGAGAATCCACCGCCAGTGTCAAAGAGCGTATTCGCCTGAGTAGCCTGTTGTCGCAACCTGAAGACGAAGAAAGCAACCAGGATGCCATCTGGCAGACGCTGATGAGCATGCCCGAGTACGAGTTGCAGCAGTTGAGTCGCACCGAAGAGGATGCCCTGTTGCGCGGATGGTACAGCCTGGCAGCACTCAGCAAAAACAACCAGACAGACCTGGAGCGCCAGCAGGCACAAGTGGACCGCTGGATCGCGAGCTGGCCCGAACACCCGGCCAGCCTTCGCCTGCCCCATGACCTGCAGTTGCTGCGCCAGTTGATCGATGAAAAACCACAACAGCTTGCCCTGCTGCTGCCGCAAAAGGGTAAGCTCGCCAAAGCCGGAAAATCCATTCGCGACGGTTTCTTCGCGGCCTATTATCAGGCCATGGAACAGCAGAGTCGCATTCCTGATATCCGCCTTTACGATAGCAGTCAGGGCAACATCGAGTCGCTTTACCAACAAGCCGTCAATGAAGGGGCCCAACTGGTTATCGGCCCACTGGACAAAGACAAGGTAGCCGAACTTAATCTCAGCTTGGAGCTGCCGGTGCCCGTTCTGGCCATGAACTATATCGAGCCGTTAAAACAGGAAGTCGCTATCCCTGACTCGAATAACGGCGCCGATGCTGTTTTGGCTGAACCCGGAAGCGAGCTGCCCGGCGAATATGTCGAGGGTCTTTATCAGTTTGGCCTGGCAGTAGAGGACGAAGCGCGCCAGGCCGCCCGCCGCGCCTGGCTGGAGGGCCATCGCCACGCGATGATATTGGCACCGGCAACAGACTGGGGCCAACGCAGCGCACGTGCCTTTATTACCGAGTGGCAAGCCCTGGGTGGCGACCTTGCCGGCAACCATTCCTTTAGCGGTAGTGGCGACTTTTCCAAAGTGATAAAAAACGCCTTGCTGGTGCAGCAGAGCCAGGACCGCGCGCGCCAGCTTAGGCGCCTGTTTGGTCACAACCTGGAGTTTGAACCACGCCGCCGCCAGGATCTGGACATGATTTTTCTGGTCGCCAGCCCAACCCAGGCACGCCAGATCAAACCAACCCTGGCGTTCCACTACGCTGGCAAATTGCCAGTCTACGCCACCAGCCATATCTACACCGGCCAAAAAGACAGCAAAAGCAATCGTGACTTGAACGGTATCAAGTTCAGCTCGCTACCTTGGGTATTCGATCAATCCAGCGCTGAAAAGCAGACTATTAACCGCTTTGCGCAGGTCGAACCCGCCTACAGCCGACTCTACGCCCTGGGCGTTGACGCCTACCGCCTGCACCCGCGGCTTAAACAGCTGCACCAAGTGCCTGGCGCCCGCCTCTACGGAGCCACCGGCGCCTTGCGATTGACGCCGGATAGGCGTGTTGAGCGCGAGCAAATGTGGGCCCAGATCCGTGGCGGTATTGCCCATGCGCTGCCACTGGTGGTATCTGGAGAGCCACTGAGATAGTACTGGATTACAATCACCAAAGACCACGCAAGGAAGCGACACCATGACACCATCAAAAGTAATACCCAATCAGAAACGCGGCACACAGGCAGAGCTGGCGGCGGAACAATATTTGCGGCAGCGGGGTCTCACCCTCAAGACCCGCAACTACCGCTGCAAGGCGGGTGAAATAGATTTGATTATGGAAGACGGAAACACCCTGGTGTTTGTCGAAGTGCGCTTGCGCGCCAACCGACACTATGGGCATGCTGCGGAAACCGTGAGCTGGAGAAAACAACAGAAAGTGATCAAGGCTTCTCAACATTATCTGGCACGATACCGACTGGGTGACCAAAAGTGTTGTCGTTTTGATATAGTCGCGTTGTCATCCCTTCATCACCCGGATGACATACAATGGCTGCAAAATGCCTTTGCTGCTTTCTAGAGCGAACCGAACTGAAGACGAACGCTGCACATGATTGACATACCAATGGAAGAGCTCGAGCAGAGGGTGATTACCCTATTTCATGAAAGCATCGAAGCCAAGATGCAAGCCGGCGAAGCCTTGGCCCCGCTGATTTGCGAAGCCAGCCAGATGGTGGTACACACGCTGTTAAACGAGAACAAGCTGTTGGTGTGTGGCAACGGCACCTCAGCGGCGACGGCCCAAATCCTGGCCGCCAATCTGATCAATCGCTTTGAGTACGAACGTCCGAGCCTGCCAGCCATTAGCCTGGGATCGGATGTGACCGTACAGACCTCAATCGCCAATAACCACAGTTTTCATGAGGTGTACGCCAAGCAAATTCGCGCCCTCGGCCACCCAGGCGACCTGTTGGTTGCAATCTGCACCAGCGGCAACTCCAGCAACCTGGTGCAGGCGGTGCAAGCCGCTCACGACCGCGAGATGGGCGTAATTGCCCTCACGGGTCGCGACGGAGGCGATCTCTCGGCCCTGCTCAACGATATCAATGATATTGAACTGCGGGTACCGATCCACGCTAGTGCGCGCATTCATGAGGTACACCTGTTAAGCCTGTTTACCCTTTGTGACCTTATCGATATTCAACTGTTTGGGAGCCAACACTAGTCATGAGCCGCTCGCGTATTGCGCATCCTGCTTCGAATCTTTCTCTCTCTCGCCTGGTGGTCTACGGACTCTTGTCGGCGACGCTCGCCCTCGGAGGCTGCAGCACTCTCATCGGCGCCACCACTGAGGACTCCATACAGCTGGACCCCGGCAAGCGTACTTTAGGTGCCTTTATCGACGACGAGCAAATCGAGACTATTGCCCAGGTCAACCTCGATAAAGCCAGCCCGGCGCTCAAACAATCCCATATCAATGTCACCAGTTTTAACGGTGTCGCCCTGATTACAGGCCAAGTGGCAAACAGCGATTTGCGCCAGCTGGCTGGCAGTACTGTCTCCGCCATCAAAAACGTGCGTCAGGTGCATAACGAACTGCAGATTCAAGGGAAAACCTCGCTGCTGGCACGCACTAACGATACCTGGCTCACTACCAAGGTGAAATCCCGGTTGCTCGGCAACAAGGATGTCGACAGTGGACGCATCAAAGTGGTCACAGAATATGGCGTCGTCTACTTGATGGGACTGATGTCCCGGATTGAAGCTGATCAGGCTGCGGAAGTGGCCCGCACGACAGGCGGTGTACAAAAAGTGGTTAAGGCCTTCGAGTATATCGATTAAACACCATCATAAGCTGCCATAAAAAAGAAACGGCCCCAGCTTTTAAAGCCGGGGCCGTTTCTTTTTATCGGGAAATATAACAACGGAAAAGTTAGAGTAACTCTACCGCCAACGCTGTGGCTTCACCGCCACCGATACAGAGACTGGCAAGTCCGGTTTTCTTGCCATAGGTCTGCAGAGCGCCCAACAGAGTGACAATAATACGCGCCCCGGAAGCCCCCAACGGGTGACCCAGTGCACAGGCCCCGCCGTGGACATTGACCTTGTCGTGGGGGATATCCAACTCCTTCATACCCGCCATGGTGACCACTGCAAAAGCCTCGTTAATTTCGAACAAATCGACATCCTCGACTTGCCACTCACACTTCTCCAGGAGTTTTTGCATGGCACCCACCGGGGCAGTGGTAAACCATTCCGGCTCCTGGGCGTACTGGGATTGACCGCGAATAATCGCCTGGGCCTTAAGTCCGCGCTTTTCCGCTTCGGACTGGCGCATCAGCACGAGAGCCGCAGCACCATCAGAAATGGAGCTGGCATTGGCCGCAGTGATGGTGCCATCCTTTTTAAAAGCGGGCCTCAGCTGCGGAATTTTGTCCGGGCGGGCATTGCCTGGCTGCTCATCGGTATCAACCACAGTGTCGCCCTTGCGCGTCTTGATAGTCACTGGGGCAATTTCACGCTCGAACTTACCCTCGGTAATAGCGGCGTTGGCCCGCGCCAGGGATTCAATGGCAAAAGTGTCCTGTTCTTCGCGGCTAAAGTTGTATTTCTCGGCACACAATTCGCCAAAATTGCCCATCATTCCACCCTGGTAGGCATCCTGCAAACCATCAAAAAACATATGGTCAAGCACTTCGCCATGCCCCATGCGGTAGCCACTGCGTGCTTTTGGCAGCATATAAGGGGCATTACTCATGCTCTCCATTCCGCCAGCCACCACGATATCGACATTGCCGGCCCGCAAGGCGTCACAGGCCATCATCACCGTTTTCATGCCGGATCCACAAACTTTATTCACCGTGGTACAGGGAGTTGATTTATCAATGCCGGCTCCCAGGGCAGCCTGCCGGGCAGGTGCCTGGCCTACGCCAGCGGGCAAGACGCATCCCATTAACACTTCATCCACGTCAGCGGGGTTAACAGCGGCATCGGTCAACGCCCCTTGAATAGCGAAAGCTCCCAGTTGGGGAGCGGTCATGGAACTCAGGGCTCCTTGCATGCCCCCCATCGCAGTTCGGGCGAAGCCCACCACAACAATTGCATCATTCATACTCTCTACTCCAAGGCTCAGGCTCCTTCATACGGTAGCCCGGTGGGAAAATCACCCGCACAGGACAAAGTCTGCCCAACGCGGACATACACAGTTTAAATATTATTATTATGAGTATTGATGCCTGGTAGCCGGCTCCGTGAACGTTCACAGGCTGCAGGCAGAGGCGGCAAGGAGGTGCATTGATCGAATGGCCTGTCTCTGCCATGTCACAGCCCTTCTCCTCGTGCCGGTTTCACACCTTTCAAGGAAGCCTGAGTATAGCTGAGGAAACTCGGGAGATAAACCGGGCGAGCCGCCGTACAATCTTCAGTCAGAATCAAACAATTAAACCACAAGTCGTCCATGGCGGGCTCACAGTAGCGGAAACCCGTGCTAGTATCCGCCCTGAACCTTAATACAGTGACAACCGCCCTGCTGGGACAGGTGGAAATCAAGCGAGAGGGAGACTGCCATGGAGATCTCAACCATTGTCACGCTGATAATTATCGCCGGCCTTATCTTTTATGTGATCAGCATCTTCAATCAATTGGTGGCACTGCGCAATCGTTATCAAAACGCATTCGCCCAGATCGAAGTCCAGCTCAAGCGTCGCTATGATCTGATCCCCAATTTGGTGGAGACCGCCAAGGGCTACCTCAAACACGAGAGGGAGACTCTGGAGGCTGTTATCAGTGCCCGCAACGCCGCCCTCGCCGGACTGAAGGCCGCCGCTGCAGACCCGGGCAACGCCCAGGCGATTGAGCAACTGGCCGGAGCTGAAGGTGCCCTTAGCGGCGCACTGGGTCGTCTTAACGTGGTTATGGAGGCCTATCCCGACCTCAAGGCTAACCAGAATATGATGCAGGTATCGGAGGAGCTGACCAGCACCGAGAATAAGGTGGCCTTCTCCCGCCAGGCCTTTAACGATGCCGTCACCGCTTACAATACCTACAAACAGAGTTTCCCGCCGGTTTTCTTTGCCAAAAGTTTCGGCCATGGGATCGATGCATCCCTGTTGGAATTTGAGGACAGCGCCACTATTCAAGCCGCCCCCAAAGTCTCCTTCTAGAATAGCTCGCACAGCCGCCCGCCTTGCAGCCCTCTTAAGAGCACATTATGAATTTTTTCGAGCACCAGGACCGTGCCCGCCGTAACAGCGGCTGGTTAGTGGTTCTACTGCTGCTGGCGGTCGCCAGCCTGATCCTGATTACAACCACCGTGTTGGCCGGCTTCATCTACTACGTCCAGTTTCGCTCGGACCAATACGTTCAGGCACACGAAAGCGGCATCAGCATATTCGAACTCGCCGTCCAGGTGCTGTCACCCGAGCTAGTGGGATCAGTTTCATTAGCCGTTGTGGCCGTGGTCGCCCTCGGCAGCCTGTTCAAATGGCTACAACTGAGCCAAGGTGGCAAAGCAGTCGCGGAAGCCCTGGGCGGCAGGTTGCTCAATACAGCCAGTCGCGACACGCTGGAACGACAGGCATTGAATGTGGTGGAGGAGATGGCCATCGCCTCGGGCACTCCTGTACCGCCCCTGTACCTGATCGACGACCCTGCAATTAATGCTTTCGCTGCTGGACACAGCCCTCATGATGCTGTGATCGGCGTTACCCGCGGCTGCCTGTCACAGCTCAATCGGGATCAATTCCAGGGAGTGATTGCCCACGAATTCAGCCACATCCTTCACGGTGATATGCGCCTAAACCTGCGCTTGGTAGGCATTCTTCACGGCATTCTGGTGATAGGTTTAATCGGTGAACTGATTACCCGCAGCAGCACTCATCGGCGCCAGCTCAGTTCCCGTCGCAACAACAATCAAGGAACCTTTGTCCTGGGTCTGGCACTCATGGCGATCGGCTATGCCGGCACATTTTTCGGTAATCTGATCAAGGCAGCAGTGAGTCGACAGCGGGAATTTCTCGCGGATGCATCGGCTGTCCAGTTTACGCGAAATCCCGGTGGTATTGCCGGAGCCCTTAAAAAAATAGGCGGCTATCCACAAGGTTCGATGCTGGTTTCCGCAAACGCCGCCGAATACAGCCACCTGTATTTTGGCGAAGGGGTAAAAAACATGTTTAGCCGACTAATGGCAACCCACCCGCCATTGCGGGAACGCATCATTCGCATCGATCCAACCTGGCCGGGACGATTTTTCTCCCCGGAGCAATCGGCCCCGATGACTGATACTCCCCAACCGGAAACAGCCAGCAACCTCGCGACAGCCACATCAGCAGCATCTGCCCCCCTGCAACCGTCTGTAATGGACACTATTGGCCAACCAGACGAAGCCCATATCGATCAAGCACAGCAGCTTCTGACCAATCTCGACACAACACTCAGGGATGCCGCCCGTGATCCCTTTTCCGCCCGGGCACTGGTTTACAGCCTTCTACTGGCCAAGCCCGTGAACCGACGGGAGCAGCAATTGCAAGCGCTGCGGGAAAAGGCACATCCGGTTGTTTTCAATCTGGTGGAAAATCTGTCTCAGGCTGTGCAACACCTGGCAAAGTCCCTGCACCTTCCACTGCTGGAGCTCTGTCTGCCGGCTCTAAAGACCCTGTCCGAACCTCAATACCAGGTTTTTAAACGCAATCTGGCTCTACTGATCCGCGCCGATGACAAGGTGGAGCTGTTTGAGTGGTCGCTGTATCGCATCGTCACCCATCATGTGGAGAAGCCCTTGCGCTTACGCTATGGCAGTCACCGCATCAAGCAACAGGCTACTGCCTGCCAATTGTTGCTCTCCATGCTTGCCCACAGTGGCCAGGACAGCCCCGCACGGGCGGCTGAAGCGTTTTCTCTGGCTACTCAAGCCCTGGGCTTACCGCACCTGCAACTGCTCGACCGGGAGCTGCTGTCACTGCCCAAACTGGACCGGGCATTACAGGCCCTGAATCAGCTGAAGCCCCTGCAAAAACCGATATTGTTGAAATCCATGGCGTTGTGCGTGATGCACGACGGAGAGGTTAAACCCGTGGAAGCAGAGCTGTTTCGAGCGGTAGCCGACAGCCTGGAATGCCCGGTGCCTCCTCTGCTGCCGGGTCAGGCGCTGATCTAGTACTCCGTCAAGGTGATATGCCCTACCCAGTGTTGCCGTGATGTTGCGCCAACCTGATTTCCGGACTGGAAACAAAAACGGGCAGCTGAGCTGCCCGCTTTCAAGTAAATAATTATGGTTGCTAATCGACGTAGACTGGCCCTATCCCCATACCCCAGATAATTACAGTACCGACGCGTACGACCACCAGGAGTACCAGGCAAATCGTCACCACTGAACTGGCATACATAAAGGCCCGCTCTTTGGGAATATTCATAAGGATCGGAATACCCTCATAAATGAGGTATACGGAGTAACAGGCTGCCACCAAGGTAACGACAGCGTTAAGCCACAACTCCGGGTAAATACCGACGATACCGGCCAGAAACACTGGGGTGGTCACATAAACTGCCAGTGCGGTACCTTCGTAGTGACGCTTGTCTGCATCGTCACTGACGCCATAAGTCTTCGACATCCAATTGATAAACTCCCCCAGCACATAGACGCCAATCATCAGGGCTATGTAGGTCATCACGCAGAGCGATATGGCGCTTTCCGCCGTTAATTTGACGACTTCACCGTCACCGACGGTCCATCCTACCTGGGTAACACCAAAATAGGCAGCGACACTGGGAATCAGCGCCAGGAAAGGGACATGACTTAAAAATACTTGAGCGAATGAGTGGCGCTCGTTACGAATGGCTTTCCATTCGGAATCAGGGTGAAGAAGAATACCCAGGGTATGTTCCAAAATGGCCATACAGCCTCCTTTTTCATTATTTTCACTACTACAGTCATGTAGGAGTATTAAAGAGTCACGCCAAACAAACCAATAAGATTTCGAAATGAACAACATTTTTATAATTTCCATGTGATATATAGAGAGCCACATCGGAAATTTCTGCTCCAATACCGCAAAAACCGCA
This sequence comes from Cellvibrionaceae bacterium, assembly GCA_050290225.1. Lineage (GTDB taxonomy): Bacteria > Pseudomonadota > Gammaproteobacteria > Pseudomonadales > Cellvibrionaceae > JBNKHG01. The sequence continues at coordinate 113,988 of JBNKHG010000026.1, forward strand.
AAGGACTTGCACCTGCGGTGAGATTTCGCTTCAATTTCAGGCTGCCATATCCCGAAATCACCACGAAAATATTTCAAGGAAGCCATCGTCATGGGTCAAATATTCACCGATAACTCACAAACAATTGGACGCACTCCCCTGGTGAAGCTGAATCGCATCACCGACAAGCCTGTTTACGTCAAAATTGAAGCCCGAAACCCGGCCACCTCAGTCAAATGCCGCATTGGCGCCAATATGATTTGGGAGGCGGAAAAACGCGGCCAACTCAAGCCGGGCATGACCGTAGTTGAACCCACCAGCGGCAACACGGGTATTGCCCTGGCCTTCGTATGCGCAGCGCGTGGCTACAAGCTGGTCCTGACGATGCCCGACACGATGAGTCTGGAGCGTCGCAAACTGATCAAGGCACTGGGGGCGGAGCTGGAACTTACGCCGGGTGAAAAGGGAATGAAAGGGGCTATGGAAAAGGCCCAGGAAATCTACGACACAAATCCCGACTCGCACTTTATGCCTTCCCAGTTTGACAACCCTGCAAACCCTGCAATTCACGAACAGACAACAGGCCCGGAAATCTGGGATGACACTGACGGCCAAGTGGATATTTTTGTCGCCGGCGTCGGCACTGGCGGTACCATTACAGGTGTCGCCCGTTATATTAAACGCACCCGGGGAAAACCGATTCAGGTAGTGGCGGTGGAACCTACCGCGTCACCGGTAATTAGCCAAACCCTGGCGGGCGAGGAACTGGCCCCCTCCCCCCACAAAATACAAGGAATAGGCGCCGGGTTCGTACCGGCTAATCTGGAATTGGAGCTGATCGACGGCACTGAACAGGTTAGCAATGAAGAGGCAATCGAAATGGCTCACCGACTGATGAAGGAGGAAGGGATTCTGGCGGGTATCTCCAGTGGCGCGGCGCTGGCCGCCGCCCTCAAGCTGGCGGAAAAGTCCGAAAATGCAGGAAAAACTGTGGTAACGGTTCTGCCGGATTCCGGTGAGCGCTATCTGTCGAGCATCCTGTTTGTGGACGAATTTACCGACAGGGAGCTGCAGCAGTAAGGACCTGCCACCCATCGCCGGTGAATAGCCGCCAGAGCGTATCTCCAGCGGCTGGTAGGAGCGATTAACAACTATTTCACGACCCTCAAACTGGGGCGCTTGCCGCCTTCTACCCCACCTTTTGATACCGACTTATCATCCCCGGTATCAATGGGTTCGGGGGGCTCCGGAGGCTCTGGGTCCACTTCTGGTTCAAAGATCATACCCTGGCCATTTTCCCGGGCGTAGATACCGAGGATACCCCGAGAGGGCACATAGATATCAGTGGGAATACCGCCAAAGCGGGCATTGAAGGACACGCCTTCATTGCGAATCAGCAAATCCATCACCGCCGTGGGCGATACGTTGAGGACTATCTGGCCATCCTTATTCACATGCTGTTGCGGCACTTCCACCCCTGGCACATGGGCATCCACCAGAATGTAAGGCGTGCAATTGTTATCGACAATCCACTCGTAGAGGGCGCGAACCATATAAGGGCGACTCGAGCTCATGGCCATAGATAGTGCAAACTCCGTCTCTTAAAACTGCAATCAGACGACTGACAAGAATATAAAAAAGGGGTGAAAACTTCACCCCTTCCCAAGCCGGCAAGGACGTTAACAAACGACCATCAGAGCAGCAAAAGGGTACTTAAACGCGCATTTCCCTTTCGTACTCGGTGAGGCTTTCCTGAAAAGCCTCGCGGGCAAACAAACGATCCATATAGTCCAACAACGGCTTGGACTGCTTGGTTTTGGGCAGTTTGATATCCAGAATTTCCAGCCGCCACAATATAGGGGCCAGGCAGCAGTCGACGATGGTGAACTCATCACTCATAAAGTAGGGCATTTCGGAGAAAATCGGCGCCACCGACAACAGGCTCTCTTTCAATTCCTTACGGGCTTTGGCTACAGTCTCCTTGCTTTTGCTATGCAAGATGGTGTCGACCATGGGCGCCCAGTCACGCTCAACCCGATACATCCACAGGCGGCTCTGGGCACGGGCCACAGGATAGACCGGTAGCAGCGGCGGATGAGGAAACCGCTCATCCAGATACTCCATCATAACCTTGGATTCATACAACACCAAATCCCGGTCCACCAGTGTGGGCAGGGAGTTATACGGATTGAGATCTGCCAGTTCATCGGGCTTATGCTTCGGGTCAACATCCACGATGTCTACCGACACACCCTTCTCCGCCAAAACAATGCGCACCCGATGACTGTAGTGATCGTGTCCGTCAGAAAAATACGTCATGGATGAGCGCTTAGCCACAACACCCATATCTTCACCTCAAATCAGAAATTTAAAAACACAAACGGGCGACGCCGCTCAGACACGGGTCGCCCGGCAATTTATCCAGCCGTCTTCTTAGTGGATGCCTTTCCAGTACTCGCGATTCAGCAGGTAGGCGAATACAAAAAACACCGCTATAAACAACAATACGTACACACCCAGTGTCTTGCGCTCTTCCGCCATGGGCTCAGCGATGTACTCCAGGAAATTCACCAGGTCGTAGATCGCCTGATCAAACTCTTCCTGGCTCATAGCGCCAGTCACTGTGCCGACTTGTAGGCTGCCACAAGGGTCTTCCGACACCACCTGCCCGGTCACGGGGTCACGCTTCACATGACCATGACCGTCAATCACCGGGCCCGGAGCGCACTCGGGTAAGCCCTGCAACTCCATCATCACATGGGGCATAGCCACCTTATCAAACACCTTGTTGTTGACGCCGGTGGGGCGACTCTCGTCAGCGTAGAAGTTACGCAAGTAGGTATACAACCACTCGGGATTGCGCGCGCGCGCCACCAGGGTCAGGTCCGGTGGCGTAGCCCCAAACCAGGCTTTGGATTTATCGGCCGGCATGGCGATCGACATCAGCTGGCCGATGCGCTGATCGCCAAACACCAGGTTATCCATCATCAGGTCATGGGGAATACCCAGGTCATCGGCTACGCGCTCATAACGGGAGTATTTAGCGGAATGACAACCCATACAATAGTTGCCAAACCACTTCGCACCGCGCTGCAGGGATTCCTTATCAGTCAGATCGGGTTCCATGGTATCACAAGGGATGCTGCCACAGGCGAAGGAGCCTTCCGAACCCACAGCCTTGATCGGTACCACAGTCAGCACGGCAAAAAGTACAAGACCGCCCCAGACCAAAACAGCAGGCAATCCCTTGTCCTTAACTCGCTCGGGCTCCGGCAGGGTTTTCTCGCGGGCCGTCCAGAATGGCATGGCGATAAAGAAACCGAAGTAGATAATAGTGCATATCTGTGCCAACGCAGTGCGGCCAGGGGTTGGCGATTGCACGCCCAGGTACCCCAGGATCACGAAAGAAGCGGCGAATACCAGTAGGGCAATGCGACTGAAGTTTCCCTTGTACCGAATAGACTTGACCGGGCTCTTATCCAGCCAGGGCAGCACAAACAGGATCGCGATTGCCGCACCCATTGCAACCAGCCCCAGGAACTTGGAGTTTAAGGGGCCAATATCAAAGGTCACAGCCCGCAGGATCGCGTAGAAAGGAGTGAAGTACCACACCGGCGCGATATGCGGCGGCGTCTTCAGGTTGTTGGCCTGTTCAAAATTAGCATGCTCAAGGAAGTAACCTCCCAACTCGGGCATGAAGAATATGATGAAACAGAACACAAACAGGAATACGGCAATACCCACCAAATCGTGCACAGTGTAGAAGGGGTGGAAGGGCACACCGTCTTTAGGTATTCCATTCTCGTCCTTGTTCTTCTTGATCTCAATGCCGTCGGGATTGTTGGACCCCACTTCGTGCAGCGCCAGAATATGCAGTACCACCAGTGCCAGGATCACGATCGGGAGGGCTACCACGTGCAGGGAGAAGAAGCGGTTAAGGGTAATACCTGAAATCAGGTAGTCACCGCGAATCCACTGCACCAGGTCGTCTCCAACCACCGGGATGGCGCCAAACAGCGACACAATCACCTGAGCTCCCCAATAGGACATTTGCCCCCAAGGCAGTACGTAGCCCATAAAGGCTTCAGCCATCAGCGCCAGGTAGATAGTCATGCCAAATATCCACACCAGCTCGCGCGGGGCTTTGTAGGATCCGTAAAGCAATCCGCGGAACATATGCAGGTAGACCACCACGAAGAAGGCAGAGGCTCCAGTGGAGTGCATATAGCGAATAATCCAGCCGTAGTCCACATCACGCATGATGTATTCGACAGAGGCGAATGCCTCTTCGGAACTGGGCGTGTAACTCATGGTCAACCAAATGCCCGTCAACAGCTGGTTTACCAATACCAACAGGGAAAGAACTCCAAAAAAGTACCAGAAATTAAAGTTTTTCGGTGCGTAGTATTTGCCCATGTGGGTATCCCAAGCGCGCTGCACCGGCATGCGCTCATCAACCCAGTTCCACAGGCCCGTTAGCCATCTAGTCATTGTTATGCCTCCTGATCCACACCGACAACCAGCAATGTATCCGACTCGTAGGAGTGCGGGGGTACTTCCAAGTTAACCGGTGCAGGCACGCCTTTAAGTACGCGCCCGGCCAAGTCGAATTTGGACCCGTGGCAGGGACAGAAAAAACCGCCTTGCCATTCATCCCCGCCGAGGTCGGCGGCACCGACCTCAGGTCGGTACATGGGCGCGCAACCCAGGTGGGTGCACAGCCCCAGGAGCACCAAATATTCGTCCTTGATTGAACGCATATGATTCTTGGCATACTCCGGCTGTTGCGGCTCTTCAGAATTCGGGTCGCGGACCAGATCATCCATCTTGCCCAAGCCAGAGAGGTTCTCCTCCGTACGGCGCACCACATAAACTGGCTTGCCCCGCCACTCAACGGTAATCATCTGGCCAGGTTCCAGCTTGCTTAAATTGGCTTTAACCGGCGCCCCTGCGGCCTTCGCCTTGGCACTCGGGTTCCAGGACCCCACAAATGGCACGGCGACACCCACTGCACCTGCAGCCCCCACCACGGAGGTGGCTGCGGTCAGAAAGCGGCGACGGCCTTCGTTCACTCCGCCATTGCTCATGACGTCTATCTCCCATCGACGGCTACACAAATAGCCAGTGGCTAAATTTGGCAGGCCACAGATTCCCCCAAGCGACCCACCGGTAACTTTTTACGCTAACTCACGCTATCGGGCACCCGGCATCGCGACTCAGATGCCCTATCTGCCACTAACCCACTGAAAATAAAAGGTTTACGGCGTTTGGCCAACCCAAAAAAATCGCACAATCTTAATGAAATTAGGCCCGGCTTACAAGGATAACCATCCTAGATTCAGGGCTTTTGGCATTTCACCGGTGCAAAAAAAAGCCCAGAAGGAAACCATTCTGGGCATTTTTTAAACAATACAATATCTTTTGATCTCCTCATGCCGGATCGCCAGATGGCAACCGCAAATGCAGGAGAACAATGACAATTAACGCTTGGAGAACTGTGGCTTCTTACGCGCTTTGCGAAGCCCCACTTTCTTACGCTCCACCTCACGAGCATCGCGAGTCACGTAACCGGCGCCACGCAGGTCGCCGCGCAGGGATTCGTCGTATTGCATCAGTGCACGAGTCAGACCGTGGCGAATCGCCCCCGCCTGGCCAAAGCTGCCGCCACCTTTTACAGTGACCTTAACGTCAAATTTGTCTGTCATTTCCACCAGCTCCAGAGGCTGGCGCACAATCATACGAGCCACCTCACGACCAAAGTACTCGTCGAGGGGACGGTCGTTCACGGTGATATTGCCACTGCCTTGAGCGATAAATACGCGAGCAGTTGAGGTTTTACGGCGTCCGGTACCGTAATATTGAGTATCAGCCATCATTAGCTCCCGGTTAGATATTCAGTTCTTGAGGCTGCTGAGCAGTGTGCGGGTGCTCGGCACCAGCATACACTTTCAGCTTTTTGAACATAGCGCGACCCAGAGGTCCCCTAGGCAGCATGCCTTTGACCGCACTCTGGATAGTGCGCTCGGGAGCCTTCTCGATCAGCTTCTCGAAGCTAATGGATTTCAACCCGCCGGGGTAACCAGTGTGGCTGTGGTAGATTTTGTCCTTAGCCTTGTTGCCGGTCACGCGCACTTGCTCGGCGTTGATCACAACAATGTAGTCACCGGTATCCACATGGGGGGTGTACTCAGGTTTATGCTTCCCGCGAAGGCGAGTGGCAATCTCAGCAGCCATTCGGCCCAGTGTCTTGCCAGAAGCATCAATGACGTACCAGTCGCGTTTGACTGATTCGGGTTTGGCACTAATAGTCTTCATGTTATATTTGCCTTTGGAGGTATATCCCACAAAAATGGAGCGCGGATTCTACCTGTAGTTATTGGCGATAGCAATAGCCTGCAGCGGATTCCCCCGGTCTTTGTGCCGCCCCACCCCCAGGGGTAATTAGGGGCGGTGGGGTCGAGCCAGATACTCATGACTCTGCATTTCCAGCAGCCGACTGGTGGTGCGCTCAAATTCGAAATTCAGCTTGCCACCTGCGTAGATGGCTTCAAGTGGTTTTTCCGCCGAGATCACCAGCTTCACATTACGGTCGTAAAATTCATCCACCAGATTGATAAAGCGTCGCGCCTGGTCGTCTAAGTCTCGATTCAGCTCGGGCACGTTGGCCACCAATACCGCATGGTACTCCCGCGCCAACTCGATATAGTCATTCTGTGAACGCGGGCCGTCGCAAAGCGCCTCAAACTCAAACCAGGCCACATCCTCTGCCTCGTAGCGAGCACGAATATTGCGCCCTTCGATTTCGACATCCACATTCGCGCGAATTTCTTCTTTATCCGGCACCAGGCTTTCAAAGCTGCGCAGCAGGCTGGCGTCGGCGGCGGCATCCAGCGGGTGGTGGTAGAGCTCCGCCTGCTCCAGTGCGCGCAGACGATAATCCACCCCACCATCCACATTGACGACCAGGGTGTGGGTATTGAGCAGGTCAATGGCGGGCAAAAAGCGCACCCGCTGCAGACCGTCCTTATAGAGTCCATCCGGAACAATATTGGAGGTTGCCACCAGGGACACACCCCGACGGAACAGCGCCCCTAAAAGGGTCGCCAGGATCATTGCATCAGTGATGTCGGAGACGAAAAATTCGTCAAAACAGATCACCCGAGCCTCTTTGCTCAGGCGCTCGGCCACCGTTTCCAGGGGGTTTTTCTCTCCATCGAGGGATTTCAACTCCGCGTGCACGCGACGCATAAAGCGATGGAAGTGTGCACGCATTTTTTCCTTGAACGGCAGACTTTCATAGAAGTTATCCATCAAGTAGGTCTTGCCGCGCCCAACACCGCCCCAAAAGTAGAGCCCCCGAACAGGTTGTTTTGCCCCATTTCCCCATTTTCCGGCCAGAGCGGATAACCACGTACGATTTTTTTCCGCTGCTTTGGCCGCTACCAGTTGCTCATACAGTTGCTGGAGGTGGCCAACTGCCATCTCCTGCGCCGGGTCGTGCTTAAAATCCTCACGCTTCAGATCGCGCTCGTATCGTTCCAGGGGCGTTAAATTCATAGCGTATTTATCAGCAAGCTAGGCGGCCAAGTCTCAAACGGCGCACACTTTAGCGGCAGAGGCAACGATAGGCAAATTCAAACTCTGCGCCGTCAACAAATGCATTAGCCCAGCCGGGCCAATAGCACTTCGGATAGTCGTTGTTTGAATAGCTGCAGCTTGCCGTGAAAGAAATGACTGGCTTCCGGTAATCGCAGAAGATCAACCGGTGTACGCAGCAATTCTACCCAGCGATAAACGCCGTCAACATCTACCAGCTCATCTTCCTCACCCTGAATAACACAGACCGGCGCGGGAAAACTGCCGCGGTCATCATAGGGGTAGCGCTCAACCGGCGGCGCCACCAAGGTCAGGTGCGCCAGATCATTGACCCGGTGACTGGCTTGAGCAGCGACCGAAGACCCAAAGGAAAAGCCTGCCAGCAAGAGACGCCGACCGGGATCGGGCAATTGTCGACCCACCCAGTCGACCACTGCCATCAAATCGTCCACCTCGCCCACGGCGTGATCGAAACTGCCCGCACTACTGCCGACACCGCGAAAATTGAAAGCCAGCGCCGGGATCCCCAGATCTCGATAACAGCGCATCAGGGTGGTTACAACCTTATTGTTCATGGTTCCGCCGTGCAGCGGATGGGGATGACAGACTACCGCCAGGAATGACTTTCCGTATAGTGGACCATCACGCAGGGGTGACAAGGCGAGAGCCTCAATAGGCCCACAAGGACCCGGAATTTCAATCTTGACTTCTTTATCTACAAATATCGTCATAACGAGCTGCTAAAATTGGTCTTTTAATTGGAATAACATACAGATTTACCATCGGTTTATCATAAAAAGGCTTATAATAAAGAATAAGCATATGATTTTGCGCGCCAATCTTCCTTCGCAAGACGCCTCCTCCAAACTGAGGCGGGCGCCCAGTCCCGAACTGGCAAGGTGGGTATTTTATCCTGTGCGGCGACAACCGATAACGTTGGCTGGAATCTAGTAAACCCAAGGAGTTACCTGTGTTTTCATTGAGCACCCTGATTTTAACTGCTCTTGTTTGTGCCCTGGGCGGCTGCGTGCTTGGCGCCCTGCTGTCACGTTCGCTTCAACCCGAAAAGCAGCAAAACAGAGAGATGGAGCAGCGCTTGCAACAGGCTGAGGAAAAACTCAGCGAATACCAAACCGAAGTCACAGAGCATTTCGCTCAAACCTCTCAACTGGTGAACAACCTGACCCAAAGCTATAAAGAAGTTCACGAATACCTCGCCAACAGTGCCCTCAAGCTCACAAACCCCGATATCAGTCGCAAAATCATTGAGGCTGCAGATGGTAAGCTGCTGCAAGATAGCGATATAGCTATCACCGAGGACAATATCGAAGTCCCCAGGGATTGGGCTCCCAAATCACCTGGCCAAGCAGGCACTCTGAGCGAAGAGTACGGTCTTGATGAAGAGCGGGGCGATCTGGAGGCGATCACAGTCAACAGGGATAATGCGCTTAGCTGACGAGGCTATCGCTGCGGGGCGGAATCCCCGCAAAAAACCGTCTGAAGGCCAGTGCGCCCCTCCCGGGGCAATCAGCAATAGTCGGACCCCCCAATAGACCGTATAATTTTCCGACAGGGGCGGAAGAGCCTTCACATCTACCGACTCTAAACATCCACTAAGTAAGGCATTGGGAGCATTGCATTGGCCATCAAGCGGCTACTGAATTATGTTGGCTGGCCGGCCGCAACGGGATTTCTTCTGGCAGCATTGGCAATACTGCTGTATCCACAGCTGCTGCAACAATCCAGGAATGACGGTGGCAACCACTTTAGCCTGACCGACCTGAGCCCCAACAACGACAGTTGGGAAGGACCCGTCTCCTACGCAGCAGCTGTACAGCGGGCCACGCCAGCAGTGGTCAATATCTATACCCGCACCAAGCTCAAACGTCAGCGCCACCCCCTGTTCGACGACCCCCTGTTCCGCCACTTTTTTAACAACTCGGATCTGCCCCAGCAGGAACGTATGCAACAGGCTCTTGGATCCGGCGTCATTGTCAAAAGTGACGGGCACATTCTCACCAACAACCATGTCATCGAAGGCGCCGATGAAATAGTGGTACTCCTGACGGATGGTCGCGAGGCTCGCGCCACCTTGGTGGGCAGTGATCCAGCGACAGACCTGGCTGTACTGAAGATATCACTCGATAATCTGACCGCCATTAATGTCGGCCTGGCCGATAATGTCCAGATCGGTGACGTAGTGCTCGCCATCGGCAACCCCTTCGGTGTCGGCCAGACAGTCACACAGGGAATTGTCAGTGCCACCGGCCGTTATGGACTGGGGCTCAACACCTATGAGAACTACATCCAAACCGATGCCGCTATTAACCCCGGCAATTCCGGAGGCGCCCTGGTGGATGCCTATGGCAATCTGGTGGGAATCAACACCGCCATTCTCGACCAGAGGGCGTCCGGCACATCGGTAGGCATCAGCTTTGCTATTCCTGCGGATACAGCTATCGGCATACTCAATGACATCGTCGAATACGGACAGGTAGTGCGTGGCTGGCTCGGCATCGAGGCCCGTCAACTGTCACCACAAATGGCGCGCACCTTCAATTTGAGTTCCACTAACGGCGTAGTGATTACCGCCATTTACAACAATGGACCTGCCCATAAGGCAGGTTTAAAGCCGGGCGACATCATTATCCGCATCAACAACGAACCCATTGGTGATGGCCGCCGAGGTATGACGCAAATTGCCCAGACCCGTCCCGGGGAGTCGGTGTCAATCGAAGTATTGAGAGATGGAAAAGCCCAGGTAATTACAGCAGTACTGGGCGTGATGCCGATGCGTCAAGCCAGCTAAGCACACTGAATCGATAAACGCCTGTGCCGTGCCATGTCCGGTAGCGATTGGTTGCCTTTTTTTGTCGCTTATTGCTCATTTAATCCGATATTCTGCAGACCGGGCGTGAGCTTCCAGCGACTCACCCCGCGCCAATACAGACGCCGTTCTCCCCAGCGTCGAAGCGCCCTCCGCAGAACACATAATGACTGAACTGCGCTTTTGGAAATCATAGACGCCCAAAGGAGAGGAGAAACGCGCAGTGCCGGAAGTGGGCAACACATGATTGGGGCCAGCACAGTAGTCGCCCAGTGCCTCGGCCGTATAACGCCCCATAAAAATAGCACCCGCATGGCGTACCTTCGGCAACCATGCCTGGGGATCCTCAACGGACAGCTCAAGGTGCTCGGGAGCGATTCGATTGACAACCTCCACGGCTTGCTCAAGGTCGCGAACCTGTATCAGCGCACCCCGCTCTATCAGGGAAACCCGCGCTACCGCTTCTCGCTCCAGGGTCGGAAGCAAACGTTCGACGGATTCCTCGACGCGTTGCAAAAAATCCGCGTCGGGAGAGATCAAAATCGACTGTGCCTGCTGATCGTGCTCCGCCTGACTGAACAGATCCATGGCGATCCAGTCAGGATCGGTCCGACCGTCGCAAACCACCAGAATTTCCGAAGGTCCGGCAATCATGTCAATGGCCACTTCGCCAAAGACACTACGTTTGGCGGTCGCCACAAAGATATTGCCCGGCCCAACGATTTTATCCACTTTGGGCACTGTTTCCGTGCCATAGGCGAGGGCAGCGATTGCCTGGGCACCACCAATGGTGAACACCCGGTCAACGCCGGCAATTGCCGCTGCGGCGAAAACCATCTCATTGACTTCACCGCCCGGCGTCGGCACCACCATGACCACTTCCCCAACCCCTGCCACCTTGGCAGGAATTGCATTCATCAACACTGAGGAGGGATAGGAGGCCTTGCCCCCCGGAACATAGAGACCCGCGCGATCCATAGCGGTAATCTGCTGTCCCAGCACCGTGCCATCGGCTTCAGTGTACTGCCAGGACGCCTGCTTTTGATGTTCGTGATAACGCCGCACCCGCTCGGCCGCCACCTCCAGCGCCTGGCGTTGCTCGACTGAGATGAGGCTCAAAGCTTTCTGCAAACGCTCGGCGGGCACTTCCAGCTCTCGCACGGAAGCGACATCGAGATTGTCGAAACGGCTGGTATACTCCAGCACAGCAGCATCTTTGCGCGCCTTTACCCCGCCCAGTATCTCTGCAACGGTATTCACCACTGCTTCATCGGAGACCGACTCCCAAGCCAGTAGCTGATCCAACTGCTCGCCAAATTTATCAGCGCCGGCATCAAGGCGGCGAATACCCACCCTATTAGTTGCAGCTTTCGACATCTTATGCCACCTCTTGTCCAGCCTGTACCGCCTTCTCCACTGCGTCGATCACGGTCTGGATACGCTTGTGCTTCATTTTCATCGAAGCCTTATTCACGATTAAACGCGAGCTGATATCGGCGATGAATTCCCGCGGCTCCAAACCGTTGGCGCGCAGGGTATTACCGGTATCCACGATGTCCACGATCTCGTCGGCCAGATTCATGATCGGTGCCAATTCCATCGCGCCGTAAAGTTTGATGATATCCGCCTGACGTCCCTGGGAGGCGTAGTATTGCTTGGCGATATTGACGTACTTTGTGGCCACCTTGATACGCCCCGGCTTGGGTGACACGCCCTTTATGGCAGCCGTCATCAATTTGCAATGGGCAATATTCAAATCCAGGGGTTCGTAGAGCCCCTCCGCACCGCTTTCCATTAAAGTATCTTTGCCAGACACGCCCAGGTCGGCGGCTCCGAACTGGACATAAGTAGGCACATCAGAGCCACGCAGCACCAGCAGGCGCACATCCGGCATATTGGTCTCAAAAGTCAACTTTCGGCTCTTGCTGATATCCTCAGCCGGCTCGATACCGGCCGCCTTCAACAACGGCAAGGTCTCTTTGAGAATACGCCCCTTGGTCAGAGCAATGGTTAACTGCGACATGCTAGCTTCCTGACATTAATAGCGACACAGAGGGCTATCCCGGTACGCGGCGAATATTGGCGCCCAACTGCTGTAATTTTTCCTCGATACACTCGTATCCGCGATCGATATGGTAAATGCGGTCGACAATGGTCTCACCTTCGGCAACCATGCCGGCAATCACCAAGCTGGCAGATGCACGCAGGTCAGTTGCCATCACCGGTGCTCCCCGAAGACGTTCCACGCCATTGATAATGGCGGTATTACCCTCTAGGGAAATTTTCGCCCCCATGCGATTGAGCTCGTTTACCTGGATCAGCCGATTTTCAAAAATAGTTTCGGTCACCGCTCCCGTGCCCTCCGCCACGGCATTCATAGCGGTAAACTGGGCCTGCATATCGGTGGGAAAAGCCGGGTAGGGAGCAGTGCGCAGGTTTACTGACTTGGGACGATTCCCCTTCATATCCAGTTCGATCCAGTCCGTCCCCATGTTCAATTGGGCACCAGCCTCGTCCAGCTTTAACAGCACAGACTCAAGAATCCCCTCGCAGGTATCCTTCACTTTGACCCGCCCACGGGTGGCGGCGGCGGCCACCAGGTAGGTGCCCGTTTCGATCCGGTCCGGCATCACCGAGTAGGTGCAACCGCGCAAGCGCTCGACGCCATGAATGGTCAGGGTATCAGAACCGATACCTTCAACGTCGGCCCCCATTGCCACCAGGCAATTGGCAAGATCCACCACCTCCGGTTCACGGGCAGCGTTCTCCAGCACGGTTTTGCCTTCGGCCAACACAGCCGCCATTAACAGGTTTTCAGTACCACCGACCGTCACCGTATCCATAAAGATATGGGCACCTTTGAGACGCTTATCCACCTTCGCACGGATATAACCCCCATCAACCTCGATCTGGGCACCCATGGCTTCAAAACCTCGCAAGTGGATATCCACCGGCCGACTACCGATTGCACACCCCCCAGGGAAAGAGACATTGGCCATCCCGTGACGGGCCAATATGGGTCCCAGAACCAGAATGGAAGCCCGCATGGTCTTTACGAGCTCGTATGGAGCCGTAAATTCCTTGATGCTATTGGGGTCTATTTCCACGCACATCTTTTCATCGATGGTGATATCCACCCCCATGCAGCGCAAAAGTGCCAGCATGGTAGTGATGTCGTTCAGGTGTGGCATATTGCAGATATGCATAGGCCCATCAGCCAACAACGTTGCCGCAAGAATAGGCAGAGCCGAGTTTTTGGAACCTGAAATACGTATTTCGCCGTCAATCGGGCCAGAAGCCGTCAGAATTAATTTATCCATAAAGTGCCCAAAATCTGCCCCCGTGGCACATTTCGCCAAGGAAGCCATTATCTATTGGCCGGATATCCCGGCAGGCTGAGATTGCCAGACCCAACCTCGATACTGTCTATCGAGATTGTCGGCCTAGCCCTGTTGAGCCTGCCATTCTGCCGGGGTGTAGGTTTTCATGTTAACCGCGTGGATGACGCCGCTGGCGATAGGATCGGCTAATACCCCGTAGACTAACTGCTGTTTTTTTACGGCGTTCAGCCCCTCAAAGGCCGGACTGACAACCACCAGATTAACATGACTGCCATCGATACTGACTTCGACGTCACTATCGGTGATTTGGCTTTCCAGCAAACGCTTGATTTCATCGGGTTGCATAGGTGTCCTCGCGGCTTTTTCGATCGGGTAGCGCAGTTGGCTCCATTGCCTGGGACAGCTCACACCTGCCACCCCGGTGGGCAAACGGGTGGCTACTTGGGAAAATGGCCCTGCGCTAAAAAGCGCCGTAGTGTAATAAAAAACCGGCGAAAAGGCACTCCTTTGCCCCTGAAATGTGTCCTGGATCGCGCTTATTCCACCTCTGGATCAGGTCTCGGAGGACCAATCGGCAATCACCTTATCCAGATTCCCTTCGCTCTTTTTCATCGCCTGGGCAAACTGACTGCGAAAAGTCTTGCCGAGGTTGATTCCATTGAGCACCACATTGATCAATTTCCACTCTCCGGCCCGGTTGCGGGCCATTGTGTAGGAGACCCGATTCACGCCTTCACCGCCTCGAACTTCCTGCGCCACATTAACTTTCCGTTGGCCGCTGATATCACCATTCGGGGGCAGCACAACAATTTCGTAGTCAGCAAAACTGGCCATTCCCCGTGCATAGGTGGAAACCAGTCCACCCTTAAACACCTTCAAAAACTTGGCACGCTGCTCAGGTGAGGCCTGCTTTGCATGAGCGCCCATTACCACCCTTGCGATAAATCGAAAATCCACTACAGGATCCAGCACCTCCTCGACTGCGGCGTAGTACCGATCAGGTTCGTTATTGATCAGTTCGCGACTGTCGGCGATGGTCTGCATCAGCTGGTCCTGCACGTGCTGCACAATTTCGTGGGCCGTTGGTACAGGCTGCTGTTCACTGGACTCTGCAGGCTCCGCCATAACACTGGCGACAGCCGATAAAAAAAACAATAAGGCACAACCCAGTGACTGGGTAAAAATTAACGTCGGCCGGCCGACGGGTCTGGTGGCTACCATGAGACTGAAATCTCCCTGTTAAGATGCCGTGTTAGTGTGACCCCTTGAAGTCCATGTTCGGCATTTTATTTGTCCAAAATCTGCAAGATTAGAGTCAGTCCAATTAAAATAGTTTACAACTGCTGACTTTCCTCGCCGACCAATATACCATTCGAAGCCGTTTTAACTCCACAAAATCTCCAAAAGACCATATAAACCAAAGAGTTATATAAATATGTCAGAAACTTGGCTGGCCTGGTGCGCCATTGCCGGAGGCTTTATCGGGCTGATCTGGAGCGCCGACCGATTTGTCGCTGGTAGCGCTGCACTTGCCTCCAATTTTGGCGTCTCCAAACTGGTCATCGGTTTGACCGTGGTTTCTTTCGGCACTTCGGCGCCCGAGATTGTAGTCTCTATCAGTGCCTCTCTGAAAGAAGTAGGCGACCTGGCCGTGGGTAACGCGCTGGGATCGAACCTTGCCAATATCGGCCTCGTTCTGGGTGTGACAGCCCTGGTTGCCCCCCTGCCGATCCAAGGCCACTTGCTGCGCCAGGAAATACCTTTCCTGCTGTTGGTAACGGCATTGGCGGGTTGGCTGCTTTACGACGCCACCCTCAGTCGCTGGGAAGGTATACTGCTGATCGCCAGCCTGATTCCTGTGATGGTCATAATGATTGCCAGTAAAAACCGTCACCCGTCTCCAGAAGAGGAAGACACGGACATCCCCGATATGGGAGGCCTGGTGGCCTGCCTCTGGTTCGCGCTGGGTCTGGCCGCCCTGATACTGAGTTCGGAAATTCTGGTATGGGGTGCCAAGGAGATAGCTACCGCTTTCGGCGTGAGCCCCCTGATCATTGGTCTAACCGTCATCGCCGTGGGCACCAGCCTGCCCGAATTGGCCGCCTCCGTAATGAGCGCCCTCAAGGGGCATCACGATATCGCTTTGGGCAATATTATCGGCTCCAATATATTCAACTTGCTGGCGGTAATGGCTGTGCCCGGCCTGATTCAACAGCCGCACATGGAAGCGGAGGTCTTTAATCGCGATTATCTGGTCATGGCGGCAATTACCGCCTTCTTGTGTCTGGCGATTACGCTGGATTACTACCTGCGCAACCTGGATACACCTGAGGTCGAGGCACGGGGCAGCCACGGGCGCCTGGGTCGTCGCATCGGAAGCATCTTATTATTGGGCTATGTAGGTTATTATGTCCTGCTGTTTTCCCCGGATTAGCGGCCGCCAAGACACCCGGAATCACAACCGGCCCGAACCCGCAGCCGTGCCAGAGGAACTAACGCCCCCAAGGGAGGCAGCCGAGACAGGCTCCCACAGATATTGCCACCGGACAAGTGAACACCATGAACCGCAAAACTTTTCACAGCGATGAATTTATTGCCGCCGGCCAACGCACGGTACGGATGGAACTAGAGGCTATCGATGCCCTCACGGCGCGCATCGACGACGACTTCGTCAAGGCCTGCAAATTGATTCTCAGCTGTAACGGCCGCACCATAGTAACCGGCATGGGGAAATCCGGACATATCGGCAAAAAGATAGCTGCCACCCTGGCCAGCACCGGAACACCGGCCTTTTTTGTCCATCCAGGTGAAGCCAGTCATGGCGACCTGGGCATGATCACCCGGAACGACCTGGTAATCGCGATTTCCAACTCCGGCTCTTCGGCAGAGGTAATCACGCTATTGCCCCTGCTTAAGCGCATGGGTATACCCTTGATCAGCATGACCGGCAATCCCGGCTCTCCCCTGGCCCAGAGCGCGGATGTCCATCTGGATATCAGTATCGAATGCGAGGCCTGCCCTCTGGACCTGGCGCCAACCTCCAGCACCACTGTCACGCTGGTGATGGGGGACGCGCTGGCGGTCGCTCTGCTGGAAGCCCGGGGCTTTACCGCCAACGATTTTGCATTTTCGCACCCCGGTGGTGCCCTCGGCCGCAAACTGCTATTAAAAGTTGAGGACATCATGCATGCCGGCACAGACTTGCCCCGGGTCAGCAAAGACACCACACTGTCACAGGCGCTGGTGGAGATGACAGAGAAGGGCTTTGGCATGACCACAATCGTCAGTGAACAGGACCAGTTGATCGGTGTCTTCACTGATGGCGACCTGCGTCGCTGCGTCGATCAAGAGATTGATATCGGAAGTGCCCTGATAGAGGATGTCATGAGCCGCAACCCCAAAACCGTCCACCAGTCGATGTTGGCGGCCGAGGCCCTGCGCTTGATGGAAGACAACAAAATTACCGCCCTGGTGGTGGAAGACGACCAGCACCACCCTGTCGGCTTAATTCATATGCACGACATTCTGCGTGCAGGCGTTATTTGATCGCGAAAGTCCCATGCCTCGAAATCTTCTGTCACTGCTGGCGATCATCATCCTGACCATTCTCTTTGTGGTACTTTGGGATTCTCCGCCCGAAGGCTTGCGCCGCCTGGTAGGTGCCCGGGAAACGCCCGCCGCCTACCCGCAAAGCTACCTGACAGACGTCGAAACCATTCAATTCAATGCTGACGGCAAGCTCGACTACAGCGTCCGCGCCGAAAGGGTTTCCTATTACCAACTCAACCCCCACCGAAAAACAATCAAGGACTACACTCTGATTGATGCTCCCAATATAACCATGTTCGATGCTGATAATCCGCCCTGGCAGGTCAGCGCGAAACACGGTCGTACCAACGACGAAGGTACGATGATCAAGCTCTGGGGCAACGTCAGAATCTGGCGTACCGACCAGAGAGGAAACACCTCTGAGCTTACTACCTCGCAATTGGTTATAAAACCTAAAGCACAATACGCCGAAACCGACAAACCTGTTATGATTAGCTCCGCCAATGGAAAGGCTCAAGCCGTTGGCATGAAAGCTTTTTTAAAACAGCAGCGTATTCAATTGTTATCGAACGTCAGAGGCGTACATGAAGCCATTTAACCCCGCCTTTTTGGTCATTTTGCTGGGACTCGCATCGGTAATGAGCAGCGTTTCCAGCATGGCCCTGACCAGCGATCGCGACCAGCCTATCTATATCGAATCAGACCGCGCCGAACGTGACGATAAAAAGGGCATCACGATTTATCAGGGTCGCGTCAAGATGGAGCAGGGCTCAATGCAGATTCATGCCGACAAGGTCACCATTCACAGCACTGACAACAAGATCAATCGCATTATTGCCACCGGCAACCCTGCCCGCTACCAGCAACAACCGTCACCCAACAAAAAGCCTGTGATAGCGGAAGGTGGCACCATCAGGTATGAAATTGATGCCGAGCATTTGCTGCTGCTGAGCAATGCTTTCATTGCACAGGAAGGCACCACGATGAGCGGAGAACGCATCGACTATGATATCGCTCAATCGCTGATGCGGGCAGCGGGCAGTGATCAACGCATCCAAATGGTGATTACCCCGGAAAGCGAAACCGACGAAAGCAGCAAACCCGGAAAACCGAATACCCTCAGAGTGAAACCCCAGTAAACCGGGGCGACAAGCGTTTGCCCTCTCACCTGATACCACTAATAACAGCCCATTGAACAACCATAAAAAACCACTATGTCCATAATGAAAGCCCTACACCTGGCCAAGAGCTACAAGAGCCGGCGCGTCGTCATTGATGTCTCGGTAGAGGTCAGCAGCGGACAAATTGTCGGGCTTCTGGGTCCCAACGGCGCGGGGAAAACCACGTGCTTTTATATGATCGCCGGCCTGATTGCTGCAGATCGGGGCCGGGTGTTAATCGATGAACAGGACCTCACCCGCCTGCCCATGCACGGTCGCGCTCGTGCGGGTATCGGCTACCTGCCCCAAGAGGCCTCGGTATTTCGAAAATTGTCGGTGGCGGATAATATTCTCGCCATTCTTGAAACCCGCAAAGACCTGAACCGCAAGCAGCGCTTGGAAAAACTGGAAGTGCTACTGCACGAATTTCACATAACCCATATCCGCAACAGCCGTGGCATGGCACTGTCCGGCGGCGAGCGGCGGCGTGTAGAAATTGCTCGCGCCCTGGCCACCGACCCCAAATTTATCCTTCTCGACGAGCCCTTTGCCGGAGTGGACCCCATATCCGTCAACGATATCAAGCACATCATCCAGCATTTGAAGGAAAGGGGAATCGGCGTGCTGATCACCGATCACAACGTGCGCGAAACACTGGACATCTGTGAAAAAGCCTACATTGTCAGCGAAGGCCACATTATCGCCGAAGGCAGTGCCGAGGCAGTTCTCAACAATCGCCAGGTCCGGGAGGTCTACCTCGGCCAACAATTCAGCCTTTAAGACTCGCACATCGGTCACACCTGTTTAATTTTTAGCCTACAAAGCTGCATAAAAAACACCATCAACAGACCTGGACAGGCATAATGCTTGCTTGTCAATATTGCCTGTCTCCTTCAGGCTGACTAAACTAGTTCCCTGGGAGGTCAATCTTACAAGGGTGCAACATCAGACCCGGACAGACTCCCTGACTGAATTTTATGCGGGGCGTCCACAACGTCCCTTGTAGAGTGACCTCCGTACAGGGAAAATTGTTGTACCTAAGATGAAACAATCACTCCAGCTCAAACTCGGCCAGCAGCTAACCATGACACCCCAGCTGCAACAGGCCATTCGCCTCCTTCAGCTATCCACACTTGACCTGCAACAGGAAATTCAGGAAGCACTGGACTCCAATCCCATGCTGGAGGTCGCCGAGGATAGCGGCTCGTCCGAGACTGACTCCGAAGCCAATGGCGCCAATGGCGAAACTGAGTTCAACGAAGCTTCGGGCGCGGACGAAAACCCCGAACCCAGCGCCCAAGCCGGGGATGCGCAAACCAAGGAGACAACCGCCGACGACAGCGGCGAAGCAAGCGAAGGGGCAACAGCCGACAGTGAATGGAATGACGCCATCCCTGACGACCTTCCGGTCGACACCAGCTGGGATGAGGTCTACCAATCGGCGCCCTCGGGTACCAGCCTTTCCGGCCTCGATGGCGAAGATAGCGATTTTGAATCGCGTCGCGGCACGACAGAGTCGCTAAACGACCACCTGCTTTGGCAATTGAATCTCACCCCCATGTCTGACCGGGACCGAATCATTGCGATGGCCATTCTGGATGCGATCGAACCCAGCGGCATGCTCTCTTTGAGCACAGAGGATATTTTCGATGGTCTCAGGGACAATCTGGAAGATCTGGAGGAAGACGAGGTAGTCGCCGTACTCCACCGCATCCAACAGTTCGACCCGCAGGGTGTGGCCAGCCGGAACCTGAGCGAGTGCCTGACCATCCAGCTGCGCCAACTCCCTGAAGACACGCCTTTGCTCGAAGCTGCCAAACTGGTGGCTAAAGACTACCTCCCACTGTTGGGAAGCCGTGACTACAAACAGCTGATGCGTCGCACCAAACTCAAGGAGACTGAACTGCGCGACGTCATCAAGTTGATTCAAACCCTAAACCCACGGCCTGGAGAGCAAATCAACAGTGGCGACACAGAATATGTGGTTCCCGACGTGTTTGTCAGCAAACGCGATGACCGCTGGATGGTCGAACTTAACGCCGATATAGCGCCAAAACTGCGCATCAATTCCGGTTACGCCTCCATGGTCAAGCGCGCCGACTCCAGCAGCGACAACACGTTCCTACGCGATAACCTGCAGGAAGCGCGCTGGTTCCTGAAGAGCCTGCAGAGCCGCAACGAGACCCTCCTGAAAGTGGCCAGTTGCATCGTGGAAAAGCAGCGTAACTTCCTCGACTATGGCGCCGAAGCCATGAAGCCCCTGGTGTTACACGATGTGGCTGAGGCAGTGGGCATGCACGAATCCACCATTTCCCGGGTTACCACACAGAAATTTATGCATACCCCCCAGGGGATCTTTGAGTTAAAGTATTTCTTCTCCAGTCATGTCAGTACTGACTCCGGCGGCGAGTGCTCGTCCACCGCCATCCGGGCAATGATCAAAAAGCTGGTGGCCGCCGAAAGTGCGAAAAAACCACTCAGCGACAGCAAGATCACCGCACTGCTGGAAGAACAGGGCATTAAGGTGGCGCGCCGAACCATTGCCAAGTATCGCGAATCACTCGGCATTCCACCGTCGAATGAGCGCAAGCGTCTGGTGTGATTACCCGGGCGCCATACGTACGATTAACACAAGAGGCAGATGTACTGATCTGCGTCAAAGGCCCCAGAGGTCAACCCCAGAGGCCAACCATAGGAGAATATACAGACGACAGCGACGGTGTAAGATTGGCTTGTACTGCCTGGATTTACAGCCACGAATTGGTCAGCCACGCCTACTGAGCCAGAGATTGCACGATCGCGGATTTACGCACCTTGATGACTATCGCTCGGGCGCCCGGGAGGTTTCTCTGCCGGGCGGGAGTAACAACCACAGCACGAGGAACTGCATATGCAAATCAATATCAGCGGACACCATGTCGATCTGACCGATCCCATTAAAGACTATGTCAACAACAAACTGGAGAAACTCAGTCGACATCACGACCGAATTACCAGTACCAATGTCATACTGTCTGTTGATAAACTAATACAAAAGGCAGAGGCCTCTGTGCACGTAAGCGGCAAGGAGTTCTTTGCCAATTCGGAATCTGAAGATCTTTATGCAGCTATCGACGTACTTGCCGACAAGCTTGATCGTCAGCTAATCAAACACAAAGAAAAGATGCGTAACCACCGGTAACGCCCGCTTGGTAATCCATGCAAATCCAGACATTCCTAGCCCCACGCCGTACCCTGTGCGGCGTCGAGGGTGGCAGTAAGAAACGTGTTCTCCATACACTTGCCCAACACATCGCAGACGATCTTCCAACGCTGGACGCCGATGAACTCTTTAGCCGCCTGATCGCCCGCGAACGCCTGGGGTCCACCGGACTTGGGCACGGCATCGCCATCCCTCACTGCCGGATCGAAAACTGTACGGGCACGGTAGGGGCCCTGATTACTCTTGATCAACCCGTAGATTTTGACGCCATTGACGGCGAACCGGTTGACATTGTCTTCGCCTTGCTGGTGCCTGAAGAAGCGCATGATGACCATCTGCAAACTCTGGCCACGCTGGCCGGCCTATTCAGTGATGCGGAGTTTCGCCAGCAACTGAGAGACTGCAAGAGCGACGAAGACCTTTATCATCGGGTCATCAGTGGTGCGGAAATGGTTTGAGTATTTCCCTGTCACAGTCGTCCATTGACCGCCCAACTGACGCAGGGCAAAAAGCGAAACAACATAATCTTGTAATTTGCCTGAATTAAGGTACTTTCACTAGGTAGGCACAATCCAATCCATTGACGGCACCCGAGTTCGTGCGCCGTTTGCAAAAGGGAGCAACAGCCAACCGATGCGACTGGTGATCATCAGTGGCCGATCCGGCTCCGGCAAGAGTACCGCCCTCCATGTCCTCGAAGACGTGGGGTTTAACTGTATCGACAACTTTCCGGCCAGCCTCCTCCCCAACCTGGTAAACGAGATAAAGAATCGGGAAGAACCCGAAGAGCAGCGCTACGCCATCAGCATCGACGCGCGTAACGCCTGGCAGAACCTGCTGCAGTTCCCACAACTCATCCGGGATACCCGGCTTCCCAATCTGCACTGCGAGGTTATTTTCCTCGACGCCCGCAGTCCGGTTTTGATAAAGCGTTTTAGCGAAACCCGCCGCAAACACCCCTTAAGCAACGAATCCATCGACCTGCGCGAGGCTATCACCCGCGAGCAGGCGTTACTGGAACCCATAGCCGATAGCGCCAGCCTGGTGATTGACACCAGTAGCCTTAATCTCCACGAATTACGGGATTTGATTAAACAGCGAGTCGTCGGTAACACCGGCCCTGGCATGGCGGTACTATTCCAGTCATTTGGATTTAAACACGGTGTTCCGGTAGACGCCGACTTGGTGTTCGATGTGCGCTGCCTTCCCAATCCCTACTGGAAACAGCACCTGCGCACCCAAACCGGACGAGACGCCGGCGTTATTGAGTTTATGCAGCAACAACCGGAATCCGGGGAAATGTTCAACGATATCCGCGATTATCTCAGCCATTGGCTGCCGCGGTTTGAAGCCAACAACCGCAGCTATATCACCATTGCGATTGGCTGCACCGGTGGCCAACACCGCTCGGTTTACCTGTGCGAGGAGCTTTTGCGCCACTTCAGCGAGCACTACGGTAATGTACAGGTGCGGCACCGGGAGCTAAAAATCGAAACCTAGCGCGTTTATGCTCCTGAGATCAGAACCCATTGGCCCCAGAGAACAATAATTAGAGCGATATGATAGAAGCGCAGATCACCATTATTAACAAGCTTGGATTGCACGCGCGTGCCGCCGCCAAGCTCGCCACCACCGCCGCCCATTTTGGCAGTAACATCCGCGCCGGCGTAAACGGCAAGCTGGTCGACAGCAAGAGCGTGATGTCATTGATGCTACTGGCGGCCAATCAGGGTACAGTGCTGGACATAGTGATTGATGGTGACGACGAACAGGAAGCCTATAGCGCCATTACCGGACTGATCAACGACCGCTTCGGAGAAGGCGAGTAGGCCGCTATAGAAAGCATAAAGCGAGTAGCTAGGTAAAACGGCACGTATTGAGGTAAACTAGCGCCCCAAACTGATCGAGGCAATGCTATCTGCCGCAATAACCACAACGGGTAGTCCAACCAGTGCCGATGCAACAAACCGCCGACCAACTGCACTCACAGACACAGACCCAGCTCGGCGAACTGTTTGACGCTCTCGACAGCGGCGCCTCCCCCCAGATCAAACGCCTGCTCAACGGCCTCCAACCGGTGGAAATTGCCCACCTTCTGGAATCCTCCCCCCCCCAGGCCCGCTACCTGCTGTGGCGCTGGATCGACCGAGAAATTGAAGGTGAAGTTCTGCAGGAAATGTCGGAAGACATTCAAAGTTTCTTCCTGCGCCGCATGGACACCGACGAGCTGGTCGAAATCACCGAAGGCATGGATGCGGACGATATTGCCGATCTGCTGCAACAGCTGCCAGACCGCGTGATTCGCGAAGTCCTTGCCGCCATGACCGCCCAGGACCGCCTGCGGGTGGAATCCGTTCTCTCTCATGACGAGGACACCGCCGGCGGTTTGATGAATACCGATACCATCACCGTTCGGCCGAGATTCACTCTTGACGTAGTGCTGCGTTATTTACGCCGACACGATGAAATTCCCGAATCCACTGACAGTGTCATTGTCGTTAATCGCAAAGATGAATTTCTCGGACTTCTGCCCTTCAGCAAACTGCTGACCACCGACCCCAGCGTTACTGTTCGCGAAGTTATGGTGACTGATGTCGAAGCCATTCCTGCCTCCATGCCGGACAGCGAAGTGGCCAAACTGTTCGAACGCCACGACTGGATTTCCGCCCCGGTCGTAGACGACACTGGCAAACTGCTGGGACGTATCACCATTGACGATGTGGTGGATGTTATTCGCGAAGATGCCGATCATTCCCTGATGAGCCTCGCGGGCCTCGACGAAGAGGAAGATACCTTTGCCCCTGTTATGCGCACCACGCCACGCCGCGCAGTCTGGCTCGGCGTTAACCTGATCACCGCCATTGTAGCCTCCTCTGTGATAAATATGTTTCAGGACACTATCGACAAGGTAGTAGCCCTCGCCGTATTGATGCCAATTGTAGCGAGTATGGGGGGTGTCGCAGGCAACCAGACCCTGACGGTGGTGATTCGTGGCATCGCCCTTGGGCAAATCGGTCGCAACAACCTAAACTGGTTGTTGTCGCGAGAGTTTCGGGTCGGCATGATTAACGGACTGCTTTGGGCCTTGGTGATGGGACTGATTGCCTCGGCATGGTTTAACGATCACACAATCGCCATCATTATTGCGGCAGCCATGGTGATCAACCTGCTGACCGCCGCCCTGGCAGGCGCACTCCTGCCAGTGATGCTCAGGTCGATGAAAATCGACCCCGCACTTGCCGGGGGGGTGGCACTGACCACCGTCACCGATGTGGTTGGTTTCTTTGCATTCCTGGGGCTGGCCACCTATTTTTACGCTTAGCCCCGATTTATTCTGCCCCTGGCCTGGGCCCGGTAACATGTGATACCCCTATGACTGAATTTGACGATCAGCCAAATCCTGATGAGGAAGAGCTGCCGAAAAGCAAAAGCCGGATCAAACGCGAAATGGAAGCGTTGCAACAGCTGGGTGCCAAGCTGGTGGAGCTCGGAGACGGACAACTGGCGCAATTGCCACTGGATGACAAACTACGCAAAGCCATAGTCGATGCCCGTGGAATGAAACAACGGGAGGGTCGTAGGCGCCAGCTCCAATTTATCGGCAAATTGATGCGTAAAGCTGATCATGAAGCGATTGAGGAGGGCTATCGCCTCTTTACTGAAAAGGACCGCAAAAGTGTACAGCGTCATCACCAGGTGGAGCGCTGGCGCGACCGCATCCTTGCAGAGGGAGATACCGCTTTAAACGACTTTTTCAGCGCATTTCCCCAGGCCGACCGCCAGCATTTGCGCCAGCTTCTGCGCACTGCGTTAAAGGAACAGGCTCACAACAAACCACCGGCACAAGCGCGCAAGCTGTTTCGCTATATCCGCGAACTGATGGAAGCTGATACTTGAACCAAAGTGCCTAATGCGGTGCTACGGACGAACCGGACAGTGGCTCGGCTTCGTCTAACTGATTATCAGGCACAAACACCAAAGCCGCGGAGTTGATGCAATAACGCAACCCCGTAGGCGCGGGGCCATCGTCAAACACATGCCCCAAGTGTTCACCGCACTTGGAGAGGATTTCGGTGCGCCTCATGCCCCAGCTGAAGTCTTTCTTGAGAACAACGTTGTCCTTGTCCAGGACCTCCCAAAAACTGGGCCAACCGGTCCCCGATTTGTACTTGTGCTCTGAGCGAAACACCGGGATACGACAACCTGCTGACACATAGGTGCCTTTAGCCTTGTTATGGAGTAATTCGCCGGTAAATGCGCGCTCAGTGCCCTTTTTCCACATAATTTTATATTGCTGGGGTGACAGCAACTGTTTCCAGGTGGCCTTGGGAATTGTATTTAACCGCTCACCGTCTTTGATCAATTGCCGGGCCTGGGCCACAGTCATGGTCTTGTCGGCAGCGAAAGAAGTGGCACTACCGATAAGGAGGCAGAATCCCAACGGCAGCAGCAGGGCACCGAACAGGGCATTACTCAAATTTCGGGAAGAACAGGCCAGAAGGCGGCTTGGGGTAAGGGCTTTCATGGGAATCTTCGATATCCTCTACTGTATGTGTGCCAGGTGCCGGAGCTAACCGATGCTACATTAGAAGCCCATACAAGGAATAAATTCCCTTTACTGACGATGAACTTGTTCCCCCCCAGTGTTTTAAGGCGCTGCCGATTTATCCGGCATATTCTCTTGTTGGCTGGATGGCTCCGGCAAACCGGAATCAGTCCCATCGGCCGGCAAATTGGAATCCTCTGAAGATTCCGTCGCTGGTGGCGCATCGCCATTGTCTTCCGCACTCTTATCCGCACTATCCTGCCGCGCTTTGGCTTCGGCCTCGCGGGTGGATTTGGCGGTTTTTTTAGCCGCACCGCTATCAAACATTCGCTCAAACTCTATTTCCGGGTCCGCCCAAGGGCCGCTCATGGTGTAGCTGACACTGGCCACTTTATCCACTTGCCTGGAAAAAAGCTTACTGGCGACATATACCCCTGCAGCCGCTGGTAAACCCGCCGCCAGAGCCGTCAACAGCGTCAGGTTCTCACCCACCGGCAGCGTAGCCACCATGGTGGTATCCATGGTCTCAGCCTTCAGGTTAATCATACCTGCCATCTGCAACTTACCGGATGGCGTTTTAACATCGAGAGGCTCTGAGAGGTAAAGCTCACCACCTTCAAAGCGCATCTTTCCCCGAATATCGTCATAGGCCATACCGCTCTTATAAACATCGGAGAAATCCAATCGCAAGCGACGCACCAGCGTGTCGAAATTGAACAGGCTCATCAATCGCAAGAAAGCGCTGCTGCCGACACCCGCACTACGAATAAATCGTCCCTCTTCCACCCGCATAGTAAGATCGCCGTGCAGGCTATCCAGGGCGATGGCCGCAGGCGATCCCTGCCAGGCAAAGTCGACATCGAAACTGGCCCGCCGGCTTTCAATAAACTCCGGCTGTTGCCACTGTCTCATGACCTTACTCAAATCCTCTGCGGTCAGCCGTCCCTGGAACCGGGTCCGACGCTTATCCCCCTCTCGCAACCAAAGTAAACTGGCTCCCCCCTCCTTCTGTGGAAGTCCACCAATCCGGGTTCCACGTACCTCCGCTTCGATATTTTTCACCTCCAGCCCGGCATCGGTAGGTCGCAGCTGAAAGTTCCATTGGCCGAAATTGTCCTCACCGATAACAAACTCCCGGGTGGAAAAGTCCACCGCCAACATCTCAGAAAAGTCGATATTTTCCAAGGGATCGGCTTCGCCCGGATTATCATCCCCAAGCGCGGATTCCGGGGTTTGCTCAACGACCTCCGCAACACGCGACGACTCGCTATCGCCCATCCCGACTGATTCAGGCTCCCCGGTATGATTGATTGGCGACTGAGCTGGTTTTGGAAGACGCAAATAGTCGAGCGCGAGCGACAACGGACGTTCGTCGTCATAGACGGTCACTTCTCCCGCCAGCATCGGGCTCTGCGTCAATAACCGCCATTGCCCCCCGGTATGCTCGCCCTGGACCGACAACCGGTCCAGGGCGTAATCGCCAAACTGGAAAGTCCCTACGTCCAGGTCAACCGACTGTGGAAAAGTGTCGGAATCCGAGTCAATAGCGTCTTCGCCTATAGCTTCGTCAATTTGCCGCCGGAACTCCTTGTAGCGCTGCCACACATCCTGCCACGCCTTGAAATCAAGTCTGTCAACCTGGCCTGTAATCGAAAGCCGGTTGTCTTCAGGCAGTACCGGCTCGCCCCCCAGAGCCACCACGCCTCTTTGAAATTCACCATCGCGTACCGAGATCAGTCCCTTCGCCTTACGCCCCAGACGAAGGTCATAGAGGGTTTGCTCGCGGGCGATAGGCACCTTGAGCTGGAACGGCAGCTCCTTGTCTGCGCTCTTGCCGAAAGGGGCTGGCAGATTGAGAGTAACGCCGCGCAGGTCGGAGCTGATGTTGAGCCAAGCGGCATAATCTTCCTGGGCCAGCCCCGACGGTATACGCAACTGTCCAATATAGCTCACGTCGCCCTCGGCGAAATACACCTCAGGGCGTCGGGTCCAGAGCGCCAGGTCATCAGTAGCCACCGTACCGGAAAGATTAACCAGGGTATCCCGTCCACCTTT
The DNA here is from genome assembly GCA_050290225.1 of Cellvibrionaceae bacterium. Lineage (GTDB taxonomy): Bacteria > Pseudomonadota > Gammaproteobacteria > Pseudomonadales > Cellvibrionaceae > JBNKHG01. The sequence continues at coordinate 142,243 of JBNKHG010000026.1, forward strand.
GGCGTTGGCTTCGCTGGCAATCCGCACCGATACAGGGTGTTGCCAAAGCTGCCCCGAGAGTCGCTTCGACATCAATCCCTGTTGGCCGTTGTATTCAAACTGTCCCTTCAGGGCCTTCACATCAAGACCCAAGTTTGCCATCGATAATTCGCTGTTATCGAGCTTCACCACAACCTGTTGTTGCGCCCCCGGGGCGCCAGCGTGGAGCGGTACCGAAAGGGTGATATCGGCCCGCATATCACCACTGAGCTGCCATTGGTCAAAGGTGTCCCCCAGCGTGTCTCGCAACATGGACTCACGCAGCACTCGCAATCCGTCTGCGGCCCCTCCCTGAACCTGCCCCCGCACGCCCAGCAGCGATCCCTGGCCCTTAGGGTTGGGAACAACCACCACCTGGGTATTATTTAACCGGCTATTGTAAAGCCTACCGCTATCGACATGGGCGCTGACATCGACATCGTCGACGTATACCTGACCCTGCAACTGTTTAAGCCCCGGCCAGCGGGGATGGTAGTTAAGTTCAGCGTCGGCAACCTTGAGCGATAATTGAACGGTGCGCTTGTCATGTTCTCCCTTGCGCAGGGAACCGCGGTAGATAAATCCGGCCTCGGGGACCAGCCCTTCTCCCAGACTTTGATCCAGCCACTGTTCCAGGGAATCTGCTACCGTGAAGGGAACATATTTTTTGTAGTACCGGGCTTTGCTGTTCTGAAGGCCAATCTGTAAAAACATCTCGGGCGCAGCAGTTTTCTTGCGCCAGGGGGTATAGAGGTAAACAAAACCGGTAGCACCGCCATCATCATCCTCGAAACGGATGGGGCCACTATTGACATAAATGGCATTGTTTTCCGGCTGCAAAGACCAGGCTACCTGGCCTTTAACCGAGCGATAGTGCATTGGCTCGTGGTACACCAACGGGTAGTGCATACTGAAGCCACTCTGGCTGTCCAACTCCACAAAGCCACTGCGGGCATGAACTTGCAGGTAGCCATCCACCTGGGTCAGGGCCGGCGCCGCTTTCCAGGCTTCCACTGAAACCTGATTCAAATTGGCCTGAAGGCGCCACGCGTTGAGTGAATTTGCAGGCAGGGTCAATCGCATATTACTGACCGTACCGCTCGGATTTAGATCGCCGAGCACCGTTGCAAGCCGCCCCTGCACCAGCCCCGCTTTTTCAAATTGTTGATACCAGACCGCCAGATCCAGTTGCCGGGCCCGAATCTCCAGGGGCTTGCCCATGCCTCCAGCACCAATGCTAAGGTCCAGGGAAGGCAGAGGCTCTTTTCCCCAGGCCACCTGCGTATCCTGCAAATCCACGCGCCACCCGCCTGCACTGTTCCAGAATCCGCCAAATTCGGAAGTAACGCTACGCGGCAGCTGAACACCTTTCTCATGCTTTACCGGCAGCCCGGTCAAAACCAGTTCACCTTCCAGATTCAGACCGCCACCGGAACGAGAACTCAACCAGGCCTCAACGTCCAAACGTCCGCCAGGACGCCAACTTTGATCGGGAAGGCCCTGCCAATAGCTGCCGCCCAGAAGGGCGAGTACTTTTTCCGTCGCCAGCTGCTGCACCTTCAAATGCCCACTCACCTGAAACGCTTCCCTGTCCCGGGGATCGCCTCGACCTTCAAAAACCAGGCTGACGGCATCATGGTGTTCATCCACGTCAAGGGTTGCGCCGAGGCGGTGAAAGTCGCCCGCATTTTCCATAAGAATATGCGGCACCGTCCACTGCGTACTGTGGCCTGAGTGAAATGAAAAGTTAACCCGAACGTCGGTGAGTTCGATATGGGGGCCCAATAGAAAAACATCGAAGGGATCATCGATGGCGGCAAAGCCCCCTTCCTGATCGCCCAGAGCCGTACTGGTGTCTATGCCCTTTATCTGCCAACGGCCATCGGCCTGTTGCTCCGCAATCGCCTGCATCCCGTGCAACTCAACATTACCCCAGACCAGACGCCAATCGGTCAGACTGCCGAGCAAATCCAGGCGAGCCACAACGCGATCAATGGTAAACATCTCCTCGCCAGTGGCGCTTTGCACCTGCAAACCTTCAAGCCTGACGCTCGGCGACAGACCTTCCCATTCGCCGGACAACATCCTCAGTTCAGCTGCCACCCCCAAGGCGTCGGACAGATAGGCAGCCAAGTCATCGCGATAGTTGCCAAGGTTATAGGCGAATACACGACCAAGCTGTACCAGGACTGCCAGCGCAATCAGCAGCGCGGCGCAAAGCCCCCAAAACTTGCGAACTACATAGCGAACAGCATCGGACATAAACTAGTCGGGTCTGCCTTCCCTAACCAATCGCCATTCCAGTGGAATCGCTCAATAATAAACAGATCAATCATTGTATCAGTGGGCAACTGAACCCATGATGAATCTTCGCCTAGACCAGAATAATGTCATATTGTTCCTGGCTGTAAATGGCCTCCACCTGAAACTGAATGGTTCGACCAATAAACTCTTCCAGATCTGCTACGTTTGCAGACTCTTCATCCAACAACCGATCAATGACCACCTGGGAGGCCAACACCAGGAACTTTTCATTGTCGTAGGCTCTGGCCTCACGCAGGATCTCACGAAAGATTTCGTAGCACACGGTTTCCGCCGATTTTAGCGTGCCGCGCCCATCACACACAGGACAGGGTTCACACATAACCTGCCCCAGGGATTCACGTGTGCGCTTTCGGGTCATTTCCACCAATCCCAGCTCCGACACCCCGGTAATACTGGTTTTGGCATGATCCCGTTCCATCATTTTTTCCAGGGTACGCAACACCTGACGCTGATGTTCGGAATCACTCATATCGATAAAATCGAGAATGATAATGCCACCCAGGTTGCGCAGGCGCAGCTGGCGGGCGATAGCCGTGGCCGCTTCCAGGTTGGTCTTAAAAATAGTTTCCTCGAGGTTGCGGTGCCCTACAAAGGCTCCCGTGTTGACATCCACTGTGGTCATGGCTTCGGTCTGCTCAATAATCAGGTACCCTCCCGATTTGAGCTGCACCTTTTTATTGAGCGCCTTTTGAATTTCGTCTTCAACACCGTACAGGTCAAATAGTGGACGCTCGCCCGGATAGTGCTCGATCAGTGCGCGAATCTCCGGCGAATACTGTTCGGCAAACTGCACCATCTTGACATAGGCCTCGCGGGAATCGATGCGGATTTTTTCCAATTGGGGTTTGGCCAGGTCGCGCAAGGTGCGCATAAACAGTGGCAGATCCTCGTATATCACCACCGGTGTCGGCGCTGTCTTAATGCTCCCCTCCAGATCTCTCCACAGCTTGTACAGAAACGGAATATCTTTTTCCAGTTCATCTTCACAAGCCCCTTCGGCCACTGTGCGGACAATAAAACCGCCATCGCTGTCGGCGTCCAGATCTTTAACCATGGTTTCCACTTGGGTGCGCAGACGTTCACGCTCCTCTTCATCTTCGATGCGGGTAGAAATTCCAACGTGGCGGGTATAAGGCATATACACCAGATAGCGTGCGGACACAGACAAATGGGTGGTAAGGCGCGCGCCCTTGGTACCAATGGGGTCCTTGGTGACCTGTACCACCAGTGACTGTCCCTCCCGCACCACCGAGCGGATATCGGCCACCTCACCGTTGCGCTCCTCCATACCCTCCTCGTCGAGCGGCGCTATGTCAGCGGCGTGAATAAAACCAGCTCGCTCCAGGCCAATATCGACAAAGGCCGCCTGCATCCCGGGTAATACCCGCACTACCTTACCCTTGTAGATGTTGCCCACAAATCCCTTGCGCTGGGTGCGTTCGATATAGACTTCCTGCAACATGCCATTATCGACCAGGGCCACCCGGGTTTCTGTCGGCGCGACATTAATCAGAATTTCTTCACTCATTACCCGTGTTCCTTAATCATTGCCGGCGAAAAGGAGCTGTGTTCAACCAGCCCTTCATTCGCCTTGCCAAACGTCTATGTCGAAAGACTGCAGCGAGACAAACAATTGCTCAATGGGTAGTCCGACCACATTGCTGTAACTGCCTTCGATCGATTCCACAAATACTGCACCCTTACCCTGGATACCATAGGCACCGGCCTTGTCTCTGGGTTCCCCGGTTTGCCAATAAGCCCTTATCTCGGCATCGGTGAGGGCGCGAAAACGCACCCGGGTTTGGCCCAGCCGCTCGTCCTGGCGCTCGCCATCATTGAAGGCAATGGCGGTCAATACCTGATGCTCTCGCCCCGACAGCTGCCTGAGCATGGTGGTAGCCTGCTGCTGGTTCGTCGGTTTTTCCATCACCTCACCCTCGCAAATTACCAGGGTGTCGGCGCCCAGTACCGGACGCACCACCAATCCACGCGCCAACATCAGCGCCGCACCGGCGGTGGCTTTCTCCCGCGCCAGACGAACAACATAGTCTTCGGGGGTCTCCCCTTCGCCGCGTTGCTCGTCAACGGTGACCACCAGAGGTTCATAGGGCACGCCAATCTGGTCGAGAATCTCCCGACGCCTGGGGGACTTTGAGGCCAGATAGATGGCCGGTTGCGCGGCTTTTTCCGGCCGCTCGTTGGAAGGGTTTTCGATCAAAAGTTTTACCTCGATACACACCACCACCGATGATGACCCGCACCGATCGGTGAATGATCAAGCGCAAAGCACGGTGACTAAAAAACTGATCAAAGTATAACGACTGCAATCAGCTTAATCTTGTGCTTTCCCTAAATTCACTCGAACTTCAATTGCCAAGTGATTGATATTTTAAAGATTAAGCAGACTATGGGCGAATCTATAGCAGGCGGTAGACTTTGCGCAGACGATCCAGGCCCAGACATAGCGGCGGCCAACAGAGGGCGCTGGTGAAGGCCGGTAACAGAAACATCAACGAGCGCGCTGAGCTGCCGGAGAGGCTGTGCACCCAATTGTCAAACAATTGGTGAATGCCCACCAAGACAAACACCCACACCGACTGCTGCCACAGGGCGTAGGAGCGCAGGCGCTGATAGGACAGGAAACACACATAGCTCACCACCACCAGGGCCAGGGCGTGCAGCCCCAACACCGACCCCTCCACCAGATCCTGGACCAACCCCAATACCCAAACGCTGAAAGGACCAATCCCCTGGGGCAACACCAGTATCCAGTAAATCACCACCAGTGCCACAAATTCAGGCCGTAACCAACCGCCAATACCCGCCAGGGGAAATACCCCGAGGAGCAACGCCAGACCAACACTGAGTGCAATCAACCAGCGATGCTCCCAGACCGAAGCGCTCACGGCCCGGGATCTCCCGCCGCCTGTATAGGCTGGCTCCGCAGGGGATCAGTGGTTTCGCTGAACACCAGCAATACATGGCGACTGCGATTAAGATGTGCACGGGGGGTGGCGACAATGGTGGCAAAGGGCTTGCCTGGGTCGTGAACCACCGACGTTACTTCGGCCACCGGATAGCCCACTGGAAAGCGCTGTCCCAATCCGGAACTGACTAAAAGATCGCCCTCGCGGATATCGACCGTGTTGGACACATGCCGCAGTTTAAGACTGTAGAGATCACCGGTGCCCTCCAGCACCGCCCGCACACCGTTGCGATTGACCTGGACCGGCAACGCATGCGTGGCATCGGTAATCAGTAACACACGGCTGGCGTAATCGCTGACTTCGACGACCTGCCCCATCAATCCGGAGGCATCCAGAAGCGGTTGCCCCAGGTAGACACCGTCCGCACTTCCCTTGTTAACGATGACTATATGGCTGAGCGGATCCGGCGAAACGCCAATCAATTCGGCAATCAACACCCGATCCTGGACCATTTCAGCACTGTTGAGCAAATGTCGCAGGCGCATATTTTCCGCCGCCAGGGTGGCCATGGTCTGCAGTTTGCGCTTGTGAATCAGCAACTCTTCCCGCAGGGCGGCGTTCTCCGCTTGCAGATCGGTGCGGCTACTCAGGGACTCCGTGCTCCAGTCACGGAATCGTGACGGCAGGTCCGCCAGCCAGTATAAGGGGACGGCTGCATCACCCAGACGGGCGCGCACCGGTTCGAGAAGATTGGTATAGCTGTTGACCAGAATCAGCAACAGAGCCGCGAACACCAGCGTCAGCACCCGCGACACCGTCGACGGGCCTTTGCTAAACAGTGGTTTCATCCGCGGTGTCCCGTCTTGCTGTTGTGACAGTTAATCAGGTGGACAGCAGATCCAGGCGCTTGTCCATCATTTCCATGGCTCGGCCGCCGCCACGGGCGACACAGGTCAGGGGGTCCTCGGCCACGATCACCGGCAGACCGGTTTCCTCGCACAGAAGACGGTCGAGGTCTCGCAACAGAGCGCCGCCGCCGGTCAGAACAATGCCGCTTTCGGCGATATCGGAAGCCAACTCCGGCGGAGACTGTTCCAGCGCACTTTTTACGGCTTGCACAATACCCGCCAGGGTTTCCTGCAGAGCCTCGAGAATCTCGTCGCTGTTAAGGGTAAAACGGCGAGGCACTCCCTCTGCCAGATTGCGCCCGCGTACGTCGATTTCCCGCACTTCACTGCCGGCATAGGCGCAGCCGACCTCCTGCTTGATGCGTTCGGCGGTGGCGTCCCCGATCACGCTGCCGTAATTGCGTCGTACATAATTAACGATCGCCTCGTCGAAGCGGTCACCGCCGATGCGGACCGAATCAGAGTAGACCACGCCGTTGAGTGAAATTATGGCGATTTCAGTGGTACCTCCGCCGATATCAACCACCATGGAACCACTGGCTTCATCCACCCGCAGTCCGGCGCCGATAGCCGCTGCCATGGGTTCCTCTATCAGGCGGACCTCGCGGGCGCCTGCCCCCATGGCCGATTCGCGAATGGCCCGCTTCTCCACTTCAGTAGAGAGGCAGGGCACACACACCAGCACCCGCGGGCTGGGCTGGAACCAACTGTTTTCGTGCACTTTCTTTATGAAGTGCTGCAACATTTTTTCGGTCACCTGGAAATCGGCAATCACACCGTCCTTTAAGGGGCGAATCGCGGTGATGTTGCCGGGCGTGCGGCCCAGCATACGCTTGGCTTCTACACCTACGGCCTCGACAATTTTTTGGCCGTTGTGGTGGCGAATGGCCACTACCGAGGGTTCATCCAGGACAATACCACGCTCGCGAACATAAATCAGGGTGTTCGCTGTGCCCAGATCAATGGACAGATCGTTGGAGAAGGCTCCACGAATGCGTTTAAACATGTATGTTTCACACCTGTGAATCTTGTAATAATAATTGCCTTGCAGCCGAAGCCCCTGGATCCTCTCCCGCAGTTCTCAATGGGAGTGACCGATTACTGTCAAGGCGGTGCTATATATCGATCTGCGTGCAAAAATGACGCCGATCCTCAAAAGCAGGCACTCTAACAACGGCGGGGATTTAGAGCAAGGCGCAAATATGATAAGTTTACCCCTTTTGTGCGCTCCGTGCCGCTTTAGCACACGGGTTGGTCGCCCTGGGCGCTAACCCGAGACTGTACAATGCAAAACTCAGTGCTCCCGAGCATATTCCCTGACCCTACTTTGGCTATTTTGGAGAATCCCACCCATGGCAGTGGATCGTTCCGATATTGAAAGGCTGGCAGAGCTGGCGCGTATTGAGGTCTCTGAGACCACTATCGATGAAGTCGCTGACAGTATTTCCAACATTTTGGCCCTGGTCGACCAGCTCCAGGCGGTCGATACCACGGGGGTGCCCCCCATGGCCCACCCACTGGATGCGGTCCAGCGGTTGCGAGCCGATTGCGTGACCGAATCCAACCAGCGCGAGGCACTGCAGGCCAATGCGCCAGCGACCGAAGATGGCCTCTTTCTGGTGCCCAAGGTGATTGACTGAAAAACGCGTCTCCAGCCGCTAGCCACCAGCCGTTCGAGACAGTCCTGTTACCCTACATTAGCAACCACTAGTGATTAGTGACCGCCAATTAACGACGATTGACCCCTATGCATACAAAAACCATCGCAGAGCTGATCCAGGGTCTGAAAAGCAAGGCCTTTTCCAGCGAAGAACTCACCCGCCACTATTTGGAGCGGGTCAAGCGCCTGGACAGCGCCTACAACAGCTTTATCAGCCTGACTGAAGACCAGGCCCTGGCCCAGGCCCGGGCCGCCGACGAACGCCGGATCCGGGATACCAATGTCCCCGCCCTCTGTGGCATACCCATAGCCCACAAGGATATTTTCTGCACCGAGGGCGTACGAACCAGCTGCGCCTCGAAGATGCTGGACAACTTTATTCCGCCCTACAATGCTACCGTGGTGGAAAACTTTAACGCCGCAGGCGCAGTGATGTTGGGCAAAACCAACATGGACGAGTTTGCCATGGGCTCCTCCAACGAGACCAGTTTCTATGGCCCGGTGAAAAACCCCTGGAACACCAACTGCGTACCCGGAGGTTCCTCCGGTGGCTCCGCCGCCAGCGTGGCGGCGCACTTGGCCCCCGCCGCCACAGCCACCGACACCGGTGGCTCGATCCGCCAGCCGGCCGCCCTCTGCGGAGTCACCGGCCTGAAACCCACCTACGGCCGGGTATCCCGCTGGGGCATGATCGCTTTCGCCTCCAGCCTCGACCAGGGCGGCCCCATTACCCGTACCGCCGAAGACGCGGCCATTATGCTGAATACCATGGCCAGCTTCGATCCCAAGGATTCCACCTGCATTGAGCGCGAGGTACCGGACTACACCGCCAATATCAATGACAGCATTCAGGGGCTCAAAATCGGCGTACCCAAGGAATACTTCGGCGAAGGCCTCGACGCCGGCGTCGGCGCTGCCGTGGAAGCGGCCATCGAGCAATACAAACAGTTGGGCGCCGAGATAAAGGAAATCAGCCTGCCCCACACAGGACTGGCTGTACCCGCCTACTACGTAATTGCACCGGCGGAGTGCTCCGCCAATCTATCGCGCTTCGACGGGGTGCGCTACGGCTACCGCTGCGAGAATCCCAGGGACTTGGCCGACCTGTACAAGCGCTCCCGCGGCGAAGGCTTTGGCGAAGAGGTCAAACGCCGCATCCTGGTGGGCACTTACGCCCTCTCCGCCGGATACTACGATGCATACTACAATAAGGCGCAACAGGTACGCCGCCTGATCAAACAGGACTTCGACAACGCCTTTACCGAGGTGGATCTTGTGCTCGGCCCCACAGCACCCTCGCCGGCATTTGAGTTCGGCGCTAAAAGCAAGGACCCGGTGGCCATGTACCTGGAAGATATTTATACCATTGCCACTAACCTGGCAGGGCTGCCCGGCCTCTCTATCCCCTGCGGCCAGGTGGACAACAAGCCGGTGGGCTTGCAGCTGATCGGCAATACCTTTGAAGAGGCGCGGCTGTTGAATGCCGCCCACCAGTATCAGCTCAACACTGATTTTCACCTGCGCACCGCACCGGGCATCGACTAAGGGGACAAACAGAAATGGAATGGGAAACAGTTATTGGCCTGGAAGTGCATGTGCAACTGGCCACCAAAACCAAGATATTCTCCGGTGCCAGCACCGCCTTCGGCGCCGAACCCAATACCCAGGCCTGCGCCATTGACCTGGCCATGCCCGGCACCCTGCCGGTGGCCAACGAACAGGCCTTCCGCTTCGCCATCATGTTCGGCCTCGCCATCGACGCCGAGATCAGCAAGACGTCGGTGTTCGAGCGCAAAAATTATTTCTACCCGGACCTGCCCAAGGGCTACCAGACCACCCAACTGGAGAAACCCATTGTGGGACACGGGCACGTGGACATTCAACTGGCCGACGGCAGCAGCAGGCGCATCGGTATTCACCACGCGCACCTGGAAGAGGATGCCGGCAAATCCCTGCATGAAGCCGCTTTTGAAAAGCATGGGCACGGCATGACCGGTATCGACCTCAACCGGGCCGGTACGCCGCTGATCGAGATCGTCTCCGAACCGGATATGCGAAACGCCGAAGAGGCCGTGGCCTTTGCCCGCAAATTGCACTCCATCGTCACCTCCCTCGGCATTTGCGACGGAGACATGTCCCAGGGCTCCATGCGCTTCGACGTCAATATCTCAGTTCGCCCCAAAGGTGAAGAAAAGTTTGGCACCCGGACAGAGACCAAGAACCTGAACTCCTTCCGCTTTATGGAGCGCTGTATCGAGCAGGAAGTGGCGCGCCAGATAGACCTGATCGAAGACGGCGGCGAAGTCGTGCAGGAAACCCGGCTTTACGACGGAGACAGACACGTGGCACGGTCCATGCGCAGCAAGGAAGAAGCCAACGACTACCGCTATTTCCCCTGCCCCGACCTGTTGCCGGTGGTGATCGACGATGACTGTATCGACGCGCTGCGCGAAAACCTGCCGGAGCTGCCGGATGCCCGGCAAGCGCGTTTTATTGCCAACTACGGACTGTCTGACTACGACGCCAGTATGCTCAGCGGCGATGCAGCCATGGCCAGTTATTTCGAAACAGCCGCCCAGGCCAGCAACGATGCCAAGCTGTCCGCCAACTGGATTCAGGGCGAATTGGCCGCCCGCCTGAACGCCGAGGAGAAATCGATCAAGGACAGTCCGGTCAGCGCCGAGCAATTGGCGGGCATGATTTCACGCCTCAAGGACGGAACCCTCTCCAGTAAAATTGCCAAGCAAGTGTTCGATGCCATGTGGCAGGGCGAAGGCGATGCCGACACCATTATTGAGGCCAGAGGCTTGAAACAGGTGTCCGATACCGGCGCCCTGGAGCAGATGGTGGACGAAGTGCTGGCGGCCAACCCGGCGATGGTGGATGACTACATCAACAGCGACGAGAAAAAGCGCAAGAAGAAGCTGGGCGGATTTATGGGACCCATTATGAAAGCGTCCAAAGGCCAGGCAAACCCCAAAGCCGTTAACGAAATCCTACTGAAAAAACTGAACGCATTGCTGTAACCGAACGGCAATGCCACTGACGCTATAGGTATTTTTATGTCATTAAAAAAAGACAAGCAAAAAGTGCTCGGCGAAGTCTTCGACGACGAACGCATCAAAACCTTTTTGGATTTCCCCGCGCCGGAGGGCGTGGATCGCGACTATCACCTACTGGAAAAAGCCTACCGTGGCATGATAGCCGACAACTTCGCCACCTTTGTCAGCTTCTTTGTCGAGGCAGGCCACAACATCAATGCCACCAATCCCGAAGGCAAAACCTTTTTACAGGTGATCAGTGATCACCGTCAGGGGGAGGCTTATATCGAAGTCCTGAAAGCAGCCGGGGCTCAGTAATCGCCCTGTATGAGAACGCCGTGCCTTTAAGCACGGCGATGCTCGTGTAGAATGGCGCTTTCGATTCAGGGAGCGCTATTTTTATGTCCGCAACCCACTCAACCCTAAGATCCCCTGTTGGCGGATTCAGTGGTATCGCCTGTCTGGCCGAAGGCGCCAGGCTGCTCACCCTGCCAAAACTGCGCATCTTTATTCTGGTGCCGCTGCTGGTCAATTTCCTGCTTTTTATCCTCGCCACCACGATTCTGGTGCAGCAGTTTGAAGGTGCCATGAATGCCGTGGAAGGCTGGCTGCCGAGCTGGTTAAGTTTCCTGGCCTGGATCTTTTGGTTACTGTTCGCCTTTGTGATACTGCTGGTTTACGGATACAGTTTCAGCCTTATTACCAACTTGATCGCCGCCCCCTTTAATGGCCTGCTGGCAGAAAAAATAGAAGCCCATATCACCGGCACACCTCCCGATGGCGAACCCCTGTCGAAAATGATTCCTCGCACCATTGGCCGCGAGTTGGTGAAACTCTGGTACTTTATCAGTCGCGGCCTGCTGGTCGCCCTGGGACTGCTAGCCCTTTCTTTCGTACCCGGACTCAATCTTCTGGTATCGGTACTGGGACTGTTGTGGGGTGCCTGGTCCATGGCCATTCAATATGTGGATTACCCGGCGGACAATCACCAACGACCGTTTATTGATCTGCGTCGACACCTGGGCAGGTATCGGCTGGACAGTTTTGGTTTTGGCGGTTTGGTGATGCTTGGCAACATGGTGCCACTGCTGAATATCTTCGTCATGCCAATCGCGGTGGCGGGGGCCACCGTGTTTTGGGTCAAGAGCAATAGGGAAGGATAGACTGTTGTTAACGACGCGAGCCGGAAGAACGCGCCCGGGTGCCGCCTGAACGGGATCGGGGGCCACCGCTGCGACGCCGCCCCCGATCCTCATCGTGCTCCCCTCGAGGGCGCGGTGCCAGGGGCGGGGTTGGGGCCAACAGGTATTCCGGCGGCTGCTCGCATTTGAGATGCGCGCCCAGCAGTTCCTGAATAGGCATCAGGCGGAAGGCGTCGTCTTCACAGGCAAAACTGATAGAGGTGCCGCTCTTGCCGGCACGCCCGGTACGACCGATACGGTGCACGTAATCCTCAGGCTCTTCCGGCAGGGTAAAGTTCACCACATGGCTGATGCCATCGATATGGATGCCGCGACCGGCCACATCGGTTGCCACCAGCACTTTTAGCTCACCGCTTTTAAACCCTTCCAGTGTTTTGACACGTCGGTTTTGGGCGATCTCCCCGGACAATAAGCCGGCCTTAAAGCCGTGGCGCAGCAGCTTTTCATGCAAACGGCGGCATTCATCGCGACGGTTGGCAAACACGATCAGGTTATCCACCTCCGGCTGCTTCAGCACATTGTAGAGCAGGGTGTATTTCTCGTCGGTGCTGGACAGGAAAACGTGCTGGGTTACCGTATCCGTCGCGATGCTTTCCGGCTCAATTTCCACCTGCACTGGATCGATAGTCCACTGTTCCGCCAGGCTGTGAACCTCCGGTGTAAAAGTGGCGGAAAACATCAGGGTCTGGCGGTTTTCCTTCTTTGGCGTCTGGCGAATAATACGCCTGACCTGGGGAATAAAGCCCATATCAAGCATACGGTCCGCCTCATCAATTACCATGATCTCCACGTGATCAAGGTAGACATCGCGATTACCGCAGAAGTCCAACAGGCGCCCGGGCGTAGCCACCAGGATGTCCACCAGGGTATCGTGCAAGCGGCGTTGCTGCTTGCCGTAATCCATGCCGCCCACCAGGGCGTGGATCTTGAGGTCGGTGTATTTGGTCAACGACTTGGCATCTTCCGCGATCTGCAACACCAATTCCCGCGTCGGTGCAATAATCAGGGAACGAGCTTCGCCGGCGTATCGTTCACCTTCGATGGGGTGTTTTAGCAGGTCTTCGATAATAGCCACCAGAAAGGCAGCCGTTTTACCCGTCCCCGTCTGGGCCTTACCCACCACATCGTGGCCATTAAGGGTGTGAGGCAACGATTGGGCCTGAATCGGCGAGCAGTACTGGAAACCCAGATCAGCGATAGCGTGCATCAGGGGATCAGGCAGCTCCAGGTCGTGAAAACGGGTCTTGCCGGCCTCTGGCGGCACCGTAAATTGGGAGATATCCCAGGCTGGCGCCTCGGGTGTGGGCTTGCGGCGCTGGTGGTTTCGACGCTTTTGTCCCTGCGGATGCTGGCTTTTCCCCTGGGCTTTTTTGGCCTTGGGCGCCCGCTTTTCGGACTTGCCTTTGGACTTGGCGGTGTCGCTCTGGCCCTGGGGTTGACCTGCTCCGGCCAGTTTCTTAAACAGCTTGCCAATCAAAATAGGGTTTCCCGAATCACTTGCGTAAAGCGCGGCAGTATAACACGCGTACAAGCGTTGGGGCGCCCATCTGGGGCGCATCGGCAGTAAAACGCTGAAAAACGGGTGAAAATCGGCCCGGAAGTGCAAAGATCGCAGCGAGACAGGAAAAAACCGGCACTTCAGCCAGCTTTATCACCTTATGATCACCTGATGGAAAACTCAATCCCGGTCAATGTAACCATTCATTCGCGCCAGCCAATAGTCAACGCTGAAATATCGGCCGCCACCGGTAAACAGCAGCACCAGGCACATAATAAAGTAGGTTGCGGCAAATTCGATGCCGTTATTGAGGATCACCACACTGCCTCGCCCGGTAAGCCAGTCATAGTTACCGTGTTCCTGCAGAATACTTTTGATACGTTCGAGCCGCTCTCCGGCTTCCATCACCCGTTCATTGGCATACAGATAATTGGGATCGGCCACCGCTTGCCAACCGAACTCCCAGTGCACGGCAAAAGCAGCCACCAGCATTGTCACCATCAGCGGGATACTGAACAGGCGTGTGCCCAGGCCGATAATCAATGCAACCCCACCACCGAATTCCGTTAGCGCCGCCAGCCAGGCCATCAATTCCGGAAATGGCAGTCCGAGCCCCCATTCCGGGTTGCCAAACCAGCGGATCACATCTTCCATACCGTTGATTTTTTTTAGCCCGGCAAAGATAAATATAGGGCCCAGGTACAGGCGCAGCGCAAGGGGCCCCAACCCCTCCAGGTGACGCAAACGGCCGAGCACCCGGTAGTAGGTATCCGTCGCAGAGGTCATCAGATTTTTGGGCATGGGTGAGCCACTCCTTCGAAATCCTTGAAATAACCGTTAACCGATTTAGGCATTTACACCCGCTTATGTGTATTTCCGACCCAGCCCGCCGATATTGGTTCCGCGCACCCGTTACCCCGGCAGGCAGAGCGCCCGACACTGGATTATTCCCCCTCCTGTGGTTATATTTAAGTCGCTTGTTGGCGGTACCAGCACTGGTCATTGGACTATGCTCTTAACCCAAGAGGCTCTTACCCAAGAGGCTCTTACCCAGGAGGCTCTTACCCAGGAGACAACAGGACTACAAAACAAGCAACGCCAGCCGGAGGTAGCCATGAACACTCGACCCACAGCGGTGGCCGGCAGTTTTTACCCCGCAGACCCCGCGCAGTTGCGACAATCGCTCCAAAACCTCATCACCGACGCCGATACCGGCAAGACGGACGGGCGCAACCGACCGCCCAAGGCCCTGATTGCTCCACACGCCGGTTATATCTACTCAGGGCCCATCGCCGCCACGGCCTACAGCACACTGGCGCCGTGGGCCTCCATGATTTCGCGCGTTATCCTGCTGGGCCCCTCACACCGGGTGGGTTTTCGCGGCATAGCGACCCCGGGTTGCGACGCCTTTGACACTCCGCTCGGGACGGTTACGGTAGACCAGACAGCCATTGAGCAAATCGCTCACCTGGACGGCGTCGTTGAATTACCCCAGGCCCACGCCTATGAACATAGCCTGGAGGTGCAACTGCCATTTTTACAAACCCTGTTACCGCAATTCAGCCTGGTGCCGTTGGTGGTGGGTGATGCCGATGCCGAGCAGGTGGCGGCAGTGCTGGAAGCCCTCTGGGGAGGCGAGGAGACGCTGATTGTGATCAGCTCCGACCTGAGCCATTACCACGCCTATCGGGAGGCCCAACAGCGGGATCAGAACACCACCGCCGCCATTGAAAAATTCGACAATCACCTGCGTGGAGAACAGGCCTGCGGCTGTCGCCCACTCAATGGCCTGCTGACCGCCGCAAAACGCCACCACCTGCAGTTAACCACCCTGGACCTGCGCAATTCCGGTGACACCGCCGGCGGCAAAGACCAGGTAGTCGGCTACGGTGCCTATGTACTGCACTGATCGAGCTTATGTCTTGCACTGATCGAGAGGAAACAGCGCAGGAATTCAACCAGGAACAGCGGACGCAAATGCTGGCCCTGGCACGCGCTTCTATCGCCTGCGGGTTACAGCACGATCATCCCCTTGCAGTGACCGTGACCGACTACGAAGCGCCCCTGCAAAGTGTTCGCTGTTGCTTTGTGACACTGCACAAGCAGGGGGAATTGCGCGGCTGCATAGGCGCGCTCGGCGCCAGCCGCCCGCTGGTGACGGACATTGCCGAACACGCCTATGGGGCGGCCTTCCAGGATCCGCGTTTTCCCCCTTTGCAAAAGGAGGAACTGGCACTACTGACTATCAGCATTTCGATCCTAAGCCCCCGACAGGAACTCCTGTTTAGCTCCGAAGCCGAGCTACTGGCTCAACTGACCCCTTTCCGCGACGGAATCGTTCTCGAAGACGGTAACCGGCGCGCCACTTTTCTGCCGGAGGTCTGGCAGCAGTTACCCGATAAGCAGGATTTCTGGCAGCAGTTAAAACGCAAGGCGGGTCTCAGCCCAGACCACTGGTCACAAGCGTTGCGGGCCTTCCGCTACTCTACGGAAGCCTTCTCCGAGCCAACGTCTTCGAGTCCCGGGCACTAGCGCCCGGCCGCATAGGCCTCCACGTCCGCCATCACCCGCAACAGATTCCCGCCCAGGAGTTTCCCGATAGCCTCTTCCCGGTAGCCGCGCCTGAGTAATTCGGCAATCAGATTGGGATAGCTGGCCACGTCTTTTAGCCCTTCGGGCAGGCTGTCCCCAACGCCGTCATAGTCCGACCCGATGCCGACGTGATCGATACCCGCCAGTTTCACCACCCGGTCGAAATGATCGGCCACATCCGCCACCGTGGCGTAGGGATAGGGGAAGCGGCGTTTATAATTCTCCGCGAAAACCTCTACCCGCGGATCGCTTGCATCGCCGCCAATTTGCTCAATATAAGCCGTCTTCGCCGCCTTCCAGCGGATGTTATAGGCATTGGCTTTTTCAGTCACAAAGGCCGAGCCGAAATTCACCATCACCACGCCGCCTCGCTTGGCCAGCGCCTTGACCATCTTGTCGCTCATATTGCGTTCGAAACCCGGGGTAAAATGGCGCAGGGAGGAATGGCTGGCAATCACAGGTGCCGCAGACAGTTCAAGCACCTCGTAAAAGGCATCATCGGAGACATGGGAGATGTCGACCATCACCCCCATCCGGTTCATGGCGACCACCAACTCGCGGCCAAAGGGACTCAGTCCCCCCCAGAGCCGGTTTTCGTCGTAGGAGGAGTCAGCGATATGATTGGCTTTAGCATGGGCCAGGGTGATATAGCGAATACCGCGATCATAAAAGTGCTGTAAATTAGCGAGATCACCCTCGATGGCGGCGCCGTTTTCCATCCCCAGCGCAAGGCCGATTTTGCCCCTGGCAAAGGTGTTACGGATCGCATCGACATTGGTCACCAGGGTGAATTTCTGTGGCGCCCGCGCCACCAGGGCCTCCACCTGGTCGATCAGCACATCCGCCAGTGCCTTGCTACCGCCTTCGGCCTCTTTTTTTACCGGGATATAGATCGACATAAAAGGCACATCCAGCCCGCCACTGCGGGCACGGGGGTAGTCAAAATCGCCGCTGGCGGTTGCCCCTGTGACATCTTCCCAGCGCTTCTGTAATCGAAAGGGCACGTCGATATGGGTGTCGATCAACGGGTATTTTTTTACCAGCACCCGGGCTTGTTGCAGATACTTATCCTCCGCCCCCGCGACCTGGGTGAGCAGTAGAAAAACGGCTACAAAAGCGGCGCTCCAACGGATCGACATAGCTAGCTCCTTCATCTGATGTCCTAATCGATATTCAAATCGGGCTATCTTAGCCCAAGGCTTTGCCCAATACCCACACCTTTGGCGTGAATCCTATCTCTTCAGTGGCCAGTCCCCGCAGAGCTGCTAGTCTTAGTGATGTATTCCAACTTGAGCAGCCACCGTGAGCACCGATACCCCCGCCCAACCCGCAAGCGGCGAAGATAATGTCGTCTCGCCGGAACCCCTGATTCGCCAACACGCCAGGACTGCAGGAGCAACCCCCTTTACGGATAACCGCGCCAGCGATGAAGCCCTGCGACAACTGGCCGACCGGGTGGGGCCTATTCACCTTCGGATCCGCCTGGGGCTCGAAGCCGAGAAGGAGCGCCAGCTATTTGGCCAGGGCCGTAACTTTTTCCACATTGAAAACTGGGCACTGGCGGGCGCCATACTCAAGCACGGCCTCAACCTGTTCCAGCTGATGCCGCGGGGCAAAGCCAATGCCCGCGACATACAGATCAGGCACAACCAGATCCATTTGAAGAACCTGCCGACGGCTTTCGACAACTACACCCTGCTGCATATCAGCGACTCCCACCTGGATATGGCCGAGGATATGCCCTCCGCCCTGCTTCGGGCTGTGCGTGAAGTGGATTACGATGCCTGTGTCTGGACTGGCGATTTTCGCGGCAAAACCTATGGTCCCCACGACCAAGTGCTCACAGGCCTGGAAAAGGTGCGCGCCCATTTGAAAGAGCCGGTGTACGCCATTCTGGGCAACCACGACACCATTCGCATGGTGCCGGCGATGGAGGAGATGGGGATTCGGGTGTTGCTGAACGAGCATGTCACTCTTGAGCGCGACGGCGAAGTCATTTACCTGGCCGGTATCGACGACCCCCACTTTTACCGGGTCGACAATATGGAGAAGACCGCCGGCGCCATTCCCCAGCAGGCCACCTCCATTCTTCTGTCCCACACGCCGGAAATCTACAAGTTCGCCGCCTACGCCAACTTCGATGTTCTGTTCTGCGGTCACACCCACGGCGGCCAGATCTGCCTGCCCGGCGGCACCCCGATCATGATCAATGCCGCCTGTCCGCGCCGATATGCCCGGGGCGCCTGGCGCCACCAGCAGTTACAGGGTTATACCTCATCCGGCTCCGGCGCCTGTGTGGTGGACGTGCGCTTTAACTGCCCGCCGGAAGTCACCCTGCACCATTTGCACCCGGCCCACTGATAGAGGAGGCTTTGAGCGACATTGGCTATACTTGAAACACTGCATTAAATTGCAGGCGAAGCCTGCCGTCCGCGATGACCAGCCCCATCATTTGGAATCGCCGCTCCCCCATGGAGAGGCGCCAGTTTAACAATTACCCAGACCAGGAAAGGCGCGATCACGAAAGACGCGACCTGCACAGCTGGCGCTACCTGCTGATTATCGCCGGGTACGGGTTTGACGAGCTGGATCTGGGATTGCTGCTACCCCTTCTCTGTCTCATTCTGTTTGCCCTGTTTGCCCCGGTGGGGAGTCTGGAGCACTATTTTCGTTAAACCTCAAACCGGACCCCAGTCAAAACAGCAGCAGCATCCCCGCACAGATCACCAGACCCGACCATAACAGCGCCACCGTGCAGTACCCCATAATGTCCTTGATTCCCAGACCGGCGATACCCAGCAGCGGCAGCGCCCAAAACGGCTGAACCATATTGGTCCAGGCGTCGCCGAAGGCCACCGCCATGGCCGCTTCGTTGAGCGACACCCCCAGCGACTGGGCCGCGGGCATCACAATCGGTCCCTGCACCGCCCACTGTCCGCCGCCGGAAGGTACGAAAAAATTGACGATGCCGGCGCTGAGGAAGGTAAACAGGGGAAAAGTGGTGGCAGTGGAGATATCCACAAACCATTCCGATACGGACACCGCCAGGCCCGACTGCACCATCATGCCCATAATCCCGGCGTAGAGTGGGAACTGCAGTACGATGCCGGAAGTGCCGCGAATAGCCTCGTTGAGTGCCCGCAGGTAATTGGCGGGTGTTTTCTGCAGGACCAGTCCCATCAGCAACAGCAGCAGATTGACCGAATTCAACCCCATGTTGCCGCCCTGGAGGAAATAACTCACCAGGTAGTAGCCGCCCAGCATCGCTAACAACAGTGACATCAGACGGCTGTTTTCCAGTCGTTCCGCGGGTGATTGCCGATCAACTACGGGAATCTCCACCGGCTGATCTCTCAGGGCCTCGGGCTCAAGGCTGCGCACCTCATCCGCAGCCGGCATCATCAATCGATTAATCAGTGGCAGGCTCAACACCAGCGCCAGCACAATCGCCAGTACCGGCCAGCTAAAGATGGTGTCCGACACCGGTATCACCTGCCCGCCGGTCACCGCCGCCACCGCGTCGCCGCCCGCCTCGGCGATCTTCAGGGGGATGGAGCCCGACAGGCCCGCATGCCAGATCAACATGCCACTGTAGGCGGAAGCCACGAGCAGTGGATAGTGCACACCGGGCACGCATCGGGCGATCTCGCGCGCCAGCAGGGCACTGGCGATCAGCCCAAAGCCCCAATTGAGCCAACAACAAATCAGCGCCACCAGGGTCATTAATACGATTGCCTGGCCCGGTGTCCTGGCAACTCTCGCCAGGGCGCGTAGTATTTTTTTTACGACCGGGGCCTGGGCTACCACATGACCGGTAACCAGAGTGAGGATCACCTGCATGGAAAAGGTCAACAGTTTCCAGATGCCACCGCCCCAGTAGAGCACCATCTCATGGGGGGTTTTACCCTCTCCCAGTACCCCCGCAATCAACACCACCAAGGTAAGAATAACGGCAAACAGAAAAGCGTCGGGCAGCCAGCGCTGCATAATGCGGGTAAAGAATTGCGCTGTGGCTTGAATCATTGAATCCCCCTGGTTGTCCTTGACAGGCTGTCCGAAACCACTCTGTGTCCAGCAAAATCAAGCGGTTTACCAAAGCTCGCCATCGAGTTACCGGATTGCCGCGCTTCGCCGGTGTGCCGGACCCTCGCAATGAGGTAAACCGGGTTTTCGGATGCGCGCTAACTATGCGCACACACCGGACAAGCGGGATCTTTCGGCAGTTTCAAGCTTGTCCAGTTCATATTCTTGGCATCGAGAATCAACAGCCGCCCGACCAGGGGTTCACCAAACCCGGCGATCAGTTTGAGCGTTTCCAGGGCCTGCACCGAACCAATGATACCCACCAGGGGAGCCAGCACACCGCTTTCAGAGCAACTGAGGTTTTCATCGTCGGCGACATCGTAGAGGCAGCGGTAACAGGGGGCCTCGGGTCGGCGGCTGTCAAACACCGAAACCTGCCCCTCCAGGCGAATGGCGGCACCGGATACCAGCGGGGTTTTGGTTTCGACACAAGCACGATTGATAGCGAAGCGAATACTGAAATTGTCGGTGCAATCCACCACCACATCGGCCGCCGCCACCTGACTTAAAAGGGCATCACCCTCAAGCCGGGTATTAAGGCAGTCCACACGGGTATCGGGGTTAAGTTCGGCCAGCGTGCGGGCGGCGGAGTCCACCTTGGCCATGCCCAGGCGAGCACTGGTGTGGGCCACCTGGCGCTGCAGGTTGCTGAGGTCCACCTCATCAAAATCCGCCAGTACCAGATGACCAACGCCGGCCGCGGCCAGGTACATGGCCACGGGACAACCCAACCCGCCAAGCCCCACGACCAGCACCTGGGCCGACAGCAACTTTTCCTGGCCCTCGACATCCACTTCCGGCAAAAGTATTTGCCGGCTGTAGCGCAACAGTTCGTTATCGTTCATCAATCCGACCTTCCCGTTTTTTGCAATCCCAAACACCCCTGGGTCACCCGCTCCAATCCGGCCAGGTCGGTATGGGTTTTTACCTGAACGTATCCCGCCGCGTCCAATAGCTGCCTTACCCCCGCGCCCTGGTCACAGCCGTGCTCCATCAACACATAACCGCCGGGAGTCAAATGGGATTGTGCGTCGGTCGCAATCCGGCGCAAATCGGCATAACCCGCGTCATCCGCCACCAGAGCGGTCAATGGTTCAAATCTTACATCACCCTGTCGCAGGTGTGGATCGGCCGGGTCGATGTAGGGGGGATTGCTGACCACAAGATCGAATTGCTGCCCGGGAATCGCGGCAAACCAGTCGCTCTGCAACACTCGCACATGGTTGAAACCCAAATGTCGGCGATTGTCCTCCGCCAGGGCCACGGCTGCGGGCGATTTATCCAGCGCCACCAGTTCCCACCGGGGGCGCTCGCTGGCAAGCGCCAGAGCAATAGCGCCGGTACCGGTTCCCAGATCCACCACACGCCGGGGGTCGGCCGGAAGCAGTGCCAATGCCAACTCCACCAGCAGTTCCGTTTCCGGACGGGGGATCAGGGTCGAGGCATTGACCTTAAGTTCGAGGGACCAGAACTCCCGATAGCCGGTCAAATGAGCCACGGGTATACCACGCTCGCGCTGCGCCAGCAGCCGTTCAAACTCACTCGCCTGCTCGGGTGTCAGATTTCTCTCCGGCCAGGTATACAGATAGCTGCGATCCCTGCCAAGCAGATGACAAAGCAACACCTCGACATCCAGCCGCGCGCTTTCGCTAATCGCCGCCAGCGATGTCGCCCGCCTCATGCACTCGGCGATCGTAGGTGTTGCCGCGCTTGACATCAATCGCCCAGGGCCGCCAGTTGGTCCGCCTGGTACTCGTTCACCAGCGGTTGCACCACTTCGCCCAGGCTGCCTTCCATCACTTCATTGAGTTTGTAAAGCGTCAGGTTGATGCGGTGATCGGTCACCCGTCCCTGCGGGTAGTTGTAGGTTCTGATGCGTTCGGAACGATCGCCGCTGCCCACCAGGTTGCGGCGCTCGTCGGCGATCTCCTTGGCCGCTTTCTCTTCCATGCCGCTCTTGAGCTTGGCCGCCAACAGTGACATGGCGCGAGCGCGGTTCTTGTGCTGGGAGCGTTCGTCCTGGCACTCCACCACGATGCCGGTGGGCAGGTGGGTAATGCGGATGGCGGAGTCGGTTTTGTTAACGTGCTGTCCACCGGCGCCGGACGCGCGGAAGGTATCCACCCGCAAGTCCGCCTTGCTGATGTCGATCTCTTCCTGCTCGTCCGCCTCGGGCATGATCGCCACGGTACAAGCGGAGGTGTGAATACGGCCCTGGGATTCGGTTTCCGGCACCCGTTGCACCCGGTGGGCACCGGATTCAAATTTCAGTTTGGAGTAGACCCCCTGGCCCACCACCCGGCTGATGATCTCCTTGTAACCGCCGTGTTCACCGGCGCTCTCACTCAGCACCTCAACGCGCCAACCCTGCTGTTCGGCGTATTTGGAATACATACGGAAGAGATCGCCTGAAAAGATCGCCGCCTCATCCCCGCCGGTGCCGGCGCGAATTTCCAGGAAAACGTTTTTCTCATCGTTGGGATCCCTGGGTAGCAGCAGTTTCTGCAGTTCCTGCTCCAGCGGCTCGCACGCAGTCTCGTTTTCCTTCAGCTCTTCCTGGGCCATTTCGCGCATATCCGCGTCGCCGTCCTTGAGCAGCCCTTTGGCTTCCTCGATATTGTTCAGCACTGCGCGGTATTTGGAGTAACATTTGACCACCGGCTCCAGCTCGGCGTACTCCTTGGAGAGATCACGAAACTTGTTTTGATCGCCGATCACTTCCGGGTCGGACAGCAGGGCTGCCACTTCGTCGTAGCGGTCCTGGAGGTTATCGAGTTTTTCGAGAATTGATGCTTTCATAAATCCTGAACTTATTACTGAAATGTCGGCCCCGGATCGACCATTACGATTGGTTTTTTTCGACGTCGTCGGACGTCAGCTCAAACAGTTCCTGGGCCAAACTGATCATTTCTCCGCGACCGTGCGCACTGGCGTGTTTAATGGCGGAGGTAGGTGAGTGAATCAACTTGTTGGTCAGGTTGCGCGCCAGTTGCGTCAGCACCTGATCGGGATCACCGCCCGATGCCAGGGCTTTTTGTGCTTTCTGTAACTCATCGTCGCGCAACATTTCGGCCTTGCGGCGAAAGGCCTTGATGGTGGATACCGAATCCAGGGCGCGCAACTCGCGCAAATACAAGTCTACACCCTCTGCGACTATCGCATCCGCTTTTTGTGCCGCCACTTCCCGGGTCTTTATGTTCTCGTCGATCACCTCCCGCAAGTCGTCGACGGTGTAGAGGTAGACATCATCCAGCTCGCCCACCTCCACTTCGATATCCCTCGGCACAGCGATATCGACCATAAACATGGGTTTGTGCTTGCGCTGTTTCAGCGCCGACTCGACCGCCCCTTTTCCCAACAGCGGCAACTGGCTGGCGGTGGAGGAGATCACAATATCAGCGCGGTGCAACTGCTCGGGAATCTCCGATAACAGAATGGCTTCGGCACCGAAGTGCTCGGCCAGCTCCTTGGCCCGCCCCAGGGTACGGTTGGCGACGATCAGCTTGCTCACGCCCTTCTCTGACAGGTGACGCGCCACCAGTTCGATGGTTTCACCGGCACCGATAAGCAGCGCGGTATCCTCTGTAAGGTTACTGAAAATCTGCTGTGCAAGGCTAACAGCGGCATAGGCCACAGACACCGGATTTTCGCCAATCGCGGTTTCTGTGCGAACCCGCTTGGCGATACTGAACACCTGCTGGAAAGCACTGTGCAGACCGGCCCCCACTGCATTGGCCCCTCTCGCCACGGCGTAAGCGGACTTCATCTGCCCAAGAATCTGCGGTTCCCCCAACACCAGGGAGTCCAGTCCGCAAGCCACTCGCATCATATGGCTAATGGCCTCCTCTCCCTGCAACCAGTAGTGGCAGGCGTGGAGTTCGCTCTGGGGCAAGTGGTGATAGGCCGCCAGCCAATCGATCAGCAGCTCCGGCGCGGCCCGGGTGACAGCGTAGATCTCGGTACGGTTACAGGTCGACAGTATCGCCACCTCATCGAGCTGAGCAGCCCGACGGGCGTCAGTCAACGCCTCCAGCATCTGATCAGGAGAGAAAGCCACCCGTTCGCGGATATCCAACGAGGCGCTATTGTGATTAATGCCAAAGGCCAACAGGGTCATGAAACCAATCTATACGCACAGAGGTCAAAAGGCGTAATTGTCCGGGTAGAGGCCTCCGCTGACAAGGGGCGAGTTCCGTTTCCGAAGTCTGCATCGAAAATCACGGGCAAATTGCTGAGTGAGTCGCCAATCTGGCGATAAATCCAACAGCCGCCGCTTTCTGTCCGGTCGGCTAAAATTAACCATAGACAGCACCTTATTTCTCGCTAACATGGCATTTTAAAGAACCAGCACTTTGAAAGGACGCGATTTTAAGAACCTCAGCTTTTATTGCCCATGGAACAAGAACCGGGTCATAAACGCTCAAGTACTGATCTCCGGGGGAGCTACACGAAGGACGGGCCCCCGACACACAAATTTAGGCACATCAGGATTTCATGAAATTACACCACTACCTCGCCGTTACGCTTTTGGCCTGCTTGCTGATACAGGGATGCAGCCAGACCCCAGTGCCCCAAACGGTAGAAGTTGCACCCGCACCACCTCCCGAGGAGAAAGCCGCCCCGCCTGTGCGCCCCTTTCCCGCCGAAACCCTCTACGCCCTGCTGGTGGCGGAGATAGCCGGTAGTCGCGAGCGCTATGATGTGGCCCTGGGCAACTATATCCAGCAGGCTCACAAAACCCGCGACCCCGGCGTGACCGCCCGCGCCACCCGCATCGCCCGCTTTCTCAACGCCCATCAGGCCGCCCTGGACACATCGCTGCTGTGGATCCAACTGGAACCCACCAATAACGAAGCACACCTGATCGCCGCCACCGAGCTGGCCGAGAGCGGTCGCCTGCAGGAGGCCTTTGAACATTCCCGGCACCTGCTGGAAAATGGTGCCACCCCGATATTTCAAAGCCTGGCGGCACGGGCCGCAACCGCTACCGACACCCAGCGTGAACTCCTGTTAAGTCAGTACGATCAGTTACTGGCTTCCCACCCTGAGGAATTGCAACTGCTGGTGGGTAAGGGCCTGCTGTTGCAGCAGAACAACCAGCTGGAAGACGCCCTTGCCCTGGCCCGGTCCGCCATGGAGGTGGACCCGGCCCATATCCCCGCTGCCATTTTGGAAGCCAAGCTGTTACACCAGTTGAAAAAACCGGAGCAGGCGCTGGAGCGGTTGGTCTCCCTGCTGGAGCAATACCCGGACAACAAACGTCTGCGACTACAGTATGCGCGACTGCTTGCCAATTTCGACCTGGAGAAGGCCCACGAGCAATTCGCGATCCTGGTGGAGAATTCCCCAGGGGATCCCGACCTGTTATTTTCCCTGGCACTGGTCAGCAATGAACGAGGCCTCACCGGCGAGGCCAAAGCCCACTTCGAATCCCTGCTCAAGCTGGGCAGGCGCACCTCCTCCGCCCACTATTACCTGGGCCGCATTGCCGAACAGGAGGAGCAGCTGGATCAGGCCTTGATGCATTACCTGCGGGTGGATCCCGGTCCGGATTTCATGCCCGCACTGCTGCAATCCACCGATATCCTGATCCGCCAGGAGGACTTTGAGAGCGCCCACCAGCGCCTGGGTGAGCTGCGCCAGCGCTACCCCAGTCAGGCAGAGCGCTTTTACCTGCTGGAATCAGAGGTACTGGCCAAGTACGACTATCACAACGAGGCCGAAGGGGTGCTGACCCAGGCACTCAATCAGCTGCCCACCAGCACCAAGCTGCTCTATGCCCGCGCCATGATCAACGAGAAGCGAAACTTTATCGAACTGACGGAGCACGACCTGAGAGAGATACTGCGCTACGAACCCAATAATGCCACCGCGCTCAATGCCCTGGGCTACACCCTGGCGGATCGCACTACCCGGTACGAGGAAGCCTACGAACTGATTAGCCAGGCCCTCAATATCACCCCCGACGATCCGGCCGTCATCGACAGTATGGGCTGGGTGCAGTATCGCCTGGGCAACTACGAAGAGGCGGTGTTGCGCCTGCGCGAGGCTATGAAAGCCTTTCCCGACCACGAGATAGCCGCACACCTGGGCGAAGTGCTGTGGAAGAGCGGCGAGGTGCAAGAGGCGCGAGCCACTTGGGCCGAGGGGCTTAAGCTCAATCCTGACAGCAAGATTATTCCCGCAGTGATCGAGCGGCTGGAAGCCGAAGCCGCACAGCAGCCGGAAAGCTTCCATCCCCAGAGTGTTTCCCAGTAATACCCCATGGCCCTTCACCCAGTTCACAGGGCGGAGACAGCCCTCGCCCACCCGTCACCCGACAAAGGCGCTTTTAGCTGGACCAAGCCGGCACACCGCTTACGGGTTCTGATACTGAGCGCACTGTTTTTAAGTCTGCTTAACGGCTGCAGCACCCAACCCCGCCCTCGCATCGACAATTGGGACAACTATCAGGCGCAACTGGGTAAACTGACTCAGTGGCAATTGAGTGGAAAACTGGGCGTCAGGGTACCGCCCAATGATCAGCACAGTGCCCATAGCGGCGGCAGCGCCTACCTGCACTGGCAACAACAACCGGGGGATTACGCCATTCGCTTCAGCGGTCCGTTCGGGCAGGGGACCACCTGGATCAAGGGTTCGCCCGATGGCGTTTACCTGGAACAAGCCGGCCAGCCAAGGCTGCGGGCGGGCACGCCGGAAGAGCTGCTTTTTCAGGCTCTCGGCTGGAACATCCCCATCAGTGACCTCTTTTACTGGATTCGCGGTATTCCCGCCCCCTGGGCACCTATCGATCAACTGCAGAAAACCGAGTTTGGCAGCCTGGCCCGGCTGCAGCAATCCGGCTGGCAACTGGCCTTCAGCCACTACAATGCTGTCGGCCCCTGGCAGCTGCCAGGCAAGATTGTGGCCGAGCGTGATGGCCTGCGACTCATCCTGGTAATAAAAGACTGGCGTCTCTAGTATTTTTTCAATCTGATAATGACACATTAACTCTGCGAATAGACTGCGATGTCAGGTCTGAGTGGCCGGATCGAAGCCCACCTATCCTACAAGCGTCCTACATGCGTCAATATCACCTTGAAGGTGTACTGGTCGCATTTAATAAGAAACACTGTTAAAAAGAACCTCACCTTACAAAACAGCACCGTTTGCAGATATTGCTCCTATATATATTGGGATCGTCTTTATGCTCAGCTTGCCGGCTCCGGCCAAACTCAATCTGTTTCTCCATATTACCGGTCGCCGAGCCGACGGATATCACAACCTGCAAACCCTGTTTCAGCTGCTCGACAAGGGAGACGAACTGCATTTTCGCTGCCGCGACGACGGCCAACTGCAACTGACGCCCTCACTGCCGGGGGTGGCCGACGGCGACAACCTGATCATCAGGGCCGCCCGACTTCTGGCGCAAACCACCCGCTGTCCGCTGGGCGCCGATATACACCTGGAAAAGTGCCTGCCCATGGGCGGCGGTATTGGCGGCGGCAGCAGCAACGCCGCCACCACCCTGGTGGGCCTTAACCAACTGTGGGGCACTGGCCTCAACCTGGACCAATTGGCTGATTTGGGAGCCCGATTGGGCGCCGATGTTCCGGTGTTCATACGCGGCCAAAGCGCCTGGGCTGAAGGTATCGGCGAACAGCTGCAAGCCATTGAATTACCTGAAAAATGGTTCCTGGTACTGACCCCCGATTGCCACGTTTCCACGGCCGAAATTTTTTCCCACAAGGAATTGACAAGAGATACGCCGATCATTAAAGTAGCGGCCTTCTTCGAGCAGGGCGGTCACAATGACTGTCAACCACTGGTGCAAAAGCTCTATCCAGCGGTAGATACAGCCCTTGAATGGCTAAGCCAACACGGCGATGCTCGAATGACTGGAACAGGTGCTTGTGTATTTGCCCCGTTCGACACTGCAGAGGCAGCCGAGGCAGTTCTGGCAGAACTGGGTCGGAGTGGACCGGAAAATTTGCAGGGTTTTGTAGCAAAGGGCGTCAATCAATCGCCCTTACACAGCCGGATCCAGACAACTGTTGCTACTGGGGTGTAGCCAAGCGGTAAGGCAGCGGGTTTTGATCCCGTCATGCGAAGGTTCGAATCCTTCCACCCCAGCCATTTTCTCATTCGCCTTATTGAATGAAATCGCCGACGAAAGCTGGCGCCAGAGATTAAGGCGAGCACGCGGATACCTCCGATTACTCTCCTCATCTCAGCCTGACTCTCGGCTATATTTATTGGCGAAAGTTTGACGGCAAATGCCCGAACGATTGACCCGAGGCTTAACCCCCCGGCGGGTAATGCAAACAATCAACGGCAACGACAACTGAAAAGGTATCCAAGTGGCTGACTTAATGGTCTTTACCGGGAACGCCAACCCGGCCCTGGCACAACTGGTTGCAGAACAGCTCGGCATCCCCCTGGGTGACGCCTCCGTTGGCCACTTTTCCGACGGAGAGGTCAACGTTGTCCTCAACGAAAATGTTCGCGGCCGCGACGTGTTTGTACTCCAATCCACCTGCGCCCCCACCAACGACAACCTGATGGAATTGATCGTCATGGTGGATGCCCTGCGCCGCGCCTCCGCCGGACGCATCACCGCGGTGGTGCCCTACTTTGGCTACGCCCGCCAGGATCGCCGCGTACGTTCCTCACGGGTGCCGATTACCGCCAAAGTGGTTGCGGACATGATGGTTGGCGTCGGTGTTGACCGCGTGCTCACCGTCGACCTCCACGCCGAACAGATTCAGGGTTTCTTCGACGTGCCCGTGGACAACGTCTACGGCTCGCCGGTTCTGCTGGACGACATCGAGCGACAGAATTACGAAGACCTGATTGTCGTCTCCCCCGATATTGGCGGCGTCGTACGCGCGCGCGCCGTGGCCAAGCAGCTGGAAATCGACCTGGCCATTATCGACAAGCGCCGCCCCCAGGCCAATGTCGCCGAGGTGATGAACCTGATCGGGGAAGTGGAAAGCCGCACCTGTTTGCTGGTGGACGACATGGTCGACACCGCCGGCACCCTGTGCAATGCCGCCGGCGCCCTGAAAGAGCGCGGCGCCAAGAAGGTGGTGGCCTACTGCACCCACCCGGTGCTATCGGGCAAGGCTTTGGACAATATCAACAACTCAGTGCTGGACGAGTTGATTGTTACCGACTCCATCCCTCTGAAAGAAGAATTCAAGAGCAACAAGCGCGTACGCCAGTTGACCCTGTCGCGCATGCTGGCCGAAGCCGTGCGTCGACTGAGCAATGAAGAATCTTTGAGTGCGATGTTTCGATAAGCGTTGCCACGCAACCTTTATCGGGCCATAACACGCAATAGCAACCGCCACTGTCAACAGCAGGGGCATTTAAACCACCCGTAAGACGTTCTGGTCGCGGACCCTTACGGCGATTAACGAGGAAAAAAATCATGTCTGATGATTTTGTATTGAACGCGGAAGTCCGTGACGACCTGGGGAAAGGTGCGAGCCGCCGCCTGCGTCGTCTGGCTGATCTGGTACCTGCCATTATTTACGGCGGGAACAAAAAGCCTGTTTCCATCACTGTGCCGCACAAAGACCTGATCAAGCAGTTGGAAAACGAAGCTTTTTACTCTCATATCATCGAACTGAAAGTCGGTGACAAAGCTGAAAACGTGATCCTGAAAGACCTGCAGCGCCATCCGTCAAAGGACAAGGTAATGCACGCGGACTTTTTGCGCGTTTCCAAGACCAAGAAGCTGAAAACCACTGTGCCGCTGCACTTCATCAACGAAGACTCCTGCAAGGGCGTTAAGCTGCAGGGCGGCAGCATCTCTCACGCCATGACCGAACTGGAGATCAGCTGTCTGCCGGCCGACCTGCCCGAGTACATCGAGGTTGATCTGGCGGATGCGGAAGTGGGCCAGATCCTGCACATTTCCGATATCAAAATGCCCAAGGGCGTTGAATCTGTGGCCCTGGCACACGGTACCGAGTACGACCTGCCTGTTGCCACAATCAACAAGGCCAAAGGCACCGCGGACGAAGATGAGGAAGCGGAAGGCGAAGCTGGCGAAGAGTAATTCTCTCGCGCCATTCAGCCTGATAAAAAGGCCTGCAGCGATGCAGGCCTTTTTATTTGTCACGGCAAGCGCTAAGCTGCGAGCCGCGACAACAATCCCAAACACACTTGCAGCTTCACACCATGGATCAGAAAATCAAACTGATTGTCGGCCTGGGCAATCCCGGCACAGAGTACGACCGCACCCGCCACAATGCCGGCGCCGACTTCGTGGCCGAACTGGCGCGCCAGTACAGTGCCAGCCTCAGCCCGGATGCCAAGTTTTTCGGCCTGACCGCACGCTTCCTGATCGGCAACCAGGATGTACGCCTGCTGATTCCCACCACCTTTATGAACCTGAGCGGGAAAGCGGTGGCGGCCATGGCCAACTTCTACAAGATTGAACCGGAGAATATCCTTGTCGCCCACGATGAACTGGACCTGGATCCGGGCGTGGCCCGCCTCAAGCACGGCGGCGGCCACGGCGGCCACAACGGCCTGCGAGACACCATCAAGGCCCTGGGCAACAACAAGGACTTTGCCCGCTTGCGCCTCGGCATTGGCCACCCGGGCAACGCCAGGCAGGTGGTCAGTTATGTTTTGAAAAGAGCGTCCCAGTCCGAACAGCAACAGATCGACGACGCCATTTACGCGGCCACCAAAGTGATGCCCCTGGCGGTAAAGGGGGAATGGAATGCGGCGATGAAGGAGCTGCATACGGGGAGATAGTGGCAAGCTACAAGCGGCAAGCTACAAGCGGCAAGCTACAAGCGGCAAGCCTGAAGCCTGAAGCCTGAAGCTTGAAGCTTGAAGCTTGAAGCTTGAGGCTTAACACTTACACCCCCTCCTCCCCTGTAGTAGAATCCCCACCCTGATTTCCACCTCCCAGTGATAACCACTAGCGACTAGAGACTGTAAACACCATGGGCTTTAACTGCGGCATTGTCGGCCTCCCCAACGTGGGCAAATCCACCCTGTTTAACGCACTAACGAAAGCGGGCATAGGGGCGGAAAACTTCCCCTTCTGCACTATCGAACCCAATGCCGGGGTAGTCCCCGTACCCGACCCGAGACAGGACAAACTGGCTGAGATCGTCAAACCGGAACGGACTATCGCCACCACCATGGAATTTGTCGATATCGCCGGCCTGGTGGCCGGGGCCTCCAAGGGTGAGGGACTGGGCAACAAGTTCCTCGCCAACATCCGCGAGACCGACGCCATCGCCCATGTGGTGCGCTGTTTTGTCAACGACAATGTTATCCATGTCGCCAACCAGATCGACCCGGCCTCCGACATCGAGGTCATCAATACCGAGCTGGCCCTGGCCGACCTGGAAACCGTGGAAAAGGCCCTCCAGCGTTATACCAGAGCTGCCAAGGGCCAGGACAAGCACGCCATTAAAATGAAGGCGCTGATGGAAAAGATCCAGCCGCACCTGGACGAGGCCAAACCCCTGCGCTCCTTCCCCCTGAACGACGACGAGCGCAGGGACCTGAAAGAACTGAACCTGCTGACCCTCAAACCCACCATGTATATCGCCAACGTCGATGAAGACGGATTTGAGGACAACCTCTACCTGGACATTGTGCGCCGCATTGCCGACGAGGAGGGCGCCGTGGTAGTGCCCGTCTGCAACCAGCTGGAAGCCGAAATCGCCGAACTGGAAGAGGAGGAGAAAATGGAATTCCTCGAAGGCCTTGGCATGGAGGAGCCCGGCCTCAACCGGGTGATTCGTGCCGGCTACCAACTGTTAAACCTGCACACCTACTTTACGGCCGGGGTCAAGGAAGTGCGCGCCTGGACCATCCCCGTGGGCGCCACCGCCCCCCAGGCGGCCGGCAGGATCCACACGGATTTTGAAAAGGGCTTTATCCGCGCCGAAGTCACCAGTTATGAGGACTTCGTCCAGCACAACGGCGAACAGGGCGCCAAGGATGCCGGTAGATGGCGCCTGGAAGGCAAGGACTATATCGTCAACGACGGCGATGTCATTCACTTCCGTTTTAATGTCTGAGCCCGCTTTTTCGGCCCCCGCCCACAGTGGGGGGCCTGCCACGTTAATTACATCCGCACGCCCTACGCCCCTGTGACCAGCCCCTCATAACCGCTTTACCGCAACCGACAATTTTCACGAAAGCCTTTATACTCTATGTGACGTCGCCTCCCCTCGCCAAATTCAAACCAAACCGTAGCCGTTCAAAAAGTTATAAAAACGGGGTGTATAAATGAAGAAGAATGTTATTGCGAGCCTCATCACCCTGGCAACTTTATGCCTTGCGGGCTGCAATGCCACCCTGCCCAGCCTGGGCGGTTTCAAGGATAATGCGGCGACCGGGGCTGCCGAAAGTGCCACCCCAGAAGAGCAAAATACCGCCCTCGAACACTGTGACGTCACCCTCGGCACCCTGTCAGTATTCGAAGATCGCACCCTGCCCTGGTGGGATGCCTACTATGAGCGCTACCCGAAACTGGGCACCACAATCCCGCTGATTCGCACCCTGATTCAGCAATCCAACTGTTTTGTGGTGGTGGAACGCGGACTTGCCATGGAAGCCCTGCGTAGCGAACTGGCACTGATAAAATCCGGCGATATGCGCAGCGACAGCGATTTTGGCAACGATCAGATGGCCGCCGCGGACTACACCCTAAACCCCTCTATCCAGTTCCCCGAGAAGGACACCGGCGGCATCAGCGGCCTGATCGGCGGCATGATCGGCTCCGTGGGCACAGCCGATGCCGACGAACTGAAACCCGATGAAGCCTCCACCACCTTGTTGCTGGTGGACAATCGTTCCGGCGTGCAAATCTCAGAGGCGATCGGCAACGCCAAAAACTGGGATATCAACGTGCTCGGTGGTGTGCTGGGTAGCGGTGCCGGTGGCGCCAACGCCTTTACCGGCACGCAGGAAGGCAAAATACTGACCGCCGCCTTTGCCGATGCCTACAACAAAATGGTTACCGCGTTGCGCAACCACAAAGCGCAAATCGATGATGGCGGGCTCGATAAAGGTGACAAGCTGAAAGTCGATGAATAGCCGCCAGCGGGGCAGCGCGATCATCGTTCGCCACGCCCCGTCGAAAACCATCGCCCGAATCCGGGCATATCGCCCACCGGGGCCTTCCGTCCGCGCACAGACATAATTACAATGCGCACGTCCATTCCCGAGCGATTCAATTTGCCCTCCCGTCGTCCCCGGACGTCCGCGCATGGCGCTTGATCACTCACCCATTGGAATCACCGCGGGCCGCCGGATCGCCCACGCAAATGCCGCCCCCACACAGGGAAGCCTTTTTGAGCGCCATCCCCGCATAACCGAACCACTGAATCTACAGGCGACTACCGATGCACCAACCGAGCGGCCGCGGGCAGCTGGGCCTGAGCCTGGCCCTGATCACCGCCTTTATGTGGGGCCTGCTGCCCATTGGCCTCAAAGGCGCCCTCTCGGGGATGGATACCGTGACCATCACCTGGTACCGCTTTACCAGTGCCGCCCTGATCCTGGGCACCTACTATTGGGTACGCGGCGGCTTCAAATGGCAACTGCTGCGCAAGCGCCGCCTGGCCCTGCTGATGTTTATCGCCGTGGCCGGGCTGCTCAACAACTACTGGCTCTATGTGGTCGGCCTCAATTACAGTACCGCCGAAGCGGCACAGGTTATTATCCAGTTGGCGCCGCTACTGTTGCTGGTGGTCAGTCTCTGGCTCTACAAGGAGCCTTTCGCCCCCCTGCAAATCGTCGGCATCTGTGCTGTAGTGACCGGCATCGTGCTGTTTTTTAACCTGCGCCTGGAACAGATCGTCGAGGAAGCCACCACCGGCAACGGAAGCTACGCCCTGGGATTGCTGTTTATCTTCCTGGCCGCCATCACCTGGACCATCTACGCCACGGCCCAAAAAGCGCTGTTGAAGGACTTCAGCTCCCAGGAAGTGTTGCTGGTCATCTTTTTCTTCGGCGGCATCACCTTTCTGCCCATGTCCTCCCCCATGAGCGCCGCCAAGCTCGACGCCCTTCAGTGGGGCTACCTGATTTTCTCCATGCTCAACACCCTTATCGCCTATGGCGCTTTCGCCTACGCCCTGGAGCACTGGGAAGCCTCCCGGGTTAGCGCCACCGTCACCATCGTTCCCATCCTGACCGTGACCTTTGTATACCTCCACAGCCTGATTCTGCCGGACAGCGACATCACCCCGGAACCCCTGAACTTCTGGAGCTGGCTGGGCGCCGGACTGGTGGTTGCCGGCTCCATGACGACCGCCCTGGTCAAACCTACAAACCGCCCAAAGATTTCCCCCTAACCCCTTGACAGCAAAAAGCGAAATCGGGAAAATACGCGCCCTCTCGAGGTGGCAATCGACCACCGACAGACGGTAGTGGCTAGGTAGCTCAGCTGGTTAGAGCACAGCATTCATAATGCTGGGGTCGGCGGTTCAAGCCCGCCCCTAGCTACCATTAACTTACTGTTTTTAAAGAAGTTTTTTGAAAACAGAAAATCAAAGATCCCTCCCGTTACAATCTGTGCAACGTCTGTGCAACGCGCTCCAAATAACAACTTAATTTCAAAAACAATCCAATAATCGATTACTTGTGTTGCTTTTTTAATCACGTACAAATATACACTCATCAACCAAGTTAGAATCCACCTGGTGCAAATTCACCTCGCACCTAAGCCGTCTTGTCCTCCCGAAAATCCACTTCACAACAATTGTGTCGCCGCCCTTTCATCAAGAGGAATTGCCTTACCTTTTATTTTCATAAACGCTACTGGCTACTTTTAAACCAGCAAAAGCATGGAAAGTAAATTTAGCCACGTGGCTGTAAGTTTTATATTTCTCCACCGACCAATCCTTCCTGGCATAATGTATATTTGGCAATTCCCCAATCGCCAACCTGCGCATAATTTAGATATTTCACTGTGAAGGCTACTCAGGCAAACGAATCTCGCGGAACGCCTCCCCAAGCTGAAGCGCTGCGCTTCGCCTATCGCCCATGTCGACCAACATGTCGAGGATACGCAGGAACTTCTGAGCCAATGTCAGCGTCATGGGAGTATCACGATGAGCAAAGTACTGTACCAGTTCTGCTATGCGCGCCGGGATAAACGTTCCATGCCAACCCTTTAAGTTGTCCTGTCCGTCTCCTATTGTCGCGAGTACTTGGTCCGCGAACGCTTCACTGGGGTAATTGATTTTGGCTCGTTCACATAACGTCAAGAACGGGTCCATCACAGAAGCCGCCCATCCGCCGGCGCGAACAAAACGATCAATTAGGGGTAGTATGCGATCAATTTCGGACCAATCACCATTGACGTAACGTGCAGCTAAGTCCGCGCGTTCGACCGAGACAAACATCAACGTGCGAACAAGCTCCGGCTGCTGGAAGCCTGAAAACTTGCCGCTCCTGTATGCGTTACGCTTGAACGCCGAGGCTTGAAGTAGCCTTCCAAGGCAGAGGTCGAGCATAGTGACAGCGTCGTCGGGAACAACAGGAGCATCGTACACGTAGGTGCAAACGTATGTACTCGCGAAAGGTGAGAGGAGATCCCAACAATTCTCGTCCTCCAGCTCCAAGATTGGATTGAGGAAGCGATTATGATACTCACTAAGAGGGAGAAGCCCCGCCAATTGCCCAAGCCCTGACCCTAACGCATGGGTCCATTCCAAGAGACGAGTTGCAGAACGATCCCTACGCCCGGCTTTAGCCCAAGGCGGTACGCTCTTCTGGATGGTCCAGTCGAGTACGCCAGCAAGAAAGTCGAGAAGCGCTGTCCTCGCATCACTGCAAATAATCTCCGTGAACGGAATATACTTGAGGATTTCTGCAGCCTGCTTTGAATGCCAAAAGACGTCCGGCTCAGCCCATGCCTCTGTAGCGTCATCCTCATTGTAATCTTCATAATGCTGATACCTTCTCCTTTCCATTCCCGGCTCGACTTTCACCCAGGCTGGCGGAGGTAATGGAAGAGCAGGCCACCCAATTCCATCCTTGTAAAAACTAAGCGCCCTATCGACTGTGGTTTGCGCTTCCCCAGATAAGTGAAGCTCTTCACCTTGTTGATCGCGCTCATTGCGCGACCGCTGAGGAACATGGCAAAGTGACAATGCCAAGTTAAGTGCAACCCAGGCCAACTTAGGGTCTTCGGACCAAAGCTTGCAGGCCTCTTCAAGCGCGGCCGACGAAACTACTTCCAGTGGGTGCGCAATCAGTCTGAGAAGATCGTATGCCGCACCATTCGAAGCTGACCCTTTACGGAGATCCGCTGCAAGCCCTCGCGCGCCATAGATAGCTTGATGCCACGGTATGGAGGAACGAGAAGACCACATCAAATCAGGCTTTTCCGGAAGGCGAATAGCCCGCCCCAGGACTTCACGAGCCCACTCAAGATCGTCCTGATGTAGCCCTTCCCGAAAGGCGAGTGTGATCGCCGCAGCAGAGGCAACCGCACCTCGACGCGTACCCAACTTATCTTCTTCGTTTTCGTCGTTGGAATGTTCAAACAGGTCAACAGCGTCCAATTCTTTGGCAAATGCGATGGCACTTTCGACTGTATAGGTGTCACCCAGTGTCTTATCTTCGAAGGACTTGGAAGCCCACGCCCAAAGGTTCGATAGCCGAAGGTATTGAGAAGCCTCTTCAGCTTTGGCAACGTTTTCAGGCTCAGCAGCAGAAGGACTGACATGGACAACTGCTATTTGATCTGAGCCTTCCTCGGTGCGATAAGCCTGATAGTTTTTTGTATCAACCAGTTCGGCATATTTGAGAGCCTGAGCCGTGAGGTGTTCCCGTGCCTCAGGAATGTTACGGTGCTCTTCATATTGAAACGGAAGCTCTTTCTCGAAATTGAGGATTGCTTCACGGGCTCGATCGCTGAACTGCTCACCTGAGAAAATGAACCTGGGAACCATCCAACTGAGCTGTTTTTTACGAATTGATCGAGCATTCGCTATTTGGATTGCCTCTATGTGTGGTTTGTCAGTGGGCTGTGTAAAGCCCATTAGGTTCGCCATCGATTGAAAGTCTTGTTCCATTCGGCTTCGGTCTGCGACCAACAAACGCTGAGAAGCAACCAATGTAAAGGTTACTTCGGACACTCTTTCGGTATGGAGTACCAACGCCGAAGCGATACCCAGGATTGCGATACACTCATTTCCTTCGACGATTTGCTGAATCAATTCGTCAACAGGCCTACCGCGCTCAAGCTCTTCGAAACACCACTCTTCCAGTGCCATAAACCCGCAACCAATTACCCCCGGCGCCAACATTGATCTAAACCAAAGGTATTCATGGCCTGAGCCCCAGAACGTCTGCTCTCCCCAAGGGAATGTCAGTTCTAGCGGTATTGGAGTGTCACCACGATCACGCGAGTGGCAATGCAGCTGTCGCCACGCTGTCATCGCATGATTACAGAGCTCCCGCAGAAGTCGCAGTGCCTCTTCTGGCGATGATCGGAAAAGCGACTGAAAGGGCTCTCGGAGAGGCGAAGGTGGTCCAAAACTCTGGTAGTCATCGTGGACCGACAATTTTTCCCAATCAAAATGACTAAAATCACCGATAGCTCGCAAAGGATGCCAGCAGTCAAGCGCCAACTGTTCCTGACGTGAGCGCTCTGCTTCCGGCTTTGCCAGAACAGCTTTACGCCATTCGGCTTCATCGCGAAGTGCTTGTTCTTCTCGGGCTACTTGATCATTTGGAAGTTCCTCCCGAAGGAACGTTAATGAAAGATCAACAATTAATTGGGGTAGTGATTGGGCAAGTATGGGTGAATAGCCGACAATGTGCTGAAATTCTTCGTCGCGGATGCGCTCCGAGTTGATAACTCGCTGTAAATAGTCGGCTGCAAAGTTTGGCTCGGAGTTTGATGATCTTAAAATAATTTGTCCTAATGATTTTCGGAATGTATCCAGGCTCGGCACCATCTCCCAGTATCCAGAATTCTCATCGGGTCCATCAGTGGCGCTGATTTCATCGATAGTGGCAAGCCAGGTCGCACACTGCTGCAGAAGAGCGCGGGATGTCGGGTTGCGAAGGCCTGCCAAGGCGTTCTGCCAAACCTCAAAGATAGCGACGACCTCGGGATAGAGCCTTTGCGGAATATCTGAGATGCGCTGTAGGATAAATCCAATGAGGCGACGCCACGCGGCGAAATCTGAAGGCCAACCGAGAAGATCAGCGAACCGTTGGCGTTGCTCTTGAGGGAGTGAGCCAGCGAGGATATTCGCGTTTGGGGAAGTTTTCTCAGCCTGAAACCAGACAAGCACCTTCCTGAAAAGACTGAAGTCGTCGGCAAAGACAGCCTTCGCAAATTGGTCCTCATCTATTTCAAAACTCGCTGCGCCAAGCGGACCGACAAGCCACGCTCTCTGCCATTGTGACCGAAGACCCGAATTCGCTGTTTGGCTGAGGCACACAGGCCAGTCGGAGCCGTATGCATACTCCCATTGGGAAGCAAGCTCGACGGTACGCGAGATTGCTGGCGGCTCACCAATGACCTTGATTTCTTCTATCCATTGCACCCCACGCTCAGCCAGCACATGGAAAAAGGCCCACTCGAAGAAAATATCATGCGCGAAGCGGACAGATATACCTTCCCGAGCATTCTGAAGTATGCCGTCCGATCTTAGGTCCTCGATGTGCGCCACCGAGGCAAGCTGGCTCAAGCCAATCGGCTGGCTCAGCTGACGCGCGCGTAGACGTGCCAAATCAAGCAGTGCGCGCTGGCGCTCAATCGCGCTTTGGCCTACCTCATTGTAGCCCCCCCGACGCCACCAATGCTCGATCAGTTCAACTTCAGATTGGGGAGCGAAGGTTGGAGCACTGGGGTCAGCCTGGTAACTTTGGTTTAGTACCTTTGCAAAAAAGGGCCGCCGGACAATATCCTGTACCTGAGCTGCACCAAATAGCAGTGACCTCAAGTGTGGTTTGGCTTCCGCAAGGCTCTCGGCTTCTTCGTCGCTAAGCAGGCTAACCCCTAGA
The DNA here is from genome assembly GCA_050290225.1 of Cellvibrionaceae bacterium. Classification (GTDB taxonomy): domain Bacteria; phylum Pseudomonadota; class Gammaproteobacteria; order Pseudomonadales; family Cellvibrionaceae; genus JBNKHG01. Next base: position 181,493 of record JBNKHG010000026.1, read on the forward strand.
CTCTCGACTTTCACACGAGCAAGAAAGTCACCCAACCAATTGCGAAGCATTTCAACGCCTGTATCTCGGAGAGAGACGACGACGCGCCAGTTATCCAGTAGTGGTGACTCTACGATGGTGCGGAGCACGTCGAGAATGATCGGCTGATGTTCTTTCTCAATGCGATCTATCGCATCAATAAATAGAATGGGAGTGCCGGTGGCTCCTATCTCCACGAGAAGTTGTTCCAAGGGCGTGTCCGAGAGTCCCTGCGATTTCGCGTAACTGATCCAACTAGTACCCTCAAGCTGTTCTGCTTTAAGGAAGATTGTTGGTCCATACTCCAATGCACGCTGTACAGCTTGCCTAACTACGACCGATTTTCCACTTCCCGGTAAACCGCTAACTTGAACCACACGAGCAGTGGCGAGCTTGGTATCTAGACTATCGATCAGCTCCGGCCGGCAGAGCCTAGTTCCTCCGACATCATCCGGAATGAGGCTCGCGTAGTTGATTGCTAGCTCAGTCAACTTGTCGAGACTTTGAGCAAAGGAAGTCGCGCCACGAAGGCGTGCAACAGGTGAGATCAAGCGCACAAGCCGTGCTCGATAAAACTGACCGGATTTACCAGCCGACGCGCGGGCCAATTGAACGGCTTTTGACCAAACAATGGGGGCCTTGGCTGCATCTTCGGGTGTGAGGCAATCTCGGATGCGATTTATAGCATCAGATGGACCAGTGGCCCCCTCTCGAAGGAAATCGAATTGGATCAGAACAAAGTGCGCAAGGAACTGATGTACTTCTTCCTTTGTGCAGGGCGCACCCTTGGCCACGTCCTCTAATAGCACAACGACGTCGTTCTTAACCGCTTTAATATCGTCGCTGGCACTGCCTTCCTGGGTAAAACGCGCCTCGAAATGGTCGGCTGTCAGGCTTTCACGAGCCCAGTCGCAAAGGGTCTTTAGTGCTCGCTCTTTGGCAGGGCTGATCGTGCCCACAGCGGCACCATAGCGGTCGATATTGAGACGGAAGTCGGGTTTTTTAAGGGTAGCCCAACTATCACGGATAATTTCGCGAAAATCGGAGTTCGTTTTTGCAGCACTAATTGTGAGCGAACGCTTCACCTGGAGGCTTAGTCGAGCACAGTTTTTTGATGTGTCTTCAAAATCGACGACCACATCGTCGAGTGGTTCGCCAAAGTCGCGCTGTTGAACTGACACTCCAACAACAGTTCGATCATCAATACCGGGGGCATATGCCTCGGCCAGTAGCGCGGAGAGATAGAACGCAGCTGCGTCGCCTTCAAAGGTAAAACCCTCGCCGCCGGCAAGTTCAGGTGTTTGTGTCATCGCTAACTCGAAAAATTCGTAAGTAACCATCGGCCGAAGAATCGACTTCGTGTCTTTGCTGCTGCCGGTCCAACAACCTCCCCAGCTGCACTGTGGTCTTCCGCAACAGGAACTCGAAAGACGGCTTCAACCCGGCAACAGCTTTAAGCATAGCCCTTAACAATCAGGGGTTATTGTGGTTATGGCATCCGATTTCAACCATCGTCCGTAATGAACTTGTAAACAGATTGCTTTTGATCACCTGTTATCTCTCTTCTACAGGGTTTGGCGCAGTACATCAGCATCTTCCCAACTCCACTTGCCCGATATCTGACTACCTACAAGCAAAATATTTCTCACATACAATCACTTGATTTATCGTTTAGGTGTTGACCGAGCTTTACCGAGTTCACTAGATTCTCATCCCCCACTTTGGTGGACTGCCTGTTTCACAAGGCCTTCCGCTTCCTTGTAATCGGGGTTTGCGACCATCGTTCCGCAAAGTTCCGAAAAACCTGACACTCTTGCTCCAAGAGATGACACCGCAAGCTTCCTTGCACCAAAACCGAGGTGATGTGAATAACTTAAGTTATACCACTCCCCATGTACGCCCGCTTGATTTCATCGACATGACTTAGGGGCACCCCAGAGATACCACCCGAAAAATCTTGGGTTTTCTTTATTCCTGCGCACAGGATCATCACTCGCACTCGAAAGTGTACAATTGGGCCGCGAAAAACTACCCCTAGCGCTAGCATCAAGAATTCCTGCTTTTCCCTAGTCGGTGCGAAAGCACCGCACTTGGAGTTCTGTCAATAACTGAACGACAACAAATTGTAGTTAAGGCTTTGGGCCCGGTTTGCGAAAAATTACTTGTGAGAAATCGGCATCTGACCTCAGTGTTGAAGCCTCTTCTTGACCTTAGCTTCGGAATCCTGCCAACCAGCTTCACGCTCATAGGACGCGGCGATATCTTCGAGGACTCCCCCAACATAGGGATATTCGAAGTGCAAGCGCTCGGCCCAAGCGCGGTATTTCGCGGCGAGTTCGCGCTCCTGCCCACCCCCTTCCCCCCTAAAGTGAGCACCGCGCGAGTTAAGAGCACCGATATAGAACCCTCTGCCAATTTCCGGGGATGCTATTCCCTCCATCGCTTTGCAGACTGCTTCACAAGGCCATGTGCCTCCCTCTCCCTCTGGCGCCTTTGCCAGCAGTTGACCGAGGAAGTCATCACCAATATCGGCGCGGGCGTAGTCGCGACAAAGGCGCCTAACCTCGGCCAACCATTCGCCGAGCGCCGCCGCATCGATCTTTCCATTTTCGTCCGTGCCAGGAATCCTCTTTAACTGGCTGAGAAGGCGATAGGCAGCCGATGCAACTGCCGCCCTCTGCTCAGGATCCTCAATCTTCCATTCCGACGGATCCTCTCCTTCACCACTCCGCTTAAAGGCAAGCGCCACCGCCTGAACAAATACCACCGGTGATTGCGCGATCTGGTGTTCAAGATTCGGAATTCCATGCTCGGTGTGATCGAGGACGTCGATGAATAGGAATTCGAGTTGAGCCATCTCATTAACAGTAACGCCCGCGCGACTGCCAAGCACATCCAGCCCCCTTGATAGATGGTAACTGTCAAGTTTGAATTGACCTTTCGGCTCCTCATGAACCGTGGCAACATCATGTAACAGCCGCTTGAGGCGAGACGTCTCGATTTCCTTAAAATCCATGTGGACAGCGTGGAAAGCCGCACGCGGCCGCTGGACTTCGAGAAGGCTATCGATCAGTTCAGTAAGCTCTGCGGTAGTGTGCCGCCCATAGATTGGGAATACGTCCTTCCAGTACCCCGCACGAATGTCCCCCTCATAGTCGTCGAGGAGGCGCCAGGTGGATGCCTGAAAAGGCGCGCATACAAATAATCGTCTAAGTTCTATGGTGGACAACCCTTCGGCCGCAAACTGCAATACTCCGACACGCAAGTCGTCCTCAACCGCCAAAAGGAACCCCTGCAGACACCACTCCCCCTTACTCCTGAGCTCTCCGTCAATGAAAAGGCAACAGCGGATAAAATCGACTCGCGGCTTGATGCCGGTTATGCACGACACCGCGTAACGACCGACAGTACTAGCGGCCCCGCTGCCCTTAAGCAATTCCTTAACACCCTCAAAACCGCATGTGGTCCATATCTCTGTCATCGCTTCGCGGCGCAGTTGGTCGATCCGCTCATCCCGCTTTTGGAAATCAAGATCTTCATCCTCGATCTCCCGAGCAGATTCCTGCACCCAATGATCGGCAAACAACCAGCCATGCCGGATGACTGGATCGCGAGGTCGGAGGGATTCGTAGGCGGCGTTGGCACGGTCACGGGTCGCCTCACGAAGCTTCCGGTGTCGACCACGTCGAGTGAATGCGAACTGCCGGATGCGCTCGCGCAATTCGGCCTTGGCGGATTCGTTGGCATTACGGGACCACTCATCAATCAAGCCCCAGACCTTGGTTTGATCTTCCCCTGGCATACCCTGGAGAGACTCGATGAGGTCGCCTAGGCTTTTTTCGTCGTGGGACGGCCAAGCGATCAATAAGTCCAACGCCTTTCGATTGAAATCGTATATCTGCTCATCGGGAACGACCTGCCCCGCTCCAGAAGCATCGCTACGCCAACGGGGCCTGTAACTGTAGTGCCCGATTCGGGAGCCTGGTTTTATTTGCTCGAGACAGATCTCCCAACCGACGTCCGGGAACTGCTTGGTGAGCAACGCCAACACCTTCACTCTCTGTTCGACAGAGGCAGCGGTCTGCGGCATCCATGACCGGAATATCGCCTGAAGACTGCCGTCCGGTTTGTTCGCCCAGTTGTCGTTGATTTTTGGACGAGAAAGTTGTGCGAGGATCATTGTTACTCGCGCGAGATTTTGGGACTTCCAAGCAAGACATTCCAGCGCCCAAAGAAGACCTGTTCTCAACGGGGAACCACAAAACAAACTACTGCCGACCGGCTTGAGAAGGCCATAAACGACAGGGTCTTCGCGCTGCAGGTCTTCTTCGATGATCTTCAAGAATTCATTGGGCGCGGCTTCTGCGTAACGCGGAAGATCCCTGTCGTGGGAGAACAGCTTTTCAAGTGTCATTGGTGTTAGAAGCTTGCGAACAAGAACTACGCACCGACTTTCGACATCGACACCAAGACGGCTCTGGAATAGGTTGTTTCCGTGGACCGACAGGATTACTAGTGTCTCGCAGATTCCCTCGCGCAAGGCGCTGGAGTGATCCCGCTTCTTTCCATGTAGAGCCGCGGCCCATCGGTCCTCTTCCGCCAACTCGAGCGCTGGGTCGGACTCGGAGAGGACGTATTCGGCCGCGTCGAAGAACCGGTCGAGGTCCGCAGGCGTAACCGTCCTCGCAATTGCAAACAAGGCGTCGATCTTCGAGACGACACCTCGATAACGTCCGGCAGACCAAACCGGACTATCATCGAAGCCAAGAAGGTTTGCGACCTCGTCTTCAATCATCTCGTACGTTCTATCGGCTACAAAAGAGACGATTTCTCGATCTGCTTCCGATTCTGCGTGCCATGCACCGATCAGAGACATCGGCACAAGAGTTTTTGCCATGCTATCATCACCAGCCCAAGCCGGTGTTCTAATCGCGGCATTCTGCGAAAGACGGCGTCGCAGTATTGTCGGCGAAAGACCTGACTCGCTTGCAAGTCGATCAACGTCTCCTTCCTCGACTCCCATGGCGATGAGCGCCTTCTTAAAGGCGTCGTAGCCGAGCAGGTCGAGAGTGATGTCGGCTTTCGTATCTACCGCGTTGCGGGGACGGAAAACAATGCAGTGAAGCCGATGATACGCTTCAACGAGTTCGCGCTCAGCTTCTTCGGAATGAACAACCGGGATGAAAGGCACGGAAGATGTCAGCATCTTCCTGAGCGTCTCCGGAGATGTGAATATAGCGGCGAGGTCTTTGAATTGGCGGAGTTCTTCGCTATCAAACAAGCAAGCAACAAAGGCGAGCGCCTCATCCCGCGAGTCGGCCGCCACAACGAATGGCCTATCGCTCGGTTTATTAAGCCACCCCTTGAACGCGTCGCGGTACGCGGCCATCGAGGGCGCGAAGACTTCGGGCGTCAGATGAGGCTTGCTGGCGTTCGCCCAGCGGAGCCATACCTGCTCGAGCGTCTCGTAGCCGCTGACCGGCAGGGCAAGTTGCTCGGCAAGCCAGATTTGAGCAGGCACCGACTGCTCCAACCATTGTTCAAGATCACTTGCATCGAAAGCTCTGACTGCCTTCCAATCACCAGCCTTGTTCTTACGATTCTCCCAGGTGGTCTTACCAGTCCAATTGCGAGGCGTTACGAAGACGAAAGTGCCGTTCGCCCGTTCAGCGGGATCAACCGAGCTCAGCCGTGCAGTATAATCCTTCTCCGCCTTGGCACCCGGATTCTGGTCGGTGCCGAATTCCCAAAAGGAGCTCCCTTCCGGAACCCACGGTGTGGCAGCACCCGCATCAACGAAACCATCGGAGCCCTTGCGCTGCGCGTTGTCGTAGCCAGGAAAGTCCACTTGGCGGAGGTCGCGGCCTGTCGAATGCACCAACTTTCGCAGAAGAACCGGTAGGTGGGTGCGAGCGTCGATTTGACTGCCTGCCCAGTCCTCGATTTGCCTTGCCTTTATCGTTAGGAAACTCGGGACAAAGGCGCGAACCGCCACATCCTTTTCACCAACGCTCCGCTGTTGCTGTTCATAAGCGGCTTGCATGTCGAGCAGCTGATTCTTATTAGCGCCAAACGTGTTTTCCAACCTAACCGCCATTTCGGGGGACAGAGCGGATTTACCATTGAGCATATTGGATAATGCCGGCCTACCAACACCAAGTCGCTTTGCTGCGTCAGTAATCGTCAGGCCGGCCGGGATGATTTTTTCGCGGATGTATGCACCTGGATGAGTGGAGCGATTGGGCGTGGTCGTCATTGTTGACTACCTCCTTATAGGACTTGCCTGTATTGCGTAACGCTACACAATACAGGAACTTTACCGTATTGCGACGCGCTACGCAATATAGGGCTTACGAGGTACGAAACAAGACGAGACCACTCTCATCCACTGGGTCGCCCCCTTGGTGTGTAACCTAGCCACCGGACCAACCATAGGATTTTCAATAAGTAGACTGCCGGAAAAGTGTCGGAAAACGAAAAAAGGAAAGGCGGATCCTAGCCCTGTGAAGATGGCGATGGCGCACTCGGAAGGATTTGAACAGGGCGGCCTTCGATCGCTCGGTCTGCAGAAATGCACCACAATTTAAAAACCTTTTAACATCAACAACTTACAATGGATCCACCCTCATTAAACCCCGCCAAACGCCGCCTAAACTCGCTGAAACCAGCAATTACCCTTCGCTGAGCGCGCCCACAGCAAGAACCGGCCATGCGTCGCCATACAATTGCACAACCCCGCTCGCCAACTGACTGACTGGTCAAAATTCAATCGGCAAAAGAGTGGCATACCGCGATTCATCCTCGTGATTGACTGGTTATTTTCTACCGAAGCTCTTCATCTGCGGCGTCACTTGAGCAGCTCTTTTCATCGAAATCGGTCTCGGACGGTTTCATTCGCGGCCTATGGCCGATGGTCCTTAATTGTCTAGGGAGCTATTTCACCTCCAATACAGGCGCAACCAGATAGTCTTTAGAGTCATGCGTATAAATAAATATAGTCATTTGAAGAATGATTTAACTATCGGTAACATTTACGCAAAGATTACGGAATTGAGGACACTCCCATGATTATCCAAGCAGTTTTCGCACTGGCCCTGACGTTACTCGGTGTTATCGCTCACGACGACCTGGAAGCTAGTTGCACATCTAAGTAAGTTTTTAGGCTCCTCTCTCTCCCTTTGGCCCGCTGATCGCGGGCTCTTTGTTTTCAGGTATTTTGTTTTTTTTGGGGGGGGGATTTGCATCCGCTGCCTTTGTTTATTAGGCCTAGCGACTTACGCAAGACCATATAAACTCCCCACAAAAATCGACAAATGCGATATGAATTTCTTCAGCGAAATCCTCGACTTCCGGAAGAGACTTATTTTCTCCATTATCGACCCCCCAGACTTCATTGACCACGATATCATCAAGAAACTCATCAGCAGCTTTAAAGCGCCACAAATGAGATGTTGAGCCCCGCGTGATGGATGTGAAGCCAGAGTTATTCTTGCCTATTGATCTAGGGATTAGCTTCCCGCTTTCGTCATAATGAAAAGTAAAATTACTTCTTAATCGCCCCAAATACTTTTCTACATCCTTATTTTTCTCGCCACCTTTTATGTATGCTTTCAGTTTGTCGAATTGCTCTTGGGTTCTTTTGTCACAGCGTGAAACTGCGTTTCTAAGCTTTTCGTTATCGTCTATTTCCTGTATAGACTTAAGCCCTTCATAAAGATGCGACCACTGTAGCTTAACGAAATAAAGCTTTGCCCCATAGGCCTTATGTGATTCCTTTTGAACATTGTGTTCTTTCCAAAATTTCAACCCTTCGTTGGCGGTTTGTATATCATTGCAAGCCATCATGAGTTTGACTATGACCGTATAGAAATCAGGGTCGGTCTCAAACAAGCTCTTATCAATATATTTGGTTCTAGTGGACAAACTATTTCCTTGCTCAATCTAAAGGGCCTAACGTATCCAGCAGGAGCACGCGGCGCGAAGGTCCCTGCTGGCTTTATTATGATTTTTACTCACTACCAGAATTACTGGCATCTGACTCTGTAACCTTAAGGATGTCGTAGATCAACTCAATGACTAACTCCGGAAAACTGTGTTCTACGAGTTGTTGAGCCCGATTTATTGTTGGCCACATCGAATCTCCTTTATCCCCTAGTATAAGACTCATCCAGTGGGTAGGATAATACCTAACGAGCATGCCTAAAATATAGGAGATCATGTACGTTAAACACAGTTGAGAATACCTCTCGCCTGACGGGAAAGGTTCCGTTAGATGGAGCGATGGAATAGTGCCGAAGGTTTTGTTTATGTATGTGTGAACAAACATTGGTAGATTGTTCTTAAAAGTATCGCTGTCGCAGGTTAATGTGACCCAATCCCCTTCGGTAACTGTGCCATATCCTAGGTTTTCATAGGCTTCGCTAAACTGCTCGAAATTCTCGGCACTAACCTTTGCTGTAAATCCCGCTTCCTCACTATATGTCATGTCGTTTATCGAAGCATATTTCCTCACTCCAGAAATATTCGAATAGTCCTTTTGCAAGTCTGGTATCCGTGAGAATAGGTCGTCAACATTGAACTCACCGCCAAGTTCAGGCTTTTCATAATTCAGGCGCCAATCAACAGCGGATGAATTTGCATGCATTGATATTTGGTTATTTGTATGAGTGACAAAGTCATTAAAAAGGCCTGCGCATGTACGTATTTTTAGATTACTTAAATTTTGCAAGCCATTGCTGGTTTCGCCGGATAAAATATTGCCCCAAGCCATTGTTTCTAGTCCATGACTTGCCGTTAAATCCTCTTCGCCTCCACTTTTCTTCAGCAGTAGTAAAAGAGCCCTGCTTAATGAGGCTACGCCATAGAAAGTAAGTAGCGGTCTAACAGAATAGTTCGAATTAGCCGCATTTCTAAAATATTCACGAGATTGCTTTGCTGCAGAATTTATTTCCCGAGTACGGCGGGTGTTTAATTCTCGATTGTGGATTTTATTGAACCATTTCTGAGTAATATCTCTGCTTTCTAAAGAAAGTAACTGTTGCCATGCTTCATTGTTCATTGATTAATGGGGTTCCCTATTCTTCGCCAAGCCTACAAGGATTCACAACATATATATGGTGCATGCGTGTCATCCTGATTTTGGGTATCCGGCAGGCACTGTGATTAACAGATGAGAAAAGGAAAAGTGAGAAGTCCGCAAATTCCTTTCCGCAGATAAAGAGGGGGGATCTCCGCATCCAAAATAATAGGGTCCAATTATCTAACTCCTCCCGAATTCATATCCCATTGACTTGCATCACTTTCTCTCTTTGCACCAGAGCGGCCGAACGATGGTGAAGCGCAGCAAACGTTGGAAGCCTTTTAAATACGACTCATATCGTAAGCGGCGAATCCTCCCAATTACATTGCAGGCTCTTATCAGCTGAGTGAGGTATGTAATATTCATCTATATCGTGTTCAAACATTGCGCTAACGGAAATATTTGACAACTCACCTTGCTTCCAAAGCTCATGATGTGGGCCGAACTGTGCATAAAGAAGCACTGCAACTGCGCTAACGCTGAACACAGTATGCCTAAGCGATGCACTACTGAGATTCTGCTCTCTATCATGCTTTGTTCCATTATAAGCATCGTACCAACTTAAAGATTGGGTCGGAGTCTCACTGTCCCAGTCTTTGAACGGAATTACCCCATTAAAATCCGGGTATAACCTAAATTTTACTTCGTACTCGTCCAAATGGAGAGGCTTCAAGAGCTTAACGTAATCATTTGTATCCATCCCAGTACCCGCCCGCCTCTCGATCTCCGCTGAGGGTAATCGTTTTCTCTCAGTATTGCTGAAAGACTTGATTCAACTTCCATGCAAGACAGCAATAATAGATTGCGTATTTCATGACCATATACATCTAGGTTCTCATCGGCAAGCTCGATGGTTTCCAAAATGGCTTTTAGTTTTGCTAGAAGAATATTTGTTGCAACAAGACCCTGACCAATTGCTTAAGGATCCGATATGGGGCACCCTCTATCGCGGAAGTTATCTTCAATAGCCCCGGGCCTATAGATGCGAGGATGGAATTTTCCAGGAGCTATGGCTGCCCTTCCATGGTGCAAACTAACAGGTCTTGGCCTGATTCGATCAAGATAATTGTTGACATGATCTTCAATGGGTTTTCCTTCGGCAGGGACCCCAGCCCATTGATTCATCATTCCTTCACGATCTAGATCGTATCTCCACATGTAAATTAGCCCGTCACGCTCATAAGCAAATATCGGATGCCGCCTATGCCTGCTAGCATCAGTCCAATAAAATGAAGACACCTGTGACATTATTCCTATTCCCTTTTTTGTTTCGGATTTATACACATAATCGGTTTGAAACCCGCTCGTATTATTACCGGCCGAGTACTTTATGTACATCAATTTACCTTTTAACTGGCTTAGAATGGTCGCTATTGAGCGCAAATTATCCATTTTTCCTAAGGATTATTACGCGCCTGATATTTTGTTGTCATGGCAACATTTGGCAGATCAGCACGAAGGAAGTCCCTGAGGAGGTAGAGTGCCCAAGAACGGACGGTTAAGAGCTGTGATCTCGAAGGGAAAGCAACTCCGCAAGCTAAGGCGTGCACCAGCGTGTTCAGCCCCTCGGATACCTCCTAAAAATGCAGCACCTGCAGTGAGTTTGGATGCCAATTTTTTGGCACTATCGGTTCCAATGCGCAATACCACTCGTGGACTGACTCCGTGTACCGTTTGGGTAGCAGGCACAAGTTTCCAAAATATCTTAGAGGTGGGCTTCTATTTTTTTAATGGACAACATCAATGTCATCGAATCAATTGG
>JBNKHG010000027.1:0-49599 GCA_050290225.1 Cellvibrionaceae bacterium
TTATACACATCTCAATATGCTTGTAAACCGTTAATTTCAAAAGAATTTAAAACCGATTTACTCGCCCGGAAATCGCCTCAAATACCTCGACAATCCCCACTCTTCCCAACCCGCCTCAGCGGTGAAGAGGCGCGCATTATACGCGCTTCGGTTGGCATGGCAAGTAAAAAATTTCACCTTTTTTGCTTGCCGGCAGTCACGCCCAAAACATGACAAAGAAAGTTAGAAAAGATCCCTAAGTTATTGATTTAACTTATTTCTCTTTAGCCTTCCCAACCGAGGGCGCGCATTATGCGATTCTCCTCCGGCCAGGTCAACACTTTTTTGCAGGCTGATGATATTAACCTCGGCTCCCAGAGAAGTTTGAGCGCAAGGTGTGAACGCCTTCACGATAGAAGACATAAAGGGGTCAACCTGATAATTCCCGTCTTGCGGTCTGAGACCTATTCCCTGGTGATCAGGCGCTTACGCTTCCAAAGCCAGGAAACTGGCCCTGAAAAGGCATAAAGCGTGAATATCGCCAAGAGAACCCTGGGTGGATCAATAGTCACAATGGCAAAAACCAGCACCACCAGCAAAATAACCACGAAGGGCACCCGCCCTTTAAAGTCCACCTGCTTAAAGCTGTTGTACTGGAAATTGGAGACCATCAACAATCCAACCAAGGCAGTCACAAGTGCTGCAACTACCGAAACCTGTATGGAGACCTCAGCGTCATAGCCGGCCCAGACGATTCCCGCCACCAAGGCCGCTGCGGACGGACTGTTTAATCCAATAAACACGCCCTTGTCGACCTCCCCGATCTGCGCATTGAATCGCGCCAATCGAAGCGCAGCACAGGCTGCGTAACAAAAGGCCGCTGCCCACCCCCACTTACCCAATGAGGAAAGAGCCCAATTGAACATTACCAGCGCAGGGGCCAAACCAAAGGACACCATATCTGACAGACTGTCGTACTGCTCACCGAACTTGCTCTGGGTGTGCGTCAGGCGCGCCACCCGTCCATCCAGGCCATCCAGCACCATGGCCACAAATATGGCCAGTGCCGCCGCCTCAAAATGGCCATTCATACCAGAAATGATGGCGTAAAAACCGCTGAACAGCGCCGCTGTGGTAAACAGGTTGGGTAGCAAATAGACCCCTTTTTTCCTGACAGGGCGCCCATTTTCGTGAACTTCCTCAATATGTTCATCAATGGGTAACAGGCTCTCGTCTGACACCGTAGACTCCTTATCCTGATCCCGACGGTGATTCAGGGACTCCACCTTGCCTTGTTTGCTGTTTTTATCGGTCATCTACGCTTTTTCACTTATTGCTCTGAAATTAAAAGGGCTGCGTCCACAGCTATGGTTATGATAGTCCCAATGCCCCGCCCCTCCAAGTCGTCATCCCCTTTAGAGCACCACGGCATTTCATCATAAAAAAAACGCGGCCCAGTATAAGCGGGGCCGCGTTTTCAGAGTGCATCGAAAAGACCAGCCTAGTTCTTGGTTTTGTCGATAATCTTGTTGGCTTCGATCCAGGGCATCATGGAACGCAGCTGAGCACCGATCTGCTCAATCGGGTGAGCTGCATTGTTGCGACGACGCGCGGTCATGGCAGGGTAGTTGGTCGCGCCCTCACTGATAAACATCTTGGCGTACTCGCCATCCTGGATACGCTTCAACGCGTTGCGCATGGCTTTTCGGGATTCCTCGTTGATCACCTCGGGACCAGTGACATATTCACCATACTCCGCATTGTTGGAGATGGAGTAATTCATATTGGCAATCCCGCCCTCATACATCAGGTCCACAATCAGCTTCAATTCATGCAAACACTCGAAATAGGCCATTTCCGGAGCGTAACCTGCTTCGACCAGAGTCTCGAATCCCGCTTTCACCAATTCGACACAGCCGCCACACAGGACCGCCTGCTCACCAAACAAGTCGGTTTCGGTCTCGTCTTTGAAAGTCGTTTCGATAATACCGGAACGACCGCCACCCACGCCCATGGCGTAGGAGAGGGCTACATTCTTGGCGCTACCGGAAGCATCCTGGAATATCGCAATCAGATCGGGAATACCGCCACCATTGACGAACTCATTGCGCACAGTGTGACCAGGTGCCTTGGGGGCGATCATGATCACATCCAGATCGGCACGGGGCACAACCTGGTTGTAGTGTATGGAGAAGCCGTGAGCAAACGCCAGAGTCGCTCCCTGTTTGATATTGGGCTCGATCTCTTCCTTATAAAGCTGCCCCTGGAATTCGTCCGGAGTCAGGATCATCACCAGGTCTGCGGAGGCGACAGCTTCGGCAACTTCACTCACTTTCAGACCGTGGGCTTCAGCCTTGGCAACAGAAGAGGAGCCGGCGCGCAGGCCAACAGTTACGTCGACACCGGAATCTTTCAGGTTACAAGCGTGGGCATGGCCCTGTGAGCCGTAACCGATTACGGATACCTTTTTGCCCTGGATGATAGAGAGGTCGCAATCCTTATCGTAATAGACTTGCATGATCTGACTCCTGCAATAAAACACAATTGTGAATGGGATGGGATGTGGAATCCCGATATTTGACGCGCAGTTTAAGCGATCCCTCATATTGCGTAAAATGATATATTTGCAACATTACATCCCACATAATGCAATGCAGAAGATCATCGCCTATGGACCATCGCACCCTACAACTCTTTCTCAGCCTGGCCGAAACCCTCCATTTTGGACGTACCAGCGAAGCTTGCCACATCAGCCCTTCAGCCCTGAGCCGCTCGATAAAGCAACTTGAGGAATCCCTGGGAGTGACACTGTTTGATCGCGACAACCGCTCCGTCCGACTCACCCGCGAAGGCGAACATTTCCAGCGCTATGCCCGCGAAACCCTGCTACAATGGGAAACATTTCGCGATTCGCTGATGAAGGAGGCCGGCGAGCTTCATGGCGAGATCAGCATCTACTGTTCAGTGACTGCCAGCTATAGCTTTCTTTTTGATATTCTCAGTGAGTTTCGCCTCACCCACCCCAAAATAGAGATTAAGCTGCATACCGGTGACCCCGCCCAGGGCATCGCCCACGTGGTCGCCGGACAAGAGGACATCAGTATTGCGGCCCGCCCCGACCGATTGCCTACCGGCCTGGCTTTTCGCCGTATTGCTGTCTCACCTCTGGTGTTTATTCGCCCCGACCAGGGGCCCCTGCAACAGCAAACCCAGCGGCCACTGAAACCGCTCGATTGGGCTGACATCCCAATGATCCTTTCCGAAGAAGGCATCGCCCGGGACCGCCTCGATGACAAGTTTCGCCAGATGGGTATCAAGCCGCGCATCTACGCCCAAGTGGCCGGCCACGAAGCCATTGTGAGCATGGTAAGCCTGGGTTTTGGTGTGGGAGTGGTGCCGAAGATTGTGCTTGACAACAGCCCACTAAAGGATCGGGTGGAAATCCTGAAAAGTCGCAGCGAGCTGGGGGTATATGATGTAGGGCTCTGCGCCCTGAAGAAGCGTCTAAAGAGCCCGCTGATTAACGCTTTTTGGGGACAACTGTAAGCGACTGACAAAAATTTGAGAAAACACGGAATATCACAGACCTTAAAAAGCCCCAATTTAGGGGCTTCTCTTTATACCTATGGTCTATTGGGTCTTGCACTAAGAGCTCAATACTTTCTCACCACGGGAAATACCGGAAACACCGGAACGCACGACCTCCATCACCGCCGCCTCACCAACTGACTGCACAAAGGCATCCAGCTTGTCACTGGTTCCAGTGACCTGGATGGTATAGACACTGGGGGATACATCGACAATCGAGCCGCGGAAGATATCCACACAGCGTTTGATCTCAGCACGCTGGGCACCGGTGGCTTTCACCTTGATCAACATTAACTCGCGTTCGATATGGGCTCCCTCGGTCAGGTCAACCAACTTGACCACATCCAGTAATTTGTTGAGGTGCTTGGTAATCTGCTCGATTTTATGATCGTCACCAATTGTCGTCAGCGTCAGCCGCGACAGCGTCTCGTCCTCAGTAGGTGCCACTGTCAGTGATTCGATATTGTATCCGCGCTGGGAAAACAACCCCACCACCCGGGACAGGGCTCCGGGTTCGTTTTCCATCAAAACCGAAATAATCCGTCTTGCAATCGTCATGCTTATGTACGCTCCGTTTTACTCAGCCACATATCGCGCATAGCACCATCCGGGGCAACCTGCATGGGGTATACGTGCTCAGAGGGGTCCACCAGGACATCGAGAAACACCACGCGATCTTTCAGGGCAAAGCATTCTTCCATCTTCTCCAGCAGCTCTTCGCGCTTGGTGACGCGAATGCCTACGTGACCGTAGGCTTCCGCCAGTTTCACAAAATCGGGCAAGGAATCCTCATAGTGGATTTCCGAGTAGCGACTGTCGTAGACCATATCCTGCCACTGCTTCACCATACCCAGCGCCTGGTTATTAAGGCAGATAATCTTGATCGGCAGATTATACTGGGCACAGGTGGACAGCTCCTGGATATTCATTTGCACGCTGCCCTCACCCGTGACTACGGCGACAGGCGCATCACGATGAGCAAATTGCGCCCCCATCGCAGCGGGAATGCCAAAGCCCATAGTGCCCAGGCCGCCAGAGTTCAACCAGCGACGTGGTTTGTCAAAGGGGTAATACTGGGCGGCAAACATCTGGTGTTGCCCTACATCCGAAGACACGAAAGCCTCCCCTTTGGTCACGTCGTAGAGGGCCTTGATCACTTCCTGGGGCATAATCTTGTCGCCATCGGTGCGATAGCGCGGCTGTGTGAAGAGGCCGTGCCGCTCGCGCCAATCGTCGATCTGCTTCCACCAATCACCAATGGCCACCTTGTCCGGCTGCTGCTTGGACTCCTTGACCAACGTCAGCATTTCGTTGAGGACACTGTCGACCGCCCCCACAATCGGCACATCGGCTACCACCGTTTTGGAAATAGAGGCGGGGTCGATATCGATATGAATAATCTTGGCCGATGGGCAGAACTTGCTCGGCGTATTGGTAACCCGATCATCGAAGCGTGCGCCAACGGCGAGAATCACATCACTGTGATGCATGGCGGTATTGGACTCAAAGGTACCGTGCATACCCAGCATACCTACAAACTGGCGGTCGGTGGAAGGATAACCACCAAGCCCCATCAAGGTGCCCGTTACCGGGAAATTGAGCAGGCGCGCCAGCTCTGTCAGCTGATCTGAGGCATTGCCCTGTACCACACCGCCGCCAAAATAGATCATTGGCCGCCTGGCTTCGAGCATCAACTGTACCGCTTTTTTAATCTGGCCACTGTGACCGCGTGTAGCCGGCGTATAGGAGCGCATTCTGACCTTTTTAGGATACTCGTACTCGAATTTTTCGGCCGGATTGGTGACGCTCTTGGGTATATCCACAACAACCGGACCAGGGCGCCCGGTGGCAGCAATATAGTATGCCTTCTTGATTATTTCCGGAATCTGGGAGGCATGAGTCACCATAAAGCTGTGCTTTACGATCGGACGGGAGACCCCGACCATGTCAGTTTCCTGAAAGGCGTCCTCACCAATTTTTTCCGCCGGCACCTGCGCCGACAGCACCACCAGAGGAATGGAATCCATATAGGCTGTAGCGATACCGGTAATGGTATTGGTAGCCCCCGGGCCAGAGGTGACCAGGCACGTTCCCACTTTATTGGTGGATCGGGAGTAACCGTCTGCCGCGTGTGCCGCTGCCTGCTCATGGCGCACGAGAATATGCTTTACTTCCTTTTGTTGAAAGATGGCATCATAAATATGTAATGCGGCCCCACCCGGGTAGCCGAATAGGTACTCCACGCCTTCATCTTGCAGGGCGCGAATAACCATTTCACCACCCGACAGCATAGGCTTTTGAAGCTCTGACACTTGAATCCCCTTACAGAGTGTTTCTGAATATCAATTAATCATCGTGCGCATTGGCAGAGCGGGGTCTAAACCCCCGGGAAAGATGCCCAAATTGCGCTCACTAGAGTCACCGCCAGACCTGGTAGCAAAGAAAAGTCTGTAACGACTTTTCCTCAGCTCAACGGCTGCACTCAAATTTCCAATCACCTTGCAGCGATTGATCGGAGCTTCCCCAAGCACCCTGCGCTTTTAGCGCTTGAAAATAAGCAGTGCTGGGCAGGTGACGTCGGTGGACGCACCTCCGCAATTCAGGATGGTTCGACAAGCGGTTGGCTTATCTGAGGTAGAGAGAATACCGAGGTTGCCGGCTGAATCTACACGCCATCTAGCGAAACCGCAATTCTGGCAATTTAGGCCACAATGTCAAGCGTATCAGGGGGGTGAAATCGACAATTGCCGAGAGAATTCTGGAAAGCCGCGGCCTTTTAGCACTTTTCCTACTTTTCAACGGGCACAACGGTTAGCAGGTATTGGTGATACGCCTGGCATCCAGTTTTTCATTGACCATCAGTTTTTCGTTGAACAGGGCCACAGAATCGGTCACTCTTAGAACATAAAATAGAAATGCACGACCGATATGCAGGCCGGATAATGGAAGGAAAAGCTATGCGAGTCACCACTTTTTGTGTACTTCTCACTACCTTGGTAGGTATTGCCGAATCAATTGCTGCCGAAGATGTATATCGATGGGTGGATAAAAAGGGCCTGACCCACTATGGCGCCCAACCACCCAAAAATGTCAATGCGACCAAAATCAAAACCCGGACAGGTCATAGCGAACCGGTCAACTATGGCGCCAACACAAAAAAAGAAGCAACACCGAAAGTGGCGAATGCACCAACCGCACCTGCTGAGGATGCCACCGCCAACTTCAAGGACCCGGAAAGGTGTGCTGCGGCACGCAAAAACCTTGAAACCCTCCGCACCCACCCCAGGGTAAGGGCTAAAGGAGAGGATGGCGAGATACGGGTGCTGACCCCAGACGAACATAGCCAGAAGATAAAAGCGGCGGAGAAGGCAATTGAAGAGAGCTGCTAAAGAAATTCACTGAAGAATGTTGCCAAGGAAGCTCGGTAAAACTGTTTTGCGGCCTGTCCCGCAGAACGGAATTTGTCCCTGCCGGAAGAGGGATCGTTTGTCCCGGGACGCGGCGTAACCCCAGCCTTGGCGCTTTCACCGCCGTTGTCCCTCTACGGAAAGATGGGCGGTGAGCCCCAAGACCAATAACCCTCCGCCCATTGACCAACCCACATTGAACGAATCGTCAGTGACTACCGGGCGGGAGGCGCTGGGGTAGCTAACCGGTCACATCCCTGTGTTACGCGAAAAGAGCCTGCTTACTTACTAAAAGCGAATTTTTCCCCTTTTTGCGATACTTTAATCGTATCGCCCGGACTGAAGTTACCCGCCAGCACCTCTTGCGCCAATGGATTCTCCAGGTACTGCTGGATTGAACGCTTCAACGGTCGAGCACCATAAACCGGGTCGAAACCGGCTTCGATTAGTTTATTCAAAACAGCCTGATTCAACTCCAGCGACAGCTCCCGCTCGGCCAACCTGGCACGCAGCAGGTCCAGCTGAATATTGGCAATACCTTCAATCTGCGCCTTACCCAGTGGATGGAAGACCACCACCTCGTCAATCCGGTTGATAAATTCGGGGCGGAAATGGGCTCCTACCACATCCATCACCGCGGTTTTAATGGCCTCATAGCGATTTTCATTGTCAACGGTATCGACGGTTTCTCCATCAAAGCTCACCGTGTCAAAAGACTTGTCTTCAGTAAGCTCCTGGATCCGATCAGCCCCCAGGTTGGAGGTCATCACTACCACCGTATTGCGGAAATCCACTGTTCGTCCCTGGCCATCGGTCAAGCGGCCATCTTCCAACACCTGCAGCAGGATATTGAACACGTCCGGATGAGCCTTTTCCACCTCATCCAACAACAGCACCGAGTAAGGTCTGCGACGGACAGCTTCCGTCAGGTAACCACCTTCCTCGTACCCGACATAGCCGGGGGGCGCCCCTATCAGGCGCGCCACTGAATGCTTCTCCATAAATTCCGACATATCGATGCGCACCATGGCATCCTGGCTGTCGAACAGGAATTCCGCCAGGGCTTTACAGAGTTCGGTCTTACCCACACCGGTGGGCCCCAAAAACAGGAAAGAGCCGTTGGGACGATGGGGGTCTGAAAGCCCGGCGCGAGAGCGGCGCACAGCGTTGGACACAGCCTCCACGGCTTCGCCCTGGCCGATAACCCGCTGGTGCAACGCCTCTTCCATGCGCAGCAGTTTTTCCCGCTCTCCTTCCAGCATCTTGGAGACAGGGATCCCGGTCCACTTGGATACCACTTCGGCAATTTCCTCATCCGTGACCTTGTTGCGCAGCAGCTTCATTTCCATCATCTCGGCCTGGCTGGCCATATCCAGCTGCTTTTCCAGCTCCGGAATCACGCCGTACTGCAATTCAGACATACGTCCCAAGTCACCGGCACGACGGGCGGATTCCATATCCAGGCGCGCCTGTTCGAGGCTGCTCTTGATTTCGTGAGAACCATGAAGCGCGGCCTTCTCGGAACGCCAGATTTCCTCAAGGTCGGCAAATTCGCGTTCAATGGACTGAATATCACTCTCGATTTTTTCCAGACGCTTGCGGCTGGATTCATCCTCGTCTTTTTTTACCGCTTCTCGTTCAATTTTCAACTGAATCAGGCGGCGTTCGAGGCGGTCCATTTCCTCCGGCTTGGAATCGATTTCCATGCGGATTCGGCTGGCGGCTTCATCGATCAAATCGATAGCCTTGTCAGGTAACTGGCGATCGGTGATATAGCGCTGGGATAACTTGGCCGCGGCGATAATGGCGGAATCGGTGATGTCCACACCGTGGTGAACTTCGTAGCGCTCTTTCAAGCCCCGCAGGATGGCGATGGTATCTTCCTCGCTGGGCTCGTCCACCAACACCTTCTGGAAACGCCGCTCGAGGGCCGCATCTTTTTCAATAAATTGGCGGTATTCGTCCAGCGTGGTGGCGCCGACACAGTGCAGCTCACCACGGGCCAGGGCCGGCTTGAGCATATTTCCCGCATCCATGGCGCCTTCCGCCTTGCCGGCGCCGACCACGGTGTGCAGTTCATCAACAAAGAGAATAATCCGGCCTTCCTGTTTCGCCAGCTCGTTCAAAACATTCTTCAACCGCTCTTCAAACTCGCCCCGGAATTTCGCACCGGCCAATAACGCGCCCAGATCCAGAGATAGCAGGCTTTTATTCTTCAAACCTTCGGGCACTTCGCCGTTAATGATCCGCTGGGCCAAGCCTTCTACTATCGCGGTCTTACCCACACCGGGTTCGCCAATCAATACAGGGTTGTTTTTAGTACGACGCTGCAGTACTTGAATGGTGCGGCGAATTTCATCATCACGACCAATCACCGGATCCAGCTTGCCCGCTTCGGCACGGGCAGTGAGATCGATAGTGTACTTTTCCAGGGCCTGGCGATTACCTTCAGCATCGGCGTTATCGACCGTTTCGCCAGCACGCACGTTGTCAATGGCTTCCTGCAGTCGTTGACCATTGCCGAAACGGTTGAGTAGCTTACCCAGATCACTGCGCTCGTCACCCATGGCCGCCAACAGCACAGTCTCACTGGAGATGAATTTGTCGCCGTACTCCTGGGCACGTTTGTCCGCCAGGTTCAGCAGCCGCCCCATCTCCGGGGACATATGCACATCACCGGTGGGGTTCTGTACGCGGGGCAGGCTGTCCAGCTCCTTGGCCAGCTCATTGCGCAAACCATTTACATCAAACCCGGCCTGGGCCAACAGCGGACGCACAGACCCGCCCTGCTGGTCCAGCATGGCCAGCATCATATGATAGGGCTCTAATTGATTATGGTCTCGCCCAACCGCCAATGACTGGGCGTCGGACAGGGCAATTTGCAACTGGTTGGTCAAACGGTCGATACGCATGCCTTACCTCAATGGTGATTTTCCCAAATGCAGTGAACGCTGATTTATGGGAAAACTGGGGGCAGTGCGTCAAAATTCAACCATGCACAGGCTATCTTATTGATCTATATCAGCTTTTAAGTTAACCATATCAGGCTCGCCATTCGCCCTGTCTGCCGATCGCGGCGGTAGGAGTAAAAACGTTCCTGCTCACTGTAGGTACAGTAGTCGCCGCCATAGATCGACGTCACCCCCAGGGCCTCAAGTTCCGCCCTGGCCAATCGGTAGATGTCGGCATAGAAATACAGTGGCCTTTGCCGGGAAGGTTTGAAAGCCTGACTCACCGCTTCAGCCTGCCCAGGCGTACGCGCGGCCTCAAAATAGGCCTCCAACACGTCAATGCCAACCTCAAAGTGATCAGGCCCTATCGCCGGTCCGAGATACACCAGCAGCTGCTCTGGTGAACATGAAAATCCATCGATCGCCTTGGCTAGGATTCCCTTGGCCAGGCCACGCCAACCGGCATGCACGGCGGAGACCTGGGTTCCCGCCCGATCGCAGATCAATACCGGCAGGCAATCAGCCGTCATCACCACACAGGCCAGACCGGTCTCCCGGGTATAGCAGCCGTCGGCAGTGCGCACGCGACCGTCGGCCTGGGCTTCCACCACCCTGGTGCCGTGGACCTGTTCCAGCCACTGGGGCTCGGAACTCAACGCCAACTGTGCCAACAACATCCGGCGATTGGCGAGCACTCGCTCTGCCTGATCGCCCACGTGTAACCCCATATTGTTGCTTTGAAATGGAGGTTGGCTTTCACCCCCCATCCGGGTGCTAATGGCGACTTTGACATTGGCCGGTGCGGGCCACTCTGGTGAAATCCACTGTTCTGACATTATTCCTGTCCCTATGTCTCCATTTATTATCCCGTTTTGGCGCTCACAGCCTTACTCATTTGCCTCTAGCGCAAGCTGCTGTAGCAATGATTGCATATCCAGGGGCAAAGGTACCGACCACTCCAGATATTCCCCACTGAACGGGTGTATCAGCCCCAGCGTGGCCGCGTGCAAGGCTTGTCGCGAAAAGCCCCGCAACATTTCCAGAAGCGTGTCACTGATACCCTTGGGGATTTTAAGGCGCCCGGCATAGAGGGGATCACCAACCAAGGGGTATTTGATATAAGCCATATGCACACGAATCTGGTGAGTACGACCTGTTTCAAGCTTCAGGCGCACATGCGTGTGATGAGAAAAGCGCTCGATCACCCGATAATGGGTTACCGCCTCCTTGCCACCGGTGTTAACCACCGCCATTTTGGTGCGCTGGCGCGGGTGGCGGCCAATGGGGGCATTCACCATACCGCCGCCGGTCATCACGCCCTGGACAACGGCTTCGTATTCCCGGCTGACGCTGCGCGCCTGAAGCTGGGCGACCAGGTTGGTTTGTGACGCCAGGGTTTTCGCCACCACCATCAATCCAGTGGTGTCCTTGTCCAGGCGGTGGACAATGCCAGCACGGGGCACCTTGTCCAGCGCCGGACAGTGGTGCAAAAGCGCATTTAAAAGGGTGCCGGTGTAATTGCCCGCCGCCGGGTGCACGACAAAGTCAGCGGGCTTGTTGATCACCAGAATCTGATCATCTTCGTAGACCACATTTAGGGGAATCGACTCGGCCTGCCACTGTCCCTGCACCTGTAATTGAGCCTCCAGCCTGAGTATTTCTCCGCCCAGGAGCTTTTCCTTGCCCTTTCTTACCCGCCCGTCAACAGTCAGGGCTCCCTCCTTGATCCAGGCCTGCAGGCGGGAACGGGAGTAATCAGGGAACAACTCAGCCGCAATCTGGTCGAACCTGGCACCGGCCCGCTCCATGGGTACCGGGAGCTGCTGCTCGACAGTGTCAATACCAATGTCGCTGTCGTTGTTCAGTACCTCGGTATTCGTCGAAGCATCGGTCAATCTATTTGGCTGGTCGGGCATATAACTGTTGTCTTCCTGGGTGCGCCTTTTCTTATAACCGCTCAGTTCTGAGAACGGCTTTGGTAATTAGGCGCCGCTGTGGTTAAATACGCCATTCGCCCAAAGCCGGCCCCAGGCAGGTTCCGGGAGAGACGCTAGGGCGGCTAGTTTAAACGGCAGGCGCGGCTTCTTAAAGAGTGCCGGCCTTGCCAGCAAGGATCTCAGCCCTCAGACCGGGCACCCCTGGCCGGGCACCCCTGCAAAACAGCTGCCTTTTTTACGAAACGCACTTATTAGAAATTCAGGCATATAAAAAAAGAGTGATGTTAATGCGCGCCGCTACCTTCCTGTTTCTCAGTAGCCTTCTGCTGCTGACCGCCTGCTCCTCCACTGACGAGAAGGGTCCCAAACTGATCACGGAGCAAGACTTCTATGAAGCCTCCCAAAAGCAGCTCAAAAGCAGCCAGTGGGATTTAGCCATTCAAAACCTGCAGGCGCTGGAAGAAAACTTTCCTTTCGGGACCTACGCCGAGCAAGCTCAGCTTGAATTGATTTACGCCTATTACAAGAACTACGAACCCGATGCCACCCAGGCGGCGGCCGACCGGTTTATCCGCCTGCATCCCCAGCACCGCAACGTGGACTACGCCTATTATATGAAAGGCCTGGCGTCCTTTACCGAGGGTCGGGGATTGTTCGAGCGTTTTATGCCTACCGATCTGACACAGCGCGACCCGGGCGCGGCGCGTGATTCCTTTGCCCACTTTTCCCAACTGCTTGCGCGATTCCCCGACAGCCCCTACGCCGCCGACGCCCAAAAGCGCATGATTTACCTGCGTAATCTGCTGGCGCGCTATGAAATTCACGTTGCCAACTACTATTTGAAGCGCGGCGCCTACCTGGCCGCCGCCAACCGCGGCCGCTATGTTGTAGAAAATTTCCAGCAAACACCCGCCATGCCCGATGCGCTGGCGGTAATGATACAGAGCTATCACTTGCTGGGACTGACCGACCTGGAAGCCCAATGCGCCGAGGTTCTGAAATCCAATTATCCGGAGCACCCGGCCCTGGGTGGCAATGGCGAGTTTGATTTCGGCTACAGCACCGAAACCGATGAGCGCAGCTGGATCAGCAAGGTGACATTCGGCTTGTTCGACAAGGGCGAGCCACCGGGATTCGATACCCGGATTATCTATAATCCGGAATACCGCCAGGAAAACCAAACCCAGGCTGAAGCCATTGAGGAAGCCGGAAAAGGCAGTTGGCTCAGCTGGATTACGTTTGGTTTGTTCGATTAGCCGTTTTGGGTCGCGACTGACAGGGTTTGAGCCCTGTCAATCGCGACGCCTTCCACTTATTCGCCAATTTTCCAGCCATTGGTTATCGGGTAGCGGCGGTCACGACCAAAGCCTCGCTCGGTGATACGCGCCCCAACGGGGGCTTGGCGACGCTTGTATTCATTGATATCCACCAGACGCAATACCCGCTCCACCATACTGCGCTCGAAACCGCGTGCGACAATCTCCTCGGCGCTGCAATCACGCTCTACATACAATTCCAGGATCGGGTCCAGGGTCTCATAGGGCGGCAGGCTGTCTTCGTCCTTCTGGTCCGGGGCCAGTTCCGCTGAAGGGGGGCGCTCTATCACACTGACGGGAATCACCTCTCCCAGGGAGTTGCGGTAGCGGGAAAGCTCAAACACCATCATCTTGGGTACATCCTTAAGCACATCAAACCCGCCAGCCATATCGCCGTACAGGGTCGAATAGCCAACCGCCATTTCACTTTTGTTGCCCGTGGTGAGCACCAGAAAGCCCTTTTTATTGGAAATGGCCATCAGCAGCACGCCACGACAGCGGGCCTGCACGTTTTCCTCGGTGGCGTCACGCTCGGTGCCTTTAAACTCTTCCTCCAACGCATCCATAAAGGCGTTGTACATGGGTTCGATACTGATCGAACGGTAAGGCACTCCCAGTCGCCGCGCTTCCTCTGCGGCATCATCTTTACTCATCTGTGACGTGTAGTGGAAAGGCATCATCACGGCTTCCACCCTCTCCTTACCCAGCGCGTCAACGGCCACCGCCAGAGTCAGGGCAGAATCGATACCGCCGGACAAACCCAGCACCACGCCTTTAAAACCATTTTTATTCACGTAATCCCGAACAGCGACTACCAGCGCCTGATAGACAGACGCCAACTCTGTGGGTACAGGTGCCAGCGACTGCTCGGAAAGGGTGATCCGCTGGTCATTCACCGCCACGGATATGGCGTATAATCCCTCTTCATAAGCGGGGGCGCGAAAACACAATTTGCCGGTCTCATTCACGACCATGGAACCGCCGTCGAACACCAGCTCGTCCTGACCACCTACCTGGTTCACGTAAACAATCGGCATACCACCTTCCATGGCGCGCTCCGCTAACAATTGCTCCCGCTCCTGCTGCTTGCCGCGATGAAAGGGCGAGGCGTTGATATTCAGCATTAACCGCGCTCCCGCCTCTTTGGCCAGGCGCATGGGTTCGTTTCGCCAGATATCCTCACAGATGGTGAGTGCTGTTGGCACGCCTTTAAGATTCACCACACAGGGTTGGTCGCCGGCGACAAAATAGCGCTTCTCGTCGAAAACCTGGTAGTTGGGCAGGCATTGCTTGGCATACTCCGCCACCAGACTGCCGTTTTCGATCACACCAGCCATATTGAACACGCGGCCTGCCAGTACCCGGGGATAGCCCACAACCACTACCGGTGCCAATTGCGCATCACACACCTCGGCCAGCGCCTTTTCGATACGCAACTCCAGGCTTGGACGCAACAGCAGATCCTCCGGTGGATAACCGGTCAACGTCAGCTCCGGGAACACCACGATATCCGCGCCCTGTTCAGTCTGGGCACGTCGCGCCTCCTCTACCACCAACCGGGAATTACCGGGAATATCCCCCACCAGGGGGTTAACCTGGGCCATCACTATGTTCAGGGAAGCCATAACTGCCAACTCCATAAATTCGAAAATCCTGCGATTTGGACCGACCTCTCAATTGGGTGGCTCAGTTCGATCGCGCAAAGGAGGCCATTTTCGTGGAAATGAGGGGAATTGGCAAAGAGTAGCAGGCAGCAACGGGAATGAATGATACACTGCGACCACCCCCGAAAAGGTTCTCTGTCGAAACGCCGGTTGAAGAGCGTGGGCAAATCCGAAGGGGTAAACCAAAGCCCTTGTCCAATAGTAGACTTTTAAGAGGCCCATAAGAGGCACTTTGAACGGCACTTCGAACGGCACTTCGAACGGCACTTCGAAAGACCCTTGGGAAGTCACCATCCATAGCTATGTCTGAAAACACCCTTATCAATTCGGATTACGGCTGGAGCAACGACAGCAACTATGCACCACTGCGAGTCTACGGCTATTACCGGACTCTATTGAGCTGCCTGCTACTGCTGATGTTTGCCGCGGGCGGCATTGCCAGCAAAATTCTGGGCACCCATAACCCCAAGCTTTTTCTGTACACGGCATTGGTTTACTGCTTCCTGTGTCTCGCCACCCTGGCCATCCTCTGGCGAACACGCGCCACCTTGCGCCAGGAGCAGCTGTTTGTGCTGTTGTTTATCGACACTGTCGCCATAACCCTGATGATGCATGCCAGTGGTGGCACCGAGAGCGGCTTGGGGTTTTTATTGCTGATATGCGTTGCCGCCGGCAGCATTTTTCTAAACTCACAGATATCACTACTGCTGGCTGCGATCGCCAGTCTGCTGGTCATTTCTGAAAGTTTTTACGTCGATTATGAAACCGCCACCAACAGCAAGCGCCTGTTTACCGCGGGCCTGCTCGGATTTCTGCTGTTTTTTACCGCGCTGGTTTTTCGCCACCTGACCAAACGCCTGCAAGCCAGCCGCGAGGAAACCGTCTACCAGGCGGAGCAAGCTGCACACCTGGAACGCCTGGCCGAGCAGATTGTGGAGCGCATGAACACTGGCATGATCGTGGTAAATGGCGAGGATCAGGTCCTGTTGATGAACCAGGCCGCCAAACGCCTGCTGGGCATTCGCTCGCACAAGATTCAACTGGCGTCTATTCCCGAAGTGGAAGACCAGCTCCATGTGTGGCGAGCCTATCCACATTCCCGCGCGCCCTTTCTGACACTCCCCGGCTCGCGAACCGAAGTGCGCATCAGTTTCGCCAAACTCGACCAGGCCCAGGACTCGGACACCCTGATTTTTATTGAGGACAACCGTCAGCTGTCCCAGCAGGCCCAACAATTGAAACTGGCCTCCCTCGGACGCTTGACCGCCAGTATCGCCCACGAGGTGCGCAACCCTCTAGGCGCTATCAGCCACGCCAGCCAGCTGTTGCAGGAGTCTCCTTCTCTCGACAAGGCTGATTCCCGCCTTACCGAAATCATTCAAACCCACTCGGTACGGGTGAATCAAATTATCGAGAATGTGCTCCAGCTGTCTCGCCGGCAAGCCACCCAGGTGGAAACGCTGGAACTCGCTGAGTGGCTGCCTGATTTCGTACTTGAATACAGCCACGGCCGGGAACAGGAGCCACAAATAAGCGTTCAGCTGGAGAATGACTCCATTAAAGCCAAGGTCGATCCGAGCCAACTGCACCAAGTGGCATCCAACCTCTGCGATAACGGCCTGCGCTATAGCATTGAGCATACGGGTAATCCGACACTGACCATCAGGGCCGGAACCGATACCCAAACCGGACTGCCCTTTATCGAGGTTGTGGATCAGGGGCCGGGTTTGAGCGATGATCAGCTGGATAAGGTCTTTGAACCCTTCTACACCAACGATCCATCCGGCTCCGGCCTGGGGCTCTACATTTGCAAGGAGCTTTGCGAAGCCAATGAAGCCACGTTGTTGTTCAAACGCACACACGATCAACAAAGCTGT
The DNA here is from genome assembly GCA_050290225.1 of Cellvibrionaceae bacterium. Classification (GTDB taxonomy): domain Bacteria; phylum Pseudomonadota; class Gammaproteobacteria; order Pseudomonadales; family Cellvibrionaceae; genus JBNKHG01. Next base: position 16,720 of record JBNKHG010000027.1, read on the forward strand.
TTTAGAATAAACCTGGCCCATCAGAACAGGGTCTTTAACTAAAAAACGAAAACCCGGTAACCCGATAATTGGCAACCAGAAAACCTTTAGATCAAGCACAACAGACAAACGCCCATGACCACCCATGCCCTGATCATTGACGATGAACCCGATATCCGCGAGTTGCTGGAGATAACCCTCGGACGGATGGGGATAGAAACGGACAGTGCCGCCGATGTCACCCAGGCCAAAGCCCATCTCGCAAGTACCCACTATGATATCTGCCTGACGGATATGCGACTTCCCGATGGCGACGGCATCGAGTTGGTGAAACTTATCCAGAAAACAACTCCACAGACTCCCGTAGCCGTGATCACTGCACACGGCAATATGGATACGGCAATCGAATCCATGAAAGCCGGCGCCTTCGATTTTGTCTCCAAACCCATCGAACTGGATCGCCTGCGCACCCTGGTAAAGACCGCTCTCAAGCTGAAAGAACCACAGCCGATAGCGGACAACCAGGATTCACCACTGGCGGGCCAGTCACCTGCCATGGAAAAATTGCGCAAACAGATCAGGAAACTCAGCCGTAGCCAGGCACCCGTCTATATCAGTGGCGAGTCCGGCAGCGGCAAGGAATTGACTGCCCGCGCCATTCATTTGCAGGGCCCCAGGGCCGCCGGCCCCTTTATTCCGGTCAACTGTGGCGCCATTCCCAGCGAACTGGTTGAAAGCGAATTCTTTGGCCACAGCAAGGGCAGCTTTACCGGCGCCCACCAGGACAAAACAGGACTCTTCAAGGCAGCCGATGGCGGCACCCTGTTTCTGGACGAAGTCGCCGACTTGCCACTGGATATGCAGGTAAAACTGTTACGGGCTATTCAGGAAAAAGCGATCCGTCCGGTCGGCACGCAGCAGGAGATGCCTATCGATGTGCGCATTCTCAGCGCTACCCATAAAGACCTGAATCGGGAAATCGAAGAGGGTCGCTTTCGGCAGGACCTTTTCTACCGCATCAATGTCATTGAGCTGAAGGTGCCCCCCCTGAGGGACCGCCCGCAAGATATCCCTTTCCTGGCTGAAAAATTTCTGACCGGGTTTGCACAAGAGATGGACTGCGAACCCGCCGCCCTCTCTTCCGAAGCACTCATAGCGCTGAAAAACTACAGTTTCCCCGGCAATGTACGTGAATTGGAAAATATCCTGGAGCGGGCCTACACCCTGTGCGAGGATGACCGGATCGAAGCGGAGGATTTGCACCTGGGATCGTCCAGCTCAGATTTTGTCTCTTCCCATAACAACGATCATCAATTACTGCTGGGAGAATCCCTGGACCATCACCTGGAAGAGATCGAAAAGGACATCATAATCAATGTGCTCGAAGAAACCCGCTGGAACCGCACAGCGGCGGCAAAAAAGCTGGGCGTCAGCTTTCGCTCCTTGCGGTACCGCTTGAAAAAACTGGATTTGGATGAATAAATCAAACTTTTGACCTAGGGACAGGAAGCGTCTTCTGCCTTAAGGTTTCTATCGGTGGTCCAGGGAAGGGACCATCCAATGCGAATAACTCCAGGGAAGGAGATCTGCATGCAATCATTCAAAGAGCCGCATCGGGCAGGCTTTACCTTCATTGAGCTTCGATCAAGTTTGACGCTTGAAGACCCATAAGTGGAATATTGTCGAACTTCGCATTTCCAACGTTGTAAAACCATCACGACCGATGACATCACTCACCGGAAATTCAAACTGATGGGTTAGCCGCCCGCTTAATCAGCTATACGAATACAAGATTTCGCCTTAATCGACCAGGGCCATTACAGTTACCAGGGACGGTAGCCATGAGAACAGCACAGGGTGTGACGCTATTGGAAATGTTAACAACAATAAGCATTCTATTCATTATTGTTACGACAGCTATTCCGGCATTTTCAGATTTCCTGTCGCGTCACAGAGCCACTCAAAGTGTTAACCAACTTATGGGTATTATCCAGTTTGCCCGAATTTCGGCGGTCAGTCGCGGCAAGACCGTTACCCTTTGTCCGTCCACAAACGGTGTGGACTGCGACACTAACTGGTCAGGCGGCTTGCTGGTTTTTGAGGATATTAACAGCGACGGGAAACGCGACATGGACGAACCACGGCTTCGGGCAACCTATCTCGCCGACAAGAGCTCGATTCTTTCCTGGGTATCCTTCGGCAGCAATAACCATCTGCGTTTTACCGGGCAGGGCTTTACCTATAACCAAAATGGCAGTTTCACCCTGTGCCCGGCCTCAGGGGATGTCCACTATGCAAAGCATGTCATCATCAACCGCAGCGGCAGATTGCGTCTCGGATCCGACTCTAACAATAATGGCGTCGTGGAAAATAGCCGTGGAATAGATGTGAACTGCTAAACACGAGCACTACCATTCATACTCTGAAGAGGCAAAATTAGCATATTGCGTTTTGTCGCCGGAGAGGCTGTTATCCGAATCCCATGCTCTCTGTCCAGTGGAGCTGAGCATCAGCATGCCATCCTCCTCCTGTGATCCTACGGGTGTGGCCACCAGAACGTAGGAAGTAGCCGTGGCGTCTTGAATCCAGAGGTTGTATATCGTATCCGACCCGTCAATGGGGGATTTGGTGGAAAAAATCCGGGGTGCCCCGGTATCCGCGGGTACCCCACTGGTACCGGAAGCCCCCTCATAGGAACCGTTTTCCGTGTAATGGCGCTCCATGGCTTGAGCCAAGCCCTGTAGCGCACCTTGGGCATCCGATCGTCTGCCCTTCTTGACATTGCCCAGGTAAGAAGGCATGGCAACCGCGGCAAGTATACTGATGATCGCGATAACAATGACCAGTTCTATCAGGCTAAAGCCAACGGATCTTTTCATATCATTCCTCTTTCGATAATTCTTCTGAGCAATCATGGCCTAACCGCCTCCTCCCAGGAAAGGCGCCCCTCTTTGGAGCCTGCGCCTACATCAATATCGCGAGTCTGAATGGCACCGTCACTGCCTGGCGTATATTGCTTATCCCCTAAAAATCCGGATTTGGCGGGAAGCCCATCGAGATAGGCCTGGCCGACATAACCCAAATCATCATCGTTAATCGAACCATCGTTATTGATATCAAACACTGCAGACGAGGGTGCCAGGCCGGTATCGTACTCCAACGACATGAGCCAGCCGGTACCCCCTGCGGAGCAAGTGGTATCATCGGGAATGATCGTATTAAAGAATAATATTTCACGTCGCAGTTGAGAGTCTGACACCACACGCTCCCCCTGGTTAGTGGGGCTGGCGCTGGAATCGAGCAAATCCAGATACCATCCCTTTTGGGTGGTCCAGTCTATAGCGTTACCCGACACGGTTCTGAGTGAGCTGGAGGTCGTCAAGGTTCGCACTTCCAGGTTGGATCTCGTCAACCCGCTCGAACCAGCATCCCATACCGCATAATAGGACATTTCATCGGTATTGGAGGACACGTCAGTAAGCTCAAGATACTTACCAGTCCCGAATAGCACGATGAGATTGGGCTCATTACTGTTTACCGTAGACACAATTGTGTTCTTGGCCAAAATAGGGGCAGAGGTTATCGCCTGAGTGTTACCGGCGGAATCCTTGGCGACGAACAGGGGAGCCGGCGTGGACTTGGTTCCATAAGCCACACCCCAGGAGGAGGTACTGTTAGAGCTGACATCGAATACCCAGAGGTTACCCTCCAGATCGCCCGCATACACGCGGTCAGCCACACTATCGCTATCGGTATCCACGACGCGGGGAGTGGATAGACCATTGGGACTGGCGACGGTACCCACACCGGTATCGAGTTCTATATAGTCTCCTGAAGACCAGGTGCCATCCACCCCCTCTTCAATAAAGATAATAAACAGTTTGGCATGACCGTCACCGTCATTGTTATAGCCGTTGCCCACAATGGCGGCCCACTTGCCATTGGGCATCATCACAATCGTTGGCTGGCTGTAGGTATAGCCCAGATCCGAGTCATCCGCAGAGGTGAATTCCCACAACACAACATCATCGGCCTTGGTTCCCGGACTGGCAAAGTCACTGGGGTCAGTCACATCCAGTGCGAAAAGCCCCCTGCCGCCGTTGCGCAGACCACCTATCAGTACTGTGCGCCAATCCCGGCTGACGCCATTACTGATATACACGTCGGATATGGTCGGGGTCAGATCCACATAGAATTTGTGGTTGTATGTCCGCTGGGCAAGGTAGTGCATTCCCATATTCGAAGAAGCGGAGGCAATAGCGCCGGGAATATAGGCAAATAGCTCCTTACCGCCATCAGTACTGGTGACAGAGGCGTTGAAACCGTGCAACATACCGTCATTACTGCCGATATAAACAACCTCGGTTCGCGATGCGGCACTACCTGCCTTGAAAGTGGAATAATCATCTCCGGAAGCGCCAAACTTACTATCTGTCGAATAATCGGGCCAATTCAATTCCGGCGCGCCCACAAATACGGGCGCAGAATTCACCAGATCACCCAGGGGACTTGTACGCGTGCGATAGTTGGTACTGCCGGTACCCTCATTGCTATCGTCCCCCCGCAAGTAGTCGAGCAGCATCTGGGCATCGTCGTTATCCGTCGTGGTGGAACCATCCCCATCGGCATCCACCCCCTCATACAAATCGGCTTTCTGGGTAGCGCTCAGGTTGGCCAGGGCAAATTCAACACCGTCATTACTATCTTCGTTATAGGTAAAGATATTTCTGCTCGAAGGGGTGGTGGAATCCAGCAAAGTGGCCGCGTTCCAGGCCTCTGTCTGAATGGCGCCGGTATCCGACAAGGGATACGCAATCAGGTCACCACTCCAGCGCGCCGTGTTGTACTGCGCCAGGTAGACGGCACTGTCAGAGCTGAGCTGACTTGCGTTAAAAGCAACCGTGGCGACAGTACCGATCTGCGAAAAAATACTGTCGGAGATGGTCTCAAAGGCGGAAGTGAGGTCAGTTGAATCACTGGTGCTGTAATACCCACCGCCACCATTGGTGCCAGCGCGATCTAACAGATCAAAGTCCGCCTCGAATCCTATCACATAGGAGGTGACGTTATTGGTGTCGTCGGTATAATCCGGACGCAAATCGGTCTCATAGAGCGCTTGAGCCACGTCATCGAAATCACCGGGATCGGTGCTGCTATGGTCCACGGTACCATCGCCCCAAATAGCCAGATCATCATTGTAGTTTGCATCACTGACGGGTTCACCATCAGTCAGTGCGATGACAAAGTTTTTCTGGCATGAGTACTTGACGACGCCGTTACCGCTAGTCGGTTTGGAAAGGCTGTTGTAGTCCGGTTCATTATCAAAAAGCGTGTACGCCGAAACGGTTTTAGACGTTCCATTTGGACTGATTGCCAAGTTTTGGTCGTGACCTTCGACAAAGTAGCGCCCCAGTGACGCAAGTGAACTTGCCAATGGGGTAGATCCAGAGGGCGACAGACTATCAATTTTAGTCCTCAGGTCCGAGCGATTGGTGCCGCTGTCAATGTCCGACAACAGCATATGCATCTCAGCCTTGTCGTCACTGGAATTAAAACCCGCCAGACCCACGTTAACACCGCTAAAACCATCAGATGAACTGGTGCCAATCACCGATTTAATCGCCGTCTGAACAACCTCCAGGCGGGTATTGGTATCGGGTTTCTGAGTGGCTCCATTGAAATCATCGGCTGCACTGCTGCTATCGTTGGAGAAATACCAGTTCAGGTAGTTCCCACTATAGGTGGGATAAAAAAATCTGCCATTTTGGTTGAGGTCAGAGTTGTAGGTTTTGCTGGCATCAAAACATTTTTCACCACTGCCATTTCCCCACTTATAGGTAGTAACATGACTCCAGGACCCCGTATTGGTCCATTGATCAATGGTCGGTGTATCTCCGTCCATCAACAAATCGTAGTAATAGAACGAGTCATCAGGCAGGCTATTGGTTGCACTGCATGAACCATAGGTGGTGCCTTCATCAAACGGGGAATCTACAACAATAGCCTCCATGGAACCGGAGGTATCGAACATCATCATCACATTGGGATCTGCGGCCCCCGATACCGCCAACGGTGTACTCGAGAGGTTAAGCGAAGAAGCGCTGGCAAAAGTATTCAAGGACAACACCCCGACAGCAGCCAAGTGTAAGATCTGCATCCACTTTGTGTTTTTCATCGTCCTGTTGTCCTTCTAATTGCCCTTCTGATTTTACCCATCCACTTACAGTCGCTTGCCGTAATAACCAATCACAATCCGTTCTGCATTGCCGCTTTTTCCCGCAGCGCGGGAGACAACCCGGAATGCATTGACATCACCCTCACCGGTTGTTTGGCCATACCCCATGACATTTATATCGGCGATATCCTCGCCGGATACGTTGATGATATCCACATCCTCGATAAAATATCTCGCGGGATTTCCGGAAACAGAATCAGTGGCGGAGATGGTCTTGGCGTTATCCCATATAGCTGAATCAAAAACGTCCGTTGGCCCATTATCCAGGCTGTAATAGCCACCGACGCCGGTATCACTAAAACCAGAGGTGCCTACCAGCCCTTCTATAACCTGTTCAGCTTCCTTCAATCCCGTCTCGGCATCCGCCAAAGCCATATGGGAATCGCGCACCGCCGCTGTCATTTTTTCCTGCAACACGACCTGCTGCCCCCCGGAGACGACGATCAAGGTCAGCACTAACAGAAGAATAAGACTGACCGCCAAAACAGCTCCACGCTGCCTGCGTTGATATCTAAACATCATCACGTGCTATCTCACATACTACGGTTGCGAATATTGGCGGTAACCCGGTAGGTTCGCTCCAGGGTTTCGCCGTTAAATACGTTTTCACTGCTAACAGCCTGTATTTCCGCACGGACGGCAATCACATCATCCATATCCGCGACTGCACCAGCCGTTCGATAGATATCCGCGGACCCGTCGCCATTGGTATCCTCGCCATAGGTAAACTCCAGCTCATTGACATTTCGAACCAGCTCCGAGGTTTCCGTCCCGTCCCGCCGAAACAGGGACCATCCGCCATCGGGGTTTTCACCAATAAAATACACTTTGGTAAACGGCACGACTATCTGGGCATTCGCGGTGTAGGTCTGGGACAAGTTTTTAATCGCATTATCAACTGCACCGGAGCCGAGACTACCGGTGGAGTGAATGATTTCTCCCCCGACCCTGGTATTGTTCGCGGTATTGCTGATCAGATCACCGCCGTTGCAGTCCGTGATCATCAACCGGGTGCCCTTGGGGATATCCACCCCCGAATTGATATGAATGGTTGCCGAGGAAACCGTCATGTAGGGTTTCTGGACCCGGACATTGCTCATTGCGTAAGACCCCTTCAGGGTCAGTATATCGGTCCCGGCCTTGACATTGATGAGGCCCACCTGTACACCACTACCAACCTCGTCCTGCCCCGAGACACCGTCTTCACTGGTGACCGACATTGAGGGGTCATAATCTGTATCACCCGTATCCAGGTGATCCAATATGGAATCGGTATCAGGCGCACATCCCCAAAAGTCGGCCATTCGAATATCCCGGGTCAACAATTCCGTTGCGATACGCCCACTTTCCTGCACCTCGGAAAACGCCTGTTGAATTCGGGAACTGAGCTTATTGGCATCAAATATCTGCAATACCCCGAATAGCAGGGCCGCACTGAGTCCCACCGCCACGATAAGCTCGACCAGGGAAAAACCTGCCTGATACCGGTAATTACGACCGTTGTTCACTGCCCTCATTGGATTCGCACGCTCAATTCAAACTGTTCTTCTTTGGATAGGGTTTTCGTTCCATCCTCGTCCCGGCTCTGCTCGTACCAGGAGATCTTGATCTTATGCAGATCGCCGTCCTTGGTGACTGTTCCTACCCCATTGGGTAAACCAAAACTTTTACTGGCGTCGTCAAAATCCAATGAGTTCTTGATTTCCTGGTTCCATTCATAGGCGTCTCTCTGCGCCACCTGGGTCGACGTACAGGCAGTACATCCAGGGTCAGATTCATTTCCATCGACACCGTCATAGGCGCCGGCACTGACACCCGCTTTGTTGGAGCGCATGCGTTCGGCCATATCGTAAGCGTAAATGGTCGCCAGGGAGCGATACTGGGAGTTATTCACGTTTTTTACACTCAGCATCTGCATACTGGCCAACCCCAAAAAACCAACGGCCAGAATGATAATGGTCACCAATACTTCAATCATGGTGGCGCCCTTTTGGCGACGAGCAGTCATACGCCTTTCCTCACGAGCAAGTCTTCTTGGCAACCGAAATAGCACCTGACACCAATAGCATAATATCCCTACCGGTTTCGCCAGTGCGACTATCACAGACGGTAAAAACGTCATCCTTGTCCACCTCGCCAGTTCCTTCAAAGATAAAGACTGTGCGCGAATTGCCGCTGGATACCGAATTGAAGTCCGACATCGCTTCCCACAGGCGAAGTTCCTCACCACTGTCCCAGTTATCATCGCCGTCCGCGTCGATCCACACGACAAGACCACCGGTCCAACTGCTACCATCGCGACGCCCCAGATGAACACTGTCGCCACGCCGCACCGCCTCGGCCCTGGCAAAATTGAACGCGCCAATCAACTCGTTGGAACTGGTAACAATGCGATTATTCTGGATCGTTTCCTGAAAACTCGGGATGCCAATCAAAAGCAGTACAGCAATGACCGCGACCGAGACCAACAACTCGATCAGCGTCATACCGCACGCTCTGCTCTGGCGAGATAAGTTCTGGAACCGTGGTTCTCGGGAGGCCACGGAAAAATAACCCACTCGTTTTGTCAGCTTAACGTTATCCATAGGCATGTTTATAACAGAGGACTACCGTTTTTTCTTTAGGGAAGTGGACAGGCGGACCTGCAAAGCGACCAACTGGCAGTCGCCAACAGGGCCCTTGATCGCAATAACAGATTCTACAAAAAAGCCGCATATCCCATGCGGCTTTTTGCGGAACAGATTGCGAAACAGATCACACGCCAGTAGGGACTAACCGGTTCTTAACTCCCTGGGCAGTGAGAAGCTGATATTCTCCACTTCGCCAGGCGCCTCTTCCGGAGCCTGTGCCCCCAGCCCCTGCAACCGCTCGATAACATCCTGCACCAGTACTTCCGGCGCCGAGGCACCGGCTGTAATGCCAATCGAGGGGGATTTTTCCAGCCAGGCGGGTTGAATATCGTCGGGACCATCGATCAAATAGGCCTCAGCGCCACAGCGTTCAGCCAGCTCCCGCAAACGGTTGGAATTTGAACTGTTGGGTGAGCCCACCACCAACACCAGATCCGACTCAAGCGCCAGCTGTTTGACCGCATCCTGGCGGTTAGTGGTGGCATAGCAGATATCATCCTTGCGCGGCCCCTGGATTTTGGGAAACTTGCGGCGCAGGGAGTCAATCACTTTGGCGGTATCATCCATCGACAAGGTGGTCTGGGTGACGTAAGCAAGGGCCTCCGGGTTGCGAACCTCGAGAATCGCCACATCCGCCTCGTCCTCCACCAGGTAGATCTCGCCGCCCTGTGCATTATCGTACTGGCCCATGGTGCCTTCCACTTCGGGATGACCCTGATGGCCAATCAGTATGCATTCCTTGCCCTCGCGACTGTATTTCGCCACTTCCATATGCACTTTGGTCACCAGGGGGCAGGTGGCGTCGAAGACCTTCAGGCCACGCTCCTGCGCCTCCTGTCTCACGGCCTGGGATACCCCGTGCGCGCTGAAAATCACGATCGCTTCAGCCGGCACTTCGTCCAGCTCGTCCACAAATACCGCGCCGCGTTCGCGCAGGCTCTCCACCACAAACTTGTTGTGCACCACCTCGTGGCGAACATAGATGGGAGCACCAAAAACGTCGAGGGCACGGTTAACGATATCGATGGCACGATCGACACCGGCACAAAACCCCCGGGGGTTGGCGAGTTTAATCTGCATAGCCTGTTAGCTCCTCACCCTTTGCACTTTAACTTTGCACCTTAACTTCGACACTAGTGAACCTGAACCGGCTCCACCACCAGGATTTCCACTTCGAACTGCAGATCACGGCCGGCCAGCGGGTGATTGAAATCGACGGTGACCTCCACATCGTCAAAGTCAGTGACAACGCCGGGCAATTCAGCCTTCTGGGCATCCGCGAAGGAGAGCATCAAGCCTTCCTCCAACGCCACATCGTCGCCAAACTCCGTACGGGGAATTTTCTGTACATTGTTCGGGTTGGACTGGCCAAAACCGTTTTCCGGCGTGATCACAAAAGTCTCCCGGTGACCGGCGGCGAGGCCTAATAGTGCCCGCTCAAATCCCTCCAGCAGATTACCGTCACCAACCTCAAACGTGGCGGGTTCACGCTCGAAGGTGGAGTCCACCACCGAGCCATCATCCAGTTTAACCGCGAAATGCAGCGTTACGCGGGTGCCTTCACCCACAACCAGGGTCGCGTTATCGCTGACCGTCATATCATTCATAAAGTCTGTCACTCACTACTCAGCTTGGTCTGAATCTTTTCGAGGCTGATTGAAAAACATATCCCACAATAACATTAAGGCGCCCAGGGTAATGGCACTGTCGGCGAGATTAAACGCCGGCCATGCATACTGCTTGTAGTGCAACACAATAAAGTCAACCACATAGCCCAACACCAAGCGGTCATAGAGGTTGCCGATGGCGCCCCCCAATATCAATGCCAGGGACGCGGCCTCCCAACGCTTGGCCGGTTTCAGGCGCGCAATCCACACCACCAGCACCAGGCTCACCACCAGGGCCACCACACCGAAAAACCACCGCTGCCAGCCACTGGCATCGCTAAGGAAGCTGAACGCAGCGCCGCTGTTGTGCAGCAGGGTAAAGTTAAAAAAAGAGGTAACCACCTCCGGCTGGCCGTAATCGAGGCTGGCGCTGACCCACATTTTGCTCAGTTGATCCAACAGGATCACCGCCATTGCCAGTCCGTACCAAAGCCAGATGTGCTTGGGTAAACCCTTGGTCATAATCTTTATCTCAGCGTTCGCTAACACGTCGGTACCTAATCGTTAAGTCCGTTACCACCAGGCCCATAGCTTTCAGACCCAATGTCCCTAAGCCCATAGCGCTTAAGCCCATAGCGCTTAAGCCCAAAGTGCTTAGGCCCGAAAGCTCTTAAGCAAAAAAACGCTGTTCACCATCACCACTGACATTCTCGACACAACGACCGCAGATTTCCGGGTGCTCGGCGTTATGGCCGACGTCTTCGCGATGATGCCAACAGCGGGCACACTTTGCTCCCCCGGACCTGGTCACGGTCACCTTCAATCCCTCAAGGTCGGACGCATCGGCATCATTACCGGAAGCCAGATCGGCAATACTGGCGCCGGACGTTATCAGCACAAAACGCAGCTCTTCGCCCAGGCGCTCCAGCTGAGCCTTAAGCTCCGAATCGCAGTGCAATACCACCTGGGCCTCCAGGGAACCGCCTACTTCACCCAGATTGCGTTTGGCTTCAATCACCCTGTTGACCGCGGTTTTCACCTCGGACACCAGGCGCCAGTAATCCGCCCCCATGGTGTCACCGTCGTCCAGACGCGCCAGGGGATACCATTCGGCGGTAAATACCGAACCCCGGCGTTCACCGGGAATAAACTGCCAGAGTTCATCGGCGGTAAAACTGAGAATGGGCGCAATCCAGCGGGCAAAGGCCTCGACAATATGATAGAGCGCGGTCTGCGCAGAGCGCCGGGCGCGGCTGTCTGCCTGTGTGGTGTATTGGCGGTCCTTGATAATATCCAGGTAGAACCCCCCCATATCCACCACACAGAAATTGTGCAGTTTCTGGTAGATCTGATGGAACTGGTAGGCGTCGTAAGCGGCCACAATTTCATCCTGCAGACGTGCGGCACGATCCACAGCCCAGCGGTCCAGGGCCAACATCTCGGTATCGGCCAGCAGATCGGTCCCGGGGTCGAAGCCGTTCAGGTTCGACAGGAAAAAGCGTGCCGTATTGCGGATGCGGCGGTAGGAATCGGCGGTACGTTTGAGAATCTCATCGGAGACACTCATCTCACCGCTAAAATCTGTGGCCGCCACCCACAAGCGCAGCACATCGGCACCCAGTTCGTTCACCACCTTTTGGGGTGAAATCACATTGCCCACGGATTTGGACATTTTGCGACCCTGGGCATCCACGGTGAAGCCGTGGGTGAGCACCTGCCGGTAGGGCGGTACGCCGTTGATGGCCATGGACGTTTTGAGGGACGACTGAAACCAGCCGCGGTGCTGGTCCGATCCTTCCAGGTAGAGATCCGCCGGGAAGCGCAGCTGTTCGCGCCGGCGCAATACCGCGTGGTGAGTGACACCGGAATCGAACCACACGTCCAGGGTGTCGGTCACCTTGGCGTACTGCTCCGCCTCGCTGCCCAAAAGCGCTTCGGGCTCCAGATCGAACCAGGCGTCCATCCCGTCCTTTTCCACCCGCTGGGCAATCTCTTCGATCAAGCGCGGCGTCTCGGGGTGTAGTTCCTGGGTTTCCTTGTGCACAAACAGAGCGATCGGCGCCCCCCAGGTGCGCTGGCGGGAGATACACCAGTCCGGGCTTGATTCCAGCATCGCATCGATACGGGCCTCGCCCCATTCAGGAAACCACTGCACCCCTTTAACCGCTTCCTTAACACTGTCGAGGAGGTTGTTCTTGGTCATACTCACAAACCACTGGGGTGTGGCACGAAAAATCAGCGGTGTCTTGGTGCGCCAACAGTGGGGGTAGCTGTGGGTCAGTTTCGACTCGCACAGGAGAGCTCCCCGGTCTTTCAACACAGCGATCACTTTCTCGTCCACCTTGTACACGTGATCGCCGGCAAAGAGCTCCACATCGGCGCGATAGATGCCATGATCATCAACATAGTTCAAGGTGCCGATGCCGTATTTGGCACCCACAGCAAAGTCATCGGCGCCGTGGTCGGGTGCGGTATGCACACAACCGGTACCCGCATCTGTGGTGACATGTTCGCCCAGGATCACCGGCAACTGCTTGTCATAGAACGGGTGTTTCAGTTGCAGATGTTCAAGCGCCAGGCCTTTACAACGCCCCACCACTTCGGCGCTTTCATTCCCGGTGCTTTCGATCCCGGCGCGTGCGAGCACTGACTCATAGAGTGCCCCGGCCATCAGCAAACGCTCATCGCCGGCCTGTACCACCACATAATCCAGCTGGCCATTGACACTGACCGCCTGGCTGGCTGGCAGGGTCCAGGGCGTCGTGGTCCAGATCACCACCGACAGGGGGCCGGTCCCTGACAAGCCGGGCATGGCCGCCGCCAGTGCACTGTCATCCGCTACCGGGTAGCGCACATCGATGGAGAAGGAGACCTTGTCCTGATATTCCACTTCAGCTTCCGCCAGTGCAGAACCGCCCACCACACTCCAGTACACCGGTTTGAATCCCTTGTGCAGGTGGCCATTTTCCACGATCTTGCCAAGGGCCCGAATAATATCCGCTTCAAAACCATTGCTCATGGTGAGATAGGGTTGGTCCCAGTCGCCAAACACCCCCAGGCGAATAAAGTCTTTTTTCTGTCCCTCTACCTGGCGTGCGGCGTAGTCGCGGCATTTCTGGCGGAAGGTTTTGAAATCCACCTTAGTACCGGCCTTGCCGATTTTCTTTTCCACATTGTGCTCAATAGGCAGGCCATGGCAGTCCCAACCCGGCACATAGGGGGCGTCAAACCCACTCAGGGATTTCGATTTGACGATAATATCCTTGAGGACCTTATTCACCGAGTGTCCGATATGAATATCGCCATTGGCGTAAGGAGGACCATCGTGGAGAATAAACTTGTCGCGCCCGGCTCTGGCTGCGCGGATCTCGGAGTAGATGTCCTGCTGCTGCCAGTTTTTCAGCATACCCGGCTCCCGCTGGGCCAGGTTGGCTTTCATGGAGAAGGGTGTTTTCGGTAAATTCAAAGTCGATTTATAGTCAGTCATATCGGTCGGTTGTCAGGCTCGGCTCCCTGAGGGGTCCGAGCATTCGTGGTCAAAAGTTAATCCTGTAAAGAAAGACTCGCAAAGTAGACTTTCGCGTTTTCGATATCCCGTAGCAACTGGGCCTGCAACAGCTCCAGCGATTCAAATTTCTCTTCCTCGCGGAGCTTGGCCTTGAACTCCACCTCGATAATCTGTCCGTAAATCCGTTCACTGAAATCAAACAGGTGTACTTCGAGGATGGGTTTGGTCTCCCCACCCACTGTCGGCCTGACACCAACATTAGCCACCCCGGGGACATGGCGGCCATCGGGCAAATTTGCCTGCACGACAAACACCCCACTCAAAGGCGAACGGTAGCGGCGCAAGTGCACATTGGCTGTGGGAACACCCAATCGGCGTCCCAGTTGCTGGCCGTAAACCACATGGCCGGTAATGATATAAGGTTTACCCAGCAGCTCGGCAACAAAGTCGAAGTTACCGGCTTCCAGCTCCCGGCGGATACGGGTACTGCTCACCCGCTTGCCTTCGATCTCATAGGTGTGGGTGTCGGTTACCTCAAAGCCGAAAGTCTCGCCGGCTTTCAGCAGCAATGGGTAATCGCCGCTGCGGTCACAGCCAAAGCGAAAATCGTCACCCACTACCAGGTATTTAACCTGTAGACCATCCACCAGCACCCGCTGGATAAATTCCTGTGCCGAAAGGCTCCGCAGCGACGGATTGAACTGCAGGCATAATACCCGGTCGATTCCCGCGGCAAACAGGGCCTGCGCTTTTTCCCGCAATCGCATCAGTCGCGCCGGCGCCTTTTCCCCGGAAAAAAATTCATGGGGCTGGGGCTCGAATACAATGACCACCGAAGGCAATCCCAATTCCCGGGCCTTGCTCTGCACCTGGCGCAGTATCGCCTGATGGCCCAGATGCACCCCATCGAAAGAGCCAATAGTGGCGACACAACCCCGGTGACGCGGGCGCAAATTGTGTAACCCCCGAATAAACTCTTTTTCGGGTAATGGGTGTTGATGGGTGCCTGTCAACGTCTCTGCCTTGCCCAGTCTGCAGTCTGGGGTATAAGGAGGTGCATATCCCCTGTTCCCCCATAGGCATTGCCACAGGGACTTCCCCGATTGTCAAAAGCGGAAGTATACCTTAGGAGGGGCACGCCGTCCTACCTCCGCCGGCGACCGGCGATCAATCCCAGCAACCACCCCCGAAAATGCCGCCAAAAGGCCGGCACTCGCAAACAGACCCAAACCGCAAAGACCATATTGGCCAGCGCCAGCCCCAGGAAAAACTCGGGTATTGAATAACCCCAAAGCCCCAGTACCAGCAGACCCGCGAGACTGCTTACCACCATAAACAGGGCATTCAGTATATTGTTGATGGCAATCACCCGGGCGCGCCTCTGCGCCGGCGTTCGCGCCTGTATCAGGGTGTACAGAGGCACGATATAGATGCCGCCGAAGACGCCGACCAGGGTCAGATCCAACATGACGCGCAGGCTGCCCTTCTGAGACAGAAAGCCCAGTGCCCCAAAGGGCCTTGGGTCATCCCCGGGCAGATAGGCCTGGCTGGCAAAATACAGATCCAAACCGAACAGGCTCAATCCCAAAGCGCCGAAGGGCACCAATCCCATTTCCACCCGCGTGCCAGACAGCCTTTCACACAACAAAGAGCCGGTAGCCACGCCCACGGTAAAGAGACTTAGCAGCAAGGTCACCAGCGTGTTATCCCCCTGCAGGATATCCCGGGTATAGGCGGGGAATTGGGTCAAATAGGCGGCCCCCAAAAGCCAGAACCAGGACACAGCCAACATGGATACAAACACCGATGTTCGCCGTCGGGACAGGCTCAGTTGCTGCACGGTTTGACGCAGCGGGTTCCAATCCATTTGCAAGTCGGGATTTGAAGCCGCCAACGGCGGCATCGCGCAACTGCACATCCAGCCCAGTGCGGCAACCAAAACAACCAGCAGTGCCAACACCATTTCAGCCTGTGGTATGCCAGCCGTCAGACCGCCACAGATGGTTCCCAGTAAAATAGCGACAAAAGTGCCCATTTCGACCTGGGCATTACCTCCGACCAGCTCGTCCTCTCCAAGCACCTGAGGCAGTATCGCGTATTTTACCGGGCCAAAAAAAGTCGATTGCATCCCCATCAGAAACAGCACCGCGAGCAGTCCGGCGGTTGAGTCCAACAACAGCGCCGCCGCCCCTGCCAACATAACGACAATTTCCGCCAGTTTGATTCGTCGCACCAAACTCGCCTTGTCGTATTTGTCTGCCAATTGACCGGCGGTGGCGGAGAACAGGAAAAACGGCAGGATAAACAGCCCAGCCGCCAGATTGACCAGAGAATGGGTCTCGCCGGAGGTTTCGGCAACGTTGTTACTTGCCGCAAAGACCAACAGCACAATCAGGGCATTTTTATAGAGATTGTCGTTAAAGGCACCTAAAAACTGAGTGGCAAAAAAGGGCCCAAACCGTCGTTGCAACAACAATTGAAACTGGCTGGTGTGGGACGACGACGCCACAGGAGGTTCTCTATCAGTTTGGGTAATGGACATGACCGATGTTTTCCGGAGCACAAAAAAACCAGCTGAAAAACTGGCTTTTTTGTGTGCAAACTGAGGGTGATTTAGCTCACTATCGCCAGCAATTCTACATCAAACACCAAAGTCTGGTAGGGGCCGATTGCGCCACCGGCACCACGCTCGCCATAGGCCAGATTGTAGGGGATGGTCAGACGCCATTTGGAACCCACAGGCATCATTTGCAAGGCCTCGGTCCAGCCGGCAATAACGCCGTTGACCGGGAATTCAGCCGGTTGGCCGCGATCATAGGAGCTGTCAAACACAGTACCGTCTGTCAGGGTGCCGTGGTAATGGGTGCGCACTGTTGAGCTGGCAGTCGGCTTATCGCCCTCCCCTTCGCTCAGAATTTCATATTGCAGGCCAGAGGCAGTAACCGTCACGCCTTCGCGCTTGGCGTTCTCGGCCAGGAAATTCTCGCCGTCAGCGGACTGGCTCTTGGCCTGCTCCGATTGTTTGGCCTGCATCTGCTCGCGGATGACGGCAAAGGCCTCTTCCATCGCCTTGGCATCCACCTCACTGGGCTTGCCGCTCAGGGCGTCCATCACACCGGCTGCCACGGCTTCGGCACTGACGCCGTCAAAAGGGTTGCTGGCCAGTTGATCGCCCATCTGACGACCAATACCGTAGCTGACGCGCTGCTCTACCGTCGTATACTTATCAGACATAATTATTCACACTTTGGGGTTCGGGATGTTAAAGGGGGGCGATTGTAGCACAAGGTGGGTTGGGGGGTCTTTGGAGGCTATCGGGAATTACGCTGGAAAATCGAGGTAATGCCTCCGGTCGTTGGCCGGGATGCCATCGAACCTTGCCTGCACGATTCGGGTGACCATAACGAAAATCCAATTCGACTCAATCAAAAACCTCAAACGCTGTATGCAAAGTAAAATGGTAGGCCAGACCCGGGGTAACGCTATTGGAGACCGTGCGCGACAAGGAGGTCGCGCTCGAGCCCCCAGGGATGGGTACACGGCGCGTCGCCAATGGCGTTACCCCGGGTCTGGCCGGGAAGAATGCACTGATGCTAATACCAATGCTAAAAAGAAAGCCAAACCAAAATCACAGAAAACCGGAAGAATAAACGCCTGACTCAAACCCGATGCGGTGACAACCGCAAATTCTGAATCCGCCGCCCGAGGATCTCCACCGTCCCCGGATACCGTTCATCACCCGTTGATGAAAATTCAAATTGAAAGGATCGCCACAGTCGTACCTGCCCCCGGGCATCGCGCCTGAACCAGAGGCGACGCAACACCACGCTATCATCCAACAACTGCACGCCCATCTTGTCACAGTGGTCCTTGGCCGCCGCCAGCACCAGCTCCTTGACCCGCTGCGCGTTGATCCAATAGAGGCACACCAGCACCACCCCAAACAGGAAAAACAACTCTCCCAAGCGAAACATCCTAACCCGCATTCTCCAGGTCGACACCGGTCAGGATCGACAACCAGGTCCTCGCCGAATGGCTGCTGTTCATACCGGCCTTGACCTCCTTGTGCAATTCCACCGCTCCCACCGCCATATCGATAGCCGCGGTGTGATAGACCGCCTGCGGGTGTGCCGATTGGCTTTCACCGTTGTTGTGTGCATCGACTGCCCGGGATTCAAACGCCGCCACAATCCGGGCGATATCGGCGTCGCTGATATTGTGCTCTTTCAGCAGTTTGTTGTAACTCATGGGTAGATTATCCCCCCGGATAATGGTCAGCCCTTAAAAATTAAATGCCAGCTACCAACATTGACGGCGTCATTAATCAACTTGAATCAACTTGTGGAGATTGTGGAGCGAATCGCCGCAAAACTTGCCCTGACATTGTGACCTCATTAAGAATGCTCCGCAAAACAATCTCAACACCGTTACTCCGCCAACTTCCTGCAAGCCGCTAACGCCGCCTGAAGACGGGCCACACCCAGCTCCTCGGCGAGCGCAATATTGCGCGCAGGAATCGATTCCGGATCCTGTCCCACCACCTTCATCGCCGCCAGTGCCCGCTCGATACTGGCCTCGCGAATCAGGTGCAAAATGGGATATGGGGAGCGATTGGTATAATTTCCGGCCTCCTCCTGCGCCGCCCCCTCAAATCGGTACTCAGGGTGGAAATTCGCCAGCTGGTAAATCCCTTCATACCCCTGGGCATGCAGCAGCTCATCAGCCAGTGCCACCAAATCCAAAAACCGGTCGAAATCCCCAAAACCTACCGGAAACACCATCAGCGTCGTTTCCACTGACTCTTCACGATCCAGCAATCCGCATTCAGCCATCAAGACTTGGAGGCAGGCAGCCATGTCAAATTCGGTCACCACCTGGTAACGCACGCTGTCACCCTCCACCTCCCGCCGGGCAAAGGGGCAGAAATTATGTCCCACCACCACCGTTTCAACCCAGGCTCGGGTAGCTGCGATCACCCCATCGGCGGTCGGTTTATGCCTCATCTTCCCCCCAATCATTGCCCATATGCGGAAGGTAGCGCACCCATTCCGGGCGGTGGGGGATAAAGACTTCCTCAATGGCGTGTAAACACTCCTCATCGGCCAAGCCGATTAGGTATTTGGGGTCAAAACTGTCGGTACGGCACCAGATCAAGGCCAACGACGCCGCAGCCTCCACCAACAGGTCGTAGGAGCTGTTCTGGGCCAGCAACAAATTCTTCAGCGCATTGGCTACCGCCTCGTCATCAGACTCCCCCAGCGCCGCTGCCGCTTCCAGGCGCTCATTGAGGTCATAATCCTCCGATAGCAGTATTTCCAGGTTATTCTCCGTCCAATCGTCCACGGTATCACCTTTGAGACTGACTTCTGATGGCGCGCATTATAAAGAATTCCATCCAATTTGAGGCAAAGTTCCTCTATTTCCTCTCAAAACCCCCAGTATATTCAGGTACAATGCGCGGCCTTTTAGCTCACCCGCTTAATCCAAGTGCCCGCGATTTTATGCATATAGACGACTACTACACTGAACATCACGGCAAGATCAGCTTTTCACGCCAACAGGCCAGTGATTTTGCCAAACAGGTCGCTAACGACTTTAACCCCATTCACGACCCGGATGCCAAGCGTTTCTGTGTCCCGGGGGACCTACTGTTCTCTGTCGCACTGGCCAAGATCGGGCTGAGCCAGAATATGCGGGTAAGCTTTGCCGATATGGTCACCGACGGTGTCGGTCTGAATTTCCCCCAGGCCAGCACCGGGGAACTTGACGTCACCGATGATAACGGCAAGACCTATCTCAAACTGGCCTGCCATGGAAAAACCACTCATGACCCGCAGCTCATTGCCAATCTGACCCGCCAATATGTGGAGTTCTCGGGCGAGACCTTCCCCCATATCCTGGTGCCCCTTTGGCGAAAACACCAGGTAATGATCAACCCCACCCGTCCATTGGTGATCTACGAATCCATGGCCATTGATCTCGACACACTGGATTTCCAGTCCCTTTCCCTGGAAATCGCCGAGACCCGCCTGGATGTTCAGGGCAAACGGGGTAATGTCACCCTTGCCTTCTGCCTGAAATCCGGCGATACGCAGGTGGGACGCGGCGAAAAGCGGATGGTGTTAAGCGGGCTTCGTCCCTTTGAAGAGGCAGCAGTGGAAGGCGTAGTGGATTTCTACAACGGCCGAAAAGAGCGATTTGGCACCCGCTAGCGCTGAAGTTGCGGCAAACTCGCCCCCACTACTAGTGCCGCAGATGCCCTGGCCGCAGCCCGACAACGGCCAGGGTAAGACCATAGGCGATCAGACCCGCGATGCAGACGGCGCCCAAGTGAGCGACGCGTTGCCACCAAAGCCACTCCCCCCACTGGTTCCAATGTTGCAAAAGCATCAGCACTACCGCCGCCATCGCCCCGTTGGCGGCAAGATAGCGGGTTATCAATAATCCCCAACCCGGCTGACGCGCGTAAACCCCCTGTTTTCTCAATCCGCGGTACAACAAGCCGGCGTTGAGGTAAGCCGAAGCACTGGTGGCGAGCGCCAGCCCCACATGACCGAGATTAAAATACAGGTACAGGGGCACCACGAAAAAGACATTCAGCAGCATATTGGCACCCATGGCAATAATGCCGATTTTCACCGGCGTCCTCATATCCTGGCGCGCATAGTAGCCGGGGGCCAACACCTTGATCAGCATAAAGGCCAGCAAACCCAGGGCATAGGCCCGCAAACTCAGGCTCGACATGACCATATCGTTGGCCGTTGTCTTGCCGTACTGGAACAGGGTCACCAGGATCGGTTCGGCCAAAATCACCAGCGCCAGGGCGGCGGGCAACGCAATCAACAGGATCATGCGCAACGCCCAATCCAGAGTCTGGCGAAATTGCGCGGGACTCTGACTGACGTGCTGTCGCGACAGGCTGGGCAGGATCACCGTGGCCACGGCAATGGCGAATACCCCCAGGGGCAGTTCCGCCAGGCGATCTGAATAATAGAGCCAGGACACACTGCCGGTGGGCAGGAAGGACGCCAGCACCGTATCCAGCAGCAGGTTAATCTGGCTCACCGAGACCCCGAACAGGGCCGGAGCCATCAATTTCAAAATCTGGCGTACGCCGCTGTGCTGCCAGTCCAACCGGGGTTGCGGCAGCAGATGCAGGCGCGCCAGAAACGGTAACTGAAACACCAGTTGTACGATCCCCGCCGCCAACACCCCCCAGGCCAGCGCAAACACCGGCTGTTCAAAGTAGGGCGAGACCAGAATCGCGGCACCGATCAGCGACAGATTCAGCAACACCGGCGTAATCGCGGGCACGGCAAAGCGGTCATAACTGTTGAGAATGGCCCCGGCAAACCCCGTTAGCGAAATCAGCATTAAATAGGGAAAGGTGATTCGAATCATCTCGCTGGTGAGAGCGAATTTCTCTGCCGAGCCCAGGTAAAAACCGGGGGCAAAAACCGCGGCCACCAGGGGGGCGCCCAGTACACAGAGCAAAGTAACCACCGTCAGCACCGAACCCAGACAACCGGCAACCCGATCCAGCAGTTCACGCACCGCCGCGTGACTTCCCCGGGTTCGGTACTCGGAAAGCACAGGTACAAAGGCTTGGGCAAACGCGCCCTCGGCAAAAAGACGCCGCATAAAGTTGGGGACTTTAAAGGCTACAAAGAACGCATCGGCCCCCGCCTCAGCACCGATATAACGGGCAAAAACCACGTCCCGCAGCAGACCCAGCAGGCGGGACAGCAACGTCATGCAACTGACAATGGAACTGGAACGGAGCAATCCCCGCGCGGGTCGCTTGTCCGTGCCGACCGACATGCCAGTCGCGGCCTGATCGTCCGGGGAGGGGTGAGACAAGGTTTTCTTTTCCTTCTTTATCTTTTTATCGTCACATCGGCCATCGCAGCCATCGGGTGAGCGTGCTGGGCCGGCAGTGTACCAAACTACCCGCCTATTCTCCCAACGCATTAAGCAGTTTCCAGAGATTATCCGGGGCTCATCTGCTGACGATAGGCCAGCAGAACACCCTTTTTACTATCATCCACAAATAACGTGTAACTATTTCAAACACCTCCTATATAGCAAGTTCGGAATGAGTGGCTATACTGAAAACAAATAAAGAAATCCGGAACTTCAACTGCCGAAGGCCGACGTCTTTACCCGGATACCTCAGGGTTGTCCGGGCAGTATCAGGGCACCGACCTCCGTGGCACAACGGAGTAAATCGCTATGCAGGGCATTCTCAGGGTTTTCATTGGGGTGAAGCCAGTCTCCCTTTGGTACCTCATTTTGCAAGCACTCACTCTTCGTCTTCCTCCCACGACTTAGCGGATCCGCTTAGCGCAGCCAGCTTCGCAACCAATATCAGGGGGGATTCCAGTAATGACAGGCCCAGACTATGTCGGCTGACAATGAAAACCTTGCGGCACTGATTCTGTATTTCCTGACCGTGGTCGGTCTGGTGGGACTGATTATGCTGATCTCCCACTTTCTCGGCCCCAGCTCCCGACGCACCCGCACGCGCGATAAACAACGAGGGCGACCGGGACTGAGCCAACAGGCCAATGAAGAGCCCTTTGAATCGGGAATCGTCTCTGTGGGTGACGCCCGCCTGCGTTTTTCCGCCCCCTTCTTTCTGGTCGCCATTTTCTTTGTCATTTTCGATCTCGAAGCAGTGTTCCTGTTTGCCTGGGTGATCGGCTTCGAGGAGTCGGGATTACCGGGCTTTATCGAAGCCCTGATTTTTATCCTGGTACTGCTCGCCGGACTCGCCTACCTGTGGAGGCTTGGAGCATTGAACTGGGGCAAGCATCGACAAACCGGTCGCCTGCAGCGACAACAACACCATAGACAACCTTGAGAGATATCACCCATGCGCTGGAGTCTGACCAAACCCGATGATCTGATACCGGCACAACAGGTGCCTGGGGGCTACGCACCCGGCACCGAGGATTCAGTCGCTGGACTGGGCGCGTCTTTGCCTGGAGCCAATGGCACTGGTCCAAACGCCCAGGGCAAGGTCACTGACCAGAATTATGATGATGCCCTGAAGCGAAACATGCTGTTTGCCCGTCTCGACGACATGATCAACTGGGGCCGTAAGAATTCCCTCTGGCCCTTTAATTTCGGTCTCTCCTGCTGCTACGTGGAAATGGCCACCGCCTTTACCAGCCGCCACGATATCGCCCGGTTCGGCGCCGAAGTGATTCGGGCCACGCCGCGCCAGGCAGACCTGATGGTGATCTCGGGCACCGTGTTTCGAAAGATGGCGCCGGTGGTCAAACGCCTCTACGACCAGCTGCTGGAACCGCGCTGGATTATCTCCATGGGCTCCTGCGCCAACTCGGGCGGAATGTTTGATATCTATTCCGTGGTGCAGGGAGTCGACAAATTCCTGCCGGTGGATGTCTATGTACCCGGATGTCCCCCGCGCCCTGAAGCCCTCTTGCAGGGGCTGACACTTCTGCAAGAGGCCATCGGCCATGAGCGACGCCCCCTGTCCTGGGTGGTGGGTGACCAGGGCGTTTACAAAGCACCGGCACGAAACTTTCGCGATGAGTTGCTGGAAGAGCGGCGCCAGGTCACGACCCTGCGACCGCCGGACGAGGTCTAGCCATGTCTGCCGCCCATCCCACACTGTCCACATCTTCCCCGCAAGCGACGCCGGTCAGCACTGCCGCGGCTACCGAAATTCGCGCCGAATTGTTCGCGGAATTCGACCGGGAATTTGAACAGGGCAAACTGCTTGCCCAGGACTGCGCTGACGGCATTCCCTGCTTCTGGGTGACCCGGGATCAACTGCACAAGCTTCTGCGGTTTGTAAAACAGCGCTCCTATGCCATGCTGCTGGACCTGAGCGCAATCGACGAACGCCAGCGTCAGCACAGGGAACAACAACCGGACAGTGACTTTACGGTGTTCTATCACCTGTTGTCGTTCAAGCGCAATGCCGATCTCCGCATCAAAGTGGCGTTGCCGGAAAGTGACTGCCAGCTACCCTCTATCGCTTCCCTGTGGTCCAACGCCAACTGGTACGAGCGGGAAGCCTGGGACATGTTCGGCATCCGCTTTGAGGGCCACCCCAACCTGCGCCGCATCCTGATGCCCCCAACCTGGGAGGGTCATCCGCTTCGCAAGGAGCACCCGGCCCGGGCCACGGAAATGGAACCCTTTCGCCTGCCCGACGAAACGCAGGCGCGAGAGCAGGAAGCTTTGCGCTTTCGCCCCGAGGACTGGGGAATGAAGCGCGCCAGCGAATCCAGTGACTTTATGTTCCTCAACCTGGGGCCCAACCACCCCAGCGTCCACGGCGTTTTCCGCATCGCCCTGCAACTGGACGGCGAGGTGCTGGTGAACTGTGTGCCGGATATCGGCTACCACCACCGCGGTTCGGAAAAAATGGCCGAACGTCAGAATTGGCATACCTATATTCCCTACACCGATCGGGTCGACTATCTGGGCGGTGTCATGAACAACTTCCCCTATGTGATGGCGGTGGAGCAACTGGCTGGCATCGAGGTACCGCCGCGGGCACAGATGATTCGCATTCTTCTGGCGGAACTTTACCGCATCGCCAGCCACCTGGTGTTCTACGGCACCTTCGCCCAGGACGTGGGACAACTGTCACCGGTGTTTTACATGTTTATCGATCGGGAAAAGGTGTTCGACATTATCTCCTCGATCACTGGCGGTCGCATGCACAGTGGCTGGTTCCGCATCGGTGGCGTCTGCCAGGACCTGCCCAAAGGCTGGGACAAAGCGATTCGCGAGTTTGTGGAGTGGATGCCGGCGCGACTGGATCACTACCAGAAAATGGTGATGGATAACGGTTTGGTAAAACGCCGCACCCGGCATATCGGTGAATACAACACCGCCGAGGCCATCGACTGGGGCATAACCGGCGCTGGCTTGCGTGCCACCGGTTTTGAATGGGATTACCGCAAGGCGCGACCCTATTCCGGCTACGACCAACTGGATTTTGATATCCCTACCGGCAACAACGGTGATGCCTATGATCGCGCCTTTGTGCGTATCGAGGAAATTCGCCAGAGCCTGCGTATCGTCCGGCAGTGCCTTGATCATATGCCCGAAGGCCCCTACAAGGCCCAACACCGGCTTACCACACCGCCACTTAAAGACCGCACCCTGAAGGATATCGAGACGCTGATCCAGCATTTCGTCAATGTCAGCTGGGGGCCGGTGATCCCCCCCGGTGAAGGCAGTGTCGCCATCGAGGCCACCAAGGGCATCAACAGCTATTTCCTGGTCAGCGACGGTGGCACCAACAGTTACCGCACCCGTATCCGTACGCCCAGCTTCGCCCATTTGCAGATGATTCCCTACATCAGTAACGGGCTGTTTGTGGCGGATTTGATCGCGATTATCGCCAGTATCGATTTTGTGATGGCGGATGTGGACCGCTAGCCAGTGGAGGATTTTTGGAGAATGAACAACTGCGCCACCCATCAGATTCCCGTATTGAGCGAAGCGGAAGTCACCGAGATTCGCGAACTGGCGGCGCATTACGATTATCCACAGGCTGCCTCCATCGAAGCACTGAAAGTGGTGCAACAACACCGGGGCTGGGTGTCCGATGAATCCTTGCGCGCGGTGGCGGGGTTGCTTCAGATATCTGCCGAAGAGCTCGACAGCGTAGCCACCTTTTACAGTTTGATTTTTCGCAGTCCCGTGGGCGAGACCACACTGATGCTTTGCGACGGTATTTCCTGCTGGTTGAACGGTTGCGAGTCACTCAAGCAAAAAATTACCGATAAACTGGGGATCGACTACGGCGAGACCACCCCCGACAATCGCTATACCTTGATTCCCGTCACCTGCCAGGGTGCCTGCGACCGGGCGCCGGTAATGCTGACAACTGATGCCGAGAGCACCATGGCCCTGCACACCCGGCTTGATGACGAATCACTGGATCAACTGCTGGGGGACAAGCCGTGACCGACCGTCCGCTGACCCAGCATATCGATCCCGCACGCGAACCCTACGACCTGGCGCAATATCAGCGGGTGGGCGGCTACCAGTCGGTGCGCAGGCTGCTGAAGGAAATGACACCTGCCGACGGGCTACAGGTGCTGACTGACTCGGATTTGCGCGGCCGCGGGGGCGCCGGTTTTCCCACCGGAATGAAATGGAGTTTTGTGCCCATGTATGAGGGCGGCGGGAAAGACCCCGACGCCGGCCCCTACCAAGGCAACAAGTATATTGTCGCCAACGCCGACGAGATGGAGCCGGGCACCTTTAAAGACCGGGTTATTCTGGAGGGTTGCCCCCACCTGCTGGTGGAAGGTCTGATTGCCGGCGGTTTTATCCTGCAAGCCACAACCGGTTATATCTTTATCCGCGCTGAATATGTGGAAGCCACTGAAAGACTGCAACGGGCAATCGCCGAATGCCGACAGGCAGGGCTGCTGGGCCGGGATATTCTCGGTAGCGGTTGGAGTTTCGATATCCATGTCCACACCAGCGCCGGGCGTTATATCTGCGGTGAGGAAACGGCGCTGCTCAACTCGCTGGAGGGCAAGCGCGCTATACCCAGGGCCAAACCGCCGTTCCCTCAAATCAGCGGCCTTTGGGGAAAACCCACCATCGTCAACAATGTGGAGACCCTCTCCAACCTGCCCAACATTATCCTTCTCGGTGCCGACTGGTTTAAATCCCTGAGCAAAACCGGAGACGCCGGCACCAAACTCTACGGCGTCAGTGGCCGAGTGAAGCACCCGGGTTGCTGGGAGTTACCCATGGGCACCAGCGCCCGGGAGCTGCTGGAGGAATACGCCGGCGGCATGGCTGACGGTCTGCAACTGAAAACATTTTTACCCGGTGGTGGCTCCACCCCGCTGCTGTTACCGGAACATCTCGACACCCCCATGGACTACACCGAGATTGGCAAATTGGGCAGCCGCCTGGGTACCGGCACCATGATAGTGATCGACGATCAGGTCAGCCTGGTGGCCGCCATTAAAAATCTGGAGCACTTTTTCGCCCAGGAGTCCTGCGGTTTTTGCACGCCCTGCCGCGACGGTCTGCCCTGGGTGGAAAAGACCCTGGACAATTTACTGACCGGACGGGGCACTAACGAGGATATCGCCTGGCTGGATCGCGCCACGCAAATGCTCAACATGGGCAACACTTTTTGCGCCCACGCGCCCGGTGCCATGGGGCCGCTGGAAAGCGCGCTGAAATATTTTCGCGCAGATTTTGAAGCATTGGTTTCGAATCAGGTGATAGACACCACACAAAGGGCGTACTGACAGAAATCCGTTATTTGGCAAAGCGTCACTGCGAGCGTTAGCGAAGCCATCCAAAACCACTGACCACGCAATGACAGAGAAATAACAGGACACAGCAGAACAACAGGACGGTCACTTTCAGACTTGAAAGCAAGGTTCGGTGAGAGCGGCTTTTATTGAGAAGTGCTATGACAACACTGATTATCGACGGCAAAGAATACCAGGTCTCCGACGGGCATAACCTGCTGCACGCCTGTCTGTCCCTGGGGCTTAACCTGCCCTACTTCTGCTGGCACCCCTGCCTGGGTTCGGTCGGCGCCTGCCGCCAGTGTGCGGTCAAAGTGTTCCAGGACGAGAACGACGAGCGCGGCCGCCTGGTGATGGCGTGCATGACACCTGCCAGTGACGGCACCCGCCTCAGTGTCGAAGACAAACAAGCCAAAGACTTTCGCGCCGGCATCATCGAGCTGTTGATGACCAACCATCCCCACGATTGTCCCGTGTGCGAAGAGGGTGGCGAATGTCACCTGCAGGACATGACCGAAATGACCGGCCATACCTGGCGCACCTACCGCAACACCAAGCGCACCCACCGCAATCAGAACCTGGGGCCCTTTATCAATCACGAGATGAACCGCTGCATCGCCTGCTACCGCTGCGTGCGTTACTACCAGGACTACGCCGGGGGCCATGACCTCCAGGCCATGGGGGCACACAACCACGTCTACTTCGGTCGCCACTGCGACGGCGCCCTGGAGAGCCCCTTCAGCGGCAACCTGGTCGAGGTCTGCCCCACTGGTGTCTTTACCGACAAAACCTTTAGCCAGCACTACTCCCGCAAATGGGATCTGCAAACCGCCCCCTCGGTGTGCCAGCACTGTGGTCTCGGCTGCAACACCGCGCCCGGTGAGCGCTACGGCAGACTCAAACGTATCAGCAACCGCTACCACTCGGAAATTAACGGTTACTTTCTCTGCGATCGCGGCCGCTTCGGCTACGGCTTCGTCAACAGCGACCAGCGCCTGAGGCAACCGCAGTTGCGCCAGGAAGTCAACCCGCAGACAAGCTATCAGGATACCGGCGATTACCCGCCGGCCATCGCCGTTGCCTGTGATACCGATGCCGCGCTCAGACAGTTGCGACCGCTGCTCGGGGCGGGCAAGCCGTGCCTGGGTATTGGCTCACCCCGCGCCTCGCTGGAAAGCAACTTTGCCCTGCAACAGGTGGTGGGCAAAGACAACTTTTACACCGGCTTCGCCACCCATGAAGAGGGTGTGATTCGCCGAATCCTGCACACCTACCGCAGCCCGTCAGTGCGCGTTGCCTCACTGAAAGACGTGGAGGACTGCGACGCGATACTGGTACTGGGGGAAGACCTGACGCAAACCGCACCGCTGCTGGCCCTGCGATTGCGACAAGCGGTGCGCCAGCGTGCAAAGCAGCTGGCAGACGACGCGCGCATTCCCCAATGGCAGGACGCCGCCGTGCGCGAACTGGCCCAGCAGGAGAAGAGCCCGCTGTTTGTACTACACCCCACTGTCACCGATCTGGACGACATCGCCGAGGACACTTCACACCTGCGCCCTGATGCGATTGCCGACTGGGGTTGCCAGATTGCCCGCAGAATTTCGGATAACCAGGCCACAACCGAAGATTCGTCAATTGAAAAAATCGCGAGCACATTGGCCGCCGCCAGGCGTCCGCTGGTGATCGCCGGCAGCTCACTGTTCCACACCGGTATTGTCGATGCCGCCGCTGCCATAGCCGAGGCCCTGCAGCAACAACGAACGCAACCGACAGACATCCATTGCGTGGTGCCCGAGTGCAACAGCCTCGGCCTGGCCCTGCTGACGGAAGACCAAACAGACCGACATCTGGAAGCGGCGCTGGAAAGGATCGACAACGGCAATGAAAGCACTCTGATTGTGCTGGAAAATGATCTTTATCGCCGCCATCAGCGCCAGCCACTGGACCAGGCCCTGAACCGCATAGACACCCTGGTGGTCATGGATACACTGTGGCACGACACCTGCGCCAAGGCAGACCTGATCCTGCCCGCTGCCAGTTTTGCCGAAACCGACGGCACCCTGATCAACAGTGAAGGCCGGGCACAGCGTTTTTTCGCGGTCTATCCGCTTGACCCCGCCTGCTCGCTGGCACAGCCCAGCTGGCAATGGCTCAATAGGGCGAAGGACTGTGGGTGGTCGCACTTCGATGAGCTTACCCAGGCCTGCGCCGAGGCACACCCAAACCTGATGTCGATAGTGCATGCAGCGCCCGATGCCGATTACCGTCAGGATGACCAGAAAATTCCGCGCATGTCGCACCGCTATAGCGGCCGCACGGCCATCCATGCCAACGTCGATGTGAGCGAACCACAACAACCGACCGACCCGAACTCACCCTTGGGATTCACCATGGAGGGCAGCTGCGAGGATACACCCTCCAGCCTGCGCGCCAGTGCCTGGTCGCCGGGCTGGAATTCCAACCAGTCGATCCACAAGTTTCAGCAAGAGGTCGGCGGCCCCCTGCGAGGCGGCCCCGCCGGAATACGGCTGCTCGATGCACAGGAAAGCACAGAACGGCCCCGCGAACAGGTGGGCGCCGACACCGAATCGATGACGACTGAAAATTGTCAGGGACTGCTTCCCATCCCCCTCTACCATATTTTTGGCAGCGAGGAGCTCAGCGCCCAGGCCGATCCGATTCAGCAACGTATTCCCAGTGCCACTGCAGCGCTCAATCCGGACGATGCCGAGCGGTTGGCATTAACCGCCCGGGACGGTGTGGAGTTCGAAGTGAACGGCAGCCTTTTTCAACTCGGCCTGGTTTTGCGGCGGGAATTGCCGCCGGGGCTGATTGGCCTGCCCCTGGGGATGGCAGGATTGACGCCGGCACACTTGAAGCAGCCGCTCAGTATTCGCAAAGCTGAGGACTGGCAACCCCCTGCTGCGAACCCTCACGCACAGGTGATCGCCAGCGACAAATCCACGGGGGTAACCTGTCATGAATAGCCCGGTAAACAGCCTGCTGCTTATTCCGGTGTTGCTCGCCGTGCTGCTGAGTCTGGCAGCGGTTTTGATCTGGCTGGAGCGACGCCTGCTCGGCATCTGGCAGGACCGGCTCGGTCCCAACCGTGTCGGCCCATTGGGAATAGGCCAGGTGTTGGCGGATATGATCAAAATCTTTACCAAGGAGGATTGGATACCGCCCTTCGCCGACAAGGGCATCTACCTGCTCGCCCCCTCCATTGTGGTGATCACCATGCTCACCGCTTTTGCGGTCATTCCTTTTGCCCCGGGGATCGGTATCAGCGACCTGAATATTGGGCTGCTGTTTTTCCTGGCCATGAGTTCGCTCGCCGCCTATAGCGTCATGCTGGCGGGCTATGCCTCCAACAACAAGTACGCGCTGCTCGGCAGTCTGCGCGCTGCGGCGCAAACCGTCAGCTATGAAGTGTTTATGGGGTTGGCGCTGATGGGGGTGGTCATTCTCGCCGGCAGCTTTAACCTGCGTGTCATAGTCGAGGCACAGGCACAGGCGGGTTGGTATATCCTGCCCCAGTTTGTCGGCTTTGTGGTGTTTTTGATCGCCGGCATAGCCGAGAGCCACCGCCTGCCCTTCGACTTGCCCGAGGCCGAGCACGAAATCGTTGCCGGCTTTCACACCGAGTACTCGGGCATGAAGTTCGGGCTGTTTTTTATCGGTGAATATCTGGGCGTAGCCCTGATTTCGGCAATGATTGTCACCCTGTTTTTCGGCGGCTGGCTGGGTCCTGATTTCCTGCCACCGCTGCTGTGGTTCAGCCTGAAGACTTTCTTCTTTATCTGTTTTTTTATCCTGTTGCGGGCGGCCATTCCCCGACCGCGCTACGACCAGTTAATGATGTTTGGCTGGAAAGTGATGCTGCCGTTAGCCCTGGCAAATCTGGTGCTGACGGCGGCGATGGTTTTTGCGCGCGCAGGCGGGTAACGCCTGGGCCATGACTGGCGACTTTGCATGACTGGCAACATCGCATGACCGGCAATATTGAAAGAAGAGCAAAGAGATGTTCTCACAACTGAAAACCCTCTGGACCGTGTTTCAGCACACGTTTATAAAAGCTGACACCGTCCAGTACCCGGAGCAGAAACCCTATACGCCACCGCGTTACCGCGCCCGTATTGTGCTGACTCGCGATCCGGACGGCCAGGAGCGTTGCGTGGCCTGCAACCTCTGTGCGGTCGCCTGCCCGGTGGACTGTATCGCCCTGCAAAAAGCCGAGGACGAAAACGGCCGCTGGTACCCGGAGTGGTTTCGCATCAACTTCTCCCGCTGCATTCTCTGCGGCTTGTGCGAGGAAGCCTGCCCTACTTACGCCATTCAGCTCACCCCCGATTTCGAGTACTGCGAATACAATCGCCAGAACATGGTGTACGAGAAGGAGCATCTGCTGATCAGCGGTCCGGGCAAATACCACGACTACAATTTTTACCGCGTCGCCGGTAAAGCCATCAGCGGTAAAGATAAGGGAGAGGCTCGCTGTGAGGATGAACCGGTCAATATCAAGAGTCTGCTGCCATGACAGATCATCACCTTCCTGCGCGTTTATCATGAAGAGTCAATCACCATGAGTGTATCGTTTGCCGCCCCCCTGTTTTATATCGCCGCCGTGATCGCCATCGCCGCCACACTGCTGTGCATCACCCGCACCAATGCCGCCCATGCACTGTTGTACCTGGTGGTGTCATTGCTCGCCATCGCCGTGATTTTTTACATGTTGGGCGCGCCCCTGGCCGGTGCCCTGGAGGTGATCATATACGCCGGCGCCATCATGGTGCTGTTTGTATTTGTGATCATGATGCTCAACGCCGGCCAGGCCACCGCCGAACAGGAGCAGCAGTGGTTGAGCACCACGGCCTGGAAAGGGCCCAGTCTTTTGTGCGCGCTGCTGTTGGCACAGTTGGTTACGCTGATGACCAGCATCGACAATGGCCTGGTGGAAAACCATATCTCCGCCAAGCAGGTGGGCATTTTGCTCTACGGTCCCTATCTCCTGGCGGTGGAACTCGCATCCATGCTGTTGCTGGCCGGTTTGGTGGGAGCCTATCACCTGGGTCGGGACCGACTCGCCATCCCCGAGGAAGACACGGGCAGGGAGGAGCAATTGTGAGCGGCATTCCCTTCGAGCACGGTCTGCTGTTGGCGGCCATTCTTTTCTGCCTGGGTTTTGTCGGCGTGCTGACCCGGCGCAATATTTTGTTTGTGCTGATGAGCATGGAAATCATGCTCAATGCCGCAGGGCTGGCATTCGTGGTTGCCTCGGCCCGTTGGCAGCATGCGGACGGACAGATTATGTTTTTGATGATACTGACCATGGCTGCCGCCGAAGTGTCAGTGGGACTGGCCTTGATTGTTCAGCTGTTCAAGCGCCACCACAATTTGGATATGGATGTGCTCAGCCAACTTCATGGCTAGTACTCCTTCAAGGTGATATTGACGCCTTTAAATTAGCGTAAGGTAAGTAGGCGTTTATGTTGAGTAGGCTTGCATGTTAAGCAGGCTTGCAATTTGAGTAGGCTTCGATCCGGCCTGAGTGGCTGGGGTGTTTTCAGAAACACGCCGTCAACCCATCCCTGGGGGCTCGGGCGCGACGTCCTTGTCGCGCACGGTTTCTGAAAACACCCCAGCC
>JBNKHG010000028.1:0-9226 GCA_050290225.1 Cellvibrionaceae bacterium
AGTTGCTTGATGAGAGGGGTGAGGACGCCATCTTTACCGCTGAGGTCTTTACCTTCACGCAACGCCTTGATGGCAGCATCGATGTCGAAATTGATGGTATTTTTCATGTATCATCTCTTTTTGTTGTTGAAGTTTAAAGAAATGACACGGAATTTTGAACACTACCGCACCGACAATTTTTCCGCGCGCCAAATTGGGAATTGCTCCGCAATTTTATCCCAATTTGTCCCGCTCCAAAATTGCCGGTGATTTCGGGCGTTAGCCATCTCAATCAACTAGCGAGGTTTTTCATGAGTTTCCGTCCATACATTGTAGTCATCGCAGCAGCCTTCGCATGCAGCGTTCAAGCTGCACCCTCGGTCGCGGCATCTTCATACGTTGGTCAAGAAACACGCGAAATTAAGGCGCTATCCTCAGAAAACGTGCAGGCATATTTATCAGGCAAGGGGATGGGCTTGGCAAAAGCAGCAGAACTCAATGGCTATCCTGGGCCTTCCCACGTATTGGCGCTAGCCTCTGAGCTGGGGCTTACCCAAGAGCAGCAGAAGCTCACTCAGGCGCTGTTTGCAACCATGCAGGCCAATGCAATTAAGTGGGGGCGCTCGCTGGTTGAAGAGGAGCGCAAACTCGATAGCCTGTTCGCTGCCAAGTTAATCACGCCCGAGCTGTTGTCGCAATCGCTTGCGCAAATCGGCGAATTGCAGGCCAAGGTTCGTGCGGCCCATCTTGAGGCGCATCTTACTCAGGGTCGTATCCTCACGCCGGGGCAGGTTGCCCGCTATATGCAACTGCGAGGCTATAACTCTGGGCACTCGGAGCCAAACGCCCATTATCACCAGCATTGAAAATGAAATCAGCTACCCCTTCCATCAACCGGACTGCAAGCATTAGGCGTAATTTCAGATAAAAAATTGTGAATGGATTCTGTATAAACAACAACCATCATAACGAAAAAGGAAAAAAACAATGAGCAGAAAACTTTTACTCGCAATACTACTGATTCTCAGCTTCCATCAAGCTCGGGCACTGGAAAGCGATGGACCGGAAGTTGAAGGTGCGGTCACGAAATCCAGTGAGCAGACAGCGGTTACCGATGAGGAGCAGCGATACCAGCAATGGGCCAAAGGTATCTGGGATAGTCTGGACAGACAAACCGGCATAATCAATCTCAATGTCGCCGGGGCCAGCCTGAATGTGCCGGAAAATTTTTATTTTTTAAACGCCAAGAATTCCGAAACCGTACTCGTTGACGTGTGGGGTAACCCACCGGGCCAGAACGTACAGGGCATGCTGTTTCCTGCTGATCTCACGCCCTTTGATGAAGGTTCATGGGCGGTCACCATCGAGTATGAAGAAGATGGTTATGTCTCCGATGATGATGCCGCCGATATTGACTACGGTGACCTGCTGGAGCAAATGAAAGATGATACCCGCGCCGCGAGTGAAGAAAGACGGGCTGCTGGTTACGAACCCATTGAACTGATTGGCTGGGCGGCTCCCCCCTATTACGACCCGCAAGCGCACAAATTGCACTGGGCCAAGGAAATCAAATTTGGTGAAGACCCGAGACACACCCTTAACTACAATATTCGCGTATTGGGCAGAAAGGGTGTACTGGTCTTGAATTTTATTGCTGGCATGGAGCAGAAGCCGTTAATCGAAGAAAACCTCGAAACCGTGCTGGCACTGGCGGATTTTGACCAGGGCTCCCGTTACAGCGATTTTAATCCGGATATCGATAAAGTCGCTGCCTATGGCATTGGCGCGCTGGTGGCAGGCAAGGTGTTAGCAAAAACCGGATTTATTGCGGTAGCGCTGGTTTTTTTGAAAAAATTTGGCGTAGTGATTTTGGTCGGCCTTACCGCATTGGGCCGATCTTTGTTTGGCAGAAAAAAAACGGGGTAATACCCGACTAGGTTATCAAGCAGACCCTCAAAGCTGCGTTGCATTATTTGTTATTGGCCGTGCCAATCTTGCTGCAAATAATTCCACTCCCGCTTTGGTTCTGATCCTGTAGCACTTTAGTAAACGAATCATTATCATACAAATTTATGGGGTACAGAATGGCTTACTACTTCAACCTCACCGTAATCGCTTTCTTTCTGTTCTTCACGGGCACACCCACGTCATTCGCTCAGTCACAGTGGCAGTACGAGGTCTATCAAAACGACGGCATGAGGCAAGCCTTCATTAACCAGACGTCTGATGTTCTTGGATCGACTTGCTCGACTCGCCTTCAATTCAACGCCACCCGGGATGGCCCCGGAAAAGGTATCACTGGCATACTCGCCTTGGAGTTCACGGTGGCCCCAATGAACTCAATCAAAGGTTTTGATTTTGAATATTTCCACGGCGTGGGTGCTCCATCAGGCGACCGAAAGCTCATGAGGGTCACGGTTACCAAGGGTGGCAAGCCCTTCATTCACATGTTGGTCGCGGGCGGTTATTTGAGTTCCCGATTTGCAGATGATGCCTTCGTCTTCCATGCGAATAACCTAACCCGTAACAAGCAAGGGCAAGTCCGAAAGGTGTTGGATCAAGTACTACAAGGTGCGGAAAGTCTTGAAGTTGCCGTTATCGACGGCAAGGATCACACGATTGTTATCTCAACCACTTTCCCGCTTACAGGCAGTAAACCGGCTATTGCGGCGCTGCTGCAAGGCATCTGAATGCCTATTCGCCAGAACAGTCAGTGCGGCGGATGCCACTACCTTGTGACACCGCCGCTGAACTCTATCGTTATGCGCTGAAACCGTGATGGATTGATAAAACTATGGGAAATCTATTTAATTCAATTCCTGACGATATCAGTGAAGAGATATTTTCGGAATTGGCTCAGAGTAAGAATGTAAGAATCGAAAGAATTATTTCAAAGGGACATTCCACACCTGAGGCTGGATGGTACGACCAGGAAGAAAATGAGTGGGTGGTTGTATTGAAAGGGGAGGCAATAATATCATTTGAAAACGACAGAGAGGTAAATTTGACGCCTGGCGAATACATCAATATACCGGCCCACAAAAAGCATAGAGTCACTTGGACAAAACCGGACACGGAAACAATATGGCTGGCAGTTCACTACAAGTAGTGTCGGCACATAACCAGGCTGGTCATGCACGCCTTCGGCCGGACCGCCCTTCGATCTACCCATGCTGGCCGCGACAGCTTGCAAAGTAACCCATGAAAAGTTACCCATGAAGAGTTGATCCACGAGTGCGTAAAGCGCTAATTATAGAAAAACTGAAAGGCATCTATGGACATATCGCAAAGCGGCATGATTTCCAACACGCGCTTATTACTTTCCGTGCGGATCAAAAAGGGAGACGAATCCTGGTCGAGAATTCTGTAAAAGAGGGAGACGAAGTATTAGATTGTGGCGCAGGTACTGGCAGTACAGGAATCCTGGCAGCCAGGAAAGTTGGAACGACTGGCAAGGTAACCCTTTTTGATCTCAGTGAAGAGATGCTTTCTGTCGCACGAAAAAAGGCCGCCCGGGAAAATCTACAGGAAAGGATTAGCTTTCAAACAGGCGATCTGGTTCATCTACCTTTCGACGATAACAGTTTCGATGTTGTATTTTTCCACCTATAGCCTGTGTCCTCTTTATAACCCCGTATCAGGCGCTTTAGAGCTATACCGGGTTACGAAACCGGGAGGCAAGATTGCCGTTGCGCATTCGACAGAGCCTGTAAATTCGGTTGTAAAGTGGTTGGCCAATCGGGTTGAGGATATTGCGTTGCGGTTTCCCTGGCTCACGATGGGATGTCGATCTGTGAATGTCCTTTCCGCCCTGGAGAACGCCGGCGGAAAAGTTCTTCTATTAAAATACATTGGAGTACCATTGTGGCCATTCTTGGTCTTCACAATCGAGAAGCCCACAGCCTAAAGGGAACCTGCGGGAAAAGGTCATAGGACCGCCTGGAAATAGCACCGCCTTCTGTGGCACAGCCGGTCTACACCAATGAAAAGTGTCTGTTCTCTCCCAACCCTGAAATACCGAATGTTGCCCGAAATCAAACCCCTGCAAGCGCAGCCCTGCCCACAGCTTTCCGCGCCATCCTGAAAATCAGCAAATATCTTTATAAAAAAACAAGCACTTAAACAAGGCGGGGTTGTCTATTGAAAAGTGGCACGGCTGATGCACTTTCCACAGTAACACTTACACGCAGGAAGGATTCACAGCCATGAACATCAAAGCCCGTTACACCGAAGCCTCACAAAACATCCAACGCGCCGTGCAAAGCGTAATGGCCGCCTTTTTCGCCAACGCCCCTGCCCGGCCCCAACGCAAGAGTACCGCAGCCCGGTAACGCACCGGATACACGACCACACCTCGACGGGGCCGGCCGCCAGACTGGCTCCCCGCCGGGCAAAGCTACTCTCCTACCCCTCTTCGATATCGATAATTGCGTCTATCGTCAGTGGAAACAAATTTGCCCCCGCCCTGGCTGATCGGGAATAAAGCCACTGCACGATAATTGGGGATACGAATTAATCGTTGATCCCGCCTGTCGTTTTCCGTTTAAGGGCGCAAAAGTCTACCTGTCCTGTTCCGGGCTGTTTTTCCTGTTGCATTGTCCTCAGTCGACTCATGGTAAACGCGACAACACCTCCGGCAGATAAACTGCCTGCCGCCAGCCAGGCGACAACACCGCTACATATCGGGCACATAGTTGGCCTCCGTTGACGATTCGACGTGAATCAAGGTGTCGGCTCACGACTCGTAACTGCCATGTAATCGCCACCACTGGTAGGGGGGTGTCTGAGTCACATCCTCCGGTGAGTCTTCCCATAGCTCCTGGCGGCCCAGGGGAGTGAGATCGAGGTAGGACCAGTTACTGCCGAGGTACTCTACGCCGCGCAGTGTGGTGAAGTAGGTGCGGTAAATTTTATCCCCGTCACGAAGAAAAACACTGACGGCAAACATTTCACCCTTTTCCCGCGTCGCGCCGAAATCGATATTGAAGTCACTGCCGTGGGACGAGTACCAGGGTATGTTCCATCCCATACGTTCCTTAAAATGCGCTAACATCGGATAGGGCGCACGTGATACCAGCACCAGGGAAGTGTCCCGGGCGTGGAGATGGGCGATATGCCCCATGTTGTCCACTACCATGGAACACCCCACACAAGGGGTCTCAGCAAACATGAAGTGGTAGAGAATCAGCTGCCTTCGCCCCTCGAATAGATCCAGCAAGCTGGCGTTGCCGTCGGCACCTTCAAATTGATAGGGCTTATCGATTTCCGTCATCGGCAGGCGTCGGCGTTCGGCGTTTAACGCATCCTGGCCACGCATGTGTTCCTTCTCCTTGATTCGAAATGCTTCCAAAGCAGCTTTCCACTCCGTTGCGTTGACGATCTGGCGCATAGTGACCTCCGAACTAACCTGGTTTGAGACTGTTGGAGGGAGTATGAACCTTATGGGATGCGCTCGCGTAGTGGTCAAATGACAATATTGGGGTGGTTTTGTGCCAACTTCCGGATTATGCTCTATCGATGCGAGGGCAACTGCCATGAAGAACGTATATATCCTTATCTATCCGGATGTCGTCCTCTCCTCGGCGGCGGCCCCCCTGGACATACTGACACGCACCAATGACATACTGCGGCAATCAGACCGCCCACCCGCCTTTAACGTGACCTTGGTCAGCCAGCATCCTGGTGATGTTCTCCTCAACAATCCGGTCCAATTTGCCTGCCGATACACGGTGGACGAAGTGCCACCCAAAGCCAGCGACTGTGATCGACAACTGATACTGGTTCCGGCTTTCGAGCAGGATTGGGATACTGTGCTGGGAAAAAGCGGCGCACTGGTGGATTGGCTCCGGCAGCACTATACGGCCGGCACCGAAGTGGCAAGTCTCTGCAAAGGCAGTTATTTTTTAGCACAAGCCGGATTATTGAACGGCCAACCCTGCACATCGCACTGGGGTGTAGTGGACGATATGCGTCGACGTTTCCCGCAGATTCGACTACAGCCCGATGCGGTGATTACCGACCAGAACGGCATTTACACCGGCGGCGGCGCCTTTTCGTCTCTCAACCTGGTGTTGTACCTGGTGGAGAAATTTTGCGGGCACGATATCGGTGTACGGGTGAGTAAGAATTTTTCCATCCACCGGGACCATATCAGCCAGGCGCATTTTTCAGTATTCAGGGGGCTGAACCAGCACGGCGATCAGGCGATACTGAAAGCCCAGTCGTTTATAGAAACACATTATGCTGAAGATATTAGTGTTGAGCAGGTAGCGGACCACATCAATATGAGTAAGCGCAATTTTATCCGCCGCTTTAAACTCGCGACCCAGAATACGCCACTGGAATATATCCAACGGGTCAAAATTGAAGTGGCCAAAAAAGCGCTGGAAAATAGTGCGCAAAATATCCAGGCCCTGATGTATAACGTGGGTTACAACGACAGCAAAACGTTTCGCAATGTGTTCAAACGCATTACCGGTGTGACACCGGCGGATTACCGGAACAAATACGGCCGCTTGTGAACGTCCACATTTAATATACCGGCACGGGAACTGTCTGTACGGTATCGTTTAACCGAAATCCATTTATCTGGCGAACAGGCGTCGGTATCTACCCAAATTACCATGCACTATTTCCCTTCATAAATCGGCGCAAAAATATCACCTAGACATAACCGTTCTCCTGAGCCCCCAACATAGTCAGAATCTGCTTCTGTGTAGACTCGAGAATGTGTCGGCGCTCATCTTCCCGTGAAAGGTTTTTGGCAATGGCCACGGCACCGATCAGCGACACCAGAATAATACGCGCCTTTTCGGAGATCACCTCACGGTCGGCCTCCAGGGGCAACTGCTTGAGTTTGATCAGCGCGGCGATACGTGTCTCGATCATCTTTTTCAACTTGTCGTAGGACTCTTCAAACAGGTGCTTGACGCTGCCGTTGTCGTTGCCGATTTCATTGATCAGGATGGTCTCGGGCCCGGGCCGGCCGTTGTTTTCCAGTTCGCTCAGGTTCCAGTAGTTGGTCACCAGTCTGGTCAGGTGTTTGATCGACAGCGGGCCTTTGACCAGGCGCGCGGCGCGGCTGCGCTTCAGGGTTTCCAGAAACGAGGCGCGGTAGAGCGCCTCCTTGGATTCGAAGTAGGCATAAAACGCGCCATGGGTCATTTTCGCCGCCTGCATAATCTCGCCGATGGAGACCTTGTCAAAACCGTTGCGCGAGAACAGGTCGATGGCAGACTGGAGAATGCG
The DNA here is from genome assembly GCA_050290225.1 of Cellvibrionaceae bacterium. Classification (GTDB taxonomy): domain Bacteria; phylum Pseudomonadota; class Gammaproteobacteria; order Pseudomonadales; family Cellvibrionaceae; genus JBNKHG01. The sequence goes on from JBNKHG010000028.1 coordinate 7,228, forward strand.
GCTTCTCGTTGTTGTTTTGTGATTTTTAGCGTAAGGCATAGGAGTTCCCCCTACGATAAGACCGCCAAGATATTATCTTGATCATATTTTGGCAGCTGGTAGTTTCAAACGGTGTATTGATGCAGTGTGTGGAGCGCAGATGAATTCACCAATCGTAATTACTGGAATGGGCATAGTCAGCCCGTTGGGAACGGGTGTCAAGCCGGTATGGGAGCGTTTAACCGCCGGTCGCTCAGGGATTCGCCTGATCGACCGCTTCGATATCGAACATGAACCCATCAAGATCGCGGGCCTGGTGCCGCCCATTGACGACGATCCGGGGGCCGGTTTTGACATAGACCGGATCCTCGAGGCCAAAGAGCGCAAAAAAATCGATCGCTTTACCCTCTATGCACTGACTGCGGCCCGGGAGGCCCTGAGCCAGGCAGACTGGTTTCCTGAAGCGGATACGGACCGGCAGGCGACGGCAACCATTATCGCCACCGGGATCGGCGGCTTCTCGACCATCGTGCAGGCGCAAAAGACGCTTGAAACGCGGGGCCACAAGCGTATTTCGCCATTCACCGCGCCGGCCTTTCTCGCCAATATGGCAGCGGGTAACCTCTCCATCAAGTACGGTTTTCAAGGTCCCCTGGGCTGTCCGGTGACCGCCTGCGCCGCAAGCCTGCAGGCGATCGGTGACGGTATGCGCATGATCCGCAGCGGCGAGGCAGAGGTCGCCCTGGTGGGCGGTACCGAAGCCTGCGTTGAGCCGCTGTCACTGGCCAGCTTTAACGCCCTCAAGGCGCTGTCTGCGGAAAGTGACCAACCTGAACGGGCATCCCGCCCCTTTGACCGCGATCGCAACGGCTTTGTTATGGGAGAAGGCGCCGGCCTGATGGTGATCGAAACACTAGAGCACGCCCAAAAACGCGGAGCGACACCGCTGGCGGTACTGAGCGGCTATGGCACCAGCGCCGATGCCTACCACATCACCTCGGGACGCGAGGATGGCGCCGGTGCCGCGGCGGCGGTTCAGCGCGCACTCAATATGGCTGGCCTGGAATCCGGTGCGATCGATTACATCAACGCCCATGCCACCTCCACCCCGGTGGGCGATGCCGCCGAGGTGGCGTCGCTGCGCCGCGTATTTGGCGTCGACCTGCCCACCATCCCGATATCCTCTACCAAATCAGCAACCGGACATCTGCTGGGAGCCGCGGGGGGTGTTGAAAGTATTTTTACGGCAGTGGCCGTTATCCATGACCTGTTGCCGCCGACCATTAATCTGGAACGGGCCGATGAGGCGATGGGGGATCTGGACTTTGTCCCAAACAGATCCCGCGAAAAGCGCGTGGATCACGCCTTGTGTAATGGGTTTGGTTTTGGCGGCGTTAATGCTTCGTTGATTCTTGGCAAGATTGGGTGATGGGCGATATTGGCAGTTTGTTTTCGCGGCCAATCCACGAGGTATCGGCTTTTATCCCCTTGACCGGAGAAAAGGGCGTCGAATGCGACTTCCTGGAGGTCTCTTTGGTCACTGGGATGTAGGACCATTCCCCCCTGCTCCTCCACTACATCAGCCATCGAAAACCCACACCAAGTGCGCCCCCCAAATACCGGCTGGAATTTCAGGCAGCCCGACCCCTGATCCTGAATGTAAACGCCGAATGGTAGGCCCTGCCCGCCGGGAGAATTGATGAAATAATAGCAACGCTTGGCCCTGTTTCTGTAGGTGACTGAGGGCTAATTGAAAAATAATTGAAAAATCAATGCGTTGAGGATATGTTTGCATTCTGTTCCCGAAATAGCTGCCAGGGAAATAACATGAACAAGGACTTTCGTTTGAGTGCCACCGCTCTTAACACATTGATTTTTTGTTCCTCTGAATAATCCGTGGGTATGATGTGGTTCGAGAGTCTATTAACCTGTTGAAATTCAAGATCTTTTTGTGGTAGGTCGGTAAATATTATTCGGATATCATTTATTAGAAGGTTTAGGCACGAAGTGATAGTCAGTA
>JBNKHG010000029.1:0-19579 GCA_050290225.1 Cellvibrionaceae bacterium
GAGCGCCGATTTTACCTCAATTCAACAGCGCATCCGTAGATACGGGAAAAGCCAACGCAAATCGAAAACACCAAAAGCAGCCGAGTCACGAGTACCGCTCATGCCGTTAGTCGGGTTGGGAAAAGACGGGCATGAAAACGCCATCGGATTCACGTTGAATGACTACCTGGAACTGGTGGACTGGGCCGGTCGTGCGGTGCGTGAGGACAAACGGGGTGCGATTCCATCGGATATTCCTCCGATACTGCATCGACTGGGACTGTCACCCGATCGTTACCTGGAACATCTCTCAGGTCATGGTCAATTGGAAGATCCCGTGGTCCTTGGTCCAGCAGACCAGATCAAGCGAATGGCACGGAAGGTAGGTCGCTGTTTCTTTAAGGGGCAGAGCGAGGCCAGGCGGCTGTACCGAGTCGCGCCGGTGTAGCTATCTATATGAAGTAATGTAGAGCCGATATGTAAATTAGTGGTAAAAAAGATGTATGTCCTTGAAATTTTGAAATTATCGTGAGTTATTCGATGTCCATATTGACCAAACAGAGGTTCACGCCATTCGAGAGGCGCTAAGTCAAGAACTGGTATTGGGCCGGGACGATTTTAAAGAGAAGATTGAAAAGACTATAGAACGTCAGATCCGACCTGGAATACCAGGTCGGCCTCGAGTTGAGGAGTCGTCAGAAGAATACTATCTGCCGTAGTATATTAGAGAAAACTGTGATCTGACCCGGGTAACCGGCCCCGGGTAACCGTTTTAGCAGACAGCCTAATAGTTATGACTGAAAATAAACTACATATACCGATTCTTAAACTTAACGAACAAGCGTTTATTAAATGTATAGGCTGTGGTGGTGCTGTCGAGTTATATGAAGATGTGCAAAAAGCCCTGGCTACAGGAGGTGGTCTTGGACACAAATGTAGTACATGTAATAAACGCTACATAATTGTATATTGTGATAATTGTTGTACATATTTAGCGGTAGATGACAAGGAGTGGGACGGAGCACTTAAGAATCGTAAATTACAATGCACGAACTGCAATCTGCAACTGATGCTGAGTACCAAAACAGCAATGATTTCCATGTCCAGCATAATGATGCATCATGCTGTTAACAAATCCGACACCAATGAAGCAGAAAATAAGTATCTAGGCATTCTTGAAAAATCAAAGACAGAAGAAAAACTCACAAGAATATTACAAATGCATGGGACCATTAAAAGCCGACTAAAGTCAGCTAAATATGAGTTGGAAGAGCTAAAGTCGAAAGGAGTTACTGGACCAACAATTTTCAACAATCCTGAATGCATTGATACCCATCAGCATGATCTATGTGACGCAGAGGATATTGCTTTTAAAGTATGTAATTCTTTGATTTCGTGTTTAGAAATCGCAACACAAGAAGTCGTTGCTGTTCTAAATATCGATTGGAGCGAAAAGAATATTAGTTTTGGTCGTCTAGGGAAAAACAGAAAGTTTAGTCAGAATTACCCAGACATACAAAGAGCCTTCGATGAATTCAGAGTAAACAAGACATACACATACCTCTCTTCACTGCGAAATTGCATTCATCACCGATCAAGCGTTCCTATTAGTATTAAGTCCACTTTTACAATTCAGACACCAGGGCCAATAATTGAAAGATCAGAATTAGGGGAGCATATTCTCTACTTGCCAGACGACCCTGAAAAGTCGGTTTCTGAGTTGTCATTTGACATGAAATTAGAATTGGACGAGGTACTGCGTAGCACACTACTTAACATCGAAAAATTTTTAGATCAAATTTACTCGTTGCTATATAAATCATTAACAATAGTAAAACAATAATTAAAGGGGACAGACTGAAGCTCCCCCAGTTTAACGGAGACTTTTATTGAGCGACACTATTGGCAATGTAATACGATTTAATGCAGTCAGATGAAGAGGAATTTTCAGTGAATAATGAAGCGTCCATAAAAGAAGTTGTAAAAAGATTCAATAAGGAAGTAATTGAGCAAGGAAAAAAAGAAGTTTTTGATGAGCTAATGGATTCAAGATTTGTCAATCACTCCGCACCGGTCGAATCTAACATAACATAGGACACCCATCATTCAGTTGACAGCAACACGAAGATCCGTAGACTGGCATTGAGAAATAAAATACTTCAAGGAGGAAGTGATGACCCGTGCAAGACGAGAGCTGATCGCGCTCGAATCCACCCCCTACTATCACTGCATCAGCCGCTGCGTGCGCCGGGCTTTTCTATGCGGTGAAGACTCCCTGACCGGCAACAACTACGAACACCGCAAGATTTGGGTGACCGACCGGCTGCGCGAGCTGGCCGGTCTATTTGCCATTGATATCTGCGCCTATGCGGTGATGTCCAACCACTATCACCTGGTGTTGCGGATTGACCGGCGCAAAGCGGAGTCGTGGGATGACCACATGGTCATCGATCGCTGGGCCGTTCTGTTCAAGCCGCCGCTGCTGGTGCTGAACTATCAAAAAGGGCTAAGCCAATCCGATGCCGAGATTCGGGCGGCTCGAGAATTGGTCTGGAAATGGCGCGAAAGACTCACCGACATCTCCTGGTTCATGCGCTGTCTGAATGAGCACCTGGCGCGGCGGCCCAACGAGGAGGATTGCTGTCGGGGGCGTTTCTGGGAGGGTCGCTTCAAGAGCCAGGCGCTGCTGGATGAAGCGGCGGTTCTCACCTGCATGAGTTATGTGGATCTAAATCCCGTCCGCGCGAGGTTGGCGGAAACACCGGAAACTTCCGAGTTCACCTCGATCCAGCAACGTATCCGTCACTATGCGAAGCGCGTGGGCAAAACCCAGTCGTCAAAGTCCGCCGGTGCTACCATCCCCCTGATGCCGTTGGCGCGGCAGAGAGAAGATGCCCATGTCAATGCTGTCAGCAACAGTGCTAAAAGTCCATAAATTGTCAGCGTAGATTGTCCACCCGACCCGCATGGCCTTTCCTTGTAGGTGACCAAACCGAACAGGAAAAAGAGCCATGCAAAGCCGAGAGGACTTTCTCATGATAAAACAACTTCGTGGACAAGGGGCGCACCTTGTGGATATTGCCCATCGGATTGGCTGTTCTGAACGTACGGTGCGTCGCTATCTGGCGCTTCCCGCACCGCCCACGGGTAAGCCAAAGCAGCGACGCCCCAGCAAACTGGACCCCTACAAACCGTTTATCGACGAGCAACTGGGCTGTGATGTCTGGAATGCAGAGGTCATTTTCCAGCAACTCCGGGAACGGGGTTATACGGGTTGCAGCACCTTGGTGCGGGAGTACATCCAGCCCAAGCGGGTGCTGCGTCCCAGCAAGCAAACGGTGCGTTACGAGACCGAACCCGGCAAGCAGCTTCAACACGACTGGGGCCAGATCCGGACCGAGGTGGCCGGCCAGCAGTGTACCGTGAACTTCGCCGTTAATGTCCTGGGCTATTCCCGCCATTTCCATGTCTGGGCAGGCCCCAGTCAGGATGCCGAGCACACCTACGAGTCCCTGGTGCAGGCCTTCCGCTATTTTGGCGGCGTCCCGGCCAGTGTACTGGTGGACAACCAGAAGGCGGCGGTGGTGCGGCACGACCGGGACGGCAAAGTCACCTTCAATGCCGGCTTCCTGGCACTGGCCAATCATTACGGCTTAGCCGCCAAGGCCTGTCGACCACAACGCCCCAGAACCAAGGGCAAAACCGAACGCATGGTGGGGTATGTAAAACACCACTTCTTCCAGCGTTACCGCAGCTTCGACAGCTATGCCCACCTGAATCAGCTCCTGGAACACTGGCTGGATACCTGTGCCAGCCAACGGATCCTGCGACAGTTCCAGGCGTCGCCGGCGCAACGGTTCGTGCACGAACGGTCACACCTGATGCCGAAACCGGCGACCGACTTCGATACCCGGTACTACGACATCCGCCATGTCGGCTGGGATGCCTACATCGATGTCCGCGGCAATCGTTACAGCGTGCCCGCCGAATGCTGTGGCCAACAGGTTAGCATCCGTATCGGTCTGGATGACGTGCTGACCGTCTACGACATACGCGGTCAGGAGGTCGCCCGTCATCACCTGAGGGGGCGTCAAGCAGGCTGGCAGACCCTGGGGGAACACCATCAGCCGCTGTGGGCCGCGGTTATGCCGGTTCAGTACCGCAGCCTCAGCGAATATGAGGAGGTGCTGCAATGAACCTGGATCAATTGCTCGACCGTCTCAAAATGGATCACTTGCAGGCCGCTCTGGACACCCTCTGCGAGCATGCCAGCAAACAGGACCTCAACTACCGGGAGTTCCTGGAGCAGGCCCTCGCCCAGGAGTGGGGTGGCCGACACCAGAGGGGGCTGGATACCCGCCTGAAGCAGGCCCGGCTGCCCTGGATCAAGACCTTGGAGCAGTTCGACTTCAGCTTCCAGCCGAGCATCGACCGCAAGCTGGTACGGGAGCTCTCCGGTCTCGGGTTCGTGGAACGTAATGAAAACGTGATCCTGCTCGGGCCACCCGGCGTGGGTAAAACCCACCTGGCCGTGGCCTTTGGCGTTAAGGCCGCCGAGGCGGGCCATCGCCTACTGTTCCTGACGCTGGACCGTCTGGTCAGTACCCTGGTCAAAGCCCGCCAGGAGAACCGGCTGGACCGGCAGCTTCAGCAACTCACCTACCCCAAGGTGTTGTTACTGGATGAGATTGGCTATCTGCCCATGACCCGGGAGGAAGCCAGCCTGTTCTTCCGGCTCATCAACCGGCGTTATGAGCGGGCCAGCACCATCCTCACCTCCAACAAGAGTTTTATGGACTGGGGTGAGGTGTTCGGGGACCAGGTCATTGCCACGGCCATCCTGGATCGACTGCTGCACCACTCGACCACACTGAACATCAAAGGCGAGAGCTACCGGCTGAAAGACAAGCGCAAGGCCGGCCTCATACCCGGTACCACATCATCACAGGAGGACTCTGCCAACGCTCACCGTGAAATATTGGACACTGAAAACTGATGAAAACCGGACAATCTAAACTGACAAAAAGCGGTCAAAGTTCGCTGTTGTTGACAATGCCTTGGGATTCACGTTGGTGGATTACCTGGAGCTAGTTGACTGGGCCGGTCGGGCGATACGGGAAGACAAGCGGGGTGCCATTCCGATGGATATCCCGTCGATCCTGCAGCGATTGGGATTGGCCCCGGATCGTTACCTGAGACATCTTGCGGGAGAGGGTCAATTGGAAGACCCGGTGGTGATTGGTGCGGCAGAGCGGATCAGGCAGATGGCGCAGGAGGCGGGTCGCTGTTTTATCAAGGGTATGGGTGAGGCTCGGAGATTGTACAGGGTTGTACCCATGTAGGTAGCTATTCATTTTAGGTGGAATCTCCAGAGTAGTTGGAGAAGAAATATGGGTATCCAAGAGATGTCCCGCCGCCTGTTCAGTCGGCAACTCTTCCCAGCGACACTTTAATTTCAATCAGGTCCCTTTTTTCCTGTAGCCATAAACCAGCCAACGCAAGGCCATCAGTATCGCAACCTGTGCTGTTATCACGGCTGGCCAAATACGGCCAAATGCCGGGTCAAAATATTTTTGCGGGCCAAACGTAATGAACGCAGTGATAACAAAAACCAGGACAACCACCCTCGCTGAATGAGCATCCTGGCGTATTAACAAAACGGCCGCAACTCCTATCGATAGAGAGGCGCCCAAAAATGGCCCGAGTGCAAACAGATTAATCTCGAGTGGTGGATGAGGCGCCGTTTGGGTAAAGAGCGCCATCAATAAAATTGACGTCAATACAATGAGTACGGTAATCGCGGCAATTGCCTGGTGCTTCATGCTTGAAGATTCACTCACCTTATTCATGGCTCCCTCGCTGAATTGCCATTGCCGTACCGAATAGTACGGTTGCTAATAACCGTACCAGATGGTACGGTTGCAGTCAAACCCAAGCGGAGCAAAACAATGAGAGAGGAAACACGCAACCAAAGGCGGGAAGAGATCATGGATACAGCCATTACCGTTCTGACGGAACGAGGCTACCATGGTGCCAGCATGGTGGAGGTCGCCCGTCGAGCCTCCGCGTCCAAAGAGACACTGTATAGCTGGTTTGGCAATAAGCGTGGACTGTTCGAAGCCGTAATCCATCGCAATGCAGCCTCTGTTCAATCGCTGTTGAAAATCCCATGCAATCAGGATTCAGCGCCTAAGCCAGTGCTCATAGATTTCGGTTGTGCCCTGCTCACCTTACTACTGGGTGAAGCGTCAATCGCACTAAACCGGGCCGCAATAGCAGAGACGACAGCCGATTCATCATTAGCAGAAGTGCTCACCGCTACCGGACGTGAAGAGACTCTCCCCCTTTTCTTAGAGTTTCTTGGATGGCATCAGACGAAAGGCAATCTACGGATGCACGATATAAACATGGCCGCCGAGCAATTCATTGGTTTACTGGTGGGAGATTTACAAATCCGCAGGCTGTTAGGCGTAATTTCGGAACCCGGTAAAAAGACGAACAAACAACGCGCAACAGAGGCGACAACCGCATTCCTAAGGCTCTATGGCGTGTGATACATATCCGTGAATTGAAATTGTAAATGTAACTCTTAATGAGTAACAGAATAGACAATAGAGATGTCTAGGGACAGACTAAAAAATCAAAGGAATAGAGCCCTTTAGTAAGCCACCGGCCCCGTAACAGGCCAATTAATAGCCGCACCCTCGGCAATCCATCAAAACTGTCGGCATTCCAAAGGTCTGATACCTGAATACCAAGGGTCACACAGCACCGTCCTGCCGATTCTTCCAACCTTCAAATATCTCGCTCTTTGCTTTTATGGCTCTCAACATGTGATCACGGAAGACCAGCACCCGGGTGGTGCGTTTCAGGTCGGGATGCAGCAGTATCCAGAGGCCCAGGTCCCATTCACGCCGGGGTTCGGAATAACGCTCCAGCACAGGATCCGGATCACCCATAAAACAGGGCAGGATGGACACTCCCATCTCTTCCCGCAGGGCCGCCTGGGTCAACAGGGTATCGTCTACATTGAAGCGATGCGGCCGCTCGCCACAGACTTGCCGGGTCCAGAATTTGTGAAAGCCGCAGCACTCCACCCCCAGCCACTCGGGCTCGCCACCCTCCCTGCGAAGCTTCCCCAGGTATTCCCTCCCACCGTAGATGGCGGATGAGACAGTAACCACCCGTTTCCCGACCAGGGTCTCGGGCGGGGTATTGGTCAGGCGGATCGCCACGTCCGCCTCGCGCTGCGCCAGGCTGGCATCGCTATTGGAAACCATGATGTGCAGGGAAACTTCCGGATAGCGTCGGCTAAAGTCGCTGAACATGGGCATCAGCACGGTGGTCGCCATATTGTCGATGGCGGTCACGCGCAACGGCCCGGAGGGCTTCAGATCGGTGCCGGCGAGTGCGCCGTCCACCGCAAGCACCTCGTGCTCCATGCGACTGGCGGCCTCTACGAGATTCTCCCCAGCGGTCGTCAATGCGTAACCGCTGGGTACCTTGTCGAACAGCCTCACCCCGAGATCCTGCTCCAGCTTGCGCATACGGCGCGAGACGGTGGAGTGCTGCAGATCGAGCTGCCGGGCACCGCTAGAGATCGAGCCGGCGCGCGCCACGGCCAGAAACACCCTCAGGTCATCCCAGTTCATCACCACCTCGCAAGGCTGTTGGGTGGTTGTGCATTTATGCACAACCGGTTTCTATTTTTTTGGAATAGACATCGGAAATCATAGACCTAGACTCTCTGACATCCCAGTCGAAACAGCTAAAGGAGACGAGCGAGATGCCGCAGACACAAACCACACAAGCGACTTTCGACGCCATCAAATACAAGCAGACCACCCTGGAGCAGTGGAACCAGGCCGCCGAAGCGTGGGATCGCTGGGGGAGCCTGCTGTCGCGCTGGCTCGGGCCTGCCACCGAGACCATGCTCGACATGGCCGGCATCACCAGGGGATCTCGGGTGCTTGACGTGGCCGCGGGCGCTGGCGAACAGACCGTGGCGGCCGCACGACGGGTCGGCCCCAACGGGTACGTCCTCGCCACCGACATCTCGCCGATTATTCTCGAATACGCCGAGCGCGCCGCGCAGCTTAGCGGGCTGGAAAACGTCGCCACCCATGTCATCGACGGCGAACGGCTGGACGAATTGGAAACCGGCCCCTTCGATGCCGTGATCTCGCGAGTCGGACTGATCTACTTCCCGGACCGGCAACGGGCGCTGCGGGGCATGCATACGAAGCTGCGTGATGGCGGCAAGGTCGCGGCCATGGTCTATTCGACCGCCGAGTGCAACGGTTTTTTTTCGCTACCGGTCTCCATCATCCGTCGCCGCGCCCATCTCTCACCGCCCCTGCCCGGGCAGCCCGGCCCCTTCAGCCTAGGCCAACCGGAGGTACTGGAGAGGGCGTTCTCGGATGCAGGTTTCCGTGAGATCCGTATCGAAACTGTCGCTACCCCTGTACGACTCACCAGTGCCTCGGAGTGCCTGCTGTTCGAACAGGAGTCCTTCGGCGCCCTGCACCAGATGCTCGACGGCCTGCCGGATGCCGGCAAGGACGAGGCTTGGGAAGAGATCGAACAGGCGCTGCAGAAATTTGAGAACGGCCGGCAGTTCGTAGGGCCGTGCGAAATGCTGATCGCGGTCGGCACCCGTTAACCAAAGGAGGAATAGCGATGAACACCTATATTATTCTTAGAAGGAGTGGCTGGAGCACCCCCGAGGAACTGCAGGAGGCAGCGGCAAGATCGGAACAGGCAGGCAAAGAGATGGCAGAGGATATTCGCTGGATTCGCAGCTATGTCATGGGTGAGAACTCCGGAAAACTGGGGACGGTCTGCGTCTATCAGGCCAGCAGCCCGGACGCCATCCGTCGGCACGGTGATATCGCCCTACTACCGGTCGATGAGATCATCCCCGTGATGGATACGGTGATCAAACGCACCGACCCACAGTAGCCCCGCAGTGGCAGAGAGGAGAATCGTTATGTCCAAGATCGCCATCATCCAAGACGCCCCCCGGATACTCGACCGCGAGGCAACCCTCGACAAGGCGACGCAGCTGATCGCTGAGGCAGCGGCCGAAGGTGCCCGGCTGATCGTCTTCCCCGAGGCCTTCGTACCGGGCTACCCGGCTTGGGTGTGGCGCCTGCAGCCGGGCGGCGACTGGAGCCTGTGCGAGCAGATCCATCAGCGCCTGTTGGAAAACGCCGTCGATCTGGCCAGGGACGGCCTGGCGACGGTACGGAATGCCGCACGCGAGGCCAACGTGACCGTGGTCATGGGCATCAACGAGCGCGACGGCAGTGTCGGTCGCACCACCCTCTACAACAGCCTGGTGGTGATCGGCCACGGCGGCGAGATGCTCAATCATCACCGCAAGCTGATGCCCACCAATCCCGAGCGGATGGTATGGGGCTTTGGTGACGCCTCGGGCTTGCAGGCCATCGACACGCCGGTCGGGCGCATCGGCGCCCTGCTGTGCTGGGAGAACTACATGCCGTTGGCGCGCTTCGCCCTTTACGCCCAGGGAATAGACATCCACATCGCGCCCACCTACGACAGCGGAGAGAGCTGGATCGGCAGCCTTCGGCATATCGCCCGCGAAGGCGGCTGCTGGGTGATCGGCGCCGGCGTGGCCCTGCGCAACAGGGACCTGCCGGACGACTTTCCTGAGCGCGACCGGCTCTATCCGCTGGAGGAGGAGTGGATCAACCCGGGCGACTCGGTGGTCGTTGCCCCTGGTGGTGAACTGGTGGCCGGCCCGATGCATGAAGAGCAGGGCATCCTTTATGCCGAGATCGATCCAGCACGCGCCGCCGGCGCCCGCCGCACCTTCGATGTCGCCGGCCACTACGCGCGGCCGGATATCTTCACCCTGCAGGTCAACCGGCGGAAGCAATCACCGATTGAGTTCGAGCCAGGGAACAACGGGGTCGCCGAATAGCGCTTGCATTAGGCAAATTTGAGGAATCCCGTCATTCCGGTACAGGCCGGACAAAAGCGCGAAGCGCATTGAAAGACTGTATATCGGCCTGAGGGGTGAACGGAGCGAATGATCCAGGAAGACCGCCACCATCAAGCATGATGGAGGCCATTCTCAAGTCCGTATACGGTGCATCCCAGCACCACACCTCCGGCCTTAGCCGGGATGACGCCAGTGCCCGGCTTAAGTTAGCGCCATGCTGGTCTGTCCCCTATCATCCCTATTGTTCTATACTCTTCGGCACACCCATGCAAAGACACCAGAGGGAGATCATTCTACCCAGCCGGTGATCAGTCCGCCTGACTAAGGGAAAGGAGTTCCCCATGAGCAAATCCAACAAAATCATATGGCTAGTAAAGCCCGAGTGCGGATGGAACGCGGGCGACAATCTACTGACCAAGCTCAATGTCATTAACTACTCCCAAGAGATCAAACTCTTCGAGAACCTTGGCTTCACCGTCAACGTGCTGGAAGGATGCACCCAGGAACAGTTTCTCAGACTGCTGAAGCAGCCCTCAACCCACGGCTTTATTATTGCTTCTCACGGTGACGATGGCGGGTTCCCGGGGATTCATCTCGACCGGGTAGGAGGCGGCGCCGATGTTTTACAGGCGAGCGAGATCCCCAAGGATGGAGTGAGTCCCAATCTCCGGTTTGCGGCGTTCGCCGGTTGCCAGTTGCAGAGCCTGCAATCAAAGTACGCCAAAGCGCTTGGTCTCTCGACCTCGGCAGTCTTCATGGATCCAGGCTTAAGCAGTGACGGAGGTTATTGGCTGGGCGGAGGGAAAAAGGGCGATCTCATCTCCTTTATCGGATTGCCGTCACTGATGCGAAGTATCCTCATTGACTACTACCAGGGAAAACTGGGGGCCGCGATCCCAATCGAGCAGGAACAGGAGAACCCCGACGCGGGCGTGCCTGAAAGCCCGGACGGTGGTCCCTCCCCAAGAGACGCCGGTCCCGCCGGGGGGATCTCACTACAAACGACTCCCACCCCGTCGTTTTTGGCGGAACTGGCCGAAGGGCTTGCGCTCCAGAACGCCGAGCTTCCCAACACGGACGATTTGTCCGCTGCGCTTGCTCAGTTGGGCAACACGCCTGATCAACTGTCGGACGGGTTGCTTGCAAACACACCGATTGATGGCGATTTGGATAGTCAGTGGCTGGCGCAAGCCGGCCAGGATATGAGCGATGCCGCTTCGGGCGGTGCGCTTCAGGACTTGTGGCAGCAGGGCGATTCGGAGCCATCGATCGACCATCCCGACACAGACCCGCTGGTATCCCACTGGCAGAACGGGGCTAACCCACCCGCTGGCGCGGATGTTCAAGACAGTGACGACGATGGTGAAGATTTCATCGACCCACCTCCCAACTCGCTGGGCTAACCGGGATGGACGGCGCTCAACATAAGAGGGAGGATCGACTCGCCGCTGCCCGGGTCCACCTGGATAAGGGCGATCTCTCTTCCGCGATCGATCTATTGAAGATGCGACTGACGGAAGACGAGAACGATCTTGAAGCGCTTCTCCTGCTGGCGGTAGCCCTGTTTCGGGCTGGCTTTGCCACCCAGTCGCGAGGACTCTTCGAACGTGTGATGAATCAAGACGCATCGAGCTATACCGCTTGTTACTACCTGGGTTTGGGACTGGAGAGAGAGCACAGATTGGCGGATGCCGTCTGTTACTACCGGCGTGCGGCAAGGCTGCGACCCGACTTCAAGCCGGCACTGAATCGATTAGCGCTCTATGCTTCGCTTCCAGACAGGACGCCAACACCGGAGGTGCGGACGGCTCCCCCGGCGGCGAACCCCGAGGCGGATCGGCCACCAACAGTGCAGAAACCGCAGAGTCGCCTGTTTCGGTTTTTTCTCTTCTTGGTGTGGGTGGCGCTGCTTGCGGGTGGAGCAGGCGTTGGGGTTCTGGTAACGCAACAACCGCTTGCGGCGTTACCGGGCTTGATTGTTGGTCATCTCATTTCGATTCCGCTTTTGGGACGCTTTAATCCAAGACGAGTGAAGCGACCGAAGAAGCCGAAACGGATGTGACCGGGCTGAACCAGAACGATAGGGACAGTGTTCGCCTATCCAGCTAAAACGAGACGTCCAAAGGAGTAAATCCTTGTATTAATTGGACGCGCAAGAAATACTTTGGGCTTTAAAACAAATAGATAGGCGCTGGGGGATAGGCGTCCGGTGTCGATGAATAATACTGTTATGTGTAAAAGGGTATGAAGCACTTACTATTCATTTGTAGCGAATGCAGACTCCGTAGCCCAACTGCTGAAGCGATATTTTCAGAATATGAAGGCATCAAAGCTATTGCTGCAGGAACTAATAACGATGCAGAAACACCATTAACTGGTGATCTTATCGAATGGGCAGATGTAATCCTTGTTATGGAGAAATCACATAGAAATAATGTATCAAAAAATTCGGCAAGCAAATAAAAGGCAAAAAACTGGCGGTGCTTGAAATTCAGGATATATACGAACGTATGCAACCTGAATTAGTACGGCTCTTAAAAGCAAAGGTGCCGCGGTATGTTCGATTATAGGTTTGCACATAACCAGCCGCACCAGACGATGCGTCGCCGCTACGCGGCTCCTTTCGGCTATGCGAAACGTTGTACAGAGTAGATCATGACATCCAGGGATAGAAACATACTTATAACTGCTCTGGTTTTAATGCTGCTACTGAGGGTAGGTGATATTTATATCACTTACTTAGTCACACCTGACTTATCGCAAGAGTGGAACCCCCTTATTTCGTTCTTCGGACACTCATGGCTAGGTTTGTTGATAGCTCAAGTCGCTTTGTATTTAATCGCCGTTTTTTGTGTGTACTATTCTATTTCAAAAAATGCATTTTCCTCCTACAAAAAGGGGTTACGCTACAGCGAATTTGTGTACTACCATTTCAACGGAAAAATCGATCCGCCCAAACAATGGGTGGCGAAGTTTTTCAAACTCCCAAAATTTAGTTCCGATTCACTGGTAAAACATTTTGCATTTATATGTTTTATTTATTCGGCAACTTTTATTACGGCCAGCCTATTCGCTGTTCTCAACAATATTTTAATCTACGTTGAGTTTGACTCATATATACGATTCGTTTACAGATACAGCAATATGTATATTTTAGGTATTTTTATACTTTCTATATTCATCAATGCTCAAATATATTTTTACTGGGGTTATAGCCGTTATAAAAATGAATAAAATACTAACGAACCGTCCAAGTTTTCTCCGGTCGCAAAGAGCGCGACCCCTTGCCGGGGTGTTATGTATAAAGGAGAAATAAGAAAGTGAATCGACATCCCGTAGAGCTTCAAATCGAAAGGGCAGACAAAGCTATCGTTGCTGAGGATTTTGATGTACTCATGGACATCTATACTGATGACGCAGTATTAGTCATAGAGCCGGGTCGTAAGGCGGTGGGAAAAAGTAAGATCCGTAAAGCTTTTGAAGCTATAGCTGTATATTTCAAAAACGGGTTGCAAGTTGAGCAAAATGGTATGGAGATATTAGAGTCAGGCGATACAGCCTTGGTGCTAGCAAACACTGTAATATCTGGCCCAGGTTTTCCGGCGACTGAACGTAAGGCTACATATGTATTCAATAAATCGGCTAGTGGCGTCTGGCTATGTTCTATCGACAATTCATACGGCCATGAAATTATCAGTAAAAATGCATAACAATCGACTGGAATAAGCGGCTCGACCCGCCGCCTCCCACTCACTGTCGGCAATCAAGCAATACTGCCACGATCCAAAAAATACTGATACCTAAGTGCCATGGATCACTATCCGTCACCAAGCGATAATCACACCCTGTGTATCGATGAATGGCTTCTGCTACAGGGGGTTGAACGCATGACATTGGCAAGCTTTTTTCGGGTATTCATGGTTATCGGCACGCTGTTCCTGGTGGTTGTCTCACCCACGCGAAGCTGGGCGGCGACGGGAAAAGTCTATTTGATCGACAATAAGGCTGTGCGGCACGAGGTCGCCGACATCAGCCTGGCACCAAAAAATAGTGGGCATAGCTACCGATTGAACATGCAGTACGATCGGTTCACGGATTACTTCCTCTCCATGAAGGAGATGAAGTGCCTGGAAGGACCGGAACTGATGTGTCACTTACCCTACCCTTACCGCAATCCCCACTGGCTCTCCGATACCGAATTGCACTGGCTGGAGCATGATCTCCTGTTTATGTTCAAACAACCGTCGGAATACGGAGCAAACTTCTGGAACGGAATCCTGTACAGGCTGACGCCAACCGATTACGGCTACTCGGGTATCGGCATGGCGGTCGATCTGAACGAACTGGCCGCCCCACCCGATGACCTCGACACACCCGCGTTTAAGGGAATCGATCTGGAGGAGCTATCAACGAAAAATCGCTGGCTGCCACGCATGGAGATTCGCTTGGTTCCGTGAAGTAAAGCGGTGGCTGATCGAGGACTATGGTTCGATTGACACCGCCGGTGCCGATGCCGTGCTGGATCTAGCCATCGAAAGCATCGGCTACGCCACTGAGCACCCCTGCTCTCTACCTACCGGCGTCCCGCGTCGCAGGTCCAGGGGGCACTGGTGGATAGCCGGTCAGGCGAGAGGGTCTACGTGGAAAAATTCATGTGCGGTTATCACAACCCCTTCATGTCCGGCACCGATATCAATGCGCCAAAGGTGTACCGTTTCAAGAACAAAGAAGAACTGTTCGTCGACGGCGACAAGCTGGTATCGGGTATCCGCGACAGCGTGGAAGCCGTGGTGGAAAAAATCAGCGCCAACCTCGATAAATAACCTTGCGGCGGATAGCCCAGGGGCGGCCCCGGTCATGCGAGGAATGACCGATGGCCGCCCCGAGCGACGGTATTGTCTCAAGTGACGCCGGCAAATACCCGCATCCGTAGCCCGGGCTAATTAAACCGCACCGCGATACCCGCAAACAGATTCCGTTCGGGTGCCGGTTCGAAGAAACGGTTATTGGACTCGTTCACCCGTACACTGCCGATATACTGCTTGTCAAAGATATTGTTGATCCCCAGGAATGTGGTGACCTCGGTATCACCGTAATAGCGGCTGTACCCAAGCCGCAGGTTCGATACGCCGTAGCTGCTCGCGCTGTCGGAGTTGGCGTTATCCACAAACACCCTGTCCACGTACTGGGTATCCCAGATGGTGTAAAAACCGGATGGGGCATAATAGGCCAGTTCGGCAAAGGCGGAATGCTCGGGTATACCCGGTATCCTTTTGCCCGCGAATGAGGTCCCGAATCTGTCCGTGAAGCGACTGAACTCAAAGTTTGAATAGGTGTAGGCGAACGACAGATTCAGACCCGGCATTGGCTGCAGCTTAAGACTTGCCTCCAATCCATGGCGCAGCGTCTCACCGGCGTTGGTATAGTAATCCGATCCGGCCGGATTCTGCCCTGCCAGGATCAATTCGTTTTCTGTCTCGATGCGGAACAGCGCCAGCTCGTAGTCACTTCGTGGAGTCAGCGCACCCTTGATGCCAATCTCGTAGTTGACCGCGGTCTGTGCTTTGAGATCCGGATTGAAACCACCCGCCGCGGTGGGATTGGCAAACTCACGGCTGCTCGGCGTCTCAAACGAGGTACCGAGGTTGCCGTACAGGTTGAGTGCGTCGCCGAGACTCCACAACAAGCCGATTCGCGGGCTGATTTCACTGAACGTGATCTTGCCTGAATCATCGCTGCCATCCACGAAATAGCGGTCACTGAAATCGAACGACACCACGTCATAGCGAGCCCCCAGAGTCAGCTCCAGCGAATCACTGAGGGCCAGCTCATCCTGCATGTAGAGCCCCCAGCTGAAGACATCCTCTTCCTGGTCCAGTGACTTGGGGCCGATCACATCGCTGTTGACAATATTGGTGTAGTTAACCCGTTCATCCATCTGGCTGTCGAGATCCAGCCCCACGGTAAAACGATTATTCATTCCGGAGAGCGCGCCCGTGTAACTGTACTGGCCGCCGCCACCAACGTAAAAGCGTTGCAGGTCGACAATGCCGCCCGAAGGCACCAGCGGCCCGCCAAAATAACCGAACGGGAGCTTCGCATAAAAATCGCGAAGCACGTAGTAATTGCGAAGCGAGAACTCGTGCCGATCACCGATGGACTTGTTATAGAGCAGCCCCAGTTGCTGCTGCTTGACAGACTCCCCGGCATCGAAGCGCAGATTGTTTCGCTGCGCGGCACTGGGCGTGGAGATATCCACATTGAAGGCGTTACCGGATCTGACCAGTCCACCCGGATCATCCGCCTCCGGTGAGTCGACCGCGTTGAAGGTGAGGGTCACATCGGCGCTCGGATCGATGTCGTAGCGAAACTTGCTGTTCAGCAGTACGTTTTCGGTCTTGCTGTGGTCCCGGTAGCCATCCAGTTCCAACCGGGAGAGATTCACCAGGTAGTTGAGCCGGTCCGCCTGCCCCCCGGCCTTGATCTGATGCTTGCGAAAGTTGTAGGAACCGAAGCTGGTGCGTGCCTCGATGAAAGGCTGATTCTCGGGACCATCCTCGGTATACATGTTGATCACACCGCCGGAAGCGGTACCGTAGAGTGAGGAGGCGGGACCGCGAACCACCTCCATTCGATCCAGGGAACCGATATCAATACTGTCCACCCCACCTTGTCCATCAGGCAGCGTGGCGGGAATCCCGTCCACGTAGAGTTTTATGCCGCGAATACCGAAAGACGACCTGGAGCCGAAACCACGAATGGAGATGCGCAGGTCCTGCGCGAAGTTGTAGCGGTTCTGCATGAACAACCCCGGGATCCTGACCAGGGATTCGTCAATACCCAGTTGCTGCCTGCCAAACTGGATGTCCTCGCTGTCCACGTAGCCGACGGAGGCCGGTACCTCGTAAAGCGACTTGTCCACGCGCGTCGCCTGGACCGTGATATCTTTTAGAAGATCGGCGCCCTGTGTCGGCGCCGAAACAGCGGTACCGGCCAGCAGTAAGGCCAGGGATACCCGGGGCACACTGCTCACGTTCAGTATTATGCTTCGCAACACCCTTCCTCCGTTAAATCAAATGCCGCCATCACCGCCGACAGCCGGGACAGCCGATTACGACGCCTAATAACATATTTTTTATATGGTTATATTGCGCCCGGTGAACATTAAGCGCGGTACAAGGCGTGGCTCAATTCAACAAAAGTATAAGAAGTCCCTATAACCGGTGGTTTTCGACACGATCCGACCCTGCCATCATGGGCAATATCAGCCCGTTCCGGTCAATCGTTCACCGACAATTCCCTGTCGATTCGCTTCGACCAATGTTTTAGGGACTGATCAAATAGCGTGTTGCGGTACCCATGCTATGGGCGAGAAAAAAGCGCGCCCTATGGCAAGGCGGGCAACCGAACAACGAAGGTGCTGCCTTCATTGGGACGGGATTCCACATGCAATTCACCGCCATGCTTATCTTTTATAATGTGGTAGGCAATCGCCAATCCCTGCCCGGAACCGTGGCCCACCGGCTTGGTGGTAAAAAAGGGATCAAATATTTTGGACAGTATTTCCGGGGGCATACCGCAACCCGTGTCCTTCACAATTATTTCTGCCCACTTGTCTTCGGCGATACGGGCCTGAATTTGAATTCGTCCTCGCACGGCCTTTTCTCCCAGTTGGGTATCCTCAATAGCATCTGCAGCGTTTGTTATGAGATTGAGCACCACTTGTCCGAGTTCATCTTTCAATCCATTTACGAAGACCGATGTATCAGGCGTTTCAATAGTCAAATCAGCAACATGTTTCCATGCATGGCAAGAAACTTCCGCAGCAGTATGAATCAACTTTCCGACATCTACCGGCTCCAATATATTTCCACTGGGTTGGGAAAAATCTTTCATTGCTATAACGATTCTTGAAATACGCTTGATACCCTCCTGCAATGTTTCAAAAGACTGTGGAATTTCTGTTTTCAGGTAATCCAGCTCGAGGTCTTCAGCAATAGCATTGAAGTTATTTTTTATGTCGCTAAGAAGAGTTTCTTCGCTGGCGGACTGGATAATGTTTAGAAACATCTGCATACCTGCAAGCAGCTCATCCATCGATGTGTGAAGAAATGTGACGTTATCATTCACAAATTGAATCGGTGTATTGATTTCGTGCGCAATTCCGGCTGCCAGCTGGCCGATGGATGCCATTTTTTCTTGCTGCAACAGTTTAGCATGAGCTAATTTAAGTTCTCGGTAGGAGGCCTCAAGTTCATGGGTACGTTCCTTAATTCTAGATTCCAGTTGATCATTCAGACAACGCAGTTCCTCCTCCGCCCTTTTGGTTTCGGTGATATCGATCAATGTCCCAATAACGCCTGCCCGATCGTTGAACTGCACACGGCGACCGTGTACTTCCACATGGATAATTGATTTATTCTTGCGCAAACCTCGAAATGTATAGCGGATGGCATTTTCATCCCCTTCAATACGACGCCGAATATTTTCCTGAACAAGAGGACGATCTTCCGGATAAATCAACTCGGTCATCTGGAGGTCGTTCAGTACTTCTTCCACCTGGTAGCCGAACAGGTCGGCAAATGCCTGGTTGACGTATTTAAATTTACCGTCCTGAATCAGGTACATTCCAGCCAGGGAGGATTCAGCCAGTAATTGAAAACGCTCCTGGCTTTCATAGAATTCTTCTTTTGTCATTTTTCACGTCTCTGATGTCAGGCGCTGCTATCACAGTATCTGCAGCCTATTGAAGACCGTCCCTTCCACCGTTTGGCGTGTATCCATGGACATCCACCTACGTTTTACCTTCAATTATATCGGTTTCGTATTACTTCATATAGCACCGGGACGGCCAGCCGGCCTTGACCCTCGCCCTGAGGGGAACCTGATTAGCCAAATGCGACACATCCGGTACTAACGCGTTAGATTATTTTTCTATTCCGGGTGGAGTTCAAGCGTGCCGCCCTGGCAGGCGTCGATCCGGACCCGCGGGAGGGGCCGGGAAAAACAGCTTACTGCTTGAGACGATACCCCGTCTTGAACATCCACCACACGATGCCGGAGCAGATCCCCAGAAACAGCAGGATGACGCCCAGGCTGATGCCGACATTGACATCTGAGACTTCAAAAAAGCTCCAGCGAAAACCACTCACCAGATAGAGCACCGGGTTGAACAGCGTAACGGTCTGCCATAGGGGCGGTAGCATACTGACCGAGTAAAAGGTGCCGCCGAGAAACACCAGCGGTGTGATGATCAACAGGGGTACCACCTGTAGCTTTTCAAAGTTGTTGGCCCACAGACCGATAATAAAACCCAGCAGGCTGAATGAGACGCATGTCAGAACAAAAAACAGGACCATCCAGATCGGATGATCGATACGTAATTCGACAAAGAAACTGGCGGTAATCAGAATAATCGTACCGATGATGAGAGACTTGGTCGCGGCGGCCCCCACATAGCCCAGCAGAATTTCGAAGAAAGAGATCGGCGCCGACATCACTTCGTAAACTGTACCGGTGAATTTTGGGAAAAAGATACCGAACGAAGCATTCGAAACACTCTGCGTCAGTATCGATAGCATCATCAGACCCGGCACAATAAACAATCCATAGCTTACGTCGTCAACCGAC
>JBNKHG010000030.1:0-118298 GCA_050290225.1 Cellvibrionaceae bacterium
TAGGCTTCGATCCGGCCTGAGTGACTGAGGTGCCTTCAGAAGCACGCCGTCTACCCCTCCCCGGACCCAAAGCACTCGTTGCACTCGCGGGGCCGGCCCGGGGCTCGGGCGCGACGTCCTTGTCGCGCACGGTTTCTGAAGACTCCCCAGCCACTCTGGCCTCACATCGCCGTTGATTCCAGAGTTAATGCGTCAATATCACCTTGAAGGAGTACTAGGGGTATGTGGTAACCCCTGGTGCCAGAGACGATCGTAAAAGGCTAGGTAAAAGGCTAGAAAAAATGGCTAGCGAAAAAGGTGAGCAAAAAAGGTGAGCAAAAGTGAACGAACCCGCTACTGCTGAAAGCCAAGTCACTGAAGGACAGGACCCCGGTATCCTGGGGATACAGGAAATTGCCGAGTTCTTCAAATGCCTGTCAGAGCCGGTGCGCCTGCGCATACTGCATTTGCTCCTGGTCCGGGGGGAACTCTGTGTGTGTGACCTGGTGCGGGGGCTGGATCTGTCCCAGAGTGTGGTCTCACGCCACCTGGCCTATATGCGCAACAATGGCCTTCTCAGTACCCGTCGCGAAGGAGTGTGGATCTACTACCAACTGAGTGCGGGTTTGGCGCCTATGACGGATAAAGTCCTGCAGGCGTTCAAGCAGGCCGTATCGGGCTCTGTGGAACTGGGAAAGGACTTGACTGCCGTCGGTTGTGGCAGTCGCTGCAAGTAGGTGCCTGGCCTGGATCGCTGTCAGGAACACACAGATCCCGGTGCGTCATCAAATTGAAGTCTCTACGCGCCAAATTATATCTGTCTATACGTATATAAGGTTTTAACAATGACAACTCGAATTGGTATCAATGGTTTCGGTCGCATGGGCCGTCTTGCCGTGCGAGCGGCCTGGGACTGGCCGGGATTGGATATTGTCCATGTCAACGAAGTGGCAGGGGACGCCGAAACTGCGGCGCACCTGTTGAATTTCGATTCTGTTCACGGACGCTGGGATAGTGAGGCTGTTGCCGAAGGCGAGGCGCTGCGCATGGGCGACCGGGTTGTCAGTTATAGTCGCAACGGTGGAATCGCTGACACGCCCTGGGGAGAGCTGGGGGTGGATATTGTGGTGGAGTGTACCGGCAAATTCAAAACCCGGCAGGCGCTGCAAGCCTATTTCGATCTGGGTGTAAAAAAAGTGGTGGTTTCTGCGCCCATCAAGGACGAGGTACTCAATGTTGTCGTGGGGGTCAATGACCGGCGCTACAATCCAGATACAGATCATATCGTTACCGCGGCCTCCTGTACGACCAACTGCCTGGCACCGGTGGTCAAGGTGATTCACGAAAATCTGGGTATCCGCCACGGTGTGATTACCACTATTCACGATATCACCAATACCCAGAGCATCCTTGATCAGCCCCACAAGGATTTGCGTCGTGCCCGTGCCAGCTCCCTGTCACTGATTCCCACCACCACCGGTTCCGCGACCGCTATCACGGCGATTTTTCCGGAGTTGACAGGCAAGCTTAACGGCGTGGCTGTGCGGGTACCCCTCGCCAATGCCTCGCTCACCGACTGTGTGTTTGAAGTGAATCGCCCGACCACCGTGGACGAGGTCAATGGTCTGCTGGAAAAAGCCGCATCGACGGAACTGCAAGGCGTTCTGGGTTATGAAGAGCGTCCGTTGGTGTCTGTGGATTACACCAACGATACCCGCTCCAGTATTGTTGATGCACCTTCCACCATGGTGGTCGATGGCACTCAGGTGAAAATTCTGGCCTGGTATGACAACGAGGTGGGCTATGTCCATCGGATGATGGAGTTGGTGCAAAAAGTCGCCGCTTCGCTGGAGCATTAATGGTGAACGCGATCGGCATCAACCCCGCTATGGACTTGCGCCAATACCTGGTGGTCACCGGCAGCTACTGGGCGTTCACCATCACCGATGGGGCCCTGCGGATGCTGGTGGTGCTTTACTTCTATCAGTTGGGTTACAGCCCGCTGGAAGTCGCCACGCTGTTTTTACTGTATGAGTTTTTCGGCGTTGTCACCAATCTGGTGGGGGGGTGGTTAGGGGCACATTTGGGGCTTAACAAAACCATGCACCTGGGCATGGGATTGCAGATTGTGGCGTTGGCGATGCTGACCGTGGATGACAGCCTACTGTCGGTGGCCTATGTGATGGCCGCCCAGGCCCTGTCTGGAATTGCCAAGGATCTCAACAAGATGAGTGCCAAAAGCAGTGTCAAACTACTGCTGCCGGACAATGCCCAGGGCAACCTCTATAAATGGGTGACCCTGCTGACGGGGTCCAAAAATGCCCTTAAAGGCGCCGGATTTTTTATCGGCGCGGCACTCTTGGCTGTCATGGGGTTCCAGGGCGCCCTGGGTGTACTTGCCGCGGTGCTGGCGGCCGTGTTTGGTTTGAGCCTGGTATTGTTGCGCCGGGATCTGGGGCGCAGTTCCTTCAAACCGAAATTCCGCGATCTGTTCTCCAAAAGCGAGTCGGTAAATCATTTGTCGGCGGCGCGAATGTTTTTGTTCTGCGCCCGCGATGTTTGGTTTGTGGTGGCCTTGCCGGTCTACCTGCAGAGTGTGCTGCACTGGTCCCATACCGAAGTGGGCGCGTTCCTCGCGGTATGGGTAATTGGGTACGGCATCGTACAATCCCTCGCACCCTCTATTACCGGCATCAAATCCGGACGGGTGCCGGACGGAGTGACGACTTTCAACCTGGCACTTTTACTGGCCATTCTGCCATTACTGATGGTGGGGTGCCTGCTGGTGAAGCTCAGTCCCGATTGGGTGATTGTCATTGGGTTGATGGCTTTCGGTGTCGTTTTTGCCATTAATTCGGCGGTGCATTCTTACCTGATTATCGCCTACGCCAAGGCCGATGGTGTTTCTCTGGATGTGGGTTTTTACTATATGGCCAATGCCGCCGGGCGGCTGTCGGGGACTGTTTTATCGGGATTGATCTACCAGTATTGGGGGATATCAGCCTGCCTGTTAATGTCGGCACTGTTCCTGTTTTTAACCAGTGGATTATCTCTGCGTTTGCCGCGCCACACCACTCACCCGACCTGAGCCGGGCAGTGATACCTGTCTATCAGCGGTGATGCCTGTCTATCAGTGGTGATGCCTGTCTATCAGCGGTGATGCCTCTTTATCGGCGGTGATGCCTCTTTATCGGCGGTGAAGCCTCTTTATCGAAAGAAAGCGGCTAATGAAAAAGCGAGTTCTGGATCTTTTGGGCAATGGGGTCCGGGCAATTTCTTAAAATATCTTCTTTGAAATCCCCCTTCAGCATATCGATGCGGCTGAATTCCTTTTGGTCATCCACTTCGAAAAAGACTTCACAGTTTTCCGGAGGATATACTTCCAGATTGGGTATGTTGGAAATGGGAGCATCGCTGTGGCACAAGTCTTTGAAGCGCAGATACACTTCCTCATAAGACTCGCCTTCCAGAGTCAGTTCACATTCAGTGGCAAAGCGAAAGGTCATTGATGGCATGATCGTGTCTCCCTTTGTTTGGCAATGTAAGTATAGGCGCCAGCGCGGTGGGCGTTACTGATCAACCTCGTCTAAGGGTAGACCCGTTTATAACTGGATACTTTGTATTTGGCGCTTTCGCGGATTAAAAACAAACAGTACTTATCTGTAGTGGAAATCCACCTCGATAGCTGCCAACCAATTGGCCTCAGCCGCCAGGTTTACCCGGGTCAATGGGTGTTCATCCAGCCAGCCGTCTATAAATGTCAGTTTGGCCCGGTCATTTTTCCAGGTAATCCGGGGAAGCTGCTCCACATCCTCTCGTCTGCGATTCAATATGGCTGCCAGTCGCAGACAAAACACCATGGGCAGGCAACTCTCCATCACCCGCTCGCCGAGTGCTTGGAGTAAATCCGGTTTCAGGCTGCGCCTGTGGCTGCGTACCAGAGTGGACATCAGTTGTTGCTCAAAGCGACTGAACCCCGCCATATCCGCATTGTTGAGAATATACTGACCGTGCTTGTGGTAATTGCTGTGAGACAGCGAAAGGCCGATTTCATGCAACTTGGCTGACCAGCCGAGAATGCTGTCGGCCTGGGTATGGGATAACGGCTTGACGTCCAATTGATGAAAGAGCTTCAGTGCCGTGTCCTGCACGCGCTCTGCCTGTTTGCTATCGATTTGGTAACGCTGGCTCAGGTTTTCAACCGTGGTGTCCCGGATGTCCTGTTTGGCCAGGCGACCGATGGTGTCATAAATCAACCCCTCTTTGAGGGTGGCGTCAGCGACATGCAGTTCCTCAATACCCAGTTGGTCAAAAATACCGCGTAAGATAGCCAACCCCGCTGGTAGCACATCGCGCCTCAGCTTGGGTACGTCGAGGTTAACGATCTTGCCTTCGGCCAGTGTTTCGCTGATCAGTTTCTCCAAGCCTTCGCGAGTGATTATGCCGGCCGGGCTATTGTCGGGCATGAGTTCGGCGATGACGCGCATGGTGCCGGATGCGCCGATGGCCATATCCCAACCGCGTTGGCAGTATTCCCGGCGGATACCCTCCAGCTCCTCGCAAGTGGCCAGGTAGGTATTGTTGATAGCCTCCAGGGAGACGTTAACGGTTCCGGCTTGGTTAAAAAAGCGCTCGGCATAGGTCACACAGCCAATGCTCAAACTCTCCAGCAACTGTGGTTGGTGATTGAGGCCAATGACGAATTCCGTACTGCCGCCGCCGATATCAATCACCAGTCGGCGGCGTTTATCGCGAGTAATCGCATGGGAAACACCCCGGTATACCAGGCGAGCTTCCTCGTAACCCGAAATAATCGAGATGGGTTGACCCAGGGCGTCCTCTGCCTGACTGAGAAAGCTCTTTGCGTTTTGGGCCGCTCGCAGGGCTTTGGTGCCAACCGCGCGTATATGGTTGGCGGGAATGTTTTTAATGCGTTCGGCAAAACACGCCAGGCAGTGCAGGGCGCGGTCCTGGGCATCCTGGGACAGCGTGCCTTCATGCTGCAATCCCCTGGCAATTTGCACCATATCCTTGACTCGGTCGACAATTTCGATTTCGCCGTTATTGTCCCTGGCGATCAGCATATGGAAACTGTTGGAACCCAAGTCAATAGCGGCAAAGTAGGGTGCGTCTGTCGTCATTCGCTAATCCTATATCGCTAGCCCATTCCAGGCGGGCAGGTGTCGTGAAAGGAAATTGCGGGAGAGGGCATTGTAGCAGTGGAAATTGCTTGGTGGTAACGGTAAACCCTGGTGCAAGCCATTGTTTTACCTCTAATTTCCGGCCGCCCCCGGGGCGGGTAAAGTGGTGCTTACCCCGGATTCGGTAATGTAGCCGCTGATCAGTTCCGCCGGGGTGACATCGAAATAGATATTG
The DNA here is from genome assembly GCA_050290225.1 of Cellvibrionaceae bacterium. GTDB lineage: Bacteria > Pseudomonadota > Gammaproteobacteria > Pseudomonadales > Cellvibrionaceae > JBNKHG01. The sequence goes on from JBNKHG010000030.1 coordinate 5,356, forward strand.
TGTGGCGTTATCAGGGGGCTGACGGGAGGGGCGATTTCAGTGGCGGATTTGGATTCCAGCTCAACCGATTCGGGCAGCAGTGGCGAGTATTTAAGCCGTTCGCAGCAAGTATAGAAAGGAATATTGTGATCGCGGGCCGCGAGGGCGAGCAGGTAGGTACCGCTCTTATTCACCAGACTGCCATCGGCCAGCAGGGTATCGGCGCCCACCAGTACCAAGTTTGCCTGGCCGATAAACAGGCCCATTTGAGCATCGGTTATGTAGTGACTGGAAATACCAAGATCCGCCAACGCCCGGGCCAGGCGGTGGCCTTCCCGGCCCGGGCGCGATTCGGTGACGATGGCCTTCACTTTTTTGTGACTGAGCAATTCAAAGCATCGAAATACCGAGGAGCTGCTGCTGTGGGTCATTATAGTGGCGCCTTCACCGATCAGCTTGAGCGCGTAACTGGCGATTTGGGAGAGTGCCTGCAAGGATTGCTCGCTCAGTTGTCGCGAGATTTGCCGGGCGGAGACCTCCACGGCTTTCGGGGAAGATGGGGTCGCCCGTGAAAACTGCACTATCCACTGTTGGACCAGGTTTTGGATGGGCGCCATACTGGGACGCTGTTGTTGCAGATCCCGGGCCATTTGCAGTAGTGCCGCGGACATCTCCTCGACCGGGGGGGTGCCATCAGAAGACAAACCGCAGAGCTCACTTGCATAGGCCTGTATGCCGTCCAGCGCCTGCCTTGCCAGCTCACTGGCGCCCGCAGTGTGATTGTCCCGTATCGCTTCTATGAGGCGTGTTCGGTAAGCTAGGGTTTTTGGCGGTAGAATCAAAAGTGTCAGGGTCCATGGCTCGGGCTTTGTTCTAATTGTACTGTAAATGCCGACGACGCAAATCCTGTTGAGTGGAAACATAGCTATGATGATCGATAAGACACAGATGCCTTCAGAGGACCAGGCTCTCCCGGGACGCGCGACGCCCATGCCTATAGGCGAGGCGCATTTCGTTAATGGCCATCCGCTTCGCCCACCTTTTCCCGAGGGTATAGCGCAGGCCATGTTCGGTTTGGGCTGCTTCTGGGGGGCGGAGCGTCGCTTCTGGCAACAACCGGGTGTTTATAGCACTGCCGTCGGTTACGCCGCGGGCTTTACCCCCAATCCCACATACGAAGAGGTGTGCACAGGTTTGACCGGCCACAACGAGGTGGTGCTGGTGGCCTATGACCCGAAGGAGATCGATTACCGGGGGCTTTTGCAGGTATTTTGGGAAGCACATGATCCCACCCAGGGAATGCGGCAGGGCAATGATCGCGGTACCCAATATCGATCGGGAATCTACACATTTAGCGAGGAGCAACGTCAAGCGGCGGAGCATACTCGGGCACTTTATCAGGCCGGCCTGGATGCCTCGGGGAGAGGCCGCATAACCACGGAAATCCTGGATGCCCCAACTTTTTATTACGCTGAAGATTACCACCAGCAATACCTGGCTAAGAATCCCAATGGTTATTGTGGATTGGGAGGAACGGGGGTCTGTTTGCCGCCCGGTTAATCAGCATCCTGATCAGGGGTATCCGCTCTCAGGCGATTTTTAATTAGGCCAAAAAAATTGGGTATACGACCGTTGTAATGCCAACCCAAATGGCTTTGGCACTGGGAGCAGTAGGCGAGCTGCCAATGGTATCCACCAAACCAGCAGTACTCCGCTGTCGATGGCCCCAGTCGCATACAACCGGGGGCGGTGAGATAACACTGGATATGAAAATAGATCCCGGCGGGATTTAGGCACCGGTGCTCGCTGTCTCCGTTGATATCACAGAGAGAGCGAGTGTGGGTTACGGGGTTTCCGCAATGGGCGCAGAGAATTCGGCGGGGTTTGAGCGGTGTCGGCTTATCGAGTGACTCCGTTTCCTCTTCAGGCGTGGCTGGGTGGGACTGCCCGGGTGCCTTTCTATTGGATTTCTTGGTTTTCTTAAAGGCTTCCGGCTCGAATGTCCTGAGTTTGAAAGCTCTGAATTGGGAAGCTCCGAGTTTGAAAGCCCCGGGGCGTGTTGCAGGGGAAGTCAGGTAAATTGTCGAGGTTGAAGGGGACATCTCGTTCAGGACTTGTCGACAGCGGTTTGCTTCGGCGTATCCGGATAGGAGCACCAGTCACTCCAACTGCCGGGATAGAGTTTCGCGGGGATACCTGCCAGGGTGAGGGACAAAAGATTGGCGCAGGCGGTTACACCGGAACCGCAGTAGACCGCGAGAGTTTGACCCTGTTGTGTTTGCCAGCGTGTCCGGTGGGCTGAAAGAGGGATGGCAAAGCCCTGTTCGTCGGTGGCTTCCTGCCAGGGAAAATTCAATGCGCCGGGAATGTGACCGGCAATGGGGTCGATTGGCTCCTCGAGGCCTTGATAGCGCTTGGCTTCACGGGAGTCTATCAGGGTCAATTGCGGGGTGGCACTATTCCGGTCATTGCGAATAGCGTCCATCGACAGAATCCAGTCTTCGCGCACGTGGGGAACAAATCGGCCGGTTTTGGCTGGGGGGGTACGCTTGTCGATAGCCTGGCCTGCATCGACCCAGGCCTGGTAACCACCGTCCAGCACAGCGACATTGTCGTGGCCAAGGTAGCGCAGCAGCCACCAGGCGCGGGCGGCAAAGCCGAAGCGGGAGTCGTCGTAGATTACCACAGGGGTGAGGGCATTGACGCCGGCAGTACTCAATTTGTCGGCCAGCCGGTCAGGATCCGGCAGGGGATGGCGACCACCGTGCTGAAGGCGGGGACCGGAAAGATCACGGTCCAGATGAAAGTAGTAGGCACCCGGAATATGGCCCTGTTGATATTGCCGCTCACCCAGTTCGGTGTCTGCCAGTGAGAATCGGCAATCAATAATGACCGTCTGGTTTTTCGGTTTCTTCAGCAAGTCCTTAAGCGCTGAAACACTGATAATGGGACTTTTCATAGCGTTGGACTTTGACCAGTCTATAAACACCCTGTTCGGTATCCGGCGTCGCGCCTCTTCATTGCATCCAGCACCACGTCATTGTATCCGGCATTACGCCTATAAGATGTTTTTGGTGCCATTCTGACCATAATAACGGCAGTTTGTCTTGTTCGCATCCGCTGTTTCTATCTATGTCGGCATATTTTCTCCGCCTTTAGGGACAATATAGTCAAAATTGACAATATTTAGCGCAGAGCCGGATTCCCCCCGATGGTCTTTGAAGATCCGTACCCAGCCACTGATCCGCCTGGGAGTATGTTAAATCGAGAAAGTACCACCAAGGGAGTAGCGTCTGAAATCCTTGGAGGGAGAGGGTTTGCTGCCCTGATGTAGATCAAGTGTGCCTGTAGGGGCGAGGGATATTCTGCTTGTCGATAAGGGCCATCAGTCCAAGGGGTCACACGGGTTGAATGGCCTGGTTTACTTCCACGCATCCGTGCGGGGCCGTCAATCGGGAGACGCTATCTTATGTCAGATGCCAAAATGAATTTGCTGGACTTTGGGAACCCAAAGATCAAAACGCTCCATATCACCTGGTTCGCGTTTTTCCTGACCTTTGTGGTGTGGTTCAGCCATGCGCCGCTTATGGTTTTTATCAAGGAGGCTTTTGAGCTTTCCACAGCCCAGGTCAAGGCTTTGTTGATCTTGAATGTTGCTCTGACCATACCGGCGCGTATTTTGATCGGCATACTGGTGGATAAATTCGGGCCCCGCCATGTGTATAGCGGGCTCTTGATCTCCTCATCTTTTGTCTGCTTTGCGTTCGCCATGGCGAACAGCTATGAGCAACTCGCCCTGTTCCGCTTCCTGCTGGGCTTTGTTGGTGCCGGCTTCGTGATTGGCATTCGGATGGTGGGGGAATGGTTCCCGGCCAGGCAAGTGGGGGTGGCCGAAGGTATCTACGGCGGGTGGGGGAACTTTGGTTCTGCTGCCGGGGCCATGACCCTGCCGACTCTGGCGCTGGTATTTGGTGGTGATGACGGCTGGCGCTATGCCCTGGGTACCACCGGTATCCTGACCGCCGTCTACGGTGTGATTTACTACATCAACGCCCGCAATACCCCTAAGGGATCAACCTACTTCAAGCCCAAACGTTCTGGCGGTCTGGAAGTAACCAGCTGGGGCGATTTCTACTTCTACCTGTTAATGAACATCCCCATGTACCTGGCGTTGGCCGTGTTGGCCTGGAAGCTCTCCCCGGCCGGGGTAAAACTGTTGAGCCAGAATGCGGTGAATCTTATCTATGTCGGGCTGGTAGTGTTGTTCGCTTTCCAAACCAGCCAGATCTGGAAGGTTAACAGGGAAAATCTTACCCACGGTGTACCAGACATCCAGAAGTACCACTTTAAGCAGGTCGCCATTCTGAACTGGTCTTACTTCGTGACCTTCGGTTCCGAGCTTGCCGTGGTGTCCATGCTGCCCCTGTTCTTCCTCGAGACCTTTGATAGCCTGGATCCGGTCAGGGCGGGTCTGCTGGCCTCCGGCTTTGCCTTTATGAATCTGGTGGCACGTCCGACAGGAGGCTGGTTCAGCGACCATCTCGGTCGTCGTAGGGCATTAATGGTATTGATCGCCGGCCTGGCTTTCGGTTACCTCACTCTGGCGCAGATCGACAGCTCCTGGTGGATTCCAGCAGCCGTGTTTGCCACCATGGCCTGCTCTTTCTTTGTCCAGGCCGGTGAGGGCGCTGTGTTCGCGGTTGTGCCCCTGGTGCAGCGTCGCATGACCGGGCAGATTGCCGGTATGGCAGGGGCCTATGGCAATGTCGGGGCAGTGACCTATCTCACCATTCTGTCATTCGTTGATTACAGTACGTTCTTTATGGTGATAGGTGCTTCCGCTGCCCTGATATTCCTTGTGGTGCTGTTCCTGGATGAGCCCAAAGGCCAGATGGCGGAAATTCTGCCCGATGGTACCGTCGAACTGATCGACGTCACTTAACTATGACCAGGCCTGCGAGCGCTGCTTTTACGCCATGCAGCCGGGAGCCTTTTGGGCTCCCGGCGTTTACAAAGACCACACACGATGATGGCAGAGATCATGGACCAGGCGCGGGCCTTTAAGGCGGAGGTTGCTTCCTACTCGGAAGCGGGTATCAAACCCGTGAACGAGGATTGTGTTGGCTATGCTGTTCCGGAGAACCATCTTCTCACCACCAAAGGGGCGGTAGCGGTTGTAGCCGATGGAGTCAGTAGCGCCGAGGCCGGTAAAGAGGCCGCACAGCGTTGCGTCCAGGCGATCGTAAAGGAATATTTCGAGACGCCGGAAACCTGGAGCGTAAAGCACGCCATACAAAAAATCCTGACGTCGCTCAACCTCAAACTCTACAATCTCGGTCACGAGCTGCGGGACGAGAGCAAGGGTTACATCAGTACCCTTAGCCTGATCGTGGTCAAGTCCCATATCGCTTATATTTTTCATATCGGGGACAGCCGTGTTTATCGCCTGTCAAAGGAAACCGGCGAATTCGTCCAGTTGACGCGGGATCACTGCGCCACCATTTCTGAACGGAAAAATTATCTTGTGCGCGCCATGGGTATGGACAACAGCCTCAATGTGGACGTGTCCACCCTGGCTGTTTCCCCCGGGGATCTGTTTTTTCTCAGCAGTGATGGGGTCCACGATTTTCTCAGTGACCAGAAGCTGAAAATGTTGTTACAGGTGCACCATGAGGACGTGAAGCTGGCCTGTCGGGATATCGCCAGGCATGCTCTTAATGAAGGCAGTGACGACAACATCAGCTGTTGTTTGATGCGCGTCGACCAGCTCGGCGTGGAAAATATGGAGGACCTCAATGAGCGATTGACACGCCTGCCATTTCCGCCGGAAATGTTCCCCGGCGTAAAAATCGACGGCTATCGGGTCGAGGAGGAACTGTACGCTAGCGAGCGAAGCCAGTTGTACCTGGTGGTTGACGAAGAAACCGGTGAGCGGCTGGTGATGAAAACCCCATCTACCAACTACAGCGATGACCCCGCCTATATCGAGCGCTTTATCATGGAGGAGTGGATAGGGCGGCGCATCAATCACCCCAATGTGGTCAAAGTTATCCCACCTAAAACCAATCGACAGTTTCTCTACTATCTGATGGAAGTGGTGGAGGGTATGACGCTGCAAGTATGGTTGCAACAGCATCCCCAGGCGCGCCCCAGTGTGTTGATTGATTTGGTGGGCAAGATCTGCGAAGGCCTGGAGGCCATACATGCGCAGGAGACGGTGCACCAGGACCTCAAACCCAGCAATGTGATGATCCTGCCCGACAATAATATCAAGATTGTGGATTTCGGTTCGGTCTATACCCCCTCCATTCATGAACTCTTTTGCCCGGTGGACAGGGAGTTGGTGCTGGGCACCCTCAACTATTCAGATCCACTTTACCGCTTTGGGATCAATACCGGGCGCAAGGGTGATGTCTACTCCCTGGGCGTAATGATCTACGAAATGTTCACAGGGTTCCTGCCCTACGGCACGCGTCCCGAACGTTGCCGCTCGCTGCGGGATTTTGAGCAGCTGCGTTATACTCCAAGCTATCACCACCGGGATATTATCCCGCTGTGGTTCGATAGGGCTCTGCAAAAGGCGGTAAGCATTGAACCGGATGAACGCTACCCCTGTGCCAGGGCTTTGATTGACGACCTGAAAACCCCCAACCCTGATTTTTTACGTGAAGTCAACCGAACACCCCGCGAGAAGAATACACTTCTGTTCTGGAAGCTGTTGTCTGTCTTCTGGTTGGCGTTATTGCTGGTGATCGTTCTGCTGGTGGCCTCCGGCTAAACACCCTGCCGTCCGGAAAATAACATCGTTGAACAATACTTGTCCCGTAGCTGCAACTGGAGTTGACATCGTAGCGCCAGGCTGCAAACTAGAGCGCTATCGCCATAACAATAATCAGCACTATCGCCAGCGAGGGGAATCTATGCTCAGTGCCGAAGCGGCTAACCACAATCGTCATATTGCCACCTGGCTGCTTTTCTGTGCCGCAGTGATCTTCTGTATGATCCTGTTAGGGGGCGTTACCCGCCTGACGCATTCGGGCCTGTCGATGGTGGAGTGGAAACCCCTGATAGGGGTGGTCCCCCCCCTGAGTGAAGCCAGCTGGCAACAAACTTTTGCAAAGTACCAGCAATTTCCCGAATACCTGGAGGTCAATCGGGGAATGGACCTGGAATCCTTTAAGTCCATCTTTTTATTTGAGTACGCCCACCGTCTGCTGGGGCGTCTGATTGGAGTGATTTTCCTGCTGCCGTTTTTGTATTTCTGGATTAGTGGCAAGATCAGTCGCCGCCTGACGCCCAAACTGGTATTGATGTTTGTTCTGGGTGGTCTGCAGGGTGGATTGGGTTGGTATATGGTGAAAAGTGGCCTGGTGGATATCCCCCGGGTGAGCCAGTACCGACTGGCTGCCCACTTGGGGGCGGCGGTGATTATTTACGGTTATATTCTCTGGGTGGCCTTTGGTCTTTTGTTTGACTCTGCTTCCGGCGGTAACCGTACGCACATGGCGAGCCCTTTACGTAGCTTTGCCTATACCATCACCGGGCTGCTGTTTGTGATGATCCTGTTGGGTGGATTGGTGGCCGGAACGCGGGCCGGTTTTGCCTATCCGACTTTTCCCTTGATGGGGGAGAGCTTTATCCCTGGGGGACTCTATGCCACCGACCCGCCCTGGTTGGCGATATTTGAGGATATCACCACGGTTCAGTTTAACCACCGCATGCTGGCTTACGGATTAATAGTGTTAATCATCGGTTTTGCGGTCTGGGGACTAAAACGAGAGTCGGCGAACAAACCGCTGCGCGTGGGTTTGTACCTGCTACTCGGGGCGTTGTTGCTGCAAGTCAGTCTTGGCATCAGTACCCTGTTATTACATGTGCCCGTACCCTTGGCTGCTGCTCATCAGGGTGGGGCCATACTGCTGTTCAGTTGTTCGCTGTATGTCAGCTACTGCCTGCGTAATCGGTCGTCGTCAACTGAAGCCTTGTCAGCGAGTATTTCCAGCGCCTGACATTTTGTAAGGTTAAGCGTCAGTGCACAGGTCGAGCCAATACTCGATGCCGGCGCTGCGGTATTTGTGATTGTGCAAAATCAGGTAAAAGTACCGGTGCCAATCTCGGTGAGGAACCTGCAGCGGCACCAGGGTGCCGCGTTGGAAAGCTTCTTCCAGGGCAATACGCGACAGGCAGGAAATACCCAAATCCTCTTCCACAGCCCGTTTGATTGCTTCCGAATGTTCCAATTCGAGCAGTACATTTAGTTCCGGCAGCAGGCCGTGCATGGCACGCTCAAACGCCTGGCGTGTGCCGGAACCGGATTCTCGCAAAATCCAGGTGGCGGATACCAGTTCTTCATCTGACAGTTGCCCGCGATTGGCAAAGGGGTGGTTCGGTGAGCAGAACACCACCAGTTCGTCTTCCTGCCAGGGACGGACTTCCAGGTCCGGGTGTTGCAACTCCCCCTCGATCAGGCCGATATCGAGGGCAAAGTTTGCCACCTGCTCAACGATCTGAGCGGTATTACCCACTTTCAGTGTCACACGGCTGTTGGGCGTGGTTTCCATATATTTTGCCATCAGGTTAACCACCAGATAATCGGCAATGGTCATGGTGGCACCCAGTTTCAACAGGCCGGCTTCCTTGTGCTGCCTGAGATCATTTTCCAATGCACGGGCTTGCTCCAGCAAGGCATGGGCACGGGGGCGCAAAAGCTGGCCCAGTTCGTTGATCTGAAAGCGCTTGCCAACCCGGTCGAACAGTTGAACATCGAATTGTCTCTCCAGATCGCGCAGGGCGCTACTGGCCGCCGATTGGGACATGGCCAGACTCTCCGCCGCACGGGTAATATTTTCGAAGTGTGCGGCTGCGAGGAATACTTCCAGCTGACGCAAGGTATATTTCATAAATGAAAGCCTTCAGGGAGTGTTGTTCACTGTATCAGTCGTAGCTGAAATTTACACTGATGTAAAAAATATTCTCCAGTGTACAGAGTTTTCCGGTGAATAGGTAATGACACCTGGCGGGAGTTCATGGCATTTCCCGGTTATCTATTATAGGATTTGTCGCTGTGCATCGGCGGTACGACGAATATCGGGGCCGGTAAAATAAAAGGAAGGTTTACTGTCTTGAAGTTTCGTCAAAACATCATTCCCTTTGCCTGCGCATTGATCAGCCTGGGAGCCACCGCGCAGTTTTTGGGATTGGGCGAGCGGGTTCTGGCGCGGGTGGAAAGTATCTATGGTGTCAAAGCGCGTGAGCGCGTACAGGATTGGCAGAGCCTGATGACAGAGGTCAATACTTTTCAGGGGATGCCCGACAGTCTCAAAATGACCCGGTCCAATGATTTTTTTAACCGCGTGCACTGGGTTAGCGATATTGACCACTGGGGAAAAGAAGACTACTGGGCTACCCCCATCGAAACGCTGGCTACCAATGGTGGTGATTGCGAAGATTTCTCTATCGGTAAATATTTCACGTTGAAAGACATCGGTGTTGATAGCGACAAATTGCGTATCACATACGTTAAGGCACTGGACTACAATCAGGCGCATATGGTGTTGGCCTATTACCCTGCACCGGACGCGGAGCCGTTGATTCTCGACAATATCAACAAGACCATACTGCCGGCCTCTCAGCGACCGGATTTGTTGCCCATCTACAGTTTTAATGGAGAGAGCTTGTGGTTGGCAAAATCGCGGGGGAAAAAGCTTAAAGCTAACAGCATGCAGAGTTTGCCGCAGTGGCGGGAAGTGAATCAGCGCCTGTTGGAAGAGTTGCAGTAAATTCCTATTGATGCATTAAAGCGACAACCACAAAAAAAGCCGCGATTTGCGGCTTTTTTTGTGGCGGATTCGCAGTCGTTATTAACCGCGGTCTTCCAGCTCGACAAAATCGCGCTGCTTGTAGCCGGTATACAGCTGTCGTGGGCGGCCGATTTTATAAGGGTTGCTGATCATTTCATGCCAGTGGGCGATCCAACCCACGGTGCGGCCTGTGGCGAAGATCACAGTGAACATATCGGTGGGAACACCGATGGCCTTCATGATAATGCCAGAGTAGAAGTCGACGTTGGGGTAGAGCTTCTTCTCGATAAAGTACTCGTCTTCCAGGGCAATCTGCTCAAGACGCTTGGCGATGGCCAGTAGGGGATCGTTTTCCAGTCCCAGTTCTGCCAGCACTTCGTCGGCACACTCTTTCATCACTTTGGCGCGTGGGTCAAAGTTCTTGTATACACGGTGACCGAAGCCCATGAGGCGGAAGGGATCGTTCTTGTCCTTGGCCTTGGCAACGTACTCATCGATATGATCCACACTGCCGATCTGTTCCAGCATGTTCAGTACTGCTTCGTTGGCGCCGCCGTGGGCCGGGCCCCACAGAGTGGCGATACCGGCGGCAATACAGGCAAAAGGGTTGGCACCGGATGAACCGGCCAGGCGCACGGTAGAGGTGGAGGCGTTCTGCTCATGATCAGCGTGCAGCAGAAAGATCTTGTCCATAGCTCTGGCCAGAACCGGGTTGACTTCCGGGTCGTCGCAGGGAGTACCGAACATCATATGCAGGAAGTTCTCGGCATAGGAGAGCTTGTTGTTCGGGTACATAAACGGTTGGCCCACATGGTGCTTGTAGCACATGGCCGCCAGGGTCGGCATCTTGGCAATCAGGCGGTGTGCCGAGATCTTGCGGTGCTCCTCATTACTGATATCCAGGGAATCGTGGTAGAAGGAGGAGAGGGCGCCAACTACGCCGCACATAATGGCCATGGGGTGAGCATCGCTGCGGAAACCGCGGAAGAATCGGGCGATGTTCTCGTGCACCATGGTGTGATTGGTGATGATCTCGACAAATTGTTGTTTTTGTTGGGGGGTGGGCAGCTCGCCGTTCAGCAGGAGGTAGCAGGTTTCCAGGTAGTCGGATTTTTCTGCCAGTTGGTCGATGGGATAACCGCGGTGTAATAGAACACCATTTCCGCCATCGATATAGGTAATCTCTGATTCACACGATGCGGTGGCCATAAAGCCTGGGTCGTAGGTGAAGTAGCCTTTTGAAGTAAGGCTGCTGACGTCAATGACGTCTGGGCCGGTCGAGCCGCTATACATTGGCAACTCGATATCCAAACCGTCGACCGTTAAGTGCGCTTTCTTATCAGTCATTACGGACTCCTGTTTCTGCGATATATAATTGTCTTCACATTCGACTCAAATCCGCTGACGCGGGTTCAACGTGAGACTTTGTTGCTAGTTCGGCAATCGACCGTCCTAGTCTTGAAGCGGGCACAACTATAAAGTGACGGGGGAGATTGTCAAATTAAATTCCCGCTTGACTTGGATGATTCCCCATGATTTCGCTGCTGATTAAGGTATGTTAAATGCAATTTTAGGGTAATTGTCGCTAACTTCGGCGAACTTGTTGTTTGCTGCGCTGCGGTATTTTAGAGTTTAATGACTAAAATTGATGGCAGAAAATCAGTATAACCAGATTGGGGTTATTGCTGTCAGTTGTTATTGGAATTTCCTTAAGTCCCGGATTTTGTTTGTATTTTTAGTAGGTTCTCTCTATAATTCCGCGCGACTTGCAGGGGGGGTAGTTAGTACATATATGTACGCTGCCTATGCTTGAGAGATTTCGTGCGCAAGCACTGTCTCGAATCTACCCGTTTTTTTGGGTAAAAATGTCCTCTAAAATGGACAAAAGGTGTGATACAACCGTGAACAAAAATAGACCTGTCAATCTTGACATTTCCACGATAAAACTTCCCATCACAGCCTACGTATCTTTTCTTCACCGTGTTTCTGGCGTTATCTTGTTTGCCGGCGTTGCCATCCTTCTGTGGATGCTCGATGCCAGTCTGGAGTCGGAAGAGAGTTTTGCGGCGTTGAAAGATGGCTTAACCAACCCAGTCTGTCAGTTTGTGCTTTGGGGCACGCTCGCTGCTCTGGCTTACCATACGGTAGCCGGTGTGCGTCACCTGATTATGGATATGGGTATTGGTGAAAGTCTGGAAGGCGGTCAAAATGGCGCGAAAATCGCTTTGTTCGTTGCCGTGGTATTGATTGCACTAGCGGGGGTATGGGTATGGTAACAGCAGTAACGAGTTTTGGTCGCAGTGGCCTGTACGACTGGTTGATCCAGCGTGTAAGCGCTGTGGTACTGGCCGCGTATACCATTTTTATCGCTGCCTTTATTCTGATGACTCCAGATTTGAGCTATGACGTCTGGAAGGCGCTTTACGACCAGATGTGGATGCGTATCTTTAGCCTGATCACTTTGGTCTCCATTGCGGCTCACGCCTGGATTGGATTGTGGTCCGTGCTCACAGACTACCTCACCACCCGGATGATGGGTGCGAAAGCAACTGCGATGCGCGTTCTGGCGCAAATGGTTCTCGGTGTGGTAACCGTGACCTACGTGGTTTGGGGTGTTGAAATTCTGTGGGGATTCTAAGCAATGGCTAGTGTTGATAACGGCAAGATCAGGCGTACTATTTCTTTTGATGGCATTGTCATCGGTGGCGGTGGCGCTGGTATGCGCGCTGCCTTGCAGTTGGCCCAATCAGGCTACAAGACTGCGGTAATTACCAAGGTATTTCCAACCCGTTCGCACACGGTATCCGCCCAGGGGGGTATTACCTGTGCGATCGCCAGTTCCGACCCCAATGATGATTGGCGTTGGCACATGTACGATACCGTCAAGGGGTCCGACTATATCGGTGACCAGGACGCCATCGAATACATGTGTTCAGTCGGCCCTGAAGCGGTCTTCGAACTCGATCATATGGGGCTGCCATTTTCCCGTACAGAAGAGGGTCGCATCTACCAGCGTCCGTTCGGCGGCCAGTCCAAGGACTTCGGTCGTGGCGGTCAGGCGGCACGTACCTGTGCGGCTGCCGACCGTACCGGTCATGCCCTGTTGCATGCCCTTTATCAGAGTAACCTGAAAAACAACACCGTCTTCCTGAATGAGTGGTTCGCGGTTGATATCGTTAAAAACCAGGACGGCGTGGTTGTTGGTGTCATTGCAATTAATATTGAAGACGGCGAGACGGTCTTTATTAAATCCAAAGCCACCGTATTTGCGACCGGTGGTGCCGGCCGTATCTACGCCTCCACCACCAACGCCCACATCAATACCGGTGACGGTGTTGGTATGGCCCTGCGAGCCGGCTTCCCGGTGCAGGACATCGAAATGTGGCAGTTCCACCCGACCGGTATCGCCGGAGCAGGTGTGTTGGTGACTGAAGGTTGCCGCGGTGAGGGTGGCTACCTGATCAACAAGGACGGTGAGCGTTTTATGGAGCGTTATGCTCCCAATGCCAAGGACTTGGCGGGTCGCGACGTTGTGGCTCGCTCCATGGTGCTGGAGATTCTCGACGGCCGTGGTTGTGGCCCCGAAGGGGATCATGTATTCCTAAAGCTTGATCACCTGGGTGAAGAAACCCTGAATGCCAAGCTGCCGGGTATCCTGGAGCTGTCTCGTACCTTCGCCCATGCCGACCCGGTAAAAGAACCGATTCCTGTGGTTCCGACCTGCCACTATATGATGGGTGGCATTCCCACCAATATTGATGGCCAGGCCCTGACTATGGATGCCGATGGTAATGACAAGGTCATTGAAGGCTTTTACGCCTGTGGTGAAGTCGCTTGTGTCTCAGTACACGGTGCCAACCGTCTGGGTGGTAACTCACTGCTTGACCTGGTTGTGTTCGGTCGTGCTTCCGGCCTGTTTATTGAAAAGGCCTTGCGCGAAGGTGTTGAGCACCGTGAAGCCACCGACTCCGATTTGGAAGCGGCTATGGACCGTCTCAACCGCGTGAACATCACTAACGATGGTGAGAATGCCTCGGTGTTGCGCAAAGATCTGCAGACTACTATGCAGAATCATTTCGGTGTATTCCGCAAGGGTGAGTTTATGCAGGAAGGTATCAAGAAACTGGCCGATCTGCGTACCCGTATTGAAAACGTTAAGCTCGACGACAAGAGCAACGCCTTCAACACCGCCCGTATCGAAGCGCTGGAACTGCAAAACCTGCTGGAAGTGGCCGAAGCGACCGCTATTGCCGCGGAAGAGCGCAAAGAGTCCCGTGGTGCCCATGCCCGTGAAGATTTCCAGGATCGCGATGACGAGAACTGGCTGTGTCACTCCATGTACTTCCCCGGTGAAAAACGTGTTGGCAAGCGCGCGGTAAACTTCGCGCCCAAGACCATGGAAGCGTTTGAACCGAAGGTTCGTACCTATTAATAGGGGGAGATAAAAGCCATGTTAAAAGTACAAGTTTATCGCTACAACCCTGAGACGGACAAAGAGCCGTCCATGAAAACCTACGAGGTCGATACCGAAGGCAAAGACCTGATGGTATTGGACGTGCTGGAATTGTTGAAAGCACAGGATCCCAGCCTGGCGTATCGCCGTTCCTGTCGCGAGGGGGTCTGTGGTTCCGACGGTATGAATATCAACGGTAAGAACGGCCTGGCCTGTATCAAGCCACTGTCGGAATGCGTGGAAAACAACACCCTGATTCTGCGCCCGCTGCCCGGTCTGCCGGTAATTCGTGACCTGGTCATCGATATGAGCCAGTTCTACGAGCAGTACAAAAAGGTACAACCATACCTGCAGAACAACACGCCGCCGCCTGCCATTGAGCGTCTGCAGTCTCCCAAAGACCGCGAAAAGCTCGACGGCCTGTACGAGTGTATCCTTTGTGCGTGTTGTTCAACCAGTTGTCCTTCATTCTGGTGGAACCCCGATAAATTTATCGGTCCCGCCGGCTTGTTGCAGGCTTACCGCTTCCTGGCGGACAGCCGCGATACTGCCACCGAAGAACGCCTGGCCAAACTGGATGACCCCTTCAGCGTATTTCGTTGTCACGGTATCCAGAACTGTGTGGCCGTTTGTCCGAAGGGCTTGAACCCGACTCGCGCAATCGGCCATATTCGAAATATGTTGTTACAGCGCGCCACCTGATTTTTAAGTTGGCGTGCAAGCCGCTTCCCGGGCGCAATCTCGAAGAGGCGGTTAAAACTGCAACTGACAATTGCAGTATTGAAATTGGTGCGGAAAACCCAGATCACACAGCCTGATAGGGTGCAAATTGAGTCAGGCTGAGTGATCCCTACTATAAAAAATGAATTACGACGGACTGCACGGACTTTATTGTCGCCGGCCAGGTGCAATAAAACGTGATAGGAAGCATAGAAGATGCGTTTCGCCGATGGCAATGGCTTGATCAGTCGCCAAAGGCGGGAAGCTTGGTTAGCTAAACAGGCTATAAAGTAGCAGGGGTATATCAGGTAAGCCGTAACAGGTGTAGCCTGAACTATCTGTGTAATTGTGATGACCTTTTCGCAGAGTCTGGGTGAGGGTTGTTACAGTTTCACGGAGGGGTATAACGCGCTTGTGTTGTTCCGATATTGTCTCACAGGCAGGCGGTGCAACCGACCCGCGACTGGTTTATGTAAAGAGCCGGTGGCGCTGTCGTAGATGCTTGAGAAGGCAGAGCTCGTTCCTCCGCAGGTAGATAAGGCCCCGACAAAAGGTGGGCAACAATGCAAGATAGCATTATGGAGCTTCTGTGGAGTACTTCCCATATTTCCGGTGGGAATGCTTCGTATGTTGAAGAGCTCTACGACAAATATTTATACGATCCAAACGCCGTACCCGAAGAGTGGCGCAGCTATTTTGACAAGCTGCCGCGTGTAGAAGGGGTTGTCACCCAGGATACGCCGCACTCCGTTATCCGTGAACACTTTGAGTTGCTCGGTAAGAACCGCGCTCGTCCTATTGCCGCTCCCGGTTCGGGTGGGGCCAATATCGAGCATGAGCGCAAGCAGGTTAAAGTCGTTCAGCTGATCAGTTCCTATCGTTTCCGTGGTCATCAAAAAGCGCAGCTCGATCCTCTGGGGTTGATGGAGCGCGAACAGGTCCCCGATCTGGACCTGTCGTTCCATGGTTTTACCCCTGCGGATCTGGACACCGTCTTCCAGACCGGTAACCTGTTTATCGGTAAAGACGAAGCACCGCTCAGCGAAATCATTGATGCCCTGGAGAAGACCTACTGTGGCCATGTCGGCCCGGAAATCATGCATATCACTAACTTCTCCGAGAAGCAGTGGCTGCAACAACGCCTTGAGAGCGTGCGTTCCAATCCCGACTATGGCAGTGACCAACGCCTCAATGTGCTAGAGCGGGTAACCGCTGCCGAGGGGCTGGAGCGTCACCTGGACAGTAAGTACCCCGGCACCAAGCGCTTTGGTCTGGAAGGTGCTGAGAGCCTGATTCCATTGTTGGATGGATTGGTCAAGCGTGCCGGTTACTACGGTGCCAAAGAGATTGTCCTGGGCATGGCTCACCGCGGACGCTTGAACACCCTGGTCAATATCCTGGGTAAGAATCCCTCCGAGCTGTTTGAAGAGTTCGAGGGCAAAAAGCTGGTCGATACCTCCGGTGATGTTAAGTATCACCAGGGCTTCTCCTCCAATGTTATGACCCCCGGTGGCGAAGTTCACCTGGCCATGGCCTTTAACCCATCGCACCTGGAAATTGTCTCGCCGGTGGTGGAGGGCTCTGTACGCGCTCGCCAGGATCGCCGTGAAGACCCGCTGGGTGACAAAGTGGTGCCTCTGGTCGTTCACGGTGATGCCGCTTTCGCCGGTCAGGGCGTGGTCATGGAAACCTTCCAGATGTCCCAGACCCGTGCCTACGCCACCGGCGGTACAGTGCATATTGTCCTCAACAACCAAGTGGGCTTTACCACCAGCCGTCGCGACGACTCTCGCTCCACCGAGTACTGTACCGATGTGGCCAAGATGATCGAAGCACCGATCTTCCATGTTAACGGTGACGACCCTGAAGCGGTGTTGTTCGTGACTATGTTGGCCATGGATTATCGCTACGAATTCAAGAAAGATGTGGTTATCGATCTGGTGTGTTACCGCCGTCGTGGTCACAACGAGACCGATGAGCCCTCAGCCACTCAACCGCTGATGTACCAGGCGATTCGCAAACAAAAATCCACGCGCACGCTCTATGCCGAACGCCTGGTATCCGAGGGCGTGCTGAGCCAGGCTGACGCTGACCAGATGGCAGACGACTATCGCGCCGCCCTGGATCGCGGCGAACACGTCGCCAGCGGATTGGTCAGTGAGCCCGACAAGACTCTGTTTGTGGATTGGACTCCCTATATCGGCCACGACTGGTTCAAGCAGGCCAATACGGGTGTCGAGCTCAAAAAACTGCAAAAAATCGCACACAAAATGTGTGAAATTCCCGACGGCATTCAGGTGCAGCGTCAGGTGGCCAAGATCTACGACGACCGTCGCAAGATGGCCGGCGGAGCGCTGCCCATCAACTGGGGGATGGCTGAAACCCTTGCCTACGCCACCCTGTTGGAAGAGGGCTACCCGGTGCGCATGACTGGCCAGGACGTTGGGCGAGGTACCTTCTCGCACCGTCACGTGGTGGTCCACAACCAGAAGGATGGTTCTTCCTATTTGCCCATGAAGCATATCAAGGAGGACCAACCGGCATTTGAACTCTACGACTCCTACCTGTCGGAGGAGGCGGTACTGGCCTTTGAATACGGTTATGCCACTACGTCGCCCACGGGTCTGGTGATCTGGGAGGCCCAGTTCGGTGACTTCGCCAATGGTGCCCAGGTGGTGATCGACCAGTTTATCACCAGTGGCGAACACAAGTGGGGCCGCCTCTGTGGCTTGACCATGCTCTTGCCGCACGGTTATGAAGGGCAGGGACCTGAGCATTCCTCCGCGCGCCTGGAACGCTTCATGCAACTTTGTGCTGAGCACAATATCCAGGTGTGCATCCCGACAACCCCCGCGCAGGTATTTCATATGTTGCGTCGCCAGGCGATTCGGCCTATGCGCCGTCCGTTGGTGGTGATGAGTCCCAAGTGGATTCTGCGTCATAAACTTGCAACCTCAAGCCTTGAAGAACTGGCCAACGGTGACTTCCAGAATGTGATCGGCGACAACTTGCCGGATCCGGATAAAGTCAAACGCGTGGTGATGTGTAGTGGTAAGGTTTACTACCACCTGCTTGAAGAGCGCTCAGAGCGCAAGCAGGAGGATGTGGCGCTGGTTCGCCTCGAACAGCTTTATCCTTTCCCGGAAAAAGAGCTGAAACAGGCGCTGGAGCCCTACCGGAACCTTACCGATGTGGTCTGGTGTCAGGAGGAGCCCATGAACCAGGGCGCCTGGTACAGCAGTCAGCACCACATGCGCCGTGTGATCCACGAACACGACAAAAACCTCTATGTGAATTATGTCGGACGTCCTGCATCAGCGGCGCCGGCAGCAGGCTATATGTCCCTGCATATAGAGGAGCAAAACAAGTTTATTGACGAAGCTCTCACGGTTTAAGGAAACCGTGCACAGAGCCGTACAGAATGACAGCGAAAGCTAAGGAAATACACTGAAATGAGCATCGAAATCAAAGCGCCCCAATTCCCCGAATCCGTTCAGGACGGAACTATAGCCACTTGGCACAAGCAACCTGGTGAGGCTGTTTCACGCGATGAATTGATTGTGGATATCGAGACCGACAAGGTGGTGTTGGAAGTCGTGGCACCGGCCAACGGCAGTATCGCGGAAATTATCAAGGGCGAGGGTGAGACCATCCTCAGCAATGAAGTGATTGCCACCTTTGCGGAAGGCGCAGGTGCCGCCGCTGCAACCGAGACCGTCACCGAAAGCGTCGCTGAGACAGCCGGGGCGAGTGCGGGCGACAAACTGCTGAGCCCCGCTGCCCGTAAGCTGGCCGACGAAAATAACGTCGATGTTGCAGCCTTGGCGGGTTCAGGCAAAGACGGTCGCGTGACCAAGGAAGATGTCGTGAATTACATCAAGGACGGTGCCACCGCTCCAAGCGTCGCACCCGCTGCCGCACCCAAACCCGCACCCAAACCCGCACCCCTCCATCTTGTTGAGACCAGTGGCGGCGAACGGATCGAAAAGCGCGTGCCCATGACTCGCATGCGCAAGCGTATCGCCGAGCGGCTTTTGGACGCATCCAATGGCACTGCCATGCTGACGACCTTCAACGAAGTGAACATGGCGCCGCTGATGGAGCTGCGGGCGAAATACAAAGAGCAGTTCGAAAAAGCGCACAATGGTACCCGACTGGGTTTTATGGGCTTTTTTGTCAAAGCCGCGGTGGAAGCCCTGCGCCGCTTCCCGGCAGTGAATGCCTCCATAGACAATGACGATATCGTATACCATGGTTATCAGGACATCAGCGTGGCAGTTTCCACTGAGAAGGGACTGGTGGTACCGGTGATCCGCGATGCCGAGAACCTTGGGTTGGCGGATATCGAAAGCAAGATTCGCGATCTGGGCCTGCGCGCCCGCGATGGTAAGCTCTCTATTGAGGAGATGACTGGGGGTACCTTCAGTATTACAAATGGTGGCGTGTTTGGTTCGCTTATGTCTACGCCCATCCTGAATCCGCCGCAGACAGCGATTCTGGGCATGCATAAAATTCAGGAGCGCCCCATGGCGGTAAATGGCGAGGTGAAAATCCTGCCGATGATGTACCTGGCGTTGTCTTATGATCACCGCTTGATTGACGGCAAGGACGCGGTACAGTTCCTGGTGGCGATTAAAGACATGATTGAAGATCCGGCACGTATCTTACTGGAAATGTAAGGTCGCAATAAAAAATATTACTGGTTACCCAGTGGGGCCGGACAGACGCTTAGACGGAAAATGTAATAAAACCTTTTAGGGCAGTGGCCAACCTGACTAGGGATGGTCTGCCGCCCGGTAGCTTTCTTCATATTATTGGAACTTGGATCTATGTCTGAAAAATACGACGTTATCGTGATTGGCTCTGGACCGGCGGGCTATGTTGCTGCTATTCGCGCAGCGCAACTTGGATTGAAAACCGCCTGTATCGAAAAATGGAAGGACACCAAAGGGAAGGGTGTCAATGGCGGTACCTGCTTGAATGTGGGCTGTATTCCGTCCAAGGCCCTGCTGGACAGCTCTCACAAGTACCACCAGGCAAAGGCCGATCTGGGCGTGCACGGTATCCACGTCGGCGGCATCGAAGTTGATGTTCCTGCCATGATTGCCCGCAAGGATAAAGTGGTGAAGCAGATGTCCGGTGGTATTGCCGGCCTTTTTCAGGCCAACAAGGTGACCGCCCTTTACGGCACCGGCAAACTGCTGGCTGGCCGCAAGGTGGAATTCACCGATAACGACGGCAATGTCCAGGAGCTGGAAGCGGATAACGTTATCCTGGCCTCAGGTTCCGTTCCTGTGGACATCCCTGTTGCACCAGTCGACGATGATGTGATCGTCGATTCCACTGGCGCCCTCGAGTTTACCGAAGTGCCTGAGCGCCTCGGTGTGATCGGTGCTGGTGTGATCGGACTGGAATTGGGCAGTGTCTGGAGCCGTCTGGGTTCCAAAGTTGTCTGCCTTGAAGCCCTGGACAGCTTCCTGGCAATGATGGACCAGCAGATTGCCAAGGAAACCCAGAAGATCCTCACAAAGCAGGGCCTGGATATTCGCCTTAGCTGCCGGGTTACCGGTAGTCAGGTAAATGGCAAGGAAGTGACTGTGACCTATACCGATGCTGACGGTAATGAGCAGCAGGAAGTCTTTGACAAGTTGATCGTCTGTGTTGGCCGTCGTCCCTACACCGAGGGCCTGCTGGCGGGTGATTCCGGTGTCAACCTGGATGAACGCGGTTTGATCTACGTCAACGACCTCTGTTCCACCAGCGCCCCGGGTGTTTGGGCCGTCGGTGACGTGGTGCGCGGCCCCATGCTGGCGCACAAGGGATCGGAAGAGGGGGTAATGGTAGCTGAGCGAATCGCTGGTCAGAAACCGCTTATTAATTATGATATTATCCCCAACGTCATCTATACCCACCCGGAAGTGGCTGCCGTTGGTCGTACCGAGGAGCAGTTGAAAGCCGATGGTGAACCCTACAATGTAGGGACTTTCCCCTTTATCGCCATTGGCCGCGCGGTGGCTTCTGAAGAGGCGGAAGGCATGGTGAAAATCCTGGCGCACGCGGAAACCGATCGCGTTCTGGGTTGCCATATCGTTGGTCCCAATGCCTCTGACCTTGTTCAGCAGGTGGCAATCGCCATGGAGTTTGGTTCCAGTGCCGAGGACATCGGAATGACCGTATTTGGTCATCCGACCTTCTCGGAAGCAGTAAAAGAAGCGGCTCTGGCTGCGAATGGTCACGCCATTCATATGCCTAACAGAAAGCGCAAAAAATAATAATCACTATGTGCGGAGACCCCGAAAGTGTTGCGGTGAGTGACGACTTTGGGGGAACTTGTGGCGCTTGTTTGGGAGGCTTCAGCGTTAGTTGTGGTCTCCGGCAGGGGTCAGACAAGTAGGGGGTGGTATGAATGATTTCATCCGCCATTGATAACCGAGTGCACGACTTCACAGATGGATGAAACGGCACGAGTGAACGGAAAGACAGCATGAATTTGCATGAGTATCAAGGTAAGCAGTTGTTCGCCGAGTACGGCCTGCCTGTTTCCAAAGGTGTTGCCGCTGAGAGCCCCTCAGAAGCGGCTGCCGCTGCCGATATTATTGGCGGTGACAAGTGGGTAGTTAAAGCGCAGGTACACGCGGGTGGCCGCGGCAAGGCCGGCGGCGTTAAGTTGGTCGATTCCAAGTCGGAAATCGAAGAATTTGCTAAAAAGTGGCTGGGTAACCGATTGGTAACCTACCAGACAGATGAAAACGGTCAGCCGGTCAGCCGTATCCTGGTGGAAAACTGCACCGACATCGCCCAGGAACTCTACCTGGGTGCAGTGGTAGATCGCTCCAGCCGTCGCATCGTATTTATGGCATCCACCGAGGGTGGTGTCGAGATCGAAAAGGTGGCCGAAGAGACCCCTGAGAAAATCCTTAAAGCCGAAATTGATCCCCTGACCGGTGCTCAGCCATACCAGGCGCGCGAGTTGGCTTTCAAGCTGGGTCTGGAAGGCAAGCAGATCAAGCAGTTCACTCAGATTTTCCTGGGACTGGCCAAAATGTTCAAGGAAAAGGACCTGGCCCTGCTGGAGATCAACCCGCTGGTAATCACACCCTCTGACGACCTGCACTGCCTGGATGCCAAAGTGGTTATCGATGGCAATGCCCTTTACCGTCACCCCGAATTGAGAGATATGCACGATCCCTCTCAGGAAGATGAGCGCGAAGCCGTTGCTGCCCAATGGGATCTTAACTACGTCGCTCTCGACGGCAATATCGGATGCATGGTGAACGGCGCCGGTCTGGCCATGGGTACCATGGATATCGTCAAGCTGCATGGCGGTGCGCCGGCCAACTTCCTGGATGTGGGCGGTGGCGCCACTAAAGAGCGCGTTATCGAAGCCTTCAAAATTATTCTCGCTGACGACCGCGTGGAAGCCGTGCTGATCAATATCTTCGGCGGCATTGTGCGTTGCGACCTGATCGCCGAAGGTGTCATCGGCGCTGTGGAAGAAGTGGGCGTTAAGGTACCGGTGGTAGTGCGCCTGGAAGGTAACAACGCCGACCTGGGTGCGAAAGTACTGGCAGAGAGCGGCTTGAATATTATTGCTGCAACCAGCCTGACTGACGCTGCTGAGCAAGTTGTTAAAGCGGCTAAGGGTTAATAGGGGGCAAGTCAATGAGTGTATTAATTAACAAAGATACCAAGGTTATCTGTCAGGGCTTTACCGGTGGTCAGGGTACATTCCATTCCGAGCAAGCTATCGACTATGGCACTAAGATGGTCGGTGGTGTAACCCCCGGCAAGGGCGGTACTACTCACCTGGGACTGCCGGTGTTTAACACCGTCGCCGAAGCTGTGGAAGCAACGGGTGCCGAAGCCTCTGTCATCTACGTGCCGGCTCCCTTCTGTAAGGACTCCATCCTGGAAGCTGCCAATGGCGGTATTAAACTGATTGTTTGCATTACCGAGCACATCCCGGTTCTGGACATGCTGGAGTGCAAGGTCAAGTGTGATGAGCTGGGTGTACGCCTGATCGGCCCGAACTGCCCGGGCGTGATCACTCCGGGTGAGTGTAAGATTGGCATTATGCCCGGTCACATTCATCTGCCGGGTAAAGTGGGCATTGTTTCCCGTTCTGGAACCCTGACCTATGAAGCGGTTAAGCAGACCACTGACTATGGTTTCGGCCAGTCCACTTGTGTCGGTATCGGTGGTGACCCGATTCCCGGTTCCAACTTCATCGACATCCTGGAAATGTTCCAGAACGATCCTCAGACCGAGGCCATCGTCATGATCGGTGAGATTGGCGGTACCGCAGAAGAGGAAGCGGCTGCCTATATCAAGGAAAATGTTTCCAAGCCTGTGGTGTCCTATATTGCCGGTGTAACAGCTCCTGCCGGTAAGCGTATGGGCCATGCCGGTGCGATCATCTCCGGTGGTAAGGGCACTGCCGACGAGAAGTTTGCCGCTTTGGAAGATGCCGGAGTCAAGACTGTGCGTTCCCTGGCCGGTATTGGCGATGCTCTGAAAGAACTTACCGGCTGGTAAGCTCTTTTGCACAAGCCCGCAGGGCTGTGATAAAAAAGGCGGTCTTCGGACCGCCTTTTTTGTTTCTGTCCGAAATTACGCACCCCAGAAGTCTGGGTCGCACCAATCGAGAAATTTCCTTGTGCCTCAATTTCAAATTACCCTGGAAGACAATGGCGCCAGTTACTGCGCTGAGATTGATACCGATACCACTTTGCTCGAATTGATGCGGGAGATACCGCTACCGGTGCGCAAAGCCTGTCGCAACGGCGCTTGCGGTATCTGTCGCTGTCGATTGAAAACGGGTGAGATTACCTACCTCCTGCGCGCGCCATTCGGGCTTTGGGAGAAAGAGATCAATGCCGGTTATATTCTCCCCTGTATCGCTTATGCCGTTAGTGATTTGGTGCTGACGGATCTGACGCTCGAGCCAGGGAAGATCACCCGCCCCTGACTGCAATTGTCCGCGTAAAATGCCCCTGTTGATCCAGGCTGGTTGGCGGTCGTTTTTACCGTTATACTGTTCAAACGACTGTTTGAAGTTTTCCGGGGTGTCTTCCCATTCGTTATGACTGATTTAATCCAGCTACGTAAAATTGTGCAATTGATGACCCGGGCAAATCCTGGCGACCACATCAACACCTTGGGGCTGAGGTTCACAAAGTTGGAGGCGCAGCGTATCTGTGCCGAACTGCCCTACAGCGATGCCATTGTTGGCAATCCGGAGACCGGGGTTATCCACGGCGGTGCCTTGACGGCACTCCTGGATAGCGCCTGTGGTGTTGCCGCCGTAGCGGCCATCGATGAACTGTCAATGTCTCCCACCATGGACCTGCGAATCGATCATATGGGGGAAGCGGAGCCCGGAAAGAGTGTCTTCGCCGAGGCCGAGGCCTACCGGGTAACGCGGCATGTGATTTTTTGCCGGGGCAGGGCTTATCAGGATGATCCGGAAAGACCTGTCGCCCGCTGTGTGGCCAACTTTATCCGTCTGGATCCGGATATTTTAGCCTCCATGCAGGAGCAGCTTGCACCAATTTTGGAGGCAATGGAGTGATGGCAACAGAAAAACACAGTGCAGTGGCCATGGCGGCTCTCGCAGCCAGGGCGTCAGCTTCCCCCGCTGTTCTGATCGAAGCCTTGCCCTATGCCCGTCTCCTGGGGATTGAGTTCGTTGAGGATGCGACAGAACTGCAATTCAAGATGCCGACGCGCCAATCCAACATGGGCAATCCCACATTGCCGGCCCTGCACGGTGGTGCTGTCGGTGGCTTTATGGAAATGTCAGCGGCCCTGCATCTGTTGATGACCATGGAAACCCTGAAGGTGCCCAGGGTGGTGGATTTTTCCATCGACTATGTGCGCGCGGGCCGTATGGAGGACACTTTTGCCCAATGTGATGTGGTTCGGCAAGGCAAACGCCTGGTCAACGTGGCAATCAAAGCCTGGCAGGGGAACCCGGAGGCACCTATTGCTACAGCCCGTGCCCATTTCTTGATCGATTAGGCAGCCCCTCAATCCCAGTTGTCATTCTCTTATCCTTCTGTGGGATTCTTCATTCCCCAGGGGACTTGAAAAGGTTCCGGGTGTCCCCATCTTAGTGCCATTGATTAAAAACAGTGGCGCTGTGTCGGGAATCAACCCCTGTACCGGGGGATGCGCACAGGCCCTTTAAGTTGTTGGCAAGACAGCTTTGATCAATTTGGCTTTGATTTAAGGAGATCTAACGCATGACGGTCGATGCGCACAAAGAAACCCGCGGCTTCCAGACGGAAGCCAAGCAATTGCTTCACCTGATGATTCACTCGCTCTATTCCAATAAGGAGATCTTTTTGCGTGAGTTGGTATCCAATGCCTCGGATGCCGCTGACAAGCTGCGCTTTGAAGCTCTGTCCAATGGTGATCTCTACGAGAACGACCCCGAGCTGAGGATCCGCATCGAGTTTGATAAAGATGCCAAGACTGTTTCCATCACAGATAACGGTATCGGTATGTCCCGAGAGGAAGTGGTGGAGCACTTGGGTACCATCGCCAAGTCCGGTACTGCCCAATTCATGCAGAATCTCACCGGTGACCAGCAGAAGGATTCCCAGTTGATCGGCCAGTTCGGCGTGGGCTTCTATTCCGCCTTTATTGTTGCTGATCACGTCGAAGTCCTGACTCGACGCGCTGGTGCGGCGGCTGAGGAGGGCGTGCACTGGGAGTGTGGCGGTGAGGCCGAATTCACTGTTGAAACTGTGGAAAAGGCGTCTCGCGGTACTACCGTAATCCTGCATCTCAAAGAGGGTGAGGAGGATTTTGCCGATGGCTGGCGTCTGCGTTCGATCATCAAGAAATATTCTGATCATATCTCCATTCCAGTGGAGATGCTGAAGGAAAATATTCCGGCGCCGGCGGCCGAAGAGGATGAGGATGCAGCCGAGGAGAAGGCGCCTGAGTTCGAAACGGTCAACACGGCCACCGCTCTCTGGACCCGCTCGCGTTCCGAGATCAAGGATGAGGAGTACCAGGAGTTCTACAAGCACATCTCCCACGATTTTGCCGACCCCCTCTCCTGGAGTCACAATCGAGTGGAAGGTAAGCTTGACTATACCAGCCTGCTCTATATTCCCTCCAAGGCGCCCTTTGATCTCTATAACCGCGAAGCTTCCCGCGGTCTGAAACTCTATGTCCAGCGCACTTTTATCATGGATGATGCCGAGCAGTTCCTGCCGCTCTACTTGCGCTTTATCAAGGGGGTGGTGGATTCCAACGACCTGTCGCTGAATGTTTCCCGGGAGATTCTGCAGAAAGATCCGAATATCGACGCGATGCGCAGTGCCCTGACCAAGCGGGTATTGGATATGCTGTCGAAAATGGCCAACAACAAGCCTGAGGACTACGCCAATTTCTGGACTGAGTTCGGTCAGGTACTGAAAGAGGGGCCGGCTGAGGACTTTGCCAATAAGGAAAAAATCGCCAAGTTGCTGCGCTTTGCCTCCACCCACACGGATTCCGACACCCAGGATCAGTCTCTGGAGGCTTATGTTGAGCGTATGCAGGAAGGTCAGGAGAAAATCTACTATATTGCCGCGGAAAGTTTTAATACCGCAAAAAACAGTCCACACTTGGAGGTATTCCGCAAGAAAGGAATCGAGGTGCTGCTGTTGAGCGACCGGGTCGACGAGTGGCTGATGGGTCATTTGATGGAATTTGACGGCAAGCCGTTCCAGGATGTGGGCAAGGGTGCACTCGATTTGGGGGATTTGGACTCGGAGGAGGACAAAAAGACCCAGGAGGAAGTGGCCAAGCAGCATGAGGATCTGGTTGGGCGCGTTAAGAAAGCGCTGGAAGAACAGGTCGAAGAAGTGCGAGTTACCAACCGTCTGACCGACTCCCCTGCCTGTCTGGTTGTTGGAGAGCACGATATGGGCGCCCAAATGCGCCGTATTCTTGAACAGGCTGGTCAGGCGCTGCCCAGCAGTAAGCCTATTTTTGAGCTGAACCCGGAGCACCCACTGGTACAGAAGCTCGACCAGGAGCCGGATGAGGATCGCTTTGCGGACCTGACCGCTGTACTCTTTGATCAGGCGAATCTGGCGGAAGGTGGCCAACTGGATGATCCAGCGGCTTATGTGCGGCGGCTCAACAAGCTATTGCTGGAGCTCAGTCACTAAGCTGTTGCCTTCGGCAGAGATAATAAGCCGGATTCCCGCAGGCTGGGGATCCGGCTTTTTTCGTTGCAGGTTGCAGCCCGTGGGAAAGAATAAGGGCGCAGGACTGTTTGGGAGTGTGAACTCGTGGTTTAAATTCCCTATAATCGATAGTAGCGCCATAGCGACAATAATATTCTTCAAAAAAGCAGTTTATGACACAAGATCTCACTATAGCCGTATTGGGTGGCGGAAGTTTCGGCACCGCAATCGCGAATATCATTGCTTGCAATGGCCATCGCACTTATTTGTGGATGCGCGATGCCCGGAAGGCTGCCAAGTGCCACAAAATCCGTGAAAACCCCGAGTATCTGCCGGGTTACAAACTGGACCATAACCTCGTGGTGAGCGCGGATTTAAAACAGGCTGTTGAAGACAGTGGCCTGATCTTTATCTCTGTCCCCAGCCAATCTTTTCGCGAAGTGGCTCACCAGGTTGCGCCTTTCTTGCGTGATGATGCTATGGTGGTCAGCACTACCAAGGGCATTGAAGCCAAGGGGTTTACCTTAATGAGTCAAGTGCTGGAGCAGGAGTTGCAGGGCAAACGCATCGGTGTCTTGAGTGGCCCTAATTTCGCCAAGGAAATTGTTCAGCGGCAACAGACGGGAACGGTCATTGCCAGTGATGACGATTCCCTGATTCGCTGTGTGCAACAGACACTCTGCTCCGACACCTTCCGTGTCTATGGCAACAGTGACCGTTACGGTGTGGAATTGGGTGGAGCACTGAAGAACATTTACGCCATTATCTCGGGCATGGCGGCCGCATTGGGGGCGGGGAAAAATACCCAGGCCATGCTGTTGACGCGCAGTTTGGCGGAAATGGGGCGTTTCGCGAGCCTGTTGGGAGCAGATCCCATGACCTTTCTCGGGCTGGCCGGCGTTGGTGACCTGATTTTGACCTGTACCTCCGACTTGAGTCGTAACTACCGTGTCGGGCTGGCTGTGGGGCAGGGTAAGGATTTGGATAAAGTGGTAGCTGAACTCGGACAGGTGGCCGAAGGTGTTAATACAGTACGCCTGGTCAAACAAAAGGCGGATGAGTTGGGCGTTTATATGCCGCTTGTCTCCGGGTTGCACGGGGTGTTGTTTGAGGGGCGCTCAATTGCCGAAGTGGTGCAGGGTTTAATGCTCGGCGAACAAAATTACGATGTGGAGTACACGGGGATAACCAATGGACGAGACGATTAAATCCAACCTGCTATCATCCAAACACTGGATGAGGCTGGTGTTTATGCTGTTGTTCGCCGGACTTTTGCAGGTGGCAGCGATTCTTATGTGGGTGTTGGTGACGCTGCAGTTTTTGTTTGCGTTGATCACTGCAAACGACAACGTCAATCTGCGCAGGTTTGGTCATACGCTGTCGCAATATATTTATCAGGCGTTGCAGTTTTTGACCTACAACAGTGAGGAAAAGCCCTTTCCTTTTTCCGACTGGCCCGAAGGTGAGGCCCGGAAGGAAGACGCCGGGCAATAGCTTTGGTGTTGAATGCCGGCTGAGACATTGTCTGTTACAGAGCCGCATGCAAGATATCGGGGTCATTGTCTATATTAAGACAAAGGCTATGGTGCCGATATCGACGGTCGGTCAGGTCTGTAAGATGTTTTCGACTGTTAAGGGGAGGGTAACGCGATGGAAGTGTTTGTCCTGCGGCACGGTGAGGCGGCGCCCAGTAGAGGCCGCGATCGAGATCGTGAGTTGACGCCACGTGGGCGCGAACAGGTGGCGGCCAATATTCAACTCAGCCTTGCAGATTTGGATCGGGTTCAGGCATTGTGGGTAAGTCCCTACATCCGAGCTCAACAAACGGCCGTCATTGCACACCAATATTTTCCGAAAGCGAGTTTACGTACCACTGAACTCCTGGAGCCTGGTGCCGATATCTGCAGGCTCTGTCAATCCCTGGAGGCCGCTGAAGAGTCTTCGGTAATGTTAGTGAGTCACCAGCCTTTGGTAGGTACTTTGGTCAACTGGCTTTGCGGCTTTCCGGGCGGTCACCACAATATGAGTACCGCCAGCCTGGCTTGTATAGATGCGGAGATATTGGCATCCGATTTGGGAGAGCTGCGTTGGCTTAGACACCCCACCGTCTGAGTATGGGGTAAGGTCGATCATACTGCCTGGGTATCTGAATCAGGTATAAAAAGGTTACAGCGAAGGAGTTGAATTGCCATGGCGCCATCGGAAATGGGAGAGTCAAGGCTCGAAGTAGGAGAGGCAGGTCCCCGGGAGATTTTTATTCGCGCCGGCAATATGCAATTTGCTGCCCAGGCATGGGGTGAAACCGGACAGCATCCGGTGTTGGCGCTTCACGGCTGGTTGGATAATTGTTCCAGCTTTGCAGTATTGGCGCCACTGCTGAAAGGCGTGCACCTGGTTGCCGTCGATATGGCAGGGCACGGCCATAGCGGCCACAGGCCCGGCAACCAACCCTACAATATCTGGGAGGATGTCGGCGAAGTATTTGCCATTGCCGAGCAATTGGGTTGGGACAGGTTTACCCTCTTGGGTCACTCCCGCGGCGCGATTGTCAGTATGCTGGCCGCCGGAACCCTGCCGCAACGGATTGAAAACCTGGTGCTTATCGATGGCCTTTGGCCGGAGCCTGTGTCAGCGGAGCAGGCGCCGGAACAGTTGGCTCGCGCGATTCTGGATGTCAAGGATTTGCAGCGCAAGGAGCCGCCGGTGTTTGCATCGGTGGAGACCGCCGTCAAAGCCCGTTTCCGGGGGCGTAATCGCCTGACCCGGGAGGCGGCGCAGTTGCTGGTAGAGCGCGGGATTAGTCCTGTCTCCGGTGGCTATACCTGGAGCACCGATCCGCGATTGCTGGGGGCTTCCGCATTCAAATTGACACAGGAGCACATCCAGGCGTTCGTCAACCGTATTGAAGCCAATACTACCCTGATCCTGGCGAAAGAGGGTTTGTCAAAAATGTTCGAACAATACCAGGAAAATCTGGCCCTGTTTCCCCATGTTAATGTCAAAATATTACCGGGTGGGCATCACCTTCATATGGAGGCGGAAGCCGAACGCGTGGCCGATATTTTTCATGAAGCCTGTGGGCTATAGATGCAGTGCCTCAGGAAGGGATAGTTGACATGGATTTAATGCGTAATTGTTGGGGATGGCTGGTTGTAATTACGCTTGGGTTTTCAGCGGCAACCAACGCCTCGCTTCAGGATGCTCCGTTCACGCTGGAGGAATACCCGGGTGCATCGCTCGTGGCAACGGAGAATTCGGTCAATAACGATTATCTGTTAACTCTGGGCGCGCTTAAAAAAATCAACAACCGCTGGCGCGCCGAGCAGGAAGAACGTTTGCAAGGAGAGTTGAACCGCACCACCTGGGAGCTGCCACGGGGTCACACTGCGGATGAGGGGTTTGAACATTACCTCAAGCAGTTGCAACGGCTTCGGTTCGAGGAGCTCTTCAGCTGTCGGGCCAGGGCCTGTGGCAGCAGTAACAGCTGGGCCAACAATCGCTTTGGCGTCAAGCTCCTCTATGGACTGGACCGGTTTCAACGCTATGGCGCCTATCGCCTGATAGCAGGGCAAAGGGCCTACTATGTCTCGCTATACAGCGTGACTCGGGGCAACAAGAGAGCCTATGTACACAGGGAAGTGCTGGCGACCCGGATAGAAACCGATACCCAGCAAAAAGACGTTAACTGGGATACCCAGTGGCGTACCCAAGGGTATATCAGCTTACCCTTGGCTTCATTGGATCCTCAACAATTGCAGACGCCGGCGAGTCTGGCCGAATTTTTACAGAGCTTGCCGAGTCAGACTTTGGCGGTGGTCGGCCACGATTTCAAAGGGGATTCCCAAAGCCAACAGCAGGAGCGCTCTCTTGGCTATGCAGAGGCGATCATCAGCCAGATTCAGCAAGCCGGTGTGGATAAACACCAGCTGCAGGCATACGGTTTGGGAGGGTTGGCGCCGGTGGGGCGAAGTGCCGCTGTGGTCCGGGTGGACCTGGTTCCAATACGTTGAATCCGGAGCGTTAATTGGCGATCAGTGATAAAAACTCTGTGCGGGTCGCGGCGCTATCGCGGAAGTTACCCAGCATGGATGATGTCTTCATCAGCGAGTTTTGTTTTTCCACGCCACGCATCATCATGCACATATGCTTGGCTTCTATAATGACACCCACGCCCGAAGCGCCGGTGACCTGTTGGACGGTCTCGGCAATTTGCACCGTGAGCTGCTCCTGAATTTGCAGGCGACGGGCGTACATATCCACGATGCGCGCGATTTTCGACAAACCGAGGACTTGACCAGTGGGAATATAAGCCACGTGCGCCTTGCCGATAAATGGCAGCATATGGTGTTCACACAGGGAGTAGAGCTCGATATCTTTAACGATGATCATCTCGCTCGAAGTTGTCGGGAACAGGGCCCCGTTGATCACTTCATCCAGGCATTGGGAGTAGCCACGGTTGAGAAACTGAAAGGCTTTTGCCGCACGTTCCGGGGTTTCCTTGAGGCCAGGTCGGTCGAGATCTTCGCCGATAGCTTCAATAATACGTGCAAAATGCTCTTTCATCGATATGTCCTCGGGGGCTCTTCCAGCACGCCAAATCACTGAGTAACCCAGGGTTTGGCTGGCGATTTCGGCCCCGATTGGCCGTTACAGCTGCTTGTTTGCCAGTTATAAAGGCGCATTAGGGTATTTCATCAGCCTGTAATGGTAAAGTTTTTTTTCGGCTACATACAGTTTTCAGGATACTGTTTTCCGGCGAACTGGGGCAAATAGCACCTGCGTTGGGCACCCTTTGCGATCAGCTGTCGAGGTGCAGTACGCAGGGATCAACAGTACAATACCGGCCTTGATTCATTAGCCTGGCCTGTAACAGAGAGAGATAGCCATTGATTGAAAGACACGACGCTTTGGCCAACGAATTACTGACGGTACGGGATTATATTCGTTGGGGGGCCAGTCGTTTTAATGACGCCGGGCTGTATTTCGGCCACGGCACCGATAACGCCTGGGATGAGGCTTCAGGCCTGGTGCTGCATAGCTTGCATTTGCCTTGGGATATCAATCCGGAGGTACTAAGTGCCCGCTTGACGTTTGAGGAAAGACGCCAGGTCATTACAGTGCTGGAGCGCCGCATTCACGAACGTATTCCCGCCGCCTATATCATGGGCGAGGCTTGGTTCGCAGGACTGAAGTTCAAGGTGGATGAGCGGGTGCTGGTACCTCGCTCACCGATTGCAGAGCTGATTGAAAATGGCTTTGAGCCCTGGCTTACCGCTGAACCTCTCCGGATCCTGGACCTGTGCACAGGCAGTGGTTGCATTGGTATCGCCTGTGCGCACGCATTTCCTCAAGCCCAAGTGGATTTAGCGGATATCTCCCTCGACGCGCTTGAGGTTGCTGAGGAGAATATTGCTCTTCATGGACTTGGCGATCGTGTGCGTGCCGTGCATTCTGACCTGTTCAGCGCACTTGCGGGACAACGGTACGATTTGATTGTGAGTAATCCTCCCTATGTCAATCAGGATGATTTGAGCAGCATGCCTGAGGAATACCTTGCGGAACCGGAAATTGCCCTGGGGTCAGGTTCCGATGGCCTCGATTTCACTCGGCATTTGCTGTCGGAGGCCCGCGACCATCTCACTGCTAACGGGGTGTTGATCGTCGAGTTGGGTAACAGCTGGGTGTCGTTGGAGGAGGTTTTCCCTTGTTTACCATTTACCTGGTTGGAGTTCGAGCGCGGGGGGCATGGGGTATTTTTGCTGACGGCGGTCGATTTGGAGAATTAGGCTGCTGTCGGGTCCAGTCGACCCTCTGAATGAAATGGTTGTAACCGGGCTTTTCACTCACCCGGAGAATCATCCTCCGCTTTTACGTATAATGGTCCGTTTAGCCGCATGGTCGGGTGAGATACGGGTCGACCGCAGAATCGCCAGGCTGCAAAGCCAGTAGTAAAGAGAATTGCTATGTCCGGAAATACTTTTGGCAAATTATTTACAGTTACCACCTTTGGTGAAAGTCATGGTCTGGCCCTTGGGTGTATTGTTGACGGCTGCCCTCCGGGATTGTCTATCTCGGAAGAGGATATCCAGGTAGATCTGGACCGCCGCAAACCCGGGCAGTCACGCTTTACCACCCAGCGTCGTGAAGCCGATCAGGTGCGTATTTTGTCCGGGGTGTTTGAGGGCAAAACAACTGGCACCCCGATTGGATTGCTTATCGAAAATACCGATCAGCGCTCCAAAGATTACTCCAATATCAAAGACCAGTTTCGCCCGGCGCACGCAGATTACACTTATATGCACAAGTACGGTGTTCGCGATTATCGCGGCGGTGGCCGTTCTTCGGCCCGTGAAACGGCCATGAGGGTTGCAGCCGGCGCTATCGCCAAAAAGTACCTGGCGCAAAAGGGGATTGAAGTGCGTGGTTACCTGTCCCAGCTTGGCCCCATAAAAATCGATAAAGTTGACTGGGATGAAATTTCCAACAATCCCTTTTTCTGTCCGGACGCCTCGAAAGTCGCTGCCATGGAAGACTATATGAAAGCCCTCAACAAAGAAGGCAATTCTGTGGGTGCCAAAATTACGGCGGTGGCCAGCGGTGTGATGCCGGGACTGGGAGAACCCATTTTCGACAGGCTGGATGCGGATATCGCCCACGCCATGATGGGAATCAATGCGGTAAAAGGGGTGGAGATTGGTGCGGGATTTGCCAGCGTTGAACAGAAGGGTACCGAACACCGAGATGAAATCACCCCCGAGGGTTTTCTATCCAATAACGCCGGAGGGGTGCTGGGTGGAATTTCCTCCGGCCAGGATCTGGTGGTAAATCTGGCCCTGAAACCGACGTCCAGCCTGCATATTCCCGGCCGCAGTGTGGATGTGCATGGTAATCCTGTGGAAGTGGTGACCAAGGGACGCCATGACCCCTGCGTTGGTATACGTGCAACACCCATCGCCGAGGCGATGCTGGCACTGGTACTTATGGATCATTTGCTGAGACATCGCGGTCAAAATGCCGACGTTTCTCACAGTATTCCCACGATTCCCCCCCAGGCAGGCCAGTGATACCTTACTGGCGTCTGTCGGGCTTCTATTTTTTTTATTTTTCAGTGTTGGGGGCCCTGATTCCTTTCTGGGGTCTCTACCTTAAATTTCTGAACTACTCGGCTCAGGAAATTGGCGTTATCGGCGCGCTGTTGATGGCGACCAAAGTGGTAGCCCCCAATATTTGGGGGTTGCTTGCCGATAAAAGTGGTAAGCGCCTGCAGGTTATTCGCTGGGGGAGTTTTCTGGCCTGCTTTTTTTTCGGTGGGGTTTTTATCGACCAGAGATTTTCCTGGATACTGTTGGTGGTGGTTTTCTACAGCTTCTTTTGGAATGCCGTCCTGCCCCAGTTCGAGGTGGTTACCCTCCGGTATCTGGGAGACCAACCCCAACGCTATAGTCAGATACGGCTTTGGGGATCGGTGGGTTTTATCGCTGCGGTAATGGGCTTGGGTTTGGCTTTTGACTATGTCGCCATCGATTATCTGCCGGCCTTTATTTTCAGTTTTCTGGCGCTGATCTGGTTGAGTGGCTTGAGTATTGCCGAACAGGAAAACCATAATCACGGGGAGCGTTCGAATACTGTGGGATTTTGGACCACGATCCTGCATAAGCCTGTATTCTGTTTTTTGGTGGCCAGTTTTCTTCTGCAAGTCAGTCATGGGCCTTACTACACATTTTACAGTCTCTACCTGGAATCCTATGGATACAGTCGCGGTTTAATTGGATTTTTGTGGGCTCTGGGCGTTATAGCTGAAGTCGTGGTATTTTTTATTATGCACCGATTGCTGCCAGCGCTGGGGGTGCGTCGGTTGTTTTTGTTGAGTCTGATTATGACGGCGTTGCGCTGGTGCCTGGTCGGTGCCTTTGTGGAATCACTGGCGGTATTATTGGCGGCGCAGTTGCTTCACGCATTTACCTTTGCTATCGCCCATTCTGTGGCGATTGAGCTGGTGAGACATTATTTTGGCAGCCAGCACCAGGGAAAAGGGCAGGCACTATACAGCTCAATGAGTTTTGGCGCCGGTGGTGCAGTAGGCGCGGCAATCGGGGGAATCCTTTGGGAAGCCAGTGCCGCCATGACTTTCTTCCTGTCCGCGCTGGCGGCCTTGCTTGCCTGGGGCGTGGTCTGGTGGGGGGTAAGAGTCGTCCCGACCGCTGGTGGTAAACCTATTAACCTTGAAGCCCTGACTAACGGGGGTGGGAAACGAGCATAGACTTATGAAAGGCGATCTCAGGGTCACTATAATGCAGCAGCCACTGGTCTGGCAGGAACCCGAATCCAACCGCCGGAGTTTTGCCCGCTTGGCCAGTGAGCAAAAGGACAGTGCCGATTTGATAGTGCTTCCGGAAATGTTCAATGCCGGGTTTAGCATGAACGCCCAAAAGGTAGCGGAGGAACCGGAAGGGGATACCCATCACTGGATGGCGGAGCTGGCTACAGAGATGGATGCCGTCGTTACCGGCAGTTATGCGGTCCGGGTTGCAGGCGGAGTGGTCAATCGATTGTTGTGGATGCGTCCCGATGGTAGCTTCGAGCATTATGATAAACGCCATCTGTTCCGGATGGCTGGGGAGCAGAAGCGCTATTTGCCAGGTGATCGGCGTCTTGTGGTTGAGCATAACGGTTGGCGCTGTTGCCCTCTCATCTGTTACGACCTGCGATTTCCGGCCTGGTGTCGCAACCGCGGGGATTATGACGTGCTGTTGTTTGTGGCCAATTGGCCAGCAGCGCGTTCTGAACATTGGAAAGCGCTGCTCAAGGCGCGTGCCATTGAGAATCTGAGTTATGTGGTGGGGGTCAACCGGGTAGGTGATGATGCCAACGGTATCGCCTACAGTGGCGATAGTATTGTCCTGGATGCCGAGGGGCGGGCTCTGGTGGAACCCCGCTCAAGTGCTGGCGCTTTTACTGCAACCCTGAGCGCAAAAGAATTGATGGATTACCGGGAGCGTTTTCCGGCTCACTTGGATGCGGATGAATTCAGTCTGCTTTAAAGTAGTTGTGAATCTGTCAGAAGGGAGCCACTCAACGAATCCGGCAGTTGCCGGACCCGTTAAGTGTAAGTTGACTCGATACGACTGCGTTAGAAGTGCAGGGTGACGGCGGCGTAGGGCCCATCAATGGTGAGGTCCGCGGTTAGGTCGCCATCGTCCTCCACTTCCAGGGCCATACGGCGGTATCCGATTTCAACCCCGAGATCCAGAAGCGGCAGAGCGTCGGAGTTGTAGGAAATTTTGGCGCTCAAGTCGCTGAAAGTATCACCACTGTAGCCGATCGCATTGCCGTCAGCGGCAATGGACCAACCGGTAAAAGGCAGGTCAAATTGCGTTTTGAGGTACAGCAGTGGAATCACTTCATCCAGATCAACGGTTTCTGATGTCGAAGTAGTCCTGGAGGTTACAGACGCCTCGCCGTCAAATGCACGTAGCGTCAGACCCACGTCCAGGTTTACCCAGTTGTCCAGCACTTCATAATACAGAGTGGCATCGGTGTGGGTCAGATCAATATCTGTGGAAACCTCGTCATTGACGCTAAAGGACTCGTTATCCAGGGTAAAGGAGCTGGTCAGCGTCGAGGTTTCGCTACTGGTGATATCTGTCTTCTGTAGACGAATATTGGGAAGCAGGGGCACCGGGTGTTCGACTGCGATGTAATAGAAATTGTTGTTTTCTTCATCGATATTGAGTTCGCTCAAATCGACGGCAACGGTACCGGCATCGCCGCTGTATTCCGAGTTCCATTGCCCGGCGCCGACATAGACACCCAATACGGTGTCGGCTTGTGCCAATGGGGCCAATGCAGCGAGGCAGGCTGCTGAGAGTAATTTATTCATGGCGTCTCTTCCCTTTTCTTGCCGAAAGATTTGTTGTCTTGTGGCGCTTTGTTGTTTAGCTTTTCGTTGTTATGTAGCTCTATGTCGGCACTTGGTTATACACAGTTGATTTTATCTGATTGCTTTTTGGCCGGGCAACTACAGGATTCTATGGCCGTTTTGGCCATGCCTGAAACAATTTATAGCAGAAGAGGGCCAAGAACTGTTAACTTCATCATAAGAATCAGCTTTTAAGCGTACATAGGTTGTTGTATCACGTCATATCGGGCGATTTATTGAACGACGGAAAGGGGTGGGCGTCACTGGTCCAGTCTTCCGTGATTTAGGGGTGTTGAAAGGACGAAGGGATTAACAGGCTCAGAAATGCCCTGGCCGCGTTACTTAAGCTCCGTTCCCGGTGGTAGATACAGCCTAAATTGCGTTTTACCTGCACGTTTGTCACTTCAAGCCTTTTTAATTGATCGTCAATAATCGTATCAGGCAATAGTGCCCACCCCAGGCCGATCGAAACCATCATTTTTATAGTGTCCAGGTGATTGGTGGCCATAGTGATTTCAAGCCCCACCTGGCGTTGGTCAAACAGTTTCTTTATCAGTTGTGTTGTATAGGTGTTTATGTCGGGCAGTATGGCCGGAAAGTGGCTGAGACTTTGCAGGGTGAGTAGCTTGTGCTGGCTTAACGGGTGGTCAGGGGCTGCGACGAAGCTTAGCGTATCGGGCCAGACAATATGAGAGCAGGTTTTTGTGTCCGCGCGGCGCGAAGGGGCCTTGGCATCCTGGTCCTCGATTGCACTATCGGCGCTGGCGTCGATAGTCGATTCGGGTGACAGTGTGACAATCGCCAAGTCGTAGTTACCATGGGCTATCTCTTCATAGGCCTTTTCCGAATCGAGAAAATCCAGGTCCAGTTCTACCCCGGGATAAGTTTTGGTAAAGCGTTTTAGAACCGGCGGCAAGCGGTGTAGGCCAATATGGTGGCTGGTAGCGAGGGACAGCTTCCCGCGGACTTCTCCCGACAGATCGGAAATCAAGCGTCGGGCGTCAGCAACCTCGAGAAGGATATAACGCGCTCTTGGCAACAGGGCGCGACCGGCCTCAGTCATGGATACCTGACGGCCGATTCGATCGAACAGGCGGCAGCTGAGCTGGTGTTCAAGAGAAGCGATGCGTTTGCTGACAGCCGGCTGGGTCAGGTGTAGCTGTTCCGCCGCTTCGGAAAAGGAACCGGTTTCGGCAACGGCCTGGAAGGCTTTGAGGCTTTGGGTGTCCATACTGCCAGTGTAGATTGATTCCAGATTGGAATGCAATCTATAAGAAAGATGAATTTGTGTTATTTGATGTGGGTGCGTAGACTGTGGCACGACAACGATAACCCGGTACAGCAAGCGCAGCGCCGGGGGATAAAAACACGTCGAGATAAAAACACGTCGAAAAGACCCACTGATTAGTTCCGAGGTACAAAATGGCCCCGAAGACTCTCTATGACAAGCTCTGGGACGCGCACCTGGTAAAGCAGCGCGATGACGGTTCCGCATTGATCTATATCGATCGTCATATTATTCACGAGGTGACGACGCCACAGGCTTTCGAAGGATTGCGCCTGGCGGGGAGAAAGCCCTGGCGGGTGGATTCGATCCTCGCAACGCCGGACCACAATGTGCCGACGACGGTCAATGAACGGGCGTCAGGCGTGGAGGGCATCGAGGACCCCGTTTCCAAAATCCAGGTAAAAACCCTGGACGACAACTGCGATGAATTCGGAATCGTTGAATTTAAGATCAATGACCAACGACAGGGCATCGTCCACGTAATTGGTCCGGAAACTGGCGCATGCTTACCCGGCATGACCGTTGTTTGTGGCGATTCCCACACGGCAACTAACGGGGCTCTGGGTGCACTTGCTCACGGCATTGGCACTTCCGAGGTAGAGCACGTGATGGCGACTCAGTGCCTGGTGGCCAAGAAAATGAAAAACATGCTGATCAAGGTCGAGGGGCAGCTGGCGGCCGGGGTCACACCCAAGGATGTGGTTTTGGCGATCATCGCCGAGATAGGCACCGCCGGTGGTACAGGCTATGCCATTGAATTCGGTGGTCAGGTGTTTCGCGATATGACCATGGAAGGTCGCATGACTGTGTGCAATATGGCCATTGAGGCCGGTGCCCGGGCCGGAATGGTGGCGGTGGATGACACCACCATTGACTATGTGCGTGGGCGTACATACGCCCCCAAAGGCGATGACTGGGACAAGGCGGTTGCCAGTTGGAGACAGCTGGTCAGCGACGCGGGTGCCGAGTTTGATCAAGTGGTGGAAATCAATGGCGCCAATATCGAGCCTCAGGTCAGTTGGGGGACCTCGCCAGAGATGGTGTTGCCGGTGGCCGCCTGTGTCCCCAATCCCGAGGATGAGATCGATCCAGTGAAAAAAACCGGTATCGAGCGAGCTTTGGAGTATATGGGTTTGCAGGCCGGGCAAAAGATTACGGATATCCCGGTGGATCGCGTATTTATAGGTTCTTGCACCAACTCCCGCATCGAGGATATCCGCGCGGCGGCAGAGGTGGCCAAGGGCCGTCAGGTAGCCGACAGCGTGATCCAGGCCATGGTGGTGCCAGGCTCAGGGCAGGTCAAGGCCCAGGCGGAAGCTGAGGGGCTGGATAAAATCCTGATAGAGGCGGGCTTTGAGTGGCGTGAACCCGGGTGTTCCATGTGCCTGGCCATGAACGCAGATAAGCTTGGCAACGGTGAGCACTGTGCCTCCACATCCAACCGCAATTTCGAGGGCCGTCAGGGCTATGGTGGCCGGACACATCTGGTGAGTCCTGCCATGGCAGCGGCGGCGGCCATAAAAGGTCATTTTGTGGATGTGCGTGAACTTTAAAACCGGTGCATTGGAGAAAAAACCATGAAAAGCTTTACACAAGTCAAGGGTATCGCCGCTCCTATGGATCGCGCCAATGTCGATACCGACATGATTATCCCCAAGAATTTTTTAAAATCCATCAAACGCACCGGTTTTGGCAAAAACCTGTTTGACGAACTGCGCTATTTGGATGAGGGAATGCCGGATCAGGATTGCAGTGGTCGTCCGCTCAATCCTGAGTTTCCTCTGAATTTTCCCCGCTACCGGGGTGCCCGGATTCTCCTGGCGCGTGAGAATTTCGGATGTGGCTCCAGCCGGGAGCATGCCCCATGGGCGTTGGATGATTACGGCTTCCGCTCGGTAATCGCCCCAAGTTTCGCCGATATCTTTTTCAATAACTCATTCAAGAATGGTCTCTTGCCGATCGTTTTGCCTCCCGAAGTGATCGACCAGTTGTTTGAAGAAATGTACGCGACCGAAGGGTACGAGCTGGCAATCGATTTGGCGGCGCAGACAGTAACAACGCCTACTGGTGAGGTTTTTGCATTTGAAGTTGACGAGTTTCGCAAGCACTGCCTGTTAAATGGGCTCGATGATATTGGTCTGACTCTGCAAGAGGCGGATGCTATTCGTGCCTATGAAGCCAGGCTTAAACAAGAGGCTCCCTGGTTGTTTGGTGCTGTCGTACCTGAATAGCGTGGTCCTTTTTTAATGGTCTTAATCGTAATCGGGGGCAGTGATTGCCCCCAAATTTGTATAGAGATTGGGTTATGTCACGCAATATTTTGATAATGGAAGGGGACGGAATAGGTCCTGAGATTATTGCCGAGGCTCGTAAGGTGCTGGAAGCGGTGGATAAGCAGGATGGTCTGGGTCTGAACTTCGTTGAGGGGATGCTGGGTGGGCGTGCCTATGACAAATACGGTCACCCTTATCCGGAGGAGACGCGAGAGAAGGCGCTGGCGGCTGATGCTATTTTATTTGGTGCCGTTGGCGGCCCGCAGTGGGATGGCAAAACAGAACGACACTTGCGACCTGAGGCGGGTCTGCTGGATATCCGCTCACATCTGGAGCTGTTTGCCAACTTCAGACCGGCTATCACCTTCCCGCAGCTGGCCGATGCTTCGCCCTTGAAAACGGAGCTGGTAGCAGGGCTGGATGTATTGATTGTGCGCGAATTGACTGGTGGCATTTACTTTGGTGAGCCTCGCGGAATTCGCACTTTGGAAAACGGCGAGCGCCAGGGTTTTAATACCGATGTCTACAGCGAATCCGAAATTCGTCGTATCGCCAAAGTGGCCTTCGATGCGGCACAAAAACGTGATAAAAAACTTTGCTCAGTGGACAAGGCCAATGTACTGGAGGTGACCGTACTGTGGCGCGAAATCATGGAAGAGGTAGCCAAGGATTATCCCGAGGTTGAGCTGAGCCATATGTATGTGGACAACGCCGCTATGCAACTGGTCATCAATCCCAAGCAGTTTGATGTGATTGTCACGGGTAACCTGTTCGGTGATATTCTTTCTGATGAAGCCTCCATGATTACCGGTTCCATCGGTATGTTGCCTTCGGCGTCGCTTAATACTTCCAACAAAGGATTTTACGAACCCTGCCACGGCTCGGCCCCGGATATAGCTGGTCAGGGAGTTGCTAACCCGCTGGCTACCATTCTCTCGGCAGCAATGATGTTGCGCTATTCCCTGAGTGCCAGTGATTCTGCGGATCGTATCGAGGCTGCGGTGAGCAGGGTGCTGGACCAGGGGTTGCGCACCGGGGATATCATGTCCGAGGGGATGACCCTGGCTACTACCCAGGAAATTGGCAGTGCGGTGGTGGTGGCACTTTAATCTCTTTGGTTCTGCCTATTTTAAAGCTTCAAACGGGGTATCGTGGCATCAAAAGGGTCGAAATGGTATGATTCGGCCCTTTCCCTAACCCTATTTTTAACACTCAATAGAGACTTGATGTAATGCGTGTAGGTTTTGTTGGATGGCGCGGTATGGTGGGCTCCGTATTGATGGAGCGGATGTTGGCCGAA
The DNA here is from genome assembly GCA_050290225.1 of Cellvibrionaceae bacterium. GTDB lineage: Bacteria > Pseudomonadota > Gammaproteobacteria > Pseudomonadales > Cellvibrionaceae > JBNKHG01. Next base: position 47,276 of record JBNKHG010000030.1, read on the forward strand.
GGCGATTTCGCCGATATTGAGCCAATCTTTTTTACTACCTCCAATGTAGGCGGACAGGGTCCCGCTATCGGTCGCGATATTCCCGCCCTCAAAGACGCACGTGATATCGAGGCGCTAAAACCGATGGATGTCATCGTCTCCTGTCAGGGTGGCGACTACACCAAATCCGTATTCTTCGACCTGCGTAAAAGCGGCTGGGACGGTTACTGGATCGATGCTGCTTCCAGCCTGCGTATGGACGACAGTGCACTGATTGTGCTCGATCCCGTCAATGGCGATGTGATTCGCGACGGTTTGGCCAATGGCGTCAAGAACTTTATCGGTGGTAACTGCACTGTCAGTCTGATGCTGATGGGCCTGGGCGGCCTGTTTCGCGAAGGGCTTGTAGAGTGGGTTTCGGCCATGACCTACCAGGCCGCCAGCGGCGCTGGGGCCCAGAATATGCGCGAATTGATCTCTCAAATGGGGTGTCTGCGCGATGCTGTTGCCGGTGAGTTGGCGGATCCGGCCTCGGCGATCCTGGAGATCGATCGCAAGATTGCTGACACCATGCGGGGCAGCGATTTCCCGACCGGGAACTTTGGCCACCCCCTGGCTGGCAGTTTGCTGCCCTTTATTGATACCCAACTCGACAATGGCCAGAGTCGCGAAGAGTGGAAAGGGCAGGCTGAAACCAACAAAATTCTTGGTCGTCGTGACCGCCCTGTGGCTATTGACGGCACTTGTGTGCGCATTGGGGCCATGCGTTGCCACAGTCAGGCGCTGACCATCAAGTTGACTCGCGATGTGCCCCTGGTCGATGTGGAAGCCATTATTGCCGAGGCCAGCGAGTGGGCAACGGTAGTGCCCAATGAGCGGGAGGTGACCCTGAGCGACCTGACACCCACCAAAGTAACGGGCACCTTGTCCGTACCGGTCGGTCGTCTGCGTAAAATGAATATGGGCCCCGAATTCCTCAATGCCTTTACGGTTGGCGACCAATTGTTGTGGGGCGCGGCCGAACCTTTGCGTCGGATGCTGCGAATCCTCCGCGAGGAGCGCTAGGGGTAGTTTGGCGGATCTGTATCTGGAGCCCGACCAGAGTGTCGGGCTTTTTGTAAGCCAGGGGCGTCAAATGGTTGGCGAATGCGGTTTATTGCGCAAGTTCGCGGTAAAGGCGGACTGCTTCGCTCTATAGTCAGGGGGCGGATGAGAAAAATTGTGCCCCACGTCATATTTGGCGCCAAAATTATTCTATTTGGAATGACTCGCGTTTGACTGAAGGTTGCTAAAAAGCTACTTATAATGAATACTTACGCGCACTAGTGAAGAAACATTCGAGGTTTGGGGCCTAGTTGTAATTCCTCGAAAATAAGCCTTGTGTCTGGGTGCCAGGTATACGCCGAACAGGGATATATGGCGCAACGCAGGCCAGGGGATAATAGAAAGGAACATCCTATGCGACTTCGTAAGCTGGCTTTGGCCGTTGGGTTGGCGGGTACTCTCGGGGCTAATCTGGCAACTGCCTTGGGGTTGGGTGAAATCACGCTGAATTCTGCATTGAACCAACCTCTGGATGCAGAAATCAAGCTGCTTAAGGTGAGAGATCTCTCTGAAGATGAGATTCTCGTCAAACTGGCGTCTCGCGAAGATTTCCAACGGGCGGGTGTCGACCGGCTTTTTTACCTCACCGACCTTCAATTTCGTATTGATCTGAGTAATCCCTCAGGGCCTGTTATCAAGCTGAGCTCGCGAAAACCCATTCGCGAACCCTACCTCAATTTCCTGTTGGAAACCCAGTGGCCAAGTGGCCGCATGCTGCGTGAATACACGCTGCTGATGGATCTGCCAACCTTCAGAGACGAAGCGGTGCGCCCCATCAAAGGGGTGCAAACCCAGGCGGTTGAGAGTGCTCCCGCGGTGACAACTCGGTCGCGACCGGTTTCCCGTACCGCACCGGCATCGACACAGGTTTCCCGCCCTCAAGTGGATGTTTACGGACCCGTCACCTCCAACGATACTCTCTGGGAGATTGCCCTGCGGGTACGGCCATCGGAGGGTGTGTCTGTCCACCAGACAATGCTCGCTCTGCAGCGCCTCAATCCCGGTGCCTTTATCAATAACAATATCAACCTGCTGCGAAAGGGGCAGGTGTTGCGGGTGCCCAGTCTGGATGAAATTAAAGGGGTAAGCCCGCGACAGGCCTTTAACGAAGTCGCTTACCAGAATTCGCAGTGGTCCGAGTCGCCTGCGGTTGCAGGCGCCCAGCTGGAGGCTGCCAGTCGCTCAACTGCCTCGCCACGCGCGCCTCAGGAAGGCCAGGGGCGGGTTCGGCTTCTTGCTCCAGGGGCGTCAGAAGGTGCTGGAAGCGGTCAGGTTAGCAGTAAAGCATCGCAAGGCCGGGTCGATAGCCTTGAAAACGAACTGGCGGTAGCGCTTGAGGAGCTGGATAAAACCAAGCGTGAGAACTCTGATCTGGCGGCTCGAATGCACGAGTTGGAAGAGCAGATGACGACCATGCAGCGCCTGTTGGAAGTCAGTAATCAGGAGTTGCGCGCACTACAGTTGGCTAGCGGGGAAGCCGTAGCAACGCCGGATGCGGCGGAGACTGCCAACATTCCTGCACCAGATACCACAGCACCGGAAACACAAACGGAAAATGTGGCGTCCGCCGTTGAGCCCGCGGCAAAAACCAAACCCTCTTCCGCCGCTCAACCGAAGAAAGTTATTCGCGCACCCGCGAAGCCATCACTCGTCGATACTCTGATGGATAACATCCTGTGGGTGGGTGGCGGTGTGTTGGCTCTGGTAGCAGCCATATTCCTGTTCCTGAGACGTCGCGAAGAAGAGGAGGGGTTTGACGAGGAGCTGGAGCCATTCGCAAGCGAATCTGAAATGTTGGATGAGGACGAAACGCTTGCAGCGGTTGACATTGACGACGACCTTTTTGACGAAGAAGAGGCGAATCTGGATGTCGATCTCAATGATGAATCGGATCTGGTTGACGATGACCTAGGTATTGAGCCGGAAACCGGTGACGTGGTAGGCGAGGCAGATATCTATATTGCCTACGGTAAATTCGATCAAGCCGAGGATATGCTGTTAAAAGCCCTCGTTTCAGAACCCGACAATGCTCAGGTTCTGGTCAAGTTGCTGGAGGTCTACGCCGAGACACAGGATCTGGCAAATTTTGACGTTTTCTATTCACGACTGCAGGAACTGGGTGATGAATCCGCCATCCAGCGAGCATCGGAATTGCGCCAGATTATCGATGGTGCCGGGGCATTTGAACCGACGGTTGGTGAGATGGCTGAAAACGCATTGGATTCAGACTCCGGTGGTGATGACACCCTGGTCGTCGATGACAATGGAGAGCTGGACCTCGACCTGGATTTCGAAGAGGATCTGGACGATCTGGAATTCGATCTGGGGGAGGATGCCCTCTCGTTGGATGAGCCGGTCGAAGGACTGCATGAGTCGCCGGAAGACGCCGCCGGTGAAGTGGTCGAACCGGGATTGGAAGACGAGCCATTGGGGGCTCTCGGCGAACAGGACACAGAGGCGCACGATGACCTCGATTTCTCGCTGGATTTTGACGCCGAGAAGGAGCTGGCTGGCGCAGAAGAGTTTGAGATCGATCTGGATTCTGACTCAACTAGCGAATATGAATCGACTCTGGAGACTGGCGATCAATCAGACGAGTTGGATCTGGCTATAGATCTGGACCCGGCAGACGATGCCGAGCTGCAGGAATCCGAACTTGATACCACTGTGCTGAGCGATAGCCAGGGACTGGGAGAGGATCTTGATCTGGACTTTGAATTGGACGCTGAATCCGATGATGATGAGGCATTGCTCGATCTGTCCCTCGACGGTGAGTTGAATGAAGCCGAGGCGTTGGAAAAGGACCTGGAGGCGCTTTCGGTTGGGTTTGATTCTTCCGAAGAGGGCTCGGATGCAGCCCTTGAGCCGGATGTGAATGCGGAAACTCAATCCGTTGAGAAGGAGGAGTTGGCGCTTCAAGACGACGACTTTAACCTCGATATGGATGTGGGCAGTGTCGATCTCGCGGCCCTGGATCAGGAAGTCGACAACCTGGCGGCCGATCTCGATCTGTCGTCCGGGGAAGAGTTCGGTTTATTGGATGAAGGTGAAACTCAGGCGGGCGACTCTGAGCTCACTATGGATGAACCACTCACTGACTTCGATCTGGATGCCAACCCGGAGCAGAGCGAGGAATCTCTCTCCCTGGAGTCCAATGCAGATACGTTGGCCGATTTGCAAGATGAGGTGTTCGCGGAGGCTCTCTCGGGAGTGCCCGATGCGCCGGATCTGCAAAGCGGTGAAAGCCTGGTGGCCGAAGATGATGCGCTTGACGAAGATTTGGAAACCGAGCTGGATTTCCTTTCCGACACAGATGAGTCTTCAACCAAGCTGGATTTGGCCCGCGCCTATATCGACATGGGTGACACCGAAGGTGCCAAGGATATCCTCGACGAAGTTGTCCAGGAGGGCAGTGAGCAACAGCGTTCCGAGGCCGAGGAACTTTTGGGCCGCATTGGCTGATTTGTCCTGGGTTCCGGCTAAGGCCTTGTGCGCAAACGCGCACAAGGCTTTTGTCGTTTTAAGGCGCGGGTAAAATTGGGGGAATTGTCAGGGAGCGTCTGGTGCAAGTACTGGTCGAGAGAAATAAATACTGGTGAAAAGCAAATCCTATAAACGCAATTGTGAATTATTGGACGGCGATAAATTGCCCGATGGCATCAGTCGTTGGGCTTTGGCGATCGAGTACAATGGGGCGGCCTTTCACGGTTTTCAGGCCCAGCGCAGTGGTGTAGAGACCGTGCAATTTGCGCTGCAGCAAGCGTTGTCCAATGTGGCTGATGAGCCCATCTCGCTGGTATGTGCAGGCCGGACGGATGCAGGCGTGCATGCTACCAACCAGATAATTCATTTCGATACATTGGCAGTACGCAAAGACCGGGCCTGGGTGTTTGGCACCAATACCCATTTACCCCCAAGTGTCGTGGTGCGCTGGGCGCATCGGGTACCCGGACAGTTTCACGCACGCTTCAGCGCCCGTTCCAGAACCTACCGTTATATTATCTGTAACAGTTTTGTTCGGCCCGCTCTCATGCATGACCAGCTGACCTGGCAGCGCCGCGAGCTGGATATCGAGCGGATGCGGGAAGCGGCCCGGCACTTGGTGGGCGAGCATGATTTTACTTCCTTTCGAGCCACCCAATGCCAGGCCAAAAGCCCGGTCAGGACCATTCATCACCTTCACCTGGTGCGCCAGGGGGATCTGATCGTGATGGAAGTGCAGGCTAACGCCTTTTTACATCATATGGTGAGAAATATTGCTGGCGTACTGATGGCTATTGGGGCAGGAGACCAACCGCCGGAGTGGCTGCCGAAGGTGTTGGAGGCCCGTAATCGCTGTGCCGGTGGTGTCACCGCACCCGCGGCGGGTTTGCACTTGGTCGAGGTGGAATATGATCAGGCTTTTGGTTTGCCGACCCAGCAAACGGGACCACATTTTCTGGGTGCTCCGGTCGGTGGATTGATGGTCCAGAGTGAATCCCTTGCGGGCAAGTAAATAACGTGGCCTTGCAGCTTTTAGACGGGAATTCTGGTAGTATCCGCGCTTTCTCTACGGTCACATTGGAAAGGTGGGCTTGAAGGCCAAATGGCTGGGCAGACTCGAGTTAAAATTTGCGGCATCACTTCCCTGGCCGATGCGGAAGTGGCGATCAATGCCGGTGCCGATGCTCTTGGTTTTGTGTTTTACGAACCCAGCCCACGGCATATAACAGTGGAGGCCGCGGCTGAAATCGCCACCCAATTGGGACCCTTTGTGACCCTGGTTGGCCTTTTTGTCAATGAGAAGGTCGAGACAGTGAAATCTGTGTTGGAAAAGGTGCCCCTGCACCTGTTGCAGTTTCACGGAGACGAGGATGCAAGCTATTGCGAACAGTTCGGGCGTCCCTATATGAAAGCCCTGCGAATGAAGCCGGAACTGGATGTGGGACAGGCCATTGCCGCCTATCCCAGCGCAGCCGGCATTTTGCTGGACGCGTATCGCAAGGGAGTACCGGGTGGCACCGGAGCGGTTTTTGATTGGGCGAGGGTGCCCAAAAACAGCCGGTGTCCACTGGTGCTGGCAGGGGGGCTAACACCTGAAAATGTTGCCAGTGCCATTGCGGCAACAGTGCCCTACGGGGTGGATGTCAGTGGCGGTGTGGAAGCCGCGCCGGGTAAAAAAGATTCGAGTAAAGTGGTGGCGTTTATTCAGCGCGCCAAGACTGGAGATTAGAAGTGGGTAAGACTAGCGACAAGGTCGATTATAAAAGCATGCCGGATTTACATGGGCATTTTGGGCCTTATGGCGGGCGCTTTGTGTCCGAGACCTTGATTCCGGCCTTGGATCAACTGGAGGAAATTTACTTCCGGCTGAAAGATGACGAAGCATTCAAGGCTGAATTTGATCGTGATTTGGCCCATTACGTTGGGCGTCCCTCACCGCTGTATCATGCCGAGCGCCTGAGTCGCGAAATTGGCGGGGCTCAGATTTACCTTAAGCGCGAGGATCTGAATCACACTGGCGCCCACAAGGTAAATAACACCATTGGCCAGGCGCTGCTTGCAAAACACACGGGTAAAAAGCGGGTGATTGCTGAGACCGGTGCCGGTCAGCACGGCGTAGCCTCGGCAACGGTGGCAGCGCGCCTGGGATTGCAATGCCAGGTGTACATGGGCGCTGAAGACGTAAAACGCCAGGCGATGAATGTCTATCGCATGAAGTTGCTTGGGGCGGAAGTGATTCCAGTGACATCCGGGTCCCGTACCCTGAAGGATGCCATGAACGAGGCCCTGCGCGACTGGGCCACCAATGTTGACGAGACTTTTTATATTATCGGCACTGTGGCCGGCCCTCATCCTTATCCCTTGCTGGTGCGGGACTTCCAGGCAGTGATTGGCCGGGAGGCGCGTCGCCAGTGCCAGGAGATGACCGGTCGCCTGCCTGATGCCCTGGTCGCCTGTGTTGGCGGTGGTTCCAACGCCATCGGCCTGTTTCACCCCTTCCTGGAAGATGAGGGCGTGAAGATGTACGGCGTCGAGGCTGGCGGCCACGGTATCGAGACCGGCGAACATGCCGCGCCACTCAATGAGGGGATTCCGGGAGTCTTGCACGGTAATCGTACTTACCTGATGGAAGATGAAGACGGCCAGATTATAGAAACTCACTCGGTCTCAGCCGGCCTGGATTATCCTGGCGTCGGTCCTGAACACGCCTGGCTCAAGGATATCGGCCGGGCCAATTACGTGGCGATCAACGATGATGAGGCGTTAGCGGCATTTAGACGCTTGACCCAGGTGGAAGGAATTATGCCGGCCCTTGAGTCCAGTCACGCAGTCGCCTATGCGGAAAAACTGGCTGCACAGATGGATAAGGATCAGATTATTCTGGTCAACCTGTCGGGGCGGGGGGACAAAGATATTTTGACTGTCGCCGATATCGACGGCATCAGCGTATAACCGCTCACCGCGTGAGTGCCGGTCGATTGGCGTCCGGCCAAACTGCAGAAACCGATCGAAACGATTAGGAAACAAAAAGCGTGAACCGAATTACACAGCGATTGGCGTCATTGAAAAGTGATGGACGCAAAGCCTTTGTGTCCTATGTGGTCAATGGAGATCCAGCCCCCGAGGCCACACTGCCGGCAATGCATGAACTGGTGGCTCAAGGGGTTGATATTATCGAGTTGGGCGTACCTTTTTCTGACCCTATGGCGGATGGTCCGGTTATCCAGTTGGGTCACGAACGCGCCCTGGCTAATAAGACGACTTTGAGAGGAACCCTGGCAACGGTCAAGGCCTTCCGCGAATCCGATAATGAAACACCGGTAGTTTTGATGGGGTATGCTAATCCCATTGAACGCATGGGATACAAGGCCTTTGCCGAGGCCGCCGGGGAGGCCGGTGTCGATGGCGTCCTGACTGTCGATCTTCCACCGGAAGAAGCCGAGGCGTTAAACGCGGAACTCAAGGCTGTGGGAATTGAAAGTATTTTTCTAATTGCCCCCACCACCACTCGTGAGCGCATCCAGTTGATTGCGGCCCTGGCGGGCGGGTTCCTTTACTACGTATCACTAAAAGGGGTAACCGGTGCCGGCCACCTGGATATCGTCTCGGTCGAGAAAAAGCTGGCAGAGATTCGGGACATTACCGATCTTCCCCTGTGTGTCGGTTTTGGGATTAAGGACGCCGACTCTGCCAAAGCCATTGCCCAAAGTGCAGACGGGGTGGTGGTAGGTAGTGCCTTTGTTCAGGTGATGGGCGACGGCGCGGGCCAGGAGGCTGCATCAATTGCCCGTACACTGGGTGAAAAGGCAGCCCCTATTCGGGCTGCTATAGACGAGGTTTGATCGCGCTTCGACAGTTGGTTCTGTGGTAATGACAAGTAGAGCGAATCAACAATAAGCAATCGAGAATAATCACTAACCGAAACAAGGAAACACCCCTAGGGGTGATTACAAGCGTAAGTAGAGACGGGTATATGAGCTGGTTAGATAAAATTGTTCCCAATGTGGTGCGTTCCGAAGGCAAACGCCGTAGCAGCAAAGTGCCTGAGGGTTTGTGGAAAAAGTGCGTCAAGTGCAGTGCGGTCCTGTACCGGCCTGAACTTGAGCGCAACCTGGATGTCTGCCCCAAGTGCGATCATCATATGCGGATCGGCGCGCGCAAACGCCTCGATATTTTCCTAGATCAGGAAAATCGCCAGGAACTGGCCGTTGACGTCGAGCCTATTGATCGCCTCAAATTTAAAGATATCAAGAAATACAAGGATCGCCTTTCCTCGGCACAAAAGAGCGTCGGCGAAAAAGACGCTCTCGTTGCCATGAAAGGTGAGTTGAAGGGTATTCCCGTGGTTGCCGTCGCTTTTGAGTTTGCCTTCCACGGCGGATCCATGGGCTATGCGGTGGGCGAGCGCTTTACCCGCGCGGCGCAGGTGGCTTTGGAAGAGAACATCCCCCTGATCTGTTTCTCGGCCACGGGTGGTGCCCGTATGCAAGAAGCGCTGATTTCGCTGATGCAAATGGCAAAAACTAGCGCTGTGATCGAAAAACTCAAAACCCAGGGGACCCCTTATATTTCCCTGATGACAGATCCGGTGTACGGTGGCGTGTCGGCCAGCTTGGCGCTGTTGGGGGATATCAATGCAGCCGAGCCGGGTGCACGTGCCGGTTTTGCCGGCCCCAATATTATTGAGCAGACTATTCGACAAAAACTGCCCAAAGGATTCCAGCGCAGTGAATTCCTGTTGGAGCACGGTGCTATCGATATGATTATTCACCGCCTGGAAATGCGCGATAAGGTGGCGGGTTTGCTGGCGAAATTCACCCACCGGCCCGCTGCTTGATGACAGCTGTTGGCAATGCGCTTTAGCTCACTCGCTGACTGGCTGGGGTGGATGGAACAAAACCATCCACGGCAAATTGATTTGGGGTTGGCGCGTATCGGGCGGGTTGCCAAACGCCTTGGGCTCGATCGCCCCTCTATGACGACCGTATCCGTTGCCGGTACCAATGGCAAAGGATCTTGCGTGGCGGTGTTGGAGCAGTTGCTGCTGGACGTCGGGCAGAATGTCGGCGTTTTTACCTCTCCCCATTTTCTTCACTATTGTGAACGCATACGCGTCAACGGCCAACCGGTGAGCGAACAGGAAGTTTGCGAAGCCTTTGCGAGAATCGATAGCGCGAGACAGGAAATCAGCCTTACCTATTTTGAATTTGGCACTTTGGCTGCGTTAGACCTTTTTGCGCGTCGTGGGGTCGACACCCAGATATTGGAGGTGGGACTCGGAGGTCGACTCGACGCAGTCAATCTGGTTGATGCTGACGTGGCTGTGGTCACCTCCATCGCCATTGACCACGAAGAATGGCTCGGCAGCGACCGAGAAATTATCGGTCGTGAGAAAGCGGGGATTTTTCGGCGGGATAAACCCGCCATCTGTGTCGATCCCGAGCCCCCTGCGAGTATCGCTGCGGTGGCAGCTGAAACCGGAGCCGATCTGAGACAAGTGGATCGCCAATGGCATTACCAGGCTCAGGGGGAGCTCTGGTCTTTTGAAGGCCAGAGTATTGGCGGAGATCTCGTGGCCTATCAGTCATTACCCATACCGAATCTTCCTATACCCAGTGCCGCTGCCGCATTGCAGGCAGCTCTTTTGCTTGGCGTCGCCCCGGTCGCAGCAAAGCTGTCGGAAACACTGAAGCAGGTCACATTGCCGGGTCGCTTTCAGCAGGTAAACTACAAAGACAGAAACTTTGTGCTGGATGTTGCGCACAATCCCGCCGCCGCTGAATACCTGGCCGAACGCCTGCGGGCTAAGGCGTCGGGTGGCGACACCTGGGCTCTGGTAGCGATGATGGCGGACAAGGATCGGCGCGCAAGCCTGTCTGCTCTGCAAGTCGCTGTTGATCATTGGTTGGTGGCTGACTTGCCCGATAACTCCCGCGCGGCTTCGGCCGAAGCGTTGCAGGAAGATCTGGCGGTTTTGGGGATTACGGCAGAGGCCTGTGCCGATGTGGAACAGGCGATCGCCCAAGTGCTGGCCCAGAGCGCGCCGGGGGATCGCATTGTTGTAGCAGGTTCATTCTTTACGGTAGCCGCGGCCCTGAAGTTGATTGAAGAGGTGTAAATTAATGCTCCGGTATCGCGAGGTGTACTATGGATGACGGCCTCAAACAACGGTTGGTCGGGGCCGTGGTTCTGGCCGCTTTGGCGGTGATATTCCTGCCAAGCCTGTTTAATGAAGATAATCGTCGCCGGGTTGACACCCGTACCCAGGTACCGCCCGGCCCCGGAATTAAGACGGTGGAAATTCCGGACCCGGTGCGTCCCCGGGAAATTCCCCAGGCCAAAGCCGCAGAACAGATGTACCAAATGCTCGAGACGGATGCGGAGGACGATGGCAAGCCGGTGGAATCCCGACTGAACAAAGAGGGGGTTCCGTTGGCCTGGGTGGTACAGGTGGCCAGTTTTAAATCCCTGGATCGGGCGGAGGCGTTGCGCGACCAGTTGTCGGGAGAAGGCTATAAGGCTTTTGTGCGCACGGCAACGACCAGCAAAGGAGCGACCTCCCGGGTGTTTGTGGGCCCTAAACTGGATAAACAGCGTGCCCTGGCTATCAAGGAGGAGCTGGACCGGGAGCACCGGGTGGAGTCCATGGTGCTAAAATTTAGGCCCTGAACTAACAGATGTGACAGATTGAGGGCTATCTTGCCTGCCGGAGGCTCTGGTAAAATGCGGATCTTATCCGGCCTTTTCTTAACGCATTTTTTGGGAAAGTGCCACAAGTGCTTGATTTAAAAGCATTTGTTTAAATACGAAACAGGGCAATCCATCAAAGTATGAATTGGGCTGATTGGACCATTCTCGTGATTCTGGCTGTTTCCGGCCTGATCAGTATCAAGCGCGGTTTTATAAAAGAAGCCTTGTCCCTGGTGATATGGGCGGCCGCCTTCGTGGTGGCAATGTTGTTCCGGGATCAGATGACGGTCTTGTTGATGGACAGTATCCAGACGCCGTCGCTACGCCAGGCAGTGGCATTTGGCGTGTTGTTTCTGGGCACCTTGATCGTTGGATCCATGGTCAACTACCTGCTCGGCGAACTGGTGCGTATGACCGGCCTATCGGGGACCGACCGTTTGCTCGGCATGCTGTTTGGCCTGGCGCGAGGCGCCATAGTCGTGATGGCCATCTTGATATTTTTACCGCGCGTATTGCCGGTGGCACAGGATCCCTGGTGGCAGCAGTCGGTGTTGATTCCACAGTTTCTAACGTTTGAAGATTGGTCCCGTCAAACGGCGAGCTATCTTACGCAACGAATATTACAATTGTTTTGAGTACTCCAATTAACCAGTGAACGGGCTGAGGTAAGGCATATATGTGTGGCATTGTCGGTATTGTGGGTAAAAGCGATGTCAACTTGCAGCTATACGATGCATTAACCATGCTGCAACATCGTGGCCAGGATGCTGCGGGAATTATGACATGCCACGAAGGCAAGCTGGCCCAGCAGAAGGCCAATGGCCTGGTGAGAGACGTATTCCGTACTCGCCATATGCAGCGGTTGATCGGGAACTTTGGCATCGGGCACGTGCGCTATCCCACCGCGGGCAGTTCCGGCCCGGCACTGGCGCAACCCTTTTACGTCAATTCCCCTTACGGTATCGGTCTGGCCCATAACGGCAACTTGACGAATGCCAATGAAGTCAGTGAGCACCTTTTCAAAGCCGATCTGCGTCACGTCAACACGGATTCGGATTCGGAGGTGCTGCTCAATGTGTTTGCCCACGAGTTGCAGCGCCTTGGGAAATTGCAGCCGACGCCGGACGATATCTTCGCGGCGGTTCAGGGGGTGCATCAACGCGTACGTGGTGGTTACGCCTGTGTGGCGCTGGTGGCCAGCTATGGGCTGGTAGCGTTTCGCGATCCCAATGGTATTCGTCCGCTGGTGTTTGGCAAGCGACAAACACCGCAGGGACCCGAGTATATGATCGCCTCGGAAAGTGTGGCCCTGGACGTACTGGGCTATAAACTGGAACGGGATATCGCACCTGGTGAAGCCCTGTTTATCAGCGTGCATGGTGAGATGCATTCACGTCAGTGTGCCGATAAACCATCGCTGACCCCCTGCATATTCGAGCATGTGTATTTTGCCCGTCCGGACTCAATCATGGACGGCATTTCAGTCTACAAGGCCCGTCTGCGCCAGGGCGAAAAGCTGGCGGAGAAGATTCTGCGTGAGCGGCCCAATCACGATATTGATGTGGTGATCCCCATCCCCGACAGCAGCCGTGTCGCCGGACAGGCGCTGGCCCAGACCTTGGGCGTCAAGTTCCGGGAAGGCCTGGTAAAAAACCGCTATATTGGCCGCACCTTTATTATGCCCGGGCAGCACCAACGCAAGAAGTCTGTGCGACAAAAGCTGAATGCCATCTCACTGGAGTTCCAGGGCAAGAACGTGCTGTTGGCCGATGACTCTATTGTGCGCGGCACCACTTGCCAGCAGATTATTCAAATGGCCCGCGATGCCGGTGCCGCCAAAGTCTATTTCGCTTCGGCGGCGCCAGCGGTGAAGTATCCCAATGTCTACGGTATCGATATGCCTTCGGCCAGGGAATTGATTGCCCACGGTCGTACTGACGAGGAGGTCTGCCGGGAAATCGGTGCTGATTGGTTGATATACCAGGATCTCGAGGATCTGGTGGCCGCCTCAGCGGAAGGGAACCCTAATGTGAAGCGGTTTGATTGCGCCGTTTTTACCGGTGAATATGTCACGGGCGACGTAGACCAAAGCTATCTGGATAGCCTGGACGCTGCTCGCAACGATGCGGTCAAGTCAGTAAGCGACTCCACCATCGACAGTGGTGAGAATGCCGTTATTGGTTTACACAACGATATGAGTGAAGCGGGGTAGATCCTGCCATTGCCTGATCTTTTTCTGAAAAGGGTGCGCAAGGGCGCACCCTTTTTTGTTGGGGCGATTGCTATTTGTCGGCTGAGAGCCTATCTTGCTGGCTAATCACAGAGAAACTATAAACCGGGATAATCGAAGACTATGAGTGAGAATCGCGAGCACCTTCTGGCAGAGGCCTTAGCCACCGCGGAGTTGGATACTCTGGCAGTTCGGGCCGGTCAGTTGCGCAGTCACGAAGGCGAGCACAGCGAAGCCATCTTCACCACTTCCAGCTATGTGTTTGCCAATGCGGCCGAAGCGGCGGCGCGTTTTTCCGGCGAGCAGGAAGGCAACGTTTACTCGCGCTATACCAATCCCACCGTGCGCACTTTTCAGGACCGCATTGCGGCCCTTGAAGGCGCGGAAGCTGCTGTCGCCACTTCGTCAGGTATGGCGGCCATACTCAGTACCTGTATGGCATTGCTCAGCGCCGGGGATCATGTGGTGTGTTCGCGCAGCGTGTTTGGCACGACCACCGTACTCTTCAACAAATACCTGCAGAAGTTTGGTGTGAAGGTCAGTTTTGTCGCCCTCACCGACTATGAGCAGTGGCGATCGGCGATCACTCCCGACACGAAAATGCTGTTTCTGGAAACCCCCTCGAATCCGCTGTGTGAAGTGGCGGACCTCGGACAGTTGTCGAGCCTGGCAAAACAGCACGACTGTTTGCTGGTGGTGGACAATTGCTTTTGCACCCCGGCGTTGCAGCGTCCCCTGGAATTAGGCGCGGACCTGGTGGTGCATTCAGCCACTAAATACCTGGACGGGCAGGGTCGATGTGTGGGGGGCGTGGTCGTTGGAGCCAAACAGTACACCGATGAAGTTCTGGCCTTTATCCGCTCTGCTGGTCCCACAATGAGCCCGTTTAATGCCTGGGTTTTCCTCAAGGGTCTGGAAACCCTGCGCCTGCGTATGGAAGCCCACTCGGTCAATGCACTCGCTATTGCCGAGTGGCTGCAGGCGCAATCCCAAATCGAGCGGGTTTACTATGCCGGGCTGGCTTCACATCCCGGGCACGGTCTGGCCTCCCAACAGCAGCGCGCCTACGGTGGCGTTCTGTCGTTTGAGGTCAGGGGAGACAAGGCGGCCGCCTGGCGCTTTATCGATGCGACACAGATTATGTCGCTCACGGCTAATTTGGGGGATGCCAAAACCACCATCGTCCACCCCGCAACCACCACCCATGGTCGTCTTTCCCCGGAGGAGAAGGCTGAGGCGGGAATCCGCGACAATCTGATACGTGTCGCGGTGGGACTTGAGGCTGTGGAGGATTTAAAAACCGATTTACAGCGGGGCTTGGACGCGCTCTAGGTAGGCGAGGGTGCATGCGTAAGAGGCATTGATGCAAAAAATTATTGAGCAGGCAGTAGCTGAGGTGGGTAGGGTGCTGCTCGGTAAGGAGCAGCAGATTCGATTGGCTTTGGCCTGCCTGTTTGCAAAGGGACATTTGTTGATCGAGGACCTGCCCGGTATGGGTAAAACCACATTGGCCCACGCCCTGGCCAATGTGTTGGGCCTGAGCTACAACCGTATTCAGTTCACCAGCGACCTGCTGCCCGCCGATATTCTCGGGGTGTCGGTTTTTGATAAGCGCAACGGGGCATTTACCTTTCACCCCGGTCCGGTGTTCACTCAGGTATTGCTGGCCGACGAGATCAATCGAACCACACCCAAAACCCAGAGTGCTTTACTGGAAGCCATGGAGGAGGGGCAGGTTACCCTGGATGGGCAGACGCGTCCTCTACCGGACCCCTTTTTCGTTATCGCAACCCAAAACCCGGTCAGTCAATCGGGTACATTCCCGCTGCCCGAATCGCAATTGGATCGTTTTTTGATGCGTATCCAGTTGGGATATCCTGATCCCCAGGCTGAACGGGCCCTGTTTCTGGGGATGGATTCCCGCGCCCAGTTGGCGCACCTGAACCCCTGTATCTCGCCCGAGCAGTTGCAGGCTATGCGCCGTGCGGCCAACGCTATTCAGGTGTCGGAGAACGTGCTCGATTACCTCCAGCGACTGGTGCATTACACGCGCACTGCACCGGAGTTTTCGTACGGTTTGTCGCCGCGGGGAGCCTTGGCGTTGCTGCAATGTGCTAAAACCTGGGCTGTCATGCACGGGCGTAAATTCCTGATACCGGAAGATATACAGGCGGTGATGCCAGCGGTGGTCGGGCATCGTATTCGCGATGCCGCCGATTATGGCGATGAAACCGGTTATGCGCTGGTCAACAATCTGTTGAATACTGTCGATATTATAGAGGCCTGACCCGTGATGGCAGCAGGTGGATGAACGTGGTTGAGGCGTTCTTGCAGCGAAGCTTCTGGCGCTGGATCCGCCGGCGCTTACCACCGACCCGGGAGGTGACCCTGGATCGGTTTCGCCTGCTGGTGATCCCCTCTGCGGCTGGCTTTGGTTACCTGCTGGTTAGTCTGCTGATCTGGTTATTGGGCACCAACTACGATAATAATTTAGCGCTGTCTCTCGCCTACCTGATGACCAGCATGTTCGTGGTGGCCATTATTCACACCTTTAACAACCTTTCCGGCATTACAGTGACGGGTATTTCTGCACACGCCGCATTTGCCGGAGAACCGGTGGAGTTCCAGGTGCTGTTGAGTCGTCGGCCCAGCAAGCGCCATGAAAATATCCAACTGGCCTTTCGTCGTGCCGGGAGAGAGGTGACCGTTACCACGGTCGATTTGATTGAAAACAGCGAGTTCCGGGCAAAATTGTTTGTGCCATCTACCAGGCGAGGTTGGTTGCATCCGGGACGTCTATTGGTGGAAACCTATTATCCTTTGGGTTTGATTCGCGTCTGGACCTGGTTAGATCTGGATCTGAAAGCCCTGGTGTATCCCGCCCCGGCAGTGGCCGGATCGCCGGCGTTAATGGGTGCTCAACAGGGGGAGGGGCATCAGCCCCAGGAAGCCGGTACTGAAGATTTTGCCGGCCTCCGGGACTATCAACCCGGACACTCCCTGCGTCATGTGGCATGGAAACACTATGCCAGGGGGCAGGGGCTCTACCTCAAGGACTTCGCCGATTATCTCGCACCCAGTCGTTGGGTCGATTGGGATTGCCTGCCGGGACTCCCCACCGAGGAGCGCCTGTCGAGGCTTTGCTATTGGGTGATGACGTTGGCCAAGACCCATGACGAATACGGTTTACGGCTGCCGGGCGTCGAGATTACTCCGGCCTCCGGACTTGAGCATAAGCATCAATGCCTGCGGGCGCTGGCGCTGTTTTAGGTCGGCAACGTCACCGGGGGAGGCGAAGGTATGAAACTGATCTATCAGATTCCCCGAAATAGTCTGCTCTGGTTGCTGGCGGCGCAGACCGCCGTGATTCTCCCTCATCTGCAACACTTGCCACTCGGTATTATTGTCGGTGGTGTACTGGTGTTCGTGTGGCGCATTCAGGTTTATCGCGGTGCCTGGCGCTACCCGGGACACTGGTTAAAGCTATTGCTGGTCGTATTGGTCGCCGTTAGTTTAAAGGTGGGTTACGGTCGCCTGTTGGGTATGGAGCCGATGATCGCGCTCCTGATTTCGGCATTTTTGCTCAAACTCCTGGAAATCCATCGACGGCGCGACGCCCTGGTCGTGATATTCCTGGGCTATTTTGTCGCCGCTACCCAATTCCTGCTGAGTCAAACCCTGCTGGCGACACTCTACGGTTTGTTGACTCTGGTGTTATTGACCACCGCTTTGCTCGGCATCCATCAATCCCAGGGTCACAATCACGTCAGTCACAGTTTTGCCGCAGCCACACGTTTGGTGCTGCAAGCTGTGCCGTTGATGTTACTGCTGTTTTTGGTGATGCCACGTATCGGTGCCTTGTGGGCGGTGCCTTACCAGCGACATGCGGCACAGACAGGCGTTAGTGATTCTATGTCGCCGGGCGATTTTAGCCGTTTGTCCCGTTCAGGCGGTTTGGCCTTCAGGGCGGTATTCGACGGAGACATTCCCAGTGCAGACCGGCTTTACTGGCGCGGGCTGGTTTTTTCCCGTTTTGATGGTCGGCGCTGGAGCCAGGCGGAGATGTCTGACTATCCCGCCGAAAATCCCGTGGATTGGGCTGATGGTACGCCCGAACCCTGGCGCCGATTGGCGCAATCCGTCAGCGATCCTGTTGGTTACTCAGTCATTCTCGAGGCAACTCAACAACCTTGGCTCTATGGTTTATCGCTACCGGTGTCTCTCCCCGGTAACCTGGCATTTGCCCGAGGCCCCAAAGCCCCCAGGATCGGTTTGACCCGTGACTTTCGCCTTATCACCCGTGAGCCGGTTAGAAAACGGATGCAATACCGGTTGACCTCCGCTCTGGATTACCGCTTGGAAAAGTACTATTTGTCACCCGATCACCGTAGCCGCGAGTTGATGCTGCCTAGGGGATACAACCCGGTGACCCGTAGGATTGCCAAACGCTGGCGTCAGCAAAACCCCACGCCGGAAGCGTTAATACAGCGTCTGCTGGCTTTTTATAACCGGGAATTTACCTATACCCTGGAACCGCCTCAGCTGGGTCGTCACAGTGTGGATGAATTCCTGTGGCAGACCCAACGCGGATTCTGTGAGCATTTTGCCAGCAGTTTTGTTTTCTTTATGCGTGCAGCAGGTATCCCGGCCAGGGTCGTGGTGGGGTACCAGGGGGGGGAGCGCAGCCCTTTGGATGAATACCTGCTTGTCTACCAATACGATGCCCACGCCTGGGCTGAAGTCTGGTTGGAGGGCCAGGGTTGGGTCAGAATCGATCCCACTGCGGCTGTGGCGCCAAGTCGAATCGAGCGGGGTATTGCCGAAGCCCTGGGGGCAGCGGAATCCCGTTTGTTGGCGAGTGCCTTTTCTCTGGAACGTTATCGGCATATTGCACTGCTCAACAGTTTTCGATTGCGCTGGGATGACCTTAACTACAATTGGCATACCTGGGTGATGAACTACGATGATCAGGCCCAGTTGTCTTTCTTTCAGCGTTGGCTGGGGGGGGATGACGCCTGGCGGATTGCGTTGCTGCTGGTGGGTGGCGGAGGTGGCCTGTTAGGGGTAATCGCACTGTGGCTCTGGTGGCAGGGGCGGCGTCAGCTGGATCCCGTGGTTAAACACTACTTGCGCTTTTGTAGCGCGTTGATGGCCATGGGGGTAGTGCGCCGCCGGGGCGAAGGCGCCCGGGATTTTGCCGCTCGGGCAATCACCGAGCGCCCTGGGCTCAAGTCAGATATCGAAGCTATTACCGGACTCTATCAGAGAGCCGCCTATGGCGAGGATGCGGAAGCCATCAGTGCTCTCAGAAAACGGGCGTGGCTGTTTTGGTTGTGGCGTTGGTTTCGATAGTCTCCGGAAAATGCGCACCATAATATTTCATGGCTTAGTGCATGTGATTTAAATTGGTGCATATATATTCCGTGTTGCACCAATATGGGGCTGTTTTGCGCATCATTTTGGAATTAAATTGTGTAATCTATTGAAATATAAAGGTTTATTTTTGGGCATGAATCCTGCTGCTTTTTGGGGCTTGCTGATTGTAATGTGTTGAATGATTCCAAAACAGTGCAGATGAATGCTGTCGTTCCGGGGAATTCAGGTCGACAGAATCGTTTAACGGCTTTTTGCCAGGGGCACCTCTCAATGAGAGGCCTGAAGGAAGATCAGGCACAGACCTTAGTGTTCGACACCAGTCAGTATAAAAACCAAGAAAACAAGGCCGAACAACGGCTGAGATGATTAGGAGTCACAATGAAAAAACTCTCAGGAGTCACGGGTCCCTTGGGGGCTGCGGGACTGATTGCCACCCTTTTTTCGCCGCAAATGGCGTGGGCGAGCGAGGGCGTCGATAGTGGTAACACCGCCTGGATTCTCGCATCCACCGCGCTGGTATTGTTTATGACACTGCCCGGTCTGTCACTTTTTTACGGAGGGCTGGTGCGGTCCAAAAACGTTCTCTCGGTATTGATGCAATGTTTCGCTATAGCCTGTCTGATGTCGCTGTTGTGGCTGATCGGTGGATACAGCCTCAGTTTCGGTGAAGGTAATAACTGGATCGGCGATCTCAGCAATGTCTTCCTTGCTGCGGTTAACGAAGATTCTCTGTCCGGTGATATTCCCGAAAGTCTGTTCGCCATGTTTCAGATGACGTTTGCAGTGATCACCCCGGCACTGATCGTAGGGGCCTTTGCCGAGCGCATGAAATTCTCGTCACTATTGATATTCAGTACCTTTTGGCTTCTGGCGGTATACGCACCCGTTTGTCATTGGGTCTGGGGGGGCGGTTGGCTCGGTGATATGGGATTGCTGGATTTTGCGGGTGGTACCGTGGTCCATATCACGGCCGGTGTGGCTGCGCTGGTGGCGGCATTGACAATCGGCAATCGCGAGGGTTTTCCCACTACTGCAATGCCCCCGCATAACATGACCATGACGGTCACCGGTGCGGGTATGCTCTGGGTGGGCTGGTTCGGTTTCAACGCCGGTTCCGCACTGGCGGCCAACGGCGATGCCGCCATGGCCATGTTGGTGACACATATTTCAGCGGCTGCGGGTTCCCTGGCGTGGATGGCCATTGAGTGGGTCAAGTTTCGTAAGCCGAGTGTTTTGGGGATTGTTACCGGAATGGTTGCCGGTCTGGGGACCATCACACCCTGTTCAGGGTATGTTGGCCCCGGTGGTGCCCTGGTGATAGGGCTGACGGCCGGTGTGGTCTGCTTTTATTGCACACAGCTGATCAAGCGCAAGTTGGTAATCGATGATTCCCTGGATGTTTTTCCGGTGCATGGTGTTGGGGGGATTCTGGGGACCCTGTTGGCTGGAATTTTCGCTTCACCCGATCTGGGCGTCTTCAGTGGCCAGGGCTTTGCTGACGGCATCGACAGCATTTCGGCCCAGTTGGAGGTGCAGGCCATCGGTGTGGTGGCAACCTTTGTCTACACGCTTGTGGCGACTTATGTATTGCTGAAGATAACCGGTGTATTGACCGACGGTCTTCGCGTTACCCGGGATGAAGAAACCCAGGGTCTGGATATCGTCTTGCACGAGGAATCCGGCTACACATTCTGAGTCCGGTTTAAGTGGATTACAGAATAGAGGTAAAAAAAGCAGCCATTGGGCTGCTTTTTTAGGTTCCTCTGAATAATCCGTGGGTATGATATGGTTCGAGAGTCTATTAACCTGTTGAAATTCAAGATCTTTTTGTGGTAGGTCGGTAAATATTATTCGGATATCATTTATTAGAAGGTTTAGGCACGATGTGATAGTCAGTAAAGTGCCAGGAGCGGACGTTTTCCCGTGGCGCCTTTTCGAGCGACACTGTGTCCAGTTGTGACTTGACCTCAAGCGAAACTGTGCGGGTGCCATTGAGGTTGGACGTAGTCCCCTTCTTGGTTTTTGGCCTTTGGGCGTTCTTAATCCTCGATTGCCACACCGCGGCCCCGCCAGGGGTACCCTCCTCTGATCGGCCGCATGCGCTCAGGTTTTTTCGACTGCTGCGGAACTCGACCATTTTTTGCGCAAAAAGCGCGCAAAAAATTGGGACTCAAACAGTCCTCGCTTAAAAACGTCGAAAAAACCTGAGCGCATAAACGCGTCCTGAAAGATCAGAGGAGGGTACCCCTGGCGGGGCCTAACATCGGAAAAATAAAGACTAATATAATACACCCAAACAGCGACTCTGCATTTGGCAGGGTGTAACTATCGAAGTGCTGAGTAAAGGGGGTGTGCAGAGCCTTTCAGGACACGCCGTAACCCTCTCCCTGGGATTCCTGTGCGACATCCCCGAGCGCGGTCCGATGGGGCGCACGGTTCTGAAAGACTTACCTCGCACCAGACCTATCACCTAGCATTGAATACACTTTAAATGGTTTTTCCAAGGCGGGTAAGAGCAGCGACGCCGTTAATGTCGGAGTTCTGAGCCGAGAGGAGACAGGGGTGTTGTAAGCAGTGGACAGGACGTCCACGGTAGCGCGTGAGGGCAGGGATAGCCCTCCCGCGCGGCGTCAACACCCCTGTCTCCTCTCGGCGGTCTCGTCGTTAAAAACCAAACCGAAAAAAAGACCGCTCCTGGCACGAACGAGACGTCGTTACCAAAACATGAATCATAACAACCCACAAATTTTTCTGAAGAACCTAAAGTATTATTAATGAATGACGGAGTGTTTTTCTGTCAACTTAATGATGATGAAGCTGCTTATGCAAAGGTGTTGTGTGATGAAGTTTTTGGACGAGGTAATTTTCTTAACCAGATAAGCGTAAAAATGAAGCAAACTTCTGGCGCCAGTGGTGGTGGTGAGGACAAAAAGCTAAAGAAGAATATTGAATATATTCTCGTATATACAAAGGATAGAAATTCGTTTACCAGGTTCAACGAGATGTATGAGGAAGAAAATCTATTTGATTTGATATACGAGATGAGAGATGAGGGAAAAAGCTGGAAGTATACTCGTGTCATTACAAATTACGGAAAAAAAGAATTTCTTAAAACCATACATGATGGCTCCGGTGAAGAAATAAAAATATACGAGCACATTGGGTTTGAGTTTAAGACTATTAAAGATTTAATGGCCCAAGATAGTTTGGATGAGGAGGCTTGCTACGCCAAGTATTATAAACACATTTTTAGAGATACAAATGCCCAGAGTTCCATTAGAACTCGTGTAATGGATGCGACAGTAGATGCGGGAGATTTTTTGAGTATTGAATACGTACCAAGGTCAGGCCGATCCAAAGGCCAGCTGACCACATTGTATTACAAAGGTCGAAATAGAGACTTGATTGCGTGGTTGAGAGACATTTGTACAAAGAGGGGAAATAGGCTTTTAAGATTCGAAAAGCTGGGCACATACTGGGATGGGTTTCCTTTAAACAACTTAACGAAAGAAGGTGGTGTTAGGTTTCCGCAAGGGAAGAAACCAGAGGCTTTAGTGCGACGAGTATTGGAGTTATGCACAAAACAGGGTGATCTTGTTCTTGATTCTTTCGCTGGCTCCGGCACCACTGGTGCCGTTGCCCATAAAATGGGGCGTCGCTGGATTATGGTCGAACTTGGCAATCACTGCGAAACTCATATCGTGCCGCGTTTGAAAAAAGTCATTGATGGAGAAGACCAAGGCGGTATTTCCAAGTCTGTCAATTGGCAAGGCGGTGGCGGTTACCGCTATTTCAGGCTGGCACCCTCCTTGCTCAAAAAAGACAACTGGGGCAACTGGATTATCAATAATGAATACAACGCCGAAATGTTATCTGAGGCGATGTGCAAGCATATGGGCTTTACCTACGCGCCGAGTCAGAAGCACTTCTGGATGCATGGCTACAGTACCGAAACAGACTTTATTTACGTCACCACCGGCAGCCTCAGCCAGGATCAGCTAAAAGTAATCAGTGATGAGGTGGGCAAAGACCGATCCTTGATAATTTGCTGCAAGGCTTTTATGGCAGATGCCGATCAATTCCCCAATCTAACGCTAAAGAAAATTCCGCAAGCCATTTTGCACAAGTGCGAGTGGGATCACGATGACTACAGCTTCTCGTTGAATGTATTGCCTGATGAAGAAGAGGAGCAGGATAAAGTTGATCTAGGCGAAGACGAATCTGAAGAAGCACCTGAGTCAGAGAAACAGTCAAAAGAATTATCAGAAGAATAAGACGGGATGAAGGATTCGTTTTCGATGAATAAAAATGCTGTAAAAGTTGCCAATCAGATCTCGGCCCGTCTCTCGCTGCGTGATCCGCAGCGAGACTCGTTGAACATTCTGGCGGATATTCTGAATCAGATGGAGCTTTCTAAAGATCCTGATCTAAACCGATGGTTGGAGGTGGTGCAAGGCCAGTACCCTACGGTAAAACAGTTCGAGCGGGACTTCCCATCTCTTTGTTTCGCGCTGGCCACCGGGGTGGGCAAGACCCGCTTGATGGGGGCCATGATCGCCTGGCTATACCTTACCGGCAGAAGCCGCCACTTTTTTGTGTTGGCTCCCAACCTTACGATTTACGAGAAGTTGAAAGCAGACTTTACCCTGGGTACCCCAAAATACGTGTTCGCGGGTATTCCGGAAATCGCTCAAACGCCGCCTGTGGTGATCACCGGCGAGGACTACGAGGATGGTCGAGGGGTTCGTCTGGACTATGCGGTGCCTCAGACCCTGACCGGAGACTTGCTGGCCTATGAAACCGCGCCCCATATAAATGTGTTCAATATCTCCAAGATCAACGCGAAGGAAAACAAGAAAGGTGCCGCCAAATCCAATGTTGCCAAGGTTCGGCGGCTCCAGGAATGTATCGGTGAATCTTACTTCGATTATCTGGCGGATTTGCCGGACCTGGTGGTGTTTATGGATGAAGCCCACCGCTATTATGCCAGCGCCGGCGCCAAGGCCATCAATGACCTTAAGCCGGTATTTGGTGTGGAGCTAACAGCTACGCCAAAAACCACCGGTGCAAGACCGAGGGACTTTAACAACATTGTCTTCCATTATCCTCTGGCCAGTGCTCTTAACTATGGCTATGTAAAGATTCCCGCTGTAGCAACCCGCCGGGATTTTCGTGTGGCCGATTACAGTCAGGTGCAACTGGAACAAATCAAACTGGAAGACGGCATTCACCATCACGAGTACGTAAAGGCCGAACTGGATATTTACGCTCGCAACACAGGCGGCAAACCAGTTAAACCCTTTATGCTGGTGGTGGCGCAGGACACCCAACATGCCAGCCAACTCAAAGAAACTGTCGAGGCCCTATTTGACGGGCGTTACAAGGGCAAAGTCATCGAGGTCCACTCCAATCAAAGTGGTGAGGAATCAGACGAAGCCATGCAGCGCTTGCTGGCTGTAGAGCACGACAAAGACACGGAAATCGTTATCCATGTGAATAAGCTGAAGGAAGGTTGGGATGTCACCAACCTCTATACCATCGTGCCCCTGCGCGCATCGGCTTCGGAAATTCTAACGGAACAAACCATTGGCCGGGGGCTGCGGCTTCCCTACGGTAAGCGCACCGGCGTTGAATCTGTTGATCGGCTGACCATCATCGCCCATGATCGCTACCAGGATATTATCGACCGGGCGAACGATGAAGAATCGATTATTCGCAAAACTGTGTATATCGGGGATGACGAAACCGCCGATATTCCCGAGCGACGACCACAGGTCATCACAACACCGTCCATCGCTGAGATTGCTGTCACCGGCAGGCCTGCAACCAACAACGATCAGGAAATCAGAGAGGAGCACCCTGGCTATCATGTGCCTCAATTGGATGCGCGTCGTGCCAAGGTGGCTGAGATTACCTTTAAGGTCATTGAAGAAGAGTCCACTCGCCTAACCTCCTCAAAAGATCTGGGCAATGAAGCCGTAAAAAGCAAAGTGCTGGAGCGGGTACAACGTGTGGTTAGGCAATCTATTCCGCAGCAGGCCTCTCTGGAAGGTATGGAGGACGAATCCGAACTCACCGATGACTCAGTGGCAGAGATCGTTAATAACGTTACGGATAAGCTGGTTGCGTTAACCATTGACATTCCACAGATCACGGTATTGCCTACCCGTGAAGTTAACTATGGGTTTGAAAATTTTGAATTGACCGGGTAAGATAAAATTAACTTTCAGCCCATTGCGCAGGAAATCCTGTTGCGCCACCTGGAAGATAATAAGACCAATCGCATTCAATGGGAAAATCAGGAAGCCAAAGAAAAGCGACTGGAAGATTATATTGTTCGCAGCCTGATGGAGATTGATGCCATTGATTATGATGAGCATGCCGATCTTCTCTATCAGTTGGCGTTTCAGGTCGTCGTTCGGATCAAAATTACCTGAATAAGGATCGGGACAAAGTGGAGAATGTCCTGATCTATTGGCAAAAGCAGATTCGAGACTTTATCTGGGCTCAGATGCAGCAGCATGAATGGCGTACGCCGACCGATTATGTAGGAAAAGTCACTCAGGGTTTTGAAGTGCTTCGCCCCGCCACCTTCAATTTGGCGGCGGGCGAGAAACCGCGAGACTATCGCGCACCTGTCGAGAACAAGCAGCGGGTTAAGCAAATGCTATTTACCGGCTTTAACCGTTGTTGTTATCCCTTCCAGAAATTTGATTCGGTTGAGGGGGAGTTAAGGCTGGCGCAGATTCTGGAATCCGATGACAGTGTTATCAAGTGGATGAAGCCTGCCTCCGGCCAGTTCCGTATTGAGTATATCAATGGCAAGAACTATGAGCCGGATTTTGTAGTGGAAACCACCGAGGCCTACTTGATGATGGAACCGAAGCGATCAACCCAAATGGAGCAGGGTGAAGTGGAGCAAAAAGCGAAAGCAGCGGCCAGGTGGTGTCGGTTTGCTAATGAGCATGCGGCGAAATGTGGTGGCAAGCCCTGGGCGTACCTGTTAATACCTCACGATGCCATCGAACTGAGCCGGAGTGTTGCCGCACTGAAAGCGGAATTTCAGTGGCGTGAGGAAGGATAATTCAAACGGCAGATATGCTGCGGCATATCCGAAAGGATGCGGAATGAATGAGTGAGCTGCTGATTCCGTTTGGAGTTCACAAGGTCACCGGAGAGATTGTCGAACCCGAGGATGCGCCGAAAGGGCGCGCCTGCAACTGTTTGTGTCCAGGTTGTAAAGCGCCCTTATTGTCTCGTCACCCGAAAGAAAAGCGCTATCACTTCGCCCACGACTCGCGTCATAAAGACGCGAAGCCTGAAGAGGAGTGTCCGTTTAACTCTGCGCTAGCTGTTGCCATGATGGTGCGCGAAGTTGCAGCTCAAGCGGTTGGTAGGATTCTCGAAACGCCGCCCTTAGAAGTGATGGAGCACTATCCCTGTTGCGGGGACTATGATTTTCTACAGATCAGCCGAGGGGCGAGCAACGTCATTGATAGTGCTCAAGCGAGTACGAAAGCGTTGGGTCATCATGTGGATTTGCTGCTTGAGGTGGGTGGTTATCCGATCCTTGTGGATTTAGTGTACAAAGGTAAGCCGCCTATCATAATTGACGAAAATAGCCTTCAGGAGAAAAAGGCTGCACTTTTGGAATTGGATTGTGACAGCTTTTCAGTATCGGCGCTGAAAAGTGATCGTAATCTTCGTTTTTCTGATGCGGTTTTGGCATTCCTTTTAAAAGCAGGCGAAAGAGCTTGGCGCTTCCATCCGAAAACTGTGTCAGTTCTACAAAAAGCGAAGCGAGATCACCGTTGTGCCAGGCCGGAGTCGAGTAGATACGTCGCTCAGCGGAATAGCCATCGCCCCGATTCACCCATCGAACAGAAACCGCAAGTGGTCAAGAGAGACCCGGTACGCTATCAATGTATTATGTGTCACGTTGAGTGGATGCATGATTTTAGTCATGGTTTACGTTGCCCCAAGTGCCAAAGCCATCTTTTTGCCAGAGAAATCAGCTAACCGGTCTGACAGCCTGATTTCTAAGTTTCTCTATTTTTATCATAATTACTGCCCAATCCGAGCATAAAGCCCCTTTATGGTGGTTTCTATAGAAGGGGATTTCGCTGCTTCTGTGTGAGCATGATTTCTACCGATAACGCATCGTATGGATATAGGAGAAATCATGAAGTGGATAACTATTGAACAGTTGGCTCAGGAGTTTGGTGTGTCAAAACGAACCCTGCAAAACCGCTTGAGTAATGGCAGCGCTATGCCACCGAGTTACAAAATCGGAAAACGGCGCATGTTTCGTCGCGACGAAGTGGATGCCTGGATTGCCAGCACTCGAGTGGAAACTTCCATCAGAACACAAGGAGGCCGCCGATGAATTTGCAGGATATCGAATCGGTAAAAGCATTGGCAGAGGGTGAGCCAGAAGGACGTGCGCATCTTGAGCCATTTGCGGTGCGCAGAGCCTCGATTGAGACCTTACGCACAGCAATCGCGCTTCTGGAGCTGGCTCACTTACAGGCATATCTTGAAGGTAAAATACACTGCGATAGTTATCACGAGGGCAAGCGGTCGTTCAAAGATCTGGGGGAGTCTTACGGATATATCAACTCGTTTGTTCGGCAGGATGGCGGTAGTAATACCTTTAGGTTTGCCTATCGGCGTCCCACGGGGGCAGGGCATGTCATCAAGGAAAATATACGGCCCACCCAAAAAGGTTATACCGAAAGCTGCTTTAAGCGAGCCGCCCATGACTATGAAAAGGAACTGGCATTGATGACGGAAGAGCATTATGCCAGGCTTCGCCAAAGCAGCAGAATTGTGCGCAGTGCCATCCGCAAGTTAAAAGGTCACCCCGTTTTGGAATATATTGACTGGCAGGCCGAATAGGCCTGCCTAATCTCAAATCAACCAAGCTTTTTTTTCCAGGTCTTCCGGACGCAGATGGGTATAGCGTTTGAGCATGCCAAGGTCTTTGTGACCGGTAATGCTGGACACCACCATTATATTTACCCCCTTTTCAAAGAAGCGGCTGGTGGCTTCGTGGCGAAGGTCATGTAACCGCAGGTTCTTTATTCCGGCGCGTTGTCGGCACCTGTCAAACGCCTGGGTAATGGAGTCGGCTCGTATCGGGAATACTTGACCTTTAATATCGCGCGGCAACTGCCGTAGTATTTCAATGCTTTTGCTTGAAAGCGGAATCGTGCGGTCCTCACCATTTTTAGTATTTCGGGCGATGGCAGTACATTTTTTGAGGTCGACATCTTTCCGTTGCAGGCGAGCGATTTCCCCGCGTCGCATTCCGGTTTCCAGCGCGAATATCACTATATAAGGAAGGTAGCCGCCGTAATCCCGAACGGCTTCCAGAAATTTCTGTTCTTCGCCGTGGGAGAGGCGACGCTCGCGCCCCTTGGCTTTGGGTGGCATCCGCACATTTTTCATGGGGTTCCCTTTTGGGAGGTGGATTTCGCAATCCTTGATGGCAAATTCCAACACCCGGTTGAGTACGCCAAGTTCCTTGCGCACGGTTTCTTCCTTGCGAGTTTTCAAGCGTTCATCCCGGTAGTCTTTAATTTGGGAAGAAGTTAGCGCCGCCAGGGTAAAGTGACCGAACTGTTGATCAAGCAGTTTGATGCGACACTTTATATCGGCGTAGGATTTTTTGGTCGGTGCAATTTCTTCTTCGTAACGTTTCAAGATTTCGCCGACGGTTGTGCTCTCCGCCTCGGTGGTAGAGATGAAAATGCCTTTCTCCATCTCGACCTCAACCTGCCGAGCCCAACGCTCGGCACTGGTTTTTCGGGTGAAGTTCTTGGAGATGGTGCGGTAACCCTTTTTGCGAATCTGTGCCCGGTAGGTACCCTCCGGTGTCTTTGTTATGGATGCCATGCTGGTCGTCCTTCTGTTGCCAATCAAGTGAGTGAATTGCGTATTCCAAAGAATCCGGCCACTCAGTCCAGATTATCCGGCCACCTAATCCAAAGTTATCCGGCCGGCGAGTCCAAAATAATCCGGCCACCCCTACCAGGGTGACCGGCATGGCGTTTACAGTGTCTCTGATTCGTCTTCTTTGCGCAACGGAGACAGCTTCTTCCGCATAGATTCTCCGTGCAGATTCAGCTGGTAACTGCTGTGTACCAATCGATCCAAGATAGCGTCGGCCAGTGTCGGATCACCGATATAGTCGTGCCACTGTTCGATCGGCAACTGACTGGTAACCAAGGTGCTTTTTCTGTTGAAGCGATCCTCCAGCACTTCCAGTAAATCACGGCGATTTTGTGCCGTCAGTGGGGTTACGCCAAAGTCGTCGATGACAATCAGATCAATCTTCTGTAACGATGTCATCAGCTTGGTGTAACTGCCGTCGCCGTGCCCCACTGCCAAGGCTTCGAGCAACTGCGACAGGCGGTAGTACTTAACGGTATACCCCTCCAGACAGGCCTTATGGCCCAACGCACACGCCAGATAGCTTTTACCGATGCCGGTCGGGCCCGTGATGAGGCAGTTGAGGTGTTTCTGTATCCACTGGCATTCCCCCAACTTAAGGATGACTGTGCGATCCAAGCCCCTGGTGGTACGTAGATCAATGTCTTCCAAGCAGGCATTGTGGCGCATCGTGGCTTTGCGCAACCGCTGAGCCAGCCGCCGATTCTCTCGGTCGGTCAACTCCCGATCGAGCAATAGCCCCAGGCGCTGCTCGAAGTCCATGGACTCCAAGTTGTTGAGCATTTGTTGGTCGGTGAGCGCCTTGGCAACACTGTGCAAGCGGAGTTGGGTCAGTTTTTCCAAAGTCGGATGGTTTAGCATAACGGTTTCTCTCGTTGGTATTCAGATTAAGATTGACGGCCGTAATAATCGGCACCGCGTACATTGCGGTGTTCACTGGGCGCAGGTGATTCAGCGTGCTCGGGTAACGGCTGCTGATCGAGCCCGTGTTTAAGGATGGATTCGAGGCTGCGGTAGGTATGGCTTCCTAACGCCAACGCCCGGCAACAGGCCGCTTCCAGGCGCTGTGGGCCGTAATCCTTACCCAGGCGCATGATGCCGAAGCAACTGTTATAGGCCTGTTGCGGGTGCGGCCGCCCTTCCAGCACCGCCCGGATCAGCTTGTAGGTGTTGACCCCCGTATCTGCCGCCCAGCGCAGGAAGCGCTCCGGGGTCCAGTCACCGTAGTGGCGATGCTGGGGCGGCAAGTGCTCTTTGAGCGTGGTGTACTGGTAGGGCTGTCGGCTCCGCACATGGCTTGCGACCCGCTGGCCTTTGTGGAAGACTTCCACAGTGTGCTCTGTGAGTCGGACATCGAGTTGGCGCTTGATTAACGCATAGGGTACCGAGTAGTAATGGCGCTTCACCTCAATGTGGCAGTTGGGGTGAACTCGCGCTTTCAGCCACTGGGCAAACTCATAGGGTCGAGTAGGTAATGGTTTCAGTGCCGGCTTATCCAGTGAGGCGAACAGCGACGCCCGACTGCCGGGTATTTTCTTGAACGGTCTCTGGTTTAATCGCTCCAGCAATGCCGTAATGTCGGCATTCAACTCATGCAAGCTAAAGTACTGGCGATTGCGCAAGCGTGCCAAAATCCAGCGCTCCACCAGGAGTACACCCAGCTCCGCTTTGGCTTTATCACGGGGTTTTCGTACCCGCGCAGGAATGACACAGACACTGTAATAGGCTGCCCAGTCCTGATAGGTCTCATTGAGCAGGGGCTCGTACCGGTGCGGCTGAGTAACCGCTGAGCGCAGGTTGTCGGGCACCACCACTTCGACACAGCCCCCGATAAAACGGAAGGCCCTCACATGGGAGCCGATCCAGTCCTGTAGGGATTGGGAGGCGGTGGCCTCAGCAAAGGTATAACCGCTCGCTCCCAGCACCGCCACAAAGATTTGTGCCTGAGTGATCTCGCCGGTCAGCCGGTTGATGACCGGTATCGTATGCCCGGCGTAATCGACAAAGAGCTTTTCACCGGCCCGGTGCTCTTGGCGCATCACCACATCGCACCGCCCAAGCCACTGTCGGTAGAGACCACAGAAGTGACTGTACTGATAACCTTCCGGGTAGTTGGTCTTGTACTCGTCCCACAGCAGGAACATCGTCACGTGTGGCCGCTTCAGCTCCAGGTGGATTTTTGACCAATCCGGCAGTGGACGCCCGCGGGGCTTGCGGTGTTCATTGCCAAACAGCTGTTGCTCCAAGGCGACATCGTCAATACCCTCAGGCAGTGGCCAGGTTAATCCCGCGCGTTTGGCGCGAGCGATGTACTCCTGGACGGAGGATCGCGCAATACCGCTGTGCTCGGCGATTTTGCGTTGACTGAGCGATGTCGTGTAATGGAGACGCAGCACATCCTTAATATTCCTCATGATTAACCGTTTCCTCGTCAAGTAAAGGCTCCTTATCGTTGCTAACAATGAGGCGCCATTAAGGGTTAAACCATGCTGGAAAGCTACCTTGGTGGGAGGTGGCCGGATTCTTTGGAATAGTGGCCGGATTAAATTGGAATAGGTGGCCGCATTAATTTGGAGCGGTGGCCGGATAATTTTGGAATGGGTGGCCGAATTGCCTTGGAATATTCACCAATACACCCCCAACAATGTGTCAGAGCAAGATGGACGAACTCAGAATGTGCGATTTCGAAGCTCGGCTGACTTCGTAAATCAGGCGGCTATCTTTTATCGGAGAATCTCATAGGGTGTTTTGCTTTTCAAGCCACATTGCAGATCTTTGTCGGGTGTCGCTGGCTCGATTCTATTGATAAAACGGTATCCACACTCGATGTTGGGCAACGGACTCAAAGATGACGCGCCGGCCGAGCGGTACTGAGGTGGTCAGTCCAGGTAGAGTTGCTTCGCGACTGCGAAGAAATCTCGGTAGAGGGGGCCGGGTTCGGGTGATTGATGGTCCCGTTGCGACTTAATCCGGCTCCGAGTATCAGCGTTATGTGCATCTCACCCTCCACCTCCTGAGTTATAAGAATGTGTCCACTAAAGCGGGTGAACTACAGCCTCCGGTCGTATATATGTGTTATATTTTTTTATGGGGTAAGTGAAACGGTAATCCAGAATGCCAGTAAGAAGTGGACGATGCCGATACAAAACTGGGGGCTCACCCTGTCACAGCTCGCCATCTTTTTTGAAGACCGGCTTGATGACGTCATCGAATTATGATGTTATGCCGAGACAGCTAAATCTGGCCTGACACAGAATTTCTTACACTCCCAGTTATTCCGCATTATCTGGCAGTAGATACTCATAGAGAGGCAATGCAGCTGCACCATAAACAGTGGCATCTTCTCCTTTGATTTTGGCTTGCACTAATACTGGCCTGGGTACTGACTCCCAGTAGCTCCCATAATCCTCTATTGTCAATTTTCGGATGACATAGTTGGTAACAACGGTAGGGAAGCGGCCACCCAAAACGATAGCTTCCGGATCCATCAAGATAGCAATGGCATTAACTGGCCCATTAAGATTCTCAATTGCTTCGTCTAGCCATGAAAAAAATTGATCATCTTGTGCATGAAACAACGATTCTATATATTCGTTCGTAACATCCCCTACAGGGCAAGCCAGGGCCTTAGCAAGACTCAATAATGTCGGTCTAGGCCTGTCTTTAGGGATCATGTGTCCAAGCTCAGATGCATTGCCATGCGCTCCCCGCATAAGCTTTCCATTAAATACATACCCACCACCTAGGCCATTCCCCATATAGATATGAAAAAAGGACTTATATTGTCTGCCTCGGCCGGTTAATCGTTCTCCTAAAGCTGAAGCTGAGCCATCATTCTCCACGATGATCGTGTGTGGATATTTTTCTCGAAATACTGTCGCAATATCCAGGTTTATCCATGCTTCCATATCCTGGGGAGGTACTACCGTGTGCCCGTCGATCACAAAATTTCCGGTGACGGCAATCCCAATGCCGGCAAGTCTGCTGCAATATTCAGCATGACTTTGAAGTACTGAGTCCAAGTGCTTAAAAATCAGTGGAAGGCTTTTCTGGGGAGTATCAAATGTGCCTTTGAAGCGCTGCTCAAAAACCATCGCTCCGGAGAAATCTATGATCGTGATTGAGCATACGTCTCTTTCAATAAACAAGCCTATAGAATAAGCCCCTTTGGGATTGATACTCAACTGAGTCAATGGCTGGCCTCTTGTGTTACCGCCACGGCCAGAAACAACGATTAAATCACGGCTTAACAGTTCCCGCGCAATTCTTGTTATCGCAGGCGCAGAAACACCACACATTGAGGCAATCTGTGAACGAGGCAGTTCGCTATGCTCACGTATGACTGCGAGCACAGAGCGTTGTGTTCTGTTGAGGTTGAAAAGGCTTGGTTCTATATTGCATTGAGCAATATCAGTCATATTAATATTCCATTTTGCTATATAAAGCTTTTCGTTTGCTCAAAAAAAACCATAAAAAACCACTATGCAGGTCTTGTAATAGTAGCGTAAAAGCCTTAAGTTACAAATGTTAATTTAACAATGTGAAGTTGTTGGGTTGCAGTGTAGCTCTAACTCGGTGTATCTGACGCATGAGGTGGAGCATTATGATACGGGAGGGTGCTTTGAACAACATATTATACTTAGGTAATACAGATGCTTCTTCCGGCTTTTATTGTAGAAACGATTGCTTTGAGGAGATGTGTCGATGAGTACATTAAATAAAAGCTTTACGCACAAGGCGTTATATACATCCATCGTTATAGCGCTTTCGGGAATAGCCTCAGGCGCCATTGCCCAAGAAGGGCTAGGGTGTAACGAGGAAGGGGCCGAGGCAGAGCAAAGGGCCTGTCTTGAAGAAATAGTGGTAACAGGATTTAGACGGCAAATCAGAAGTGCTATCGATGCGAAATCGGAGGCTGTAGGTGTCGCTGATTTTTTGGCATCCGATGATTTCGGAAAACAACCCGATTTGAACCTCGCTGATTCATTACGACGCTTACCAGGCGTTTCTACCATCTTTGATGAAGATGAAGGACGTTTCGTGAGTGTACGAGGTTTGCCAAGTCGATACACGACGATAACTTTGAACGGTGCGATTATCCCCAATGCCTGGGGGGCCATGAAGCGCGATCAGAACATAGAGGCAATCCCGTCGTTTGCTGTAAAGCGCGCTGGCGTATACAAAAGCCTTACTGCTGATCTGGATGGCAATTCTATAGGAGGCTACGTTGACAACACGCTCGTCAGCGCTTTCGATAAAGACGGTTTTAATTTGGTGAGTGATGTTCGTATGGGTTATCACTCTTATATGGATACACCAGGAGGAGAATCTAATCCGTCGCCCAAAGTCCAAGTTCGAGTGAGTGACCTATTTGGTGCTGACGATCAATTTGGCTATATTATTACGGGTAGCTACTTTGACAAGCACCGGGACCAATCAAAATCGAACCGCACGGCCAAATATTCTTCTGATGGTACACCCTATATCTCCCGCGCAGAGGCCGTTGATTATTCTAACAGTATCGAACGCTGGAGTGTCTTGGGTCGCCTGGAATATCGGGGTGACAATTTTTACACTGCTGTATCTGCGTCACACTTTGATTATCAATATGACGAAGTTCGCTATATCGCGCGTATTGACGGTCGGGGAGGTGTTGTCTCGCCGACTGCTGAAGGTGGGTCTTTTGCGGAAGGCCGTGCAGAGTTGATTTTGGATCGGTTCCCTATTGGTACTGAGACTGAGTTCTTAATGTGGGATTTGAATTATGACTTTGATAATGGTGGCGTCCTGACATCGAATATTTCCATTGCTGAATCTCGCTATGAACTCTTTGACGATGCTAGCAGCATTAATTTTCGTACCCCTGATCTGGAAGCGCTGGGCTACAGTTATGATCTAACTGGGCAGGATCTGGATGGTGCAAAACTTACACCTATCACGCTTAATGATGCCACTGCGTTACAGAACACAGCGAGCTACGGTTTTACCGGTGACTTTTGGCCGCGTGCCGATGAGGAGGGGCAGGACATATCACAGGTCAAAGTGGATTACGCATTTAGGATGGGCGAAGAGGGATTTGGTTATAAGGTGGGCGCATCTATACGGCACTTTGAGTCTTGGGTAGACAATAACCGCGCACATTTTTACGATCCTGTGGATGACGACACTTTCCCAACAGCTGACGCGTTTGTCGCTAATTACGTTGATAACCCAGAACTTGGGTTAAGTGTCCCGGCAATCGATCCCGGGTTATTCCTAGAATATTTTTATGAACATCCTGATCAATTTAAAGATAATGAAGCCAAAGGCGCCGCAGATGTTCTGAAGGCTGATCTGGACTATGAAGAAGATATTGTAGCGGCTTATGCACTTGCGTCATATTCAGGAGCTAACTACAAAATTACCGCTGGACTCCGTTATGAGGGAACCGACTTCGAGGGGGCTGGGCGGAACAACTCTGATGGCAATGCGGTTGTTACACGAACGGGGAGTTATTCCGACGTTTTACCCTCTATAGTTGGATATTACGAAATTGCAGATGGCTTAAAGCTGCGCGCGGGTTATAACAAATCCATAGGTCGCCCTAATCCTGCCGATATCGCGCGACGTGAGACGGTTAGCGAAGGTGATGGAGGGGATATCTTTGTTAATCGTGGCAATCCTGATCTGAAGCCACGTCGTGCAGATAATTTCGACCTGGCCTTGGATTACAGTATTGGAGGTGGCGCTTTCCTATCGATTGGTTACTTCTATAAAGAACTTGAAGATGAGATTTTTACCTTTAAGGACGTAACCGACTTTGTTAACGATGCTGGCGACACGGTGCAGTTGACAACATCACAGCCGACTAACCTTTCTGATGCTAGCGTGCAGGGCGTCGAACTAACGCTGATTGATGACAAGTTTGACTGGCTACCCGAGCCTTGGAATGGTTTTGGATTTGCGTCTAACTTTACTTGGTTAGAGGCTGATCTCGACCTACCCCAAAGTGACGAAGATGCTTCCATCACTCGGAATATTACGCAGCTAAATGGTAGTCAGAAATTCAAAGTCAATGCTTCTTTGCTTTACGAATATGGACCTTTTGAAGCAAAACTGACCTATGCTGATCATAGTGAGCGCCGTAACTCTGCTAGTACTAGTGGTGAAAACAGCGATCAGTTCATTGAGCCCTACACCCAGTGGGATATCTTCGCCCGCTACACTATTAGCGACAATCTGCAAGTCTTTATTGAGGGAAGAAACATCACCAATGAAGTGCGTGTAACAACCTACGGTAGTGGTATTGGTAGAGAAACTAACGAGTTTGGAAAATCCTACTGGCTGGGAATTTCATACAAGATGTAATTAGTATCGCTCTGTCTATTGCGCTGACTTAGGACGCGTTTTTGTCGTCAGTCAGCGCAATATTGATCCTTTTAGGTAGTTTTAAAGAACTAATCCATCAAGATGGCGGCCTGAGGTAAGGAGGCTTTTGGGTGAACTCATGAAGCGGAGTGGTTTTTCAATAGTCTTGGCCAGCGTTGCGATATATCTTCTGGTCGGTTGCGGTGGAAGACTGGGTAGCCCGCAAAACGTTAACAATAATGTAGATCTGAGATTTGATTACGTTCTTACTGTAGACCTCAGTGACGTTCAAGGACAAACCATTTCATTTGTAACTGAAAGCAGTGGTGCAGTTGAACTCGAAAATTCTGTCCGAGTGGGGATAGAGGATACGACCGGTGAATTATATACATCCATTAATATCGAAGACGTTAACATTGCACTGGATGAAATTGGCGATTGGACGATCGCGGGTTATATCAATGAAGAATCACAGCTGTTTAGAGTTGATGGGATAGAATTTCCAAACCGAAGTTTTATAGGTGTTAAACTGTCAAACAATTCGCTGTCTGAGACTCTAGAGCAATCCCGTATTCCGACTTTGGACGATGTCAGTGAACTGGTGACGTGCGGCTGGGAACGGGTAACAATCTATCGGGTTGATGATGATTCAACTTCAGAACCCGAAATTGCATGGTCGTGGGCCGCGTCGGAATCCGATGGCTTGCCTGAAAATGTTGTAACCTATTTCTCCAAAATAGATGAATGTAAACCTCTTGCCAATGGTGGTTTGATACTAATCACATCATCAAGTGGAGGAATAGGGCTGCTGGAAAG
Source organism: Cellvibrionaceae bacterium (assembly GCA_050290225.1). Classification (GTDB taxonomy): domain Bacteria; phylum Pseudomonadota; class Gammaproteobacteria; order Pseudomonadales; family Cellvibrionaceae; genus JBNKHG01. The sequence goes on from JBNKHG010000030.1 coordinate 84,255, forward strand.
GTTAACCGGGCGCCTTTTGTACTTTGGTTACGCCTGGCAGGCACACAGTGCAGAACTGTTGCCAGATAACAAAATTGCGGTTGCCGTTGCTAAAGATGACACTAACGGGAGCAAATTACTGACATTTGATTTCAATCAAACGGGTCTTCCTCTTGTCGAGTTAGAGCTTAGTGATGCACATGGCCTATATTGGGATGTAAGTGGTCAGTATCTATGGGCACTGGGCGGCGATGTGCTACGTTACTATCGGTTGATCGATTGGGCTTCGGCGGAACCTTCTCTGCTTGAGTGGGGTACGGTTGAACTACCCAGCTCCGGAGGGCATGACTTGTACCCTGTTGCAGGTAATGATCTGAACATCTATGTCACGACCAACACCAATGTTTGGCTATTTGATCGGATCAATAAAACTATCTCTGAGCATCCTACGTTGTCTTCGGCACAAAAAGTGAAAGGAATCTCAAGCGATCTTAATGGTCGCACGGCTTTTGTTGAAGCAGAGGACGGTGAGTGGTGGTCGGCTCGGGTAAATTTGGAAAATCCCAGTCAAACAATTGACACAGAAGAATATCGTTATTACAAAACACGCTGGATCTTACAGGCTGAATAGTCTCGTTTTATCTATAGCACTAATCTGAAAAGAATTTGTGGTTTTGGCTCAACAAAACACCAATTAAAGAGTGAGAAATATTAATGAAGAAGGTGACTCGTATCGCAATGTGTCTGTGCCTGACAGGGATATTAAGTGCCTGCGAAGCCAAGGCGGTAGAGGATAGTAGGATTACGGATATTCGAAGAAATATACTTGACCCCGGCAGTGGTGAAATATCGATTATTGCACACCGATCGTGCTGGCAGAATGCCCCGGAAAATTCCCTTTTGGCTCTTGCGCATTGTATTCAAGCAGGAGTCAATATAGTCGAGATCGATGTTCGTCGTACGAAAGATGGTCATTTGGTGCTCTTGCACGACAAAACCTTGGACAGAACTACGAATGGTTCAGGCTATCTGAGAGACCACACACTTTCAGAGATAAAACAACTAAAGCTAAGAAATCGCCATGGAAAAAAAGGGGCGGTGGTTACTGAACTCACTGATGCCAAAATTCCAACGTTGAGCGAAGTCCTGGATTTCAGTCGAGGGAAATTGATTTTAAATTTGGATATTAAAGACGATGCTGTCGCACAGCAGGCCTTTGATCTCGTAGAGAGAAAAGGCATGGGCGAGCAGATCCTCGTTAAACTGCGCGAAGCGCCTGATTCTGACCGACTGAAAAATTATACCCTACCGAATGGTGCCCTATTTATGCCGATAATTTTCCAGTGCGGTCATAAATGGAAGGGGTTCTGCGCCGAAAAGTTGTCGGAGATCGTTCAAGATTACAAAGGATACAATCCGATTGCCTTTGAAATCGTATTTAACGATATTGAGTACCTAAAAGAAGGCATGACGGCGATGCAGTCAATGAATGCGCGTGTGTGGGTAAATACACTGTCTCCAAAATTGGCAGCTGGGCGAGATGATATTCAAGCCCTAGAAGATCCTGATGCTCATTGGGGGCTGTTTCGGGATATGGGCGTTAATATGATACAGACTGACTATCCGATTAAGCTCACCCAGTATCTAAACAGCAAGAAACGGATTATGGATTAAAAACCGCTCCAATGGATAGGCGTGGCCAAAAACAGGTCAAAGACGGCAGTGGAGACGTTACTCATAATGCATGGATAACGCTGCTAATTATGTCAGAAGGGAATGTTGAAACGTCAATTTTGTATGGAAATCCAGCTTGCCATGAGTGGTCTTCCAAAAATTGAAAATGTCTCTCCTCGAGGGGACCGACTAAATACAGTTATCTTTATTAACAATTTAGCGCATTACCCTTTCTCTCGCCTTATAAGCGAGGCAATTTTTAGAGGACCTCTAGATTGCGGTATGAAATATTCAAGGTAGATGTCAAACCGAGAATAATTCAACAGGACACTGATATTGTGGTGAAAAGTGAATTACCCATCGGTGCTGGATTGTCTTCTTCCGCAGCGATAACGGCTGGTTTTTGCTACATACTTGATCATATTTTCTCATTGGGGTTAACTCCAGTGGAGATTGCACATTTCGCGCAGCAGGTGGAAAACAGTCATGTGGGATTGGCCTGCGGTATTCTTGATCCTTTCGCTATTACGATGGGTAAAGAAAACCATGTCATTGCCTTGAATTGTAATACAATGGAATGGAAATACGTCGAATTCGACCGTGATAAGTATACTGTAATTGTTGCTAATTCAAACGTGCCTCGATCTCTTGTTCATTCAGCATTCAATGATCGCAGGGCCGAGTGTGAGAAGGCTCTTAAGATCATTTCGAAACAGTGGCCAGTGACCAGTTTGGGTGAAGTTTTTCGCAAGAATATTGATGAATGTAATGAATTGAGGTTACAGGCAACTTTATTTGCGCGCGCAAAACATGTAGTTTCAGAGAACGAGCGCGTTAAAATGGCGGTGACCGCATTGGAGTTCGACGATTATCTCTTGTTTGGCAAATTGCTCACAGATTCACATTGTTCATTGCGCGATGACTATGAGGTGTCGTGCGACGAGCTAAACCTTCTTGTGGATGAAGCTGCGAAAGTCCCAGGTGTCTTAGGTGCCCCAGGTGTCTTAGGTGCAAAGATGACCGGTGCGGGTTTTGGAGGATGTCCGGTGGCGATTGTAGAGACGAGTGAGGCGGATGTATTTGTAGAACAATTGCGTTATGTGTACCAACAAGGAAGTGCTCGGCTCGGTTCTTTTTACCGGTGCACTCCAGCCAACGATGTGCGTCAATTAACTTAAAGTGTAAAAAAGAGTGTAATACAGTCCATACAAAAATGGCTCGTGTACGTTAGCGAAAGGATTATATAGCTGCTGATATTGAAGATGTCATCAGAACATGACTAATCGCTGGTCTTCAGTTGTTGATTTTGAAAGAGATATTAATTTATATGAGATTAATGTTGTTTTCATGTATTTTCCTGTTTTTGAGTGGATGTTCGTTAACGGGTGGCAGCTTATTAGGAGCCAGTGGAAAACCGCGTAATGTCATTGTTTTTGTTGGGGATGGTATGGGGCCCTCAACAGTCACCGCAGTCCGCATACTAGAAGGTCAATTACGAGGCGAGATGGGTGAGGAAAATGTACTGTCTTGGGAGCGGTTTCCGAACGTCGCATTGTCTAAAACTTACAATACTAACCAGCAGATTCCGGATTCTGCGGGAACAGCAACGGCTATATTCTCGGGAGAAAAAACGAAGGCAGGCGTGCTGGGACTGGGCCCCGGTGTACAACGTTCTGTCTGTGCTGGTAGTGATAGGTTTCAACTTCCATCAGTGCTGCGATTGGCAGAGCGAGAAGGCCTCTCAACAGGAATTGTAACGACTGCACGTATCACGCATGCCACGCCGGCTGCCCTATATGCCCGATCGCCTGAGAGGGAATGGGAGTCTGATGCTGATCTTCCGACAGAGGCAAAAATTAATGGGTGCCTAGACATTGCGGAACAATGGTTAAATTTTGATGAGGGAAACGGGGTTGACGTCGTGTTTGCAGGTGGTCGCCAGAAAATGCTACCTGTGAGTGAAGCGGATCCAGAGTACCCTGAAATTAAAGGCAAGCGACAAGATGGCCGAAATCTTATCGCTGAATGGGAGTTACGTCACCCCAAAGGAAAATATATCTGGAATCTTCAGCAATTCGAAGATTTGGATGTGCAGGGTTTATCTCACATTCTAGGTTTATTTCAACCTGATCATATGAGATTCGAGCTTGAGCGACTAGAAGACAAGGCAGGAGAGCCCTCGATAGCCGATATGACGCGAAAAGCCATTGAAATACTGAGAAATAATGACCGCGGTTATTTGCTGGTTGTTGAAGCTGGTCGTATTGATCGAGGGCATCATCAGGGGCGGGCTGCGTTGGCTTTGCATGATGGAGTAGCTTTAGCCAAAGCGGTGGACGTTGCTGATTTAATGACCAATGACAGCGATACGTTTATTTTGGTGACTGCCGATCATTCACACGGGTTTACGATGTCGGGTTATCCGACACGTGGCAATCCGATTTTGGGGAAAGTGCTAGCTAACGACGAAAATGGCAACCCTAAAGAGGCTTACGAGATAGCCACAGACGGGAAACCTTACACCACATTAGGCTATTATACCGGTCAAGGGAGTGTATTTTATAAAAACAGTACTGCTGTCGTTGAGCGAGAGGATGTCACTCATATTAATACGTCAGATGGACGCTACAAGCAGCAATCCACCGTTCCACTCAGATCTGAAGCGCATGGAGGTGAAGACGTAGCGATTTATGCGAAGGGGCCAGGCGCCGAGAAGATACGGGGTGTCATGGAGCAAAATCGAATATTTGACGTTATCAGTGCTTTTAAGTAGACGTTTTTTGAATTAGAACGCTAATTTGTAGGCTTTAGCAGCGTATAAGTGCTTTTGCGGCTGTTGCCCAGTCGTTGAGGTGGTGTCACAGGGTTCTCTCCTGGTATTGCTTTAATTGATTTAAAGATCATAGACAGGGTACCCGTAGATTAAGAATACGAAAGCCCTTGTCAGATTACAAAATTGGGATATTTGCGGTCCACATTCAGCTTTCGGGTAATTCTCTTAACGTACAGCAATATACAGTTACACTTGCTGTACAGCTCCACTTCGGTTTATTTAAAGGGCTATATACCTCAACTGAAGGAGGAGATCTACTTGATTTATAGAGCTGCACCTAGTAAATTAACAAAGTTAATTTAAACTCATTAATCCTCTCTTTGGAATGGTTATTCAGGGTTTAGAAAACATGCTGTTGGGTTATAAAAAAGTTTTCTTTTATGAGCATGTATACGGCATAGATTGGACTCGAAGGGGTAGTCAATGATAGAAGCGCTAGTTGGGTTTTATTCAAGGAGTTCTGCTCAGCCGGTGGGGCAGTCACCGAGTGAGGAAGTTGCTCGCCACCTACGCAATAAGAAGTGGGCTGTATTTTTATCGATTACGTTTGGATATGGCTTTTACTATGTTTGCCGTTTAAGTTTCAGTGTCGCTAAAAAGACCATGGCGGATGAAGGCATTTTTGATGCGTCTCAGATGGGGATTATTGGCTCAGCCCTCTTTTTTGCCTATGCCGTTGGAAAGCTCACTAACGGTGTACTAGCGGACAGGGTAAATGTCAGGAAATTCATGGCGACCGGTTTGTTACTGTCAGCAATTGCCAATCTTTTATTAGGCATGACTACCAATTTTCTGTTTTTCTTTGTCCTATGGGGTTTAAACGGCTGGTTCCAGTCGTTCGGTGCTCCCTCAAGTGTGGTGTCAATCTCACATTGGTTCGGGGGAAAGGAAAGGGGAACCTTCTATGGGATGTGGAGTTCAAGCCACAACATTGGCGAAGCTATCACTTTTATAGCCATTGCCGTTGTAGTGAGTAGCTACAGCTGGAGGTTGGGTTTCCAGGTGGCTGGTTTGCTCGCCGTGGTGATGAGTTTTGTTATCTGGAAATTCTTATTTGAGCGTCCTGAAGTTTACGGACTCCCTCCCGTGATTCATGAGGAGAGTCCAGAGTGCGCGAATAAATCCGTCGGTGAGAAGCAGTGGGAAGTTGTTAGAAATCCTGCGGTGTGGATATTGGCCTTATCCAGTGCCTTTTTTTATGTCACCCGTTACGCCGTCAATAGTTGGGGAATATTTTTTCTGGAGGCTGAAAAAGGGTATACAACGGTAGAGGCCAGTTCGATTGTTTCGATTAATGCAATTCTGGGGATTTTAGGTACCTTTTTCTCAGGAATACTTTCAGATAAGTTCTTCCATGGTAGGCGTAATGTACCTGCATTGATCTTTGGCGTTCTATACGCAGTATCAATTGCCTGGTTTGTATTGGGGCCGTCTGATCCGGTGTTGGACGGCCTGAGTATGGCATTATTTGGTCTTTCTCTTGGGGTCCTTTTGGTTTATCTCGGTGGTCTAATGGCGGTTGATATATGCTCCAAAGATGCGTCTGGAACGGCCCTTGGTATTGTGGGTGTGGCGAGTTATATGGGGGCCGCACTTCAGGACATCGTCAGCGGCTATCTCATTGACAATGGAAAGACGATGGTAGAGGGAGCAGGTGCTTACAACTTCGAAGCCGCAGCCTATCTGTGGATAGGGTCTGCCTGTGTTTCTTTGGTGCTTGCTGCTCTTGTGTGGAATGTAAAGTCCAAGGATGGGTAGTCCGAGTTCGCCCGAGATGTCCGCAAAGCGAATGTTCTACTAACGAATTTTTGCAAGCAACCTTAACGTAAGCAATGGACTCAATTTAATAAAACACATGAAAAATATAATATTTGATCTTGGTGCTGTGTTGGTTGAATGGGACCCTATCAAGATCATAAAGGATTATACATCTGATATTGAGCTTCAAAGGATTCTGTTTGAGAACATCTTCGCGCATCAAGACTGGGCTGATATGGATCTTGGTGTGTTGAGGGAATCGGAAGTGATATGGAGGGTTTCTTTTCGCACCGCTATCGATGAAAACTCGATAGAAGATTTTATGCTGTTCACAAAAAACTCCCTGGCCATAATTAAAGAGACGGAGGCGCTCGTTCAAGAGGCATATGACCTCAACTACAGGCTTTTTTGTCTCTCGAATATGTCGATTGATACCTACAACCATATCAAGTCGAGGCATGAGTTTTTTAGGTTTTTTGAAGGGAGAGTGATATCTGGATTCGAAAAAATGAAAAAGCCGGATTCTAGGATATACCAGCTAATTTCTAATCGATTCGACCTGGATCCAACGCAAACACTTTTCGTCGATGATATGGCTGAAAACATTCGGGCTGCCAAAGAATTCGGCTTTAACACGATTGAATTTGAACGGTCTGATCGGTGTTATTCAGAAATTCGTAGCATGATTAGAAAACAACCACAGCCCCTTGTATAAGACTAGGAATTGTAAAAAGTTGAGTGTTTTTTTATGTGGTAATGAGCCACCCATTATTGGTGTGCATGGTACAGGTATTATTATTGGAGGTGCTGAAGTGGAGCGTGTTTTGGTTATCGGTGGAGCCGGCTATATTGGATCCCATATGGTTAAACTGCTATGTGAAAATCAATATAAAGTCATAACATTGGATAATTTGTCGACTGGATATAGAGATGCTGTGGTGGGTGGGGACTTTATTGAAGGTGATTTTGGTGATGCCTATCTACTGGGTGAAATCTTCAATGATTTTGAAATCGATGCAGTGATGCATTTTGCATCATCAGCGCAGGTAGGCGAGTCCGTGATTAACCCTGCTAAGTACTACCAAAACAATGTCTCAAATACCCAGTGCCTGTTGGATGCAATGGTTGCTCACGATATTAGATCCTTCATATTTTCCTCAACTGCTGCTGTTTTTGGTAACCCGCAGTGCAGCCTGATCGATGAGTCACACGCCAAGAATCCGATAAACCCTTACGGTCGTACCAAATTAATGGTGGAGCAGATGCTCGCTGATTATGACGCTGCGTATGGTATGAAGTCTGTATGTTTACGCTATTTTAATGCCGCAGGAGCGGATCCCAGTGGATTACTTGGCGAGCGGCACGAGCCTGAAACACACCTTATACCCCTTGTACTTCAAACGATGTCTGGTCGTCGCGATACTATTAGTGTGTTTGGTTCTGATTATGAGACGCGTGATGGATCATGTATTCGTGATTATATCCATGTGAACGATTTGTGTGATGCACATCTATTGGCGCTGGAAGCGATAGCAGGAGGCGCCGATAGTGCAGTATATAATTTGGGTAACGGAAATGGATTCTCTGTGTTTGACGTGATCAACACGGCGAGACTGGTCTGTCAACGAGAGATAGAGGTGCGGCATCGAGAGAGGCGTCCTGGAGATCCGGCACGGCTAGTCGCAAATGCAGATCTGGCGAAAAATAATCTTGGTTGGCAACCTAAGTATTCTAAATTATCTGACATTATTGAGCACGCATGGGGCTGGGAATGTCGGTTAGCTGATAATAGTCTGGTTGAGGTGTTGAAGTAATGAATGGATTCAATATTGTTGAGCATCCACATCGCAGATTCAATATATTAACCGGCGAATGGATCTTGGTGTCCCCTCATCGAGGAAAGCGCCCATGGCAAGGGCAGGTAGAAGCTATTCCGCAGGATAATAGACCTGCCTACGATGAAACGTGCTATTTATGCCCTGGGAATAAACGTGCAGGGGGGGTAAAAAATACCGAGTACAGAAATACATTTGTGTTTACCAATGATTTTTCTGCATTGCTCAATGACACCCCTATAGGGAAGTATGAGCAAGGTGAGCTACTAATGGCGCAGGCGGAACAAGGTGTTTGTAGAGTCATATGTTTTTCACCCCGTCACGATTTAACCATAGCAGAAATGGGGGTTGAGGGTGTTAAAACGGTTGTTGAACTGTGGACAGATCAATACGCAGAGTTAGGTAGTCTGGATGACATCAACTACGTCCAAATTTTCGAAAACAAAGGCGCAGCAATGGGGTGTAGCAATCCACACCCGCATGGGCAAATATGGGCGCAGAGAAGTATTCCCAGTGAACCGGCGCAAGAGTTAGTCCAAATGAAGAGCCATTACAAGAGGAAAAAACGTTCTTTGTTGATGGACTATTTGAAATTGGAGTTGAAAGAAGAAAAAAGAATTGTTTGTAGAAATGAAAGTTTTGTGGCTCTAGTGCCTTTTTGGGCGACTTGGCCATTCGAGATCTTGATTTTGCCTTGCCGTCACGTAACAAGCCTGCTCGAAATGACCGATATCGAGAAAGCAGATTTGGCTGATATTATCAGCCAAATGACTATACGTTATGATAATTTGTTTAAAATATCATTCCCGTACTCGGCGGGATTACATCAGGCACCCACGGATGGTGAGGAGCACCCTGAGTGGGATTTTCATATGCATTTTTATCCCCCCTTATTAAGGTCGGCAACGGTGAAGAAGTTTATGGTGGGGTATGAAATGCTTGGTGGCCCTCAACGAGACATCACCGCTGAGACTAGTGCTGCATTATTGAGAGACCTATCCAGTACTCATTACAAATACGAATCAGAGTATGACGAGGTTGAGTATGGCTAACAATAGAGTACTTTGCATGTGCCATAGATATCACTAGTAAGGTAAAAGACGATCGTGAATGTTCTTATTTTGGGCGGTACCAAAGGGCTAGGTCAATCCCTGGCCGAACAGTGTAGGCAGCGCAACTGGACCACAATCGTGGTTGGAAGCTCAGTTTTATCGGACGAGTGTGATCAGGAAGTCCGCATGAGAGCAGATTTGTCAGATATTAACAGTGTCCACGAACTGATCGAAGAATTAGAGTCGGTTAAGCGTATTGACGTCTTCATCTGGTGTGCAGGCAAAATTGCCAGAGGCCTACTGGAAGAGCAGTGTGAACAAGAGGTGCTTTCTGTTATTGACGTGAATTTTCGCAATGCATTGCCGTTAATTCAATATGTTTGGCGGCGTATGCAGGATTCTGAGCACTCATCACGCTTTGTGACTATTGCATCTTCGTCGGGTATAAAGGCAAGAAAAAGTGAGGCTGTTTATGTGGCGTCAAAATTTGCGCAAGTTGGACTCACGCGAAGCTTGTCTCTGGAGGCCAGAAGTGAGCAGCAAAAAGTATTGCTTGTGTTGCCTGGGGGGATGCAAACACCATTCTGGAATAATTTCCCTAACAGTCAAATTAGTGAGTTTTTGGATCCCGACCTTGTGGCAAACAAAATTCTGCGAACTCTTGAGGATCAGTCTGAACCGTTCCTCGAACTGGAAATACCGCGAGGAAGCCTGTAAATACTGACTGTTACTGTAATGGAAACGATAACGGAAGACGTCATAACAAACTTAAATACGAGAGCAGTGTCCAATATTCCCCACCCGAGTTGAAAATGGATTCTTGTTGGCCTTGGCGGCAAAATTTGCTTAAATATGCGGCGATGCGTTACTAGGGACGTTCCAGCTACTCTGGATTAGGAAGACCGCCATGCCTTACCGCCTAACTTTGTTTCTATTCTCAGCTTTCCTTTTTCTCTCTACCTCTGTCGCTGCCAAGGAGACCTTGCTCTCAAGCCCACTGGCGAAGGCATTTGGTCGTCAACCTAGGCTCAAGAGTGTGCGCCTGTCTCCTGACGGCACCAAAGTGTCGTTTATCAGAACCACGCACGAGGGAAATACAGTAGTCTTTGTGCTTGATCTGGAGACGAGCAAGTCGAATCCGATTTTGACTAATCGCATAGACGACTACGACTATTCCAACTGCGACTGGGCCAATAACACTCGCCTGCTTTGTACGGCACTGCTGCAGGAAGCATTCAAGGGAACCTATGTTCCCATGACCAGGATTGTTGGGGTTAACGCTGACGGTACTGAGGTTAAACAGCTGCTGAAACGAGAAGTGAGTGGCTGGTCGCAATTTCAGTCGGAGATTGTGGATTGGCTGACGGATGATCCTGAGAACGTGCTGATTCAGCTGTCGGAGGGTGACGGAACCAGTGTGCAGAAGCTTGACGTTTATTCGGGGTTTTCGGCACGGGTTGGGCGCCGGCATAAACAGATCTGGGATTGGTTTTCAGATGGGCAGGGTAAGCTGCGTTTGTATACAAGAATTGATGGAGCTGAATTCCGTTGGTACGCTTCTGATACAGAAGGTAAACACTGGCAGGTCATTAAGTCCCACGAAACCGCTGATGGGTACCCCAGCTTCAGTCCTGTCGGTTTTGGAGAGGATACCAACAAACTCTATTATTTTGATAACTACAAGGGACGTACTGGCCTGTTTGTTATGGACCTGTCAGCAATGCCACCTGAAACCAATAGGGTCTATACCCGTGAAGACGTTGATATGGGAGATGTGTATCAACTCGGTAAAAATCAGCGAGTTGTTGGGGTCTCCTATTATCTCGATCATGGCTATGACTATTTTTTTGACGAGACGCTGGAAAGTCTGCACGTGGTGTTGGGTCAATATTTTGCAGGTAAGTCAGTTGCCATTGTCGACGAGGACTGGCAAAAACAGCGGTATATTATCTATGTTGGCAGTGATACCGATGCGGGTGCGTACTATGTATACGATATTCCGAAAAAGAAATTGCGGACGCTGGCGCGCTTATTCCCCAGTGTCGATGAGCTAAGTCTCTCCCCCATGCGGACGGTGCGTTATCCGGCGAAGGATCTGGTAGGTATACCCGGTTATCTAACATTGCCTGCAACCGGTTCGGCGCCTTACCCGACCGTTATTTTACCCCACGGTGGGCCCTCCAGTCGTGATATCAAGCAGTTTGATTTCTTGGTGCAATATCTGGCAGCAAAGGGTTATGCTGTGCTGCAAAGTAATTATCGTGGTTCTTCAGGTTTCGGTACGCAATGGCACGGTGACGGCGCCTTTAAAGGTTGGCGACAAGCAGTGAGCGATATTATCGATGGCGCTGATTACCTGATAGAGGAAGGCATCGCCCAAAAAGACAGTGTGTGTATCGTTGGCTGGAGCTACGGTGGCTATGCTTCGTTGATGAGTGCGATAGAGGCGCCTGGGAAATTCAAGTGTGTTGGCAGTATTGCGGGTGTCACAGACCCAAAGGATTTACGCAATTTTCAGATGGGCTTTGTGGGCGGTGCCGCTTCTCGCGAATTTATTGGCACAGACGATGAGGTATTGATACAGGGCTCGCCACTAAAGCGGGTAAATGAAATTCAAGCACCCGTGTTTTTGGTTCATCCCTATAAAGATTCTAACGTACCCTTTCGACAAACGAAGAGGTTGGCCAAGGCATTAAAAAAAGCCAAGGTAGACAGCGAATTTATTCAATACAAACATGCTCAACACAGTATTCGCCCAGAGCGTTACCGTATCGATATGCTGACCCGTTTGGGCCAGTTTCTGGATAAGCACATTGGTCCGCAGTCTGTCTCTTTAAGCAGTAACTGACTGGTAAATGAGGGGGTATCTTCCTGAGAGAAGAATCGGGGCAGACCACGATTTTATAACGTACTCCAGGATAGAGACGGCAATCCAATTTTCCTTATTTCATTTGTTTATATCTAAAATTGCGTTTATTGGATAATAAGCACTCTTATAAAACGCTGCGCCGCTGCACTCGATTCGCCCGAAAGCACCAAACGCCAATGGAAGGCCGGCGTGCTATCTTTAAGGGGATACCGTTTATTGTTTATCATTCGAACGTGGGCGACACTCTTTTGATGATGGGTGGGTAGCAAACGTATTGGATACTGAATCAGCAAGGTTAACGAAAATGTCATCCAAGAAGGGGGCGGATGTGCCGAAAGGTACCGCCGGCGGAAATCAACAGGAAAGGCCGGGGGACGCTATGGATGCCGGCACTCCGTTGGCCGCCAGTATCCAGGATGAGCATTTCGAACTTTTCTGCCTGGTGATGGAGCGGGGGTTTGCCCTGCATACCGGCTCGTCCAATCACCTGGTGGTCAATTACCAGCTCAGCGAAACCAGCCGTTCACGCCACCTGCCCAAGATTCATCCCTATGGCGGCGCCAGTTACCGGATTCCGGAGCGCTGGCTGGAACCCAGCGACCTCTATTTGTATTTCTCGCCCCTGGATGATGCGGATATTCCGCAGTTGGCCCATTACGACGCCGGTACAGGCACCTTTACACCCGTTGATCTCGAATCGCAAACCCGTACCCATTTGCTGCATCAGCCCACCCATCTGCCTGTGGCCAAGCTGGCCTCGTTAAAAGGCCTGCACTACATCAAAGACATTGTCTGCATTCAATTGTACGAATTGAATTTCGAGAGGATGTTCCAGGCCGATGCTTTTGTGGCAGACCATATTCGTAGCGCGTTGACGGAAAAGATTCAGGAGTTTGTGACGTTTTCCCACACCTGGTCGCAGACGTCGCGCTATGAACAGGCGGCCCTGGACTGCCTTGAATCTGCGTCTGAGAGCGACGCGGTTGCCCAGGCGTCGCGCAACGAGCAGGTGGCGCTGGATTGTCTTAGAAATTACCGGCCCGGTGGAACAAGAGCCAAGCGTCGCAAGCGAGTGCCGCCGGGGCGCTCCCGTTAACCCTTCGTTTACCGCGACGAGCGACTTCCTCAAAAAGGCATTGACTGCCATTCTCCCGTTATCCCGGAGCTTGCCGTTAAGTCTCTTCCTGGATGCATTGGTACGGACATTATCAGCTAAAAAGCTTCCTTGCCCGAGATAATAAACTGTATGGAATCCACGTCCTCCTCTCGCTGCAGGGGAATCGCGAAATCGATATGCAGCACCTGTGTTTTCTCCGCACGGCTGGAGGAAATGCGCAGGCCCAGGCCGACATTGCTCAACACACCGGTGGCGCCGTTGGTGTCTTCGCCGGGAAACCAGGCGCGACCAATATCGACGAAGGCGGCGGCGCCGACCCGAAACAGTCGCCACCAGTGTCTGTCGGAGTAGAAGCGCCTTTCCAGGGTCAGCAGAAAGCGGCGGTCTCCGGCCTGATAGCGCAAGGGGTAGCCTCGCAGGTTTTCTTCGCCGCCCAGCAGCAATTGCCGGTTGGGGGGTAAGTTGCGCACATAGTCGAGTTGCAGGGAGGCGTAACTGGCAAAGCGGGGGCTGGTGCGGTGGTAGTAGCGCCACTGGGCGCCGAATTGCAGATCGTCGCTCTGATTGTTGTCCTGGTCCCAGTACCCCGCCAGATTGAAGTCATAGCTCAATAGGCGCCTGTCAGCCAACGGTCGGATATTTTGGAAGTTGTACGCGTATCGCAGGCGATCCCTGTCGCTGCCCCAGGCGCTGTCGGACCAACCGAAGCGCACACTCCAGTGCTTGCCGAAGTTGATATCCTCGGTGCGATAGAGGTGGTTGAAGTTGTGCATAATGGTAAAACGGTCCTCAATTTTCTGGCGGCCAACCCAAAGGGTATTGATCTCCCTGTCGGGGGGAAAGGGTTCCGGCGCCACTTCATCGGGGAGCGGTTCGAATTGTTCATGCTGCCAACTGAAACCCCACAGCCAGCGGCGGGTGATATTGCTGTACCAGCCGTCGGAAAAACCGCCGCTGATCTCATAGGTGTCTTCGCGGGTGCGAAATTCGGCAATGCTGTCGCCACGTAAGTAGAGCTTGTCGGTACGCTCGTTTTCATCCACCTTCATGCCAGCCGACCAACGAGTGTCGAGGGAAAAAAAGGGGCGACTGAGTTCCAGTTGCTTACTCTCGCCGTCGCGGTTGTCGGCATAGAGAATATTCAGGAGCAGGCGCCGGTTGAAGAGATTGTCGTCCTCGTAGCCAAACTGCCAGCCCTCGCGGTCGACGTCGTCCTTGCGTTCCAGACTAATGCGCTTGCCGAGGCCGAGAAAATTACTGTCGCGCAGCACTAGCGAGCGGCTGTTGACGCCCCCTGTGCGGCTGAGGCTAAAGCCCGGAACGAGGGTCCAGACGTCGCGGGTAACCACCATCACGTCCACCTGTTGTCCGCAGACGCGAAATGGAAACACCTTGGCGTCGTACAAGTAATTCTTTTGTCGCAATAGTCGCGCGGATTCCTCCAGTTGCCGCGGGTTGTAGGGGTCGCCCGGACTGAACAGCAGCAGGTGGCGCAGTGTGCGTTCGCGGGTGTCGATATGGAAGCGATTGGCCCCGCGAAAAAGCCAGTTGTTTTCCGCCGGGTCATCGAGATTGAAAATAGGGAAGCGCAGGAAGTGTACCTCTCCCACGGTAGACGACGGCTGCAGCTGTGGCGGGGTCAGGGGCCAGGACTGCAGCGAGAAGTCAAAGTGGACCTGATCCGGGCTTACCAGCGTGCTGCAGGGGGTGGCCTCCTCCTGTTCCTGGGGTTGAGGTGTCGCCTGTAGCGGGGGACTCAACAGGTTCAGGGTCATCATCAGGCCCGGGAGTACCCCCGATAGCCGTCGAATTCCCCGGTGCTTGTGCCGGTTGCGGCGGAGATCTGCTGCCCAAACTGTCATTGCCATAGTTCTGCGTCAGGGTGAGTCGGGTGTCGCGATAGCGCCAGAGCCAATAGCTACTGTAATAGTAGAAAATCATCAGCAAGGCGAAGTTCCATTCAAATATATCATCCAGATCCTCTATGTCCGGTGCGGCAATTTCAAAGCCGATATGTATAAGCCCCAGTCCCACCATCGTGGTGCAGATGGTCAGTTGGCCGAGATAGGCGGGGCGCAGGGACGGTTCCGTCAGGCATGAAACACGTTTGGTGGTCAGCAGTTGCGCCAGAAGCGTCAGGCCGAAGTAAAGGATTACGCCGGCGCGACGCTGGGCTCGGTAGATATCACCGATCGAGCCGAGTACGCAGCTATAGAGAATGAGACCGGCGGAGGCGATGAAACCCAGAACCACAATTTGACGGTGCTGGCGTTGCGCTTTATCACCCATCTGTTTTAACCAGTGGCTATTTAACCACCAATAGGCTGCCATCACGACGGCGGCGGGAATCATCAATCCCTTGAACAGGAAAAAGGCGAGCCCCTGACGCCCGGCACCACTGATGGAGGTGCAACCCTGAAAATAGGGTATGCACCATTCCACATAACCTTGCCAGGCCGATGCGAGGTAGCTGAGGTGAACGGCGATAAAGGGAAGCAGTGCCGCAATTATCGCTATATACTTGAGTGACACAGGGTTAACAGAGATGTTGAATAGCCATTATTAAGTAATAGTCTATTTTTTGACCGTTATAGGGGTGGCTCGTCAATTTGCAAATATTATGCGCCGAGGCCCAGGCAATTTGGGGGGCCAGGGCAGTTTTGGGGATTACAGAAGCCGGCGGTCGTGGTTGGTGTGCCTACTAGGTAACAATGTATTGACCCCATGACCCATCGCATCTCAATGGGATGAAAAAGCTGAAATTGACAGTGGGCTGTGCATCCTGGCGGTGGCTATATACCACCCCCCCCCCCCAGCGGAGTGGGTATTTTTATTGGGTTATTTTTCATTATTCTATAAACCCTGGTTTATAGTCTGTTTGATAGTGAATACTTACTAGTTTTCTGGCTATTGTTGTCTGGCTATTGGTGCCTAAAGGCTAATATCAAGCAAGAAGAAAAGAATGGATTCTCAATATCTTTCTGTGGCGATACTTGGGGAGCTGGCTTTTATGCTGGCTTTAATCTGTGCCGTATTGGGGCTGTTGCTGCGGCGGTTTACCCGTGAGAACAAGAAACTGCGCAAGAAGCTCCTGTCACGGGAGAATGCCTCCCAGGAGAAAAGCGGCCCCAGCCTGTTGGATTACCTTGGGCGGCAGGTCGATCTGACCCGGCAACGTCTTTCCTCCTCGGTTTCCCCTGAGGCCGTCGCATCCGAAGATACCGATATCAATCCCTGGGAACTGAGGCGCTACTGCCTTTCCGCGGAGCGCGATGCCCTGCAATTCAAAGAAAGTTCTCCCCCCTATTGGCAGGCGCTGGAAACGTCGCTCACCCGGTATACGAAAAGGTTTCACTCGCCAATACCAGCCACCCAGGAAGTGGTAAGCCTGAAAAATAAAGTGAACATCCTTCGGGAAAGAATCGTCAAACTCCGGGATTTTGAGCAGCGCTGTGTGGAGACCGAGGCGGCGCTGGCAAATGCCAACGCCAGAATTGCCGAATTGCAGTTGGGCAGGGGGGATGTATCGAAACGACAAAGAGGCGATTTCCGTCACTATCCTTCAACGCCATTGGAGCAAGCGTCCGCCTCATTGGAGCGAAACAGCCAGACAGCTGATTATGTCGCCGATAAAATGGTTGAGCAGCGACAAACGGTCCTGGATTTGCGAGAGAAGTTGCGCCGCTACCAGCTGCTATTGGAGACCTATGCGCAAAAGACGTTGGATCCGGATCTCAAGAAAAAGCTCAGGGGGAAAATAGAGTCCCTGGAGAAGGAATTATCCTGCTCTGAACTGTCGGCGGGTTCGCTGCGTGAGGAAATCGCCACCCTTAAAAAAGCGCTCCAGACCTCCAATGACAATGTGCAATGGACTGAACACACGTCAGTGATGGCTGAGGAAAACCCGCATTCCACTGTTTTGACCCGGAATCAGCCAGGGGACAACCGCAGCGGCGATGTTGTCTACGTGTATGAAGAAAGAGCCGAAGTGGTCGAGAGCACCAGAAGCAATGAGGTGGCACTCGAACACGCAAAGGCCGCCTATGCCCGGGCTGAGAAAGAAGTCAAAAACCTGATGGAGGTTGGCCAGAGCCAGCGGCGGTTGATCCTGGAGCTGGAGAAAGAGCTGATTAGGTTGCGCGAGCAGGTCGAAAACGCTGAAGGCAATGACGACGGTACCCTGGAGGAGAAAAAACAGGCCCTGGCCCGCCTTGAGCAGCTCTATCGGGAATCGGAAATGTGTGTCTCTGTCCTGGAAAGCGAGGTGGAGGATTTGCATCAGCGCCTGGATCAGATGTGTGATGATATGGCTAAAGACAAGGTCGCCTTTATTGAAGCCCTGAACCATGCCGAGGACAGCGATAACGTGCCTCAGGAATCGGCGAGCGAAGATTCACAGGAAATCGAGCGACTCCAGCGTGAACTCGATAATCTGTCGGCATCGCTCAGCAACGCTGTCACGGCCCAACAGAATCAGGCCGCCGTTACGCGCTTTGCAAAACTGAGCTTGCGGGCACGGAATCACAGTGAACTGGCGAAAGAACTGTTGGCGGCTGCCAAACAAATGGGATTGGTGGCTGCGGTTCAGGTGCGCAGTGAACTGGCCAAGGTCAGTGCCGCCGATGTGGGTAAAATCAGTCGTCAGGACAAGGCTAACCTGGAGAGCATCAAATACAATGGCGGCCAGAGAGTTACCCCGGTCAAGGGAGGCGTTGTCTTGGTTGACAACAGAATTTCCCTGTTTGCCAAGGAGTCTGCCGATACGGGAATGTTTGCCAGGTTGCGGGAGAATTTGCTCTCAATGGTGACAGTGGCCTCGCTGGTGGCCGAGAAAATTGAACATTGTATCGTCAGGGACAAACAGAAAATGAGCCTGGACAAGCTTTTGAATAATGTCGACAAAGGCCTGGCCAATGTTTGCGTTCAGTACAAGTACCAGACCGATGAAGCCAATAGAATTGTCAATCGATTACTGAAGGAGCTGCGCACCAGTCTCAATAGCATGACCCTGACTGAAATCCAACAATCCGTGTTCGAAGAAATGTTAAAGGACTGCCAGGAGCGAATGGCCTTGCAGTTCGCTACCGGAATGAGTCTGGATGAGTCGATGCAAAGTCTGCACGATAGCCTCAAACAGAGCAGGACCTAGACGCTTGCCCGGCCCTGGAAAAACCGTTATTAAGCGTTCTGCTGAAGTGCTCGAATTCGCTCTTCCAGCGGCGGGTGGCTGGCAAAGAGCTTTAGCAGACCCTGACCCAGACCGCCGCTAATACCGAAAGCGACCAGAGTGTCGGGCATTTCCGAAGGGCGACCGGACTCTTGCTGAAGACGGGCCAGTGCTTTGATCATTCCGGTGCGGCTGGCGAGTCGGGCGCCAGCGTTATCGGCGCGAAACTCACGCCAACGGGAAAACCACATCACGATCGCGGAGGCGAGAAAGCCGAGAATCACCTGGGCGAAAATGCTGGTTATATAGTAGGCCACACCGTGACCCCGCTCGTTTCTAAACACCACCCGATCCACGGTGTGGCCAATCACGCGACTGAAGAAAATCACGAAGGTGTTGACGATACCCTGGATCAGCGACAGGGTGATCATATCGCCGTTGGCTACATGGCCGACTTCATGGGCCAGTACCGCCTCGATTTCATCCTTGTCGAATCGCTCCAGCAGACCCGTGCTCACCGCCACCAGCGCGTCATTACGGTTCCAACCGGTGGCGAACGCATTCGCTTCAACAGCGTTAAACACGCCCACCTCTGGCATGGCGATGCCGGCCTTGTCAGCCAGGCGTCCGACCGTCTCCACCAGCCAGCGCTCGGGGTTGTTGCGCGGGGTTTGGATCAGTTGCACGCCAGCGCTTTGTTTGGCCAGCCACTTCGACATCATCAGGGATATCACCGAACCGCTCATGCCAATGATGGCAGAGAAAACCAGCAGCGCGTTGAGGTTCAGGTCGACACCGTTTTGGGCCAATACCCCCTCCAGCCCCAACAGGCTAAAAGTAAGGCTGATGACCGCCATTATGGCGATATTGGTAAGCAGAAACAGGCCAATACGCATCATTGCAAGGGGCTCCTCGTTAATTGCAATGATGTCTATATGGGGATGAGGGGGGCGGGGTTCAATACGGGTTGGGGGTCAGACGGCGCCGTGTTCGGTCAGATAGCAGGACAAGGCCTTGATGCCCTCAATGATCTCGATAAAGTGCATGCCAATCTGGTAGGTGCCCCTGTTTTTGCGGCGTGTATAGGTAGCCCCGCCTCTGACCTGGGCTTTGGCGTTAAGCGCCTGGTGACCGGGCAATTCGAAATGGATGCGGATCGGGGCAGGTATATGCTGGTTTTCACGGCTGATATTGGGCATCAGGGTGTCCAGCATCTGACGGCTACCTTCCAGCCGCAACCCGGCGAAGGAGAGATCGGTAATCAGTCCGACGGCGGTATCACCCAGCTCGGTATAGGCCTCTGCCAGCATAAAGGTTTCGACGCGGGGGTGACGGCGTTGCTCGGCTGTGGCGGTGAGCACGATGGCCTGGTCTTTTCCCCGGTTGGCAGGGTTGGGTACCGCCCGCAGCACCGCGTTTTTTCTCGTGTCCATATCGAGGCGATCTCCTGTTACCCATGCTGTGGCTCGATAAGAGCTCGTTGTTGGTTTTATATGCGCGGGGCGCGGTCGACTGTCGCCTAAATCAACATTTGACCCAGGGCTCCACCTTCGCACTTAGTCGTGGGTTAGTCAAGCGCCGAATAACCCCGCCTCAATACCTGTGAGGGGCGAAGCCTGTCCCCTGCGTCGCCCGGAAAAACTGAAAGCGTTAGTGTTTAGTTCGGCTGTGTGCCCGGATCATTGAGTAAAGTTCGTCTTTTAGCTGTAGCCGCTCGAGTTTCAAACTTTCAAAGATTTCGTCACTGGTGGGAATGGAGCGCATCTCGAGGCCTCGCACCTGGTGATCCAGATCGTGGTAGCGGGCGGCCATGCGGGCAAAATTGGGATTGTCACGCTTGAGCTGATTGATGACGTCGCGACTCTCGGGAAAATCGTTGAACAGACTGTGATTGGCAATAGTAGACATGGGAATATCTCCTTCTGGGGATCAGGGCCAGTATCGTCGCTGGAGTATGGGAATACGGCAAAAAGCCTGAAAATAATGAAGACATCTGTTTGGGGGTGGGGTGACAGTGTGAGTGTCGAATGGGGCATAGGAACAGGCCATACCGAAAACAGAATTACTTAACTGCATCTATAATTGTAGTGAGCGTTTGGGGGAGCTGCCAGCCAAGCGGGGCAGGCCCGTCTACGGCTTGGTTATAAGCATGTATCCCTTAATTCGATCGCTTTCAGGTTCAGCTGATCCGGACGGCAATGTCGCAGCGGTGAATATGTGGTGTTCCGGAGCAGTTAATGTAACGGCCTGTTGAGAACCCAATTATGGATACAGCCCATTATCCGATCGACAAGGTGCGCAATATAGGTCTGATTGCCCATATTGATGCCGGCAAGACGACGGTGACCGAGCGCATCCTTTATTACACGGGGGTGACGCACCACCTCGGTTCGGTCGATAGTGGCAATACGGTGACCGACTGGATGCCCCAGGAGCGAGAGCGGGGCATTACTATCGTATCGGCCGCCGTCAGCGTCTGCTGGCGTGATTGCCAGATCAACATTATCGACACTCCCGGGCATATAGACTTTACTGCCGAAGTGCAGCGCGCGCTGCGGGTATTGGACGGTGGCGTGGTGATTTTCGATGCGGTTCAGGGCGTGGAGCCGCAGAGTGAAACGGTATGGCGCCAGGCCAATCAATACGGGGTGCCGCGGCTTTGTTTTGTCAACAAGATGGACCGGATCGGCGCCGATTTTCTCGCCTGCCTCGCCAGTATGCGCCGAAATCTCGGGGCCAATGTGGCGGCGGTACAACTGCCCATTGGCGAGGAGAGCCGTTTCGAGGGCGTGATCGACCTGATCGAAATGCAGGCCCTTTACTGGCGCGATGTCAAAGGGCTGGAGATGGTGCGCGAGCCCTTGCCGTCAGCGCTGGTGGGCAGCGCCAGGCGGGCGCGGGAAACCCTGATCGAGCAGTTGGCGGATCTCGACGATGAGGTGCTTGAAACCTATCTTGAGCACGGGGATGTGGATGCCGAACAGTTGAAAAGGGCCTTGCGACGGGCAACCCTTAATATGCAGCTTTTTCCGGTGCTCTGCGGCGCTGCCCTGCACAACCAGGGTGTGCAGCCCCTGATCGACGCGGTTGTCGATTTCCTGGGGTCGCCGCTGGAGTGCGAAGCTGCAGTGGGCGTCAAACCCGGGATACCGGAATCCGCGGTGGTTTGCCACGCCGACCCGACGGAGCCCTTGGCGGCACTGGTCTTCAAGGTCGTGGCCGACCCATACGCCGGTAAAATGGCCTATGTGCGTGTCTATTCCGGTCGATTGCACAGTGGTCAACAGGTGTATAACCCCCGCACCGACAAATCCCAGCGTATCGGTCGCATTGTCCGGGTCTATGCCGACAGTCGCGAGAGTATCGACGCCATTAGCGCCGGAGAAATCGGCGCGGTGCTGAGTCTGAAAGAGTGTGTGACCGGCGACACCCTGTGCGAACGATATTCCCCCGTGCTGTTGGAAGATATCGCGTTTCCCGACCCGGTTATCAATATTGCGGTGGAACCGGTGTCGATCAAGGATCGCGAGACCATTAGCCTGGCCCTGCAGCAATTGTCAGAAGAGGACCCCACTTTCACCGTTCACACCGATCGCGATTCAGGGCAGACGATTCTCTCCGGCATGGGAGAGTTGCACCTGGAAGTACTGATTGACCGCCTTGAGCAGGAGCATTGCGTACGTGTGCGAACCGGTAAACCCCGGGTCAGCTACCTGGAGACAATTGGTCGGGCGGCCATGGAAATCGAAGGTCGCTTCGTACGCCAGAGCGGCGGACGCGGCCAGTATGGTCATGTCATTCTCGGGGTGGCGCCTGCCGAGCGGGGCTCGGGTCTGCACATTGTGAATAAAGTGGTCGGTGGGGCCATCCCCAAGGAATTTGTGCCGGCGGTGGAGAAGGGTATTCGCGAGGCGGCCGGCCACGGACTGGTGGGGGGCACGCGCGTTACTGACCTCACTGTCACGCTGCTCGATGGCTCCCATCATGCGGTGGATTCCAGCGAATTGGCTTTTAAAACAGCGGCTATGATGGCGTTCAAGCGGGCGGTGATGGCTGCCGAACCCATGTTGCTGGAGCCGATTTTTCAACTCGAGGTATATATACCCAAGGATAATATCGGGGATGTACTCGGTCAGCTGGCGAGTCGGCGCTGCGACGTGAACAGCACCAATTTACTCAAGGATGGCACCGAGCATATTCATGCCATGGCGCCCATTGCCGAAATGTTCGGTTACGCCACCGAGTTGCGTTCTGCAACCCAGGGGCGTGGTCAGTTTACGCTGGAATTCGATCACTACGCCGTGGTACCCAAGTCGTTGGCTGAGGGGGTTATGGCACCTTACATCCCGGGGCGTTCAACCTTATCCTCCAGCCGCTCTTCAGGGAACAAAGGCCGTCACCACTGACGTTCGGATGTATTTGGCCCATCGGTCACCAACGCCTATTGCCTTTGCGAATCAATCGATTGCACCAACGAAGAAAATCTCCTTCAAATGCGATTGATTTTGGTCCGCGAGAGGGTCTTACTGGCATAGTGACGCGCGCGGACGAACAAAAACCATGCGGGATAACGCCAATCACAAAGTGGATCTGGAACTGGTGCGGCGAGTCCTGTCTCGTGACCGGGAGGCCTTTGAGCGCTTTTTTGATGCCTATTTCAGTCGCCTTTATCGCTTTTGTATCGCCCGGGTAGCCGACGAGGGCACCTGTGAAGACATCGTGCAGGAAACGCTGATCAAGGCATTGCAAAAACTCGATGGTTATCGCGGTGAAGCGGCACTGTTTTCATGGTTGTGCCAGATTTGCCGCCACGAGATCAGCAACTGGTACCGGCGCAGGGGCGAAAAACAGCAGGCGCTGGTGAGTCTGGATGACGACCCGCAGCTGCGGTCGGCGTTGGAGAGTTTTAATGCACTTGATGGACTCGACGAGTCCGAACGGCTGGTGGTTGAGAAACTGGTGATTCTGACCCTGGACTACCTTCCCGAACACTACAGCCGCGTATTGGAATATATGTATCTGGAGGGACTGAGTGTTAAGGAAATATCCGATCGTTTAAACACAGGGGTTGTCGCGGTGCAGTCATTGTTGGCTCGCGCCAGAGTCGCGTTTCGGCGCGGCTTCAACGATCTGCAGCGCGAGGTTAAGGCGCCGCCACTGGGTAATAAGTGATGACCGATAAAAGCAAAGGTGACATAAGGCAACGCGTCGACCGGGAGCGTCTCCAGGACGGTGACAGCGATGTGCGCCGGCTTATGGCCCTGGCTGCACGCCGGCGGGAACCGCCGCAGGGGATGCGCGAGCGGGTTCACAGTGCGGTGCTGGCAGGTTGGGAGTTCAGGCCAGAACACAAACCCCGGGCGCGGTTCCATCCTGCGCTAAGGCCTTGGGCACTGGCGGCGAGTCTGGTATTTGCGCTCGGAATCGTTATCGGCTACAGCTACTGGTATCCCCTGTCAAACAGTGTCCCGGCCGGGGTGCTACTGCACGCGCGCGGCGAACACTCGGTCATGACGGAAACAGGTGAAGCCTATATTCCGGAGCCTGAAGCGGAGTTGCGGGGTGGCATGCTGGTGCAGACCGCTGCCGACGGCGTGATGATGATTCGCCTGGATCCGCACACCACTCTGCGTCTGGGCAGCAATACACGGGCGACCCTGCAACAGGGGGCTGAAGTGTGGTTGCATCGCGGGCAGCTTTATATCGACTCTTCCGGTACACGGGGAGGGCAGGGCGAACCCGCGGTACGCATCGTCACTCCCTTTGCCTCTGTCACTGATGTGGGCACGCTGTTTTCCGTGGCTGTTGCGGGTGAGTCCCTCACCGTGGCAGTGCGGGAGGGGGAGGTGCGAGTGCAATTGGATGCGGGGGCATCACCGGACCTGGCGTCGCCGGGTGGGAGCTTGGCGGCGGTGGCCGGTGCCGGTATTGGCGATTTGGTGACGATCGGCGAAGACGGCAGCGTCCGTCGGGAGCGCATTGCCACCACCGATCGACGTTGGTCCTGGATTCATATGGCGACAGAGGAGTTTGCCCTGAATTCCAGTACGCTCTATGACTTTTTACTGTGGGCGGCGCGTGAGTCCGGGTTGGAACTGAAATTTACCAGCGATGCCGTGCAGTTGGCGGCCAGGCAGACGCGCTTGCACGGCAGCGTCCAGGGGCTGGCTCCGGTGGACGCCATTACCACCGTATTGGCAACCACGGACTTCATTACCCGGGAGGGAGCCCCCTACGAGTTGGTAGTCGACTTCAGGCGTTAGACGAATTTACACGGTCAAACTGCCGAGTGTTTGAGACAGTAATGCGGCGACAGCGGAAATTTAAACAGGGATGCGGTTGCCATCTTTTGTGGGTGGTCACGGCACTGTTATGGCTCATGGCGGGCGGGGCCGCGACTGCCAGTCCCCCGGAAACGACCCTACAACCCGAGCTGGAGCAATTGCGTTTTGAGGGATTGTCGCTACCGCAAATCCTGGGGCATTACGAAGGCGAGGGATTCCATTTTATATACAGCTCTGACCTGGTGCGCGAGGGGACCCTGGTGCAACGGGAGCCGGTCGAAGGACCGGCGCTACAGCGGCTGCAAGCGGCGTTAAATCAGATTGGACTGATGCTGCGACCCGTTCGTGGCGAGAAAACGCAACGTTGGCTGATCGTGCGCTTGCCGCGCGAGAGCCTGCGTATTCGCGGTCGTATTACCGATGCCCAGTCCCAGGCTCCACTGGCGCGGGTTCGGGTTCAGGTGGCTGATGCAGGGGGGGACGCCGGCGCTTACAGCGACGCAATTTATTCGGATCCGGTCTATACCGATGAGCGTGGACGATTCGATATTCTCCTGCCCAGACAGCAAAGCCAGTTGCTGATTTCCCGCAACGGCTATGCCCGCCAGGCTGTCTCGCCGGTGAGGCAGGAGCGCGAGCTGGTGATACCGCTCAGCCCCCTGGCGGCCATTGAGGAACTGGTGGTTACCGGCAGCCGTTACGACCTGAAAAAATCCAGGCGCATCTCCAGACACAGTTTTGATGCCGATGAGATCATCGCCCTGCCGGAGCTGGGCGATGATGCCCTGCGCACCGCAGCTCACTTGCCAGGTACGGCCTCCAACGGTTTGTCGGCAAGACCCTACATTCGAGGCGGCTTGCAGGATGAAACCCTGGTGTTGTTCAACAATGTGGAACTGCTGGAACCCTTCCATCTCAAGGATTTTCAAAGTGTGTTCTCGGGCCTGAATCCGAGCCTGATCAAGTCGATCCATGTCTATACCGGCGGCTTTCCGGCCAGCTATGGCGACCGCATGAGCGGCGTGATCGATGTGGAGCCGGTTGAAGAGTTACCGTCGCTGGGGGGCGAGGTCATCCTCAGCCTGCTGACCTCGGGCGTAGCCGGTTATGGCGATTTTGCCGAGGGGCGCGGTAACTGGGTGCTGGCGGCCCGGCGCGGCAACCTTGATCTGGTCACCGATCACGTCAATCCCACACTCGGAAAGCCGTCCTATTCCGACTGGTTCGGGCAGCTGAGTTGGCAGTTGCCTTCCGGTAACCGCCTGGAGCTGGGCGGTCTCGGCTACAACGACGACATCGAGTTGCACGAGCTGGACCTGGTGGAGGGAGAGACCGGGCTCGAGCTCGAAGGTGAACAGGGGGCGTCTCGCTACCGTAACGCCTACGGTTGGTTGCAGTTGACCCGTGAGCACACGGCTGAGGATTACGACACGACTACCCTGTCGATGGGAGTCATCCGTCACAGTCGCGATGGTTTTGTGGTGGAAGACGAGGAGGGGCACAACAGTCTGGCCATCGATAACTGGTTCAAGGTCTGGAGACTGGATCACCAGGCACACCGTAAAATCGGGGACCTGCTTGGCGTTGACTTTGGTGGTCGCCTCAATTACCAGAAGGGGCGCTATCGCGCGATTGTTGAGGGTGAGCGCGGTCCCCTGGCCCAGGTACTCGGCATCCCCGAGGAAATCCGGCATCAACTCTACTTTACGCCTGAAGGATTCAGCGGCGGTCTGTTTACCTCAGTGCGACTGTCGCTCAAACCCTGGTGGACCGTCGAGGCCGGAACGCGGTGGGATTTCCAGACATACGGCCAGCGCGGTTATCGCGATCAGTTCAGCCCGCGTCTCAGTACTCGGCTGGACCTGACCGATGACTCTGTGTTGCGTCTTTCATTGGGGCGCTTTTACCAGCCCGATTCGATTCACGAATTGCAGGTGGGCGACGGCGTGGATCATTACCAACGGGCGCAATACACCGACAGTGTGATTCTTGGTTTCGAGCAGCACTGGGAATCGGGCCTCAAATTGCGGCTGGAGGGTTTTTACAAAAACGTGGATCGGCCCAAGCAACGTTTCGAAAACCTGTTGAATCCGCTGGCGTTGGTGCCCGAATTAGCGGCCGACCGCCTGCTGGTCGCACCCGACAGAGCTACCGCCAAAGGGCTGGAGGCAACCCTGAGTTACAACCCGGATGAGCGGCTGAATGTGTGGGTAAGTTATACCCGCGCTTCGGCGGACGATCAAATTGACGGTCGGAAAACGCCACGCAGTTGGGACCAGCGTCAATCGCTGGCCGGCGGAGCGGTGTGGAATCACGATCCCTGGTCCTTGAGTGCGGCGCTGCGTTGGCACTCGGGTTGGCAAACCACCCGATTGCCGGATTCGCTGGACTCGCTGGAGCCCATCGATTTCGCACGCAACCGTGATCGGTTGTCATCGTTCATGTCTCTCGATCTGCGTGTCAGTCGCACCTGGCAGTGGCCCGGCCAGTCGCTGGTCTACTATATCGAGCTCACCAATGCTTTAAACCACGACAACGTGGGAGGCATGGATAACGCTGTGGAAGAGGATGACAGTGGCGCTTACCAGGTCGTGGTGGAGGAGGAACTGCTTTTGCCTCTGGTGCCGTCCATGGGTATTTTGTGGCGTTTTGGCGCCGAGCCGAGGTAGGGGCGCCTGAACAGGGCGCCCGGCAAAGGGCTCAAGACGGCTTGCTCGCTATCGCACCGGTTCGCGCAGGGTGACAAACTCCTCGGCGGCGGTGGGGTGAATGCCGATTGTGCTGTCGAAAATCGCCTTGGTGGCACCGGCTTTGATAGCGATGGCAATGCCCTGAATGATTTCCCCGGCATCCGGCCCCACCATATGGGCGGCGATCACCCGGTCGCTGGCCTTGTCGACAATCAGCTTCATCAAGGTGCGCTCTTCACTGCCACTGATGGTGTTTTTCAGGGGGCGAAAGCTGGAGGTGTATACCGCGATATCGCCGTACTGCTCGCGAGCAATCTCCTCGCTGGGACCCACCGTGCCGATATTGGGCTGGCAGAAGACGGCGGTGGGAATGGCGTCATAGTCCATCTGGCAAGGCTGGCCGTCGTAAAGGTGCCGTGCCAGGGCCATGCCTTCGGCCAGGGCCACCGGGGTCAGCTCCATGCGGCCGATCACATCGCCAAGGGCGTAGATGCTCGGCTCACTGGTTTGAAAACGGTCGTTGACCGCTACAGCGCCGCTGTCGGTGAGGGCGACATTAACCGTCTCCAGGCCGAGACCCTGCAAGTTGGGTTTGCGTCCGGTAGCGTAGAGAACCGTATCCGCCACCAGTTGGCTGCCGTCCAACAGTGTGGCCAGCAGACTGCCGTCGGATTGTTTGTCGATGCGCTCGATATTACTGTTAAAGCGCAGGTCCACACCCTTTTTGCGAATTTCGTCGGCAACAAATCCGCGAACCTCCTGATCGAAACCGCGCAGGAAGAGTTCGCGTCGGTATAGCTGAACCGTGTCCGCACCCAGACCGTTAAAAATCCCGGCGAACTCCACGGCGATATAGCCGCCGCCGACCACGATCAGACGCTGGGGGAAGCTTTCCAGGTCGAACACTTCATTGGAACTGATGGCGTGTTCGCTCCCGGGGAAGTTCGGGATATGGGGCCAGCCTCCCGTGGCGATCAGGATGCGCTCGGCGCTGAATTCACGTGCGCCTTCCGGCAGATTGACCACCACGCTGTGAGGGCCGGTGATGCGGGCGCGGCCCGGGTGAATCTCCACCGCGGCGCCCTCGAGCAGATTTTCATAGATGCCGTTGAGGCGGGCTATCTCCTGGCGCTTGTTGTCGCGCAGGGTGGACCAGTCAAACTGTGGTCGGTCGAGCGTCCAGCCGAAACCTGCAGCCTCGTTAAAGGTCTCGCTGAACTGGGAAGCATAGACGTAGAGTTTCTTGGGAACGCAGCCGACGTTGACGCAGGTGCCGCCCATATAGCGGTCCTCGGCCACCGCCACCCTGGCCCCGAGGCTGGCGGCTATGCGGCTGGCTCGCACGCCGCCGGAGCCTGCGCCTATCACATAGAGGTCGTAATCGTATTTCGACATGTGTTCCCTCGACTGGTCATTGGGGAGAATCATTAACTGTGTGGCAGTCATTATAGAGGTTACAGGGTATTGTTACTCTCTATAATAACCTATGATTATGATAGGCATTGTCAATAATTATGGATGTTTGACAGGCAGGCGAGAGCGCCTGTGACAGGTATAAAAAAACCGACTCGCGGCAGGGTGCATGCAAAGTCGGTTTTTGGGACGCGGTTAACTCGCTGTCGCGCTTAGGCGGCGAGCGCTTTAACCTGGGCGTTCAGACGGCTCTTGTGACGGGCGGCCTTATTCTTGTGAATAATGCCCTTGTCGGCCATACGGTCGATAACCGGTACCGCTGCGGCGTAAGCAGCCTTGGCGTCTTCAACATTACCTGCTTCGATGGCTGCAATCACTTTCTTGATGTAAGTGCGCACCATGGAACGCAGGCCGGCATTGTGCTGGCGAGCCTTCTCGTTCTGACGAGCACGTTTTTTAGCTTGAGGTGAATTAGCCACCGTATTGCTCCTGTAAGTCGATCCACTGTCTGGCTCTTAAAGCCTGTTATCTCTAAAAAGATGAAGATTAAGCCTGTCGCCCGGCCCGGCGCGCTATCTCAAACGCGCTATTTCGAACGCTCTTTTCAAAGATAGGAGGCCTAAATCTAAGGACGCGGTATTATGCCGATTTGCGATCAATTGTCAACACGTACCGCTTAATCAAATCGCGCGAATCCATAACCCCTGTGGTTGATAGAAAGATTCCGTTTTAACGCCCGCCTGACTTCCGTGACCAGCGGCGTATACTGAGTATCCCGTTTGTTTTGCCGGAAGGGGGCCGGTGGCTGCACGGGATTAACATAAATGCTGGAGGTGTGTGATGGCTCGCCTGCTGTTTCTGTTATACGGTGGATTCTGTTACCTGGTTTTCCTGGCCACATTTCTCTACGCCGTGGGCTTTATCGGCAATATCCTGGTGCCCAAGGCGATGGACTCGCCAGCGGAGACCGCATTCCTGCCGGCATTGCTGATTAATCTGGCCCTGCTGTCGTTATTTGCCGTTCAGCACAGTGTGATGGCGAGACCCGCATTCAAACGCTGGTGGACCCGGTTTGTGCCGGTACAGGTGGAGCGCAGCACCTATGTGCTTCTGTCCAGCTTTGCGCTGATTCTGCTGTTTGCCCTATGGCAGCCATTGGGTGGCGTTGTCTGGCGCATGGAGAACACGCTGGCGATAAACCTGATGTGGTTGGGTTTTGTTTTTGGTTGGGGGCTGGTACTGGTCTCCACTTTTCTGATTAATCACTTTGATCTGTTTGGTTTGCGTCAAGTGTGGCTGCATTTTCGCAAGCAGCCCTACAAGCACCTGCGCTTTGCCACGCCGGGGCCCTACAAGCTCGTGCGTCACCCCCTGTATGTGGGTTGGCTGTTCGCCTTCTGGTGTACACCCCTGATGACAGTTACCCACCTGTTATTTGCGGTGGTGACCAGTGTCTATATCCTGGTGGCGATTCAGTTTGAGGAAAGGGATTTGCTGAGCTTTCACGGCGAGGACTACCGGCTCTATCGGGAGCGTACGCCGATGCTGATTCCCTTTAGCAAGCTCAGAGCGGCGAAGCGCCGACAGGTCTAATCGGTACCCGACTACGAAAAAAAAGCCACCGGACTGACCAAGGGGAAGGTCACGGTGGCCAAGCTTGGGATGGTCTCGCGGTGCTAATGCGGTTGCTGCCCGCCAACCTGACAGGTGGCCAACCGACTAAGCACTTCAAGGCCTGCACGTAAATCTTTAACGGATTTTATGACTGGTTGACGGCGAGGGGAGTGACCTTGTCATTAGTGTTTGCCGGTGGTTCTTCCAGGAGCGCTTCCGGTTTGCCCTTGCAGGCTTTGGCCAGGCTGTCGCGCCGCCGGGCCAGCAGCAGGCCGATCTCTTCGCCCTGGCTGTCGTTCAAACCGTCGATATGCTGCTCGATCAGGCTGGTGATATTAGCCGCCAGCTCCAGCATTTTGTCGTGTTCTTCGGCGTCTTTCTTGTTGTCAAACATGGCTCCGTCCCGATCGCATTTCCATACTGCAATTACACCCATGGCTGGTCCTCCTTAGGGATACTGTTTTTATATACAGTATTTTTGTGGCGGGTGTTTGTCAACTGATTTTTTAGCGAGTATCGGGAATAGTGCCGTGGACGGCCAGGTTGGCGGCCGGCTCTACCAGGGTGCCGGTCAATTGCTGCAAGGGCGCCAGTAACGGTTGTGGGTAGAGGCCGAATGCGATCAGGCCCAGGCTCAACGCGGTGATGAGCAGGCAGGCGCTCAGGTGCAATGGGCGCAATTGCCAGGGAAGGGGATCGGAAGGGATATCGGCGCCTTTAAACAGGGTGGAAATCGTGCGCAGGTAATAGAAAAGACCGATGGCGCTGCCGATGACGAGAGTGGCGAGCAGACCCCAGAGCTCTGCCTGAATGGCAACGGCAAACAGGTAGAATTTGCCGATAAAACCGAAGGTCAGTGGCAGGCCGGCCAGGGATAATAGCGCGGCTGTCAGCGCCAGGGCGATCAGCGGGTGGTGCCAGAAAAGACCGCGATAGTCCGCCAGTTCGCCACACTCCTCCGAACTTTGCCGACGGTCACTGGACAGCAGGCAGACGATACCAAACGCTACCAGGCTGGTGGCCATATAGGCCATCAGATAGACAACGGCGGCCTCAACCGCGAGGGCCTCCTGCCGGGATTGCAGGGTCAGGAAGACGATCAATATATAGCCGAGGTGGGCGATGGAAGAGTAGGCCAGCAGGCGTTTGAGGTTGTCTTGCAGCAGCGCCAGCCAGTTACCGGCAATCATGGAGAGCCCGGCGATAATGGCGATAGCCAGGGCAACAGGCGACTGGGCCAGGTTGTCGCTGACCACAAAAAAGCGCAACAGGGCACTGAATATGGCGGCCTTGGAGAGGGTGGCCAGGAAGGCGGTTACCGGGGCTGGCGCACCCTGGTAGACATCCGGTGTCCACAGATGAAAGGGAAACAGGGAGAGCTTAAACGCGATACCGGCCAGAAGAAGCACCAACCCCGCCGTGTAAACGGCGGAAGCTGTCTGCTTGCCGGCAAACCCGGCGAAGTCCATGTGACCGGTTTCCAGGTACAGAAGGGCAATACCGAAAAACAATATCGCCGAAGCGACGCCCGAGAGAACCAGGTACTTCAGGCCCGCTTCCAGTGAATGATCGAGTGGCGCTGAGTGGGTGATATGGGGGGGCAGCTCGATACGCGAGCTATAGGCAATCATGGCAAAAAGGGTAACGCCCAGTGTTTCGAGACCCAGCAGCAGGCCGACAAAGTGGTGGGCACAAGACAACACAAGTGTTCCAAATGTGCCTATGAGCAACAACAGGTAAAACTCCTCCCGATGCACTCGCCGACCCTGCCAATAAGGGTAAGCGAGCCAGCAAACCGCCAGCGCCGCACAAAGCAACAGGCCCGACATCATCAACCCGTAGTGGTCGATCAGCAGTATCGGCGTCACCCGCAACGGTGCCTGTTGGGCGGCGATGGGCAGGCTGGCTAGGGTCAACACCAGCGTGGCACTGGTCAATACCATAACCACAAGGTGGCAGTGCCTGGTTTGGCGTATAAACGCCGACAACAGCATTACCACCAGGGTGCCGGTTGCGAGAACCTCCAGGGGGAGTAATGCGATAAGTTCTGCAGTGCCAATCATGGGGCTTCCTTTGCTGGAGTATCTTTATAGTCTCACGGTAGTCATGTCAGGGGACGCCGTTGATAGTGGAGAGTGTGATAACTGCGCTTAACTCCGACAACTGCTGCAGTGCCGGCTCCACCAGGGTAAACACCGGTTGGGGTGAAAATCCGAAGTACACCGTTGGCAGTGCCAGAACTGTGATCATCGCCATTTCCCGGGCATTCAGATCCCGGGGCGCGGGTGATACGGGCTCACCGTGAAAGGCCTTTTGCACAACCATCAAGGCGTAGACCGGCGAAGCGATCATCCCCAGCGCCGCCAACACAGTGAGTGTCGGTGAAACACTGAAGCTCCCCAGAAGCACCAGGAACTCACCGATGAAATTGGCCAGTCCCGGCAGCCCCAGGGCGGCCAGGCAAAAGAACAGGGTGTAACCGCCAAAGCGCGGTGCGGCGCGCCAAAAACCGCCCAGGCGGCTGAATTCACGGGTATGCAGGCGGTACTGCAGGGCGCCGGCCAAAGCAAACAGCGCAGCGGAACTGAGACCGTGGGCGACCATGGTCATCACTGCGCCCTGTTGGGCCAGCAAGCCGGCTCCTCCCTGGTGGACGCTGTCACTGACATTGATGTCGAGGCTGGCGGCAAAGAGTCCGAGGGTGATAAATCCCATATGGCTGATACTGGAGTAGGCCACCAGGCGTTTGATATCCGTTTGGTCGAATGCCATGGCAGCACCGTAGAGGACGCTGATCATTCCCAGGGCCATTGCGGTGGGTGCGAAGTCCCGCGCGGCCTCGGGGAACAGCGGAAAGATAAAACGCAGCAGGCCATAGGCACCGGTCTTGAGCAGGATGCCGGCAAGGATAACGCTCCCCGCTGTGGGGGCCTGGGTGTGCGCGTCCGGCAGCCAGGTGTGAAACGGCACCGACGGCAGTTTGACCGCAAAGGCGATGAAGAATCCCAGCATCAGCCACCAGGCCCACTGACTGCTGCGCGGTGTTTCCAGCAACTGCAGGTAATCAAAAGTGAGCTGGCCACTGGACTGGTAGTGCATCACCGCCAGGGCAACGATGGCCGCCAGCATCAACAGGCCGCTGATCTGCGTGAACAGGAAAAACTTGATTGCGGCGTAGGTGCGGTTTTCATGGCCCCAGATGGCAATCACGAAATACATGGGAATCAGCATCACTTCCCAGAAGAAGAAAAACAGGAACAGGTCCAGGGCGGTAAAAATACCCAGTACACCGGCTAATACCCAAAGCAGGTTAAAATAGAAAAAACCGCTGCGTTTTTGGATCTCTTCCCAGGCGGCGGCGACCGCTACCAGCCCGAGAAAACAGGTGAGTAACAGCAGTACGTAACTGAGGCCATCGGCGGCGAAGTGAAACTGGACTCCGAATCGGGGAATCCAGGGCGCAGTGAACTGCAGCGGCCAAACCTGGTCGGTGCCGAGAAACTGGGGTGCCAGGGCCAGCAGCAGGAGTGTATCTATCGTGAGAGCCCCAAGGGCGATCCAGCGAGGCAGGTGACTGCCGCCACGTCCGGCCAGCCAGGCCAGTGCGCCCCCGAAAAACAATATAGCAATCAAGTACACCAGTATCATTGTGTCGCGTCCCTAGTAGTCCTTCAAAATGATATTGAAGCATTAACTCTGCGAATCAACGGCGATGTGAGGCCAGAGTGGCTGGGGAGTCTTCAGAAACCGTGCGCGACA
>JBNKHG010000031.1:0-42124 GCA_050290225.1 Cellvibrionaceae bacterium
TTCTTCGCCGTGGGAGAGGCGACGCTCGCGCCCCTTGGCTTTGGGTGGCATCCGCACATTTTTCATGGGGTTGCCTTTAGGGAGATGGATTTCGCAATCCTTGATGGCAAATTCCAACACCCGATTGAGTACGCCAAGTTCCTTGCGCACGGTTTGTTCCTTGCGCGTTTTCAAGCGATCATCCCGGTAGTCTTTGATTTGGGAAGAAGTCAGCCCCGCCAGGGTAAAGTGACCGAACTGTTGATCAAGCAGTTTGATACGACACTTTATATCGGCGTAGGATTTTTTGGTCGGTGCAATTTCTTCTTCGTAACGTTTCAAAAGTTCGCTGACGGTTGTGCTCTCCGCTTCTGTGGTAGAAACGAAAATACCTTTTTCCATCTCGACTTCCACCTGACGCGCCCAGCGTTCGGCACTGGTTTTGCGGGTGAAGTTTTTGGAGATGGTGCGGTAACCCTTTTTGCGAACCTGTGCCCGGTAGGTGCCCTCCGGTGTCTTTGTTATGGATGCCATGCTGGTCGTCCTTCTGTTGCCAATCAAGTGAGTGAATGGCGCGCGCACGACATAACCATAAAGCCGCAAGCCAAAATCGATGGCCTGCAATCTGCCCCGAAAAGGGGTTATTTGCTCGTAATTGAAGGGTGACTGCCCTGATATTGCCCCGATGGGCCGGAAGGAAGATGGCCCGCCCTAGAGGATTCGAACCTCTGACCTCGGCCTCCGGAGGGCCGCGCTCTATCCAGCTGAGCTAAGGGCGGGTTGTGCGGGGTTAGCATATGCTAACAAAAATCGCAGTTTTGACGAGCTGCGAAGACTCGTTTTGCCCCTTGCCTGCTGTTGAGCTTTGCCTCCGGAGGGCAACGCTCTATCCAGCTGAGCTACGGGCGGATTGCTTGGCGATAACAGCCAAAAATCGCAGGCCGCAATCATACTCATCTCGGCCTCCTGAGTCTATTCCTCCACGTGCTTTTATTCGTCTGTATAACCGCAAGTCAGCCGTGGCCATACAGAAGTTAGTAAGTAATCGCTATTAATATGGCTGTCGTCATTCCCAGATCGTGTCTAAAACCACCCCCGATTTAACCTTGGGGAACTATGCTTAAAGTACGTCAGGGCCGGTTTAACCTACAGGGGCAGCGTGGTGGCTGTGGCTAGACATGCGCACCTGCATTTAAACCGGTATCTGGCGTGCTTCCTTTCGCCGATTTTCCTCCCATCTTCTCTCGTGTCAGGTCAATTATCCGGGTTATTCGCCCTATCAAGGGTACTGAGCCGCAGAAGGTGAATTTCAATAGGCTGTGGACTACAGTTTTATGAAGGGAATCGTGAGGGTTGTCTATGTTCGCTGGCTTGATTGATCACCGTATCACACACCTGGTCGCCGCCTGTGGGCTGTGGTGGTTGTTATCCGGTCGAACGGACACCTTGAGTCTGGGGTTGGGCTTTGGGGCCGCGGTTTTTTCAGTCTACCTGGCACGGCGGATGCTTCTGATTGACCGGGAAGCACATACCTTTTTTATTGGTCTCCATCTGTTGGGCTATTGGTTATGGTTGGCAGGGGCGATAGTGCGGGCAAATATCGATGTCGTACAGCGAATTCTGTCGAGGCCGTTACGTATTAGCCCCACCTGGGTACGGCTGCACACCTCCCCCAAGACAGATCTGGGCATGGCGAACCTGGCGAATTCCATCACACTGACTCCCGGGACTGTGACGCTGGATGTGGAGGATGGGGCCATAGCCGTACACGCTCTCACCAGGGAAGCGGCCGAGTACCTCGAAACTGGCGATATGGAGCGGCGGGCGCAGGACCCCGGCCGTGCACAACAGCACTGAGATGGCTGAAATCTACCTGGGCGTGACCGCGGTGGCGATTCTTATTGTGATGTGTCTGGCGCTGGTGCGGGCATTTCTCGGTCCCTCAGTGTTCGATCGCGCACTGGCGGTGAATATGTTTGGTACAAAGACGGTGTTGCTGATCAGTGTGATCAACTTCTTAGGTGGTCGGCAGGAATTTCTTGATATCTCGCTGGCTTATGCGCTGATTAACTTCATCAGTGTAATCGCCATGCTGAAATTCTACCGTTATGCAGAGGCGTTCGAGGCAACGCTGGTGGCGCCTGAGAACAGCGAGTCGAGGCAGCGATGAATTGGCTGGAAGCCCTCAGTGGTATTTGCCTGATTGCTGGAGGGGTATTTGGGGTAATCGGTGCCGTTGGGATTCTACGATTGCCTGACTTTTTCTCCCGTCTTCACCCGGCGGGCATTACCGACACTCTTTGTGCCACCCTGGTGTTATTAGGGCTGATGCTACAGGCGGAGTCAGCGGGAGTGGTGGTGAAACTGTTACTGATATGGTTCTTTCTGCTGTTTACCACCCCTTCGGCGACTCTTGCGCTGGCCAAGACCGCAGTCCAGGCCGGTTGCGTCCTGCCCGTCGGTCATGGTGCCGCGGGGCAGGAGACGGAAAACAACCATAAGGATTCGGGACCGTGACCGAACTGGTGCCGATGATAGTCACTATAACTTTTGTGATGCTGGGCTTTCTGGCGGCAACGGCGGTGGCGGTAGTGCGGCTGACCGACCTGTTTGCAGTGGTGATGTTGTTCGGTATCTACAGCCTTCTGTCGGCAAATATTTTTTTGTTAATGGATGCCGCCGATGTCGCCTTTACCGAGGCGGCGGTGGGGGCGGGTATTTCCTCGGTACTGATGCTATCGACCCTGGCCTTGACTGGCGGCCGGGAGCACCGGGTGCGGCGGGGCAATCCCTGGCATTTGTTGCTAGTGATGATTACGGGTGTAGCGCTAGTGTGGGGCACCACGGATTTGCCGCCCTATGGAGACGCCGAGGCGGCGGCCCACCTGCATGTGGCGCCGCGTTACATTCAGGAGTCACCGGAGGAGGTGGGCATTCCCAACCTGGTGACGGCGGTGCTGGCCAGTTACCGAGGCTTCGATACCCTCGGTGAGGTGGTGGTGGTTTTTACCGCGGGCTTGGGCGTGCTTTTGATTCTGGGTTTTGATCGCTCGCGCAAGCGATCGGATAAATAGCCTCCCGATTTTACTTCTTCCCCAGAGTTTTTGCTGATGAAACAGTACCCGGTTCTGCGTATCACGGCCAAATACCTGATTCCCTCAATGGTTCTGTTTGCCTTTTATGTGTTGTTTCACGGCGAATACAGCCCTGGCGGTGGCTTCCAGGCTGGAGTGATATTTAGCGCGGCGTTTATTCTCTATGGCGTCGTCTTCGGAGTTGAGGTGGCGGAGCAGGTTGCGCCACCGCAGCTGTTGCGCGCACTGTCTTGTGTTGGCGTGTTGGTCTACGCCGGCGTCGGTGTAGTGAGCTGGTTGATGGGTGGCAACTATCTGGAGTACCGGGTACTCGACGACAATCCAGTCAGTGCACAGCAGTTGGGTATTCTGTTGGTGGAGGTCGGAGTGGGTATCACTGTAGCGGCGGTGATGGTCACTATTTTTTTCGCCTTTGCGAGGCGCGAGCGGCAGTAATTTTCCATTAATAGCGGGAGCTGCTGCAGACCGGAAACCGTAGAAAACGGAAAGAACGAAGATCAGGCAGGGGAGTTCAGATCATTGCTGGGACAGTTTAACTATTGGGTAGTCGTGCTGTTGATGATGTGCGGTTTTTACATTGTGATCAGTCGTGGCAACTTGATTAAACAGGTGGTGGGACTCAACCTGTTTCAAACGTCGGTATTTATTCTCTATATCAGTCTCGGCAATGTCGCCGGGGCCACTGCGCCCATTCTCCAGGCAGAACAAGTGCAGGCATATTCCAATCCTCTGCCCCATGTGCTGATACTGACCGCCATCGTTGTCAATGTGTCCACCACCGCGGTGGCATTGGCGTTGGTGGTGCGAATCAAGGAAGCTTTTGGCAGTATCGAAGAGGATGATATCGAACAGTTTATCGATCACAGTGGTGGCGAGGATCCCGACACAGACACGGCGGCTGGGGGAGGCGGGTGAGTTTCATCCAGGAACATCTGGCCGCGCTGATGGTGGTGCTGCCTTTAGTGGGAGCGCCACTTTGCCTGTTGTTGAACCGTGCACGAATTGCCTGGATCCTGTCACTGGGGGTATGCGCCTGCGTATTGGTGCTGGCAGTGGAGGCATTGCGGCTGGTGCTGGCCGGGGGGGCGCTTCATTATAGCCTGGGGGCTTGGGCACCGCCCTGGGGCATTGAATTTCGCATTGATCTGGTTAATGCGTTGTTGGCACTGTTGATTGCTTTTATCGCGCTGCTGGTGGCGATCTATGCGGGACCCAGTGTCACGCGGGAATTGCGTACGACTCGCATCGCGGGCTTCTTTGCCGCCTATTTGCTGACCCTGACCGGGCTACTCGGCATCACTGTTACCGGCGATGTGTTTAACCTGTTCGTGTTCCTGGAAATCTCCTCTCTCTCCAGCTATGTGTTGATCAGTTTGGGGCAGCCGCGTCGGGCTTTGGTGGCGGCTTACCAGTACCTGATTCTGGGAACTATCGGGGCGACTTTTATCCTGATCGGGATCGGACTAACCTACGCCATGACCGGTACCCTGAATATGGCCGACCTGTCCCAGCGACTGGTGGCTGTGCAAGCGACGCGTACTGTTCATACGGCCTTTGCTTTTGTTGTCGTTGGCCTGGCGATCAAGTTTGCCCTTTACCCCCTGCACCAGTGGTTACCCAACGCCTATGCCTATGCTCCCTCGGCGGTCAGCGCGCTGTTGGCGGCAGTGGCCACCAAGGTGGCGATCTATGCGCTGTTGCGTTTTGTATTTGGTATTTTTGGCGCGACTTTCGTATTCGAGCAAACGCCTTTCGGTTGGGTGCTGCTGGGTTTTGCATTGATGGCAGTGGTGGCCGGGTCCTGGATCGCTTTATTCCAGCAAAATCTCAAACGCATGCTGGCCTACTCCAGCGTTACTCAAATTGGCTACATGGTATTGGGGATCAGTATGGTGAGCGTAACCGGGCTCACCGCCAGTATCCTGCACATGCTCAATCACGCCATGATCAAGGGTACATTGTTTATGGCGCTGGGCTGCGTGTTTTACCGCCTTGGCGCCATTGACCTGGTTTCCATGCGCGGAATCGGCCGGGAAATGCCATGGACAATGATGGCGTTTGTGGTGGGAGGCCTGAGTTTGATCGGGATTCCCGTCACTGCAGGTTTTGTCAGTAAGTGGTACCTGTTGACGGCGGCCCTGGCGCGGGGCTGGTGGCCGGTGGTGGTGTTCATCGTGGCGGCCACCCTGATGGCTGCAGTCTACATCGGCAGGGTAGTGGAGACTGCCTGGATCAAACCGGCACCCCCGGAACGACCGCGGTTGTCTGAGGCTCCACTGATGTTACTGCTGCCCACCTGGGCCCTGGTGTTGGCAAACCTCTATTTCGGTATGGATACACGGTTGACATTGGGCCTGTCGCAACTGGCGGCTTCCCAACTTGGCGAGACCCTGCTGCCGGTCACGGTAAACTTGTCAGGAGGACTGCCGTGATGCAGCTGTGGTTGGTTCCGCTGATTCCCTTAACGATAGCCCTGATGGTGATACTCTGTGGCCGTTGGCCCAATATCCGCGAAGGCGTCACCTTGGTGGGGGGAGTACTGCTGTGTCGCAGTGTGTGGGCATTGGTGCAACAGCGGGTTACGGCGGGGTTGGAACCCTGGTTGGGATTTGAACTCGTTCCCGGCATGACCTTCAGCTTCCAGGCTGATGCCCTGGGACTGTTGTTCGCATTGGTGGCCTCGAGCCTTTGGCTGGTAACTTCAGTTTATGCCATTGGTTATATGCGAGCGCATCACGAAAAAAAACAGACCGCCTTTTATTCAGCCTTTGCGCTGGCGATTGCGGCTACCATGGGAATCGCCCTGGCGGCCAACCTGTTTACCCTGTTTGTCTGCTACGAAATTTTGACCCTGTCCACCTATCCTCTGGTTATCCACGCAGGCTCGCGGGAAGCCCGTTTGGGGGGGCGTACCTACCTGGGAATATTGTTGGCCACCTCCATCGGTTTGTTTCTGGTGGCGGTAGTGGGTACGTGGTTGTTGGCGGGGACTCTCGATTTTACCCCCGGCGGGATTCTGCGGGGGAAAGCGCAGGACAATGTCATCGCGGTGCTGCTATTGTTGTTTTTGTTCGGCATTGGCAAGGCCGCATTGATGCCGGCCCATCGCTGGCTGCCGGCGGCGATGGTCGCGCCGACACCGGTCAGTGCGTTGCTGCATGCGGTGGCGGTGGTCAAGGCGGGCGTGTTTACCGTGTTAAAAGTGGTGGTGTTTATCGTCGGCAGTGATTTTTTTCACAGGCCGATGACGGGAAATTTTGATTTCGCCGCAATGGTACACCAGGGGTTGATCTATGTGGCCGTCGCCAGTCTGGTACTGGCGTCGGTGCAGGCCCTGCGTCAGGACAATCTGAAACGGCGACTGGCATACTCCACGATCAGTCAGTTGGCTTATATAGTCCTGGGTGCCCTGTTGGTGCAATCTCTTAGCCTGGTGGGTGCCGCTATGCATATTGCCACTCACGCCCTGGGCAAAATCGTTTTGTTCTTTGCCGCAGGTGGAATTTTAGTGGCGACCGGAAAGACACGAGTCAGCGAGTTGCGGGGACTTGGGCGTCAAATGCCGATTACCTTTGGCTGTTTTCTTCTCGCCAGCCTCAGCGTAATCGGGCTACCTTTGTTTGGTGGTTTCTGGAGCAAGTGGTATCTGGCACTGGGTACGGTGGCTACAGGTCAGTGGCTGGCGCTTGCGGCTTTGATGGCCAGTTCGCTGTTGAGTATTGCCTATCTGTTGCCTGTGGTTGTGACAGGATTTTGGATTCCCGTCCATGAGTCTGAAAAAAGCGCAGACACTATAAGTACCTCAGTCAATGAGCATATAAGGTTAAAAGAGGCTCCCGGCTCCTGTTTGCTGGCTATGCTGATAGCCTTGTGCGGCAGTTTGTATTTGTTTTTCCAACCACAACCGCTGTTTGAACTGGCTACCGAGTTTTCCCGGGCAGCGCTGTCCGGACCGGTGCTTCCCTCGGGTAATCTGGCGGAAGGAGTGTCGCCATGAATGATCGAAAATCGGCCTCTGTACCGACGCCAAACGATAAACACGTTTTTGACAAACCCGGCAATGTGCGTGCTGTGTTAATGCTGCTCTATATCATCTGTGCGTTATTGGGGATCGCGGATTTTGTTTTGCACCGGCATGTTGAACACCCGTTGGAAAGTCTGCCGGCGTTTTACGCGGTATATGGCTTTGTTGGTTGTGTAAGTCTGGTGCTGGTAGCCAAGGAGTTGCGGAAGTGGGTGAAACGTGAGGAAACTTACTATGAAGACTAAGAGCGCACAGATTGTCCGTTCGGTTTTTCATTGCTGTAATTGAGCTTGAATCGCAAGAATGATTGTCCCTGGTCTGCCCGGTTTTCTGTTGTTTTATCTGAGCGCGCTGCTGATCGCTTGCTTGCCCGGTTCTCGTTGGCGACGATTGCGGGAACTATTATTACTGCTCACTCCGATCGCTAGCGGTCTGTGTCTGGTAAACCTGGAAGTGGACACAGAACTGAGGTTGCGGCTGATGGACTTGTCGCTGTCGCCGTTTCGCGCCGATCGCCTGGCTCTGCTGTTTGCCTACCTGTTTCACCTTGCCGCTTTCATCGGATTGGTTTTTGCGTTGCATCAGCGGCATCGTTGGCAACAAGTAGCGGCGCTGCTTTATATCGCCAGTGCCTTGGGAGCGATATTCGCGGGGGATCTGGTGACCCTGTTCATGCATTGGGAAATGCTGGCCCTGACTTCGGTGTTTTTGATTTGGGCACGCGGGACCGAGCGGGCCATAGCTGCGGGTTGGCGCTATTTGTTGGTACAGGTATTTTCCGGGGTGCTGCTGTTAGCCGGTAGTCTGCTACTTTACGTTGAGAGTGGCTCGCTGCGATTTGAGTCAATG
The DNA here is from genome assembly GCA_050290225.1 of Cellvibrionaceae bacterium. Taxonomy (GTDB): domain Bacteria; phylum Pseudomonadota; class Gammaproteobacteria; order Pseudomonadales; family Cellvibrionaceae; genus JBNKHG01. The sequence continues at coordinate 7,948 of JBNKHG010000031.1, forward strand.
ACATTGGAAGGTGTGGGCGCCTGGTTGCTATTTCTGGCGTTTGGTATCAAAGCGGGCTTTCCGTTGCTACACAGTTGGCTGGTAGACGCCTATCCTGAAGCCACACCCGTGGGAACTGTGTTGCTGTCGGCCTTTACCACCAAGGTGGCCATCTATGCCCTGGCCCGCGGTTTTGCGGGCACGGAAATGCTGGTCTACATCGGTGCGGTGATGACCTGTTTTCCGATATTCTACGCGGTTATCGAAAACGACCTGCGCCGGGTGCTGGCCTACAGTATGATCAACCAGTTGGGGTTTATGGTCTGCGGTATTGGTATCGGTACGGCGCTGGCGTTGAACGGCGCCGTGGCCCACGCCTTTAACGATGTTATTTTCAAAGGGCTGCTGTTTATGGCCATGGGGGCGGTGCTCTATCGTACCGGAAAAATCAACGGCTCGGACCTGGGCGGCCTTTACAAGTCCATGCCGCAGACAGCGGGCCTGTGCATTGTCGGCGCTGCCTCGATTTCTGCCTTTCCCCTGTTTAGCGGCTTTGTCAGCAAGTCGATGATAGTGACCGCTCTGTTGCAGGAGTTTCGGGCTGGCCAGGATATCTATCAGTGGGTGTGGCTGGCGTTGTTGTTTGCTTCTGCAGGGGTGTTCCACCATGCCGGCATCAAGATTCCCTATTTTGCTTTTTACGCCCACGATGCGGGGATCCGCACCCGTGAGCCACCGTTGAACATGCGCCTGGCCATGGGGATGTCGGCAACCCTGTGTGTGTTGATCGGCTGTTTTCCCCAGTGGCTCTACGGACTGTTGCCCTGGGCGGTGGACTACCATCCGTACGATCTCACCCATGTGCTCTCGCAGTTGCAGCTACTCTGTTTCGCTGCCCTTGCTTTCACCTGGTTGAATCTTGCAGGTCTCTACCCGCCGGAATTGCGTTCCACCAATCTTGACGTGGACTGGCTGTATCGCCGCTGGATACCCAAAAACCTGGGCCGTTGTGAGCACAGCTTGGTGCCCTGGTGGCATCGGCTGTTGCATTGGGGGCGTTGCCGGTTGCTGAAACTGGTAGCCATCGGCGAGAGACGCTATGGCCTGGAGCGGGTGTTGGCCCCCAAGCCCACCTCGGATATGTTGCTTTGGGTGGTTCTATTGGTGATGCTGTTTGTCGTGTTGTCTAATATTTGAACGAAAGTGTGCGGGTACCGCGAATTCTTCCCATATTCCCTATGAATGTTGCGGCTTTTGGAGGCGGGTGAGTTCACCCTGCCGAGGATTGCCGCTATAATGCGCCGGCCGGCCGCGGGCCCCCAGTGAGGGCGGGAGCGGACCGATGGGAAAAGACAATGAGGAACACTCCGTGAAGAACACCGTGAACAATATCATTCGCCTGGCGACTGCGGCGGGCCTGGGCTTGGTTATATCCGTTGCCAGTTTTGCGGCATCCGACCTGATCGAAGACATGAACGAGCGTCTCAAGCCGGTTGGTGAAGTTTGTATGGCCGGTGATGACTGTGCGGCGGCACCCGTAGCCGAGGCGGCCAGCAGCGGTCCCCGCAGCGGTGAAGAAGTGTACACCACCAAGTGCTCTGCCTGTCATGGCACGGGCGCGGCGGGCGCGCCCAAGTACGGCAGTGCCGACGACTGGGGACCGCGCGCGAGTCAGGGGCTGGATACCCTCTACACGAATGCCCTGAACGGTTTTAAAGGTATGCCGGCCAAAGGCCTGTGTATGGATTGCTCTGAAGACGAAGTGAAGGCTGCGGTTGAATATATGGTAAACGGCAGCAAATAACGCGACCGTCCCGCAGTTACAAAAAAGGCCGCGAAAAGCGGCCTTTTTTCTTTCAGTATCTGTCAGTCCCCGTTAATCGAACATCCCCAGCAGGCTGGTCAGGGTTTCCTCCCCCTTGGCCTTGTTGATGGCGCGGTCACTCTCGGCAAAGCCCTCCAGCTCAATATCCTCTTCAGGCAGTTCTTCCAGAAAGCGGCTGGGTGCGGTTTCCCAGACCTCGCCAAACTGTTTGCGCTTGCCCGCCAGGGTCATGGTCAGGGTACGCTTGGCGCGAGTGATCCCCACATAGGCCAGGCGGCGTTCCTCCTCGATATTGTCTTCCTCGATACTGACCCGGTGAGGCAGCAGGTCCTCTTCCATACCCACCATAAAGACATGGGGGTATTCCAGGCCCTTGGAAGCATGCAGGGTCATCAACTGCACCTGGTCCATTTCCTGATCCGCCTCTTCCTGACGCTCCATCATGTCCCTCAGAATCAGTTTGGTGATGGCATCTTCCAGAGTCAGCTCTTCGCCATCGCCGCCCCTTTCAACATCAAGGGCACGGTCAAACATGCCCTTGATATTGTCGATCAGGTACCAGACGTTCTCCATGCGCTTTTCCGCCACCTTGGGGCTGCTGGCGTTTTGGTGCAACCAGCCTTCGTAATCGATATCCTCAATCATTTCGCGTACGGCGCCAATGGGATTATTGCCCCGTGTCAGTTCCCCGATGTGGTTGAGCCAGTGGGTGAAACGCTGGATTCGTTCAAGGCTTTTCTTGGGGATATGGCTCTGAATGCCAAATTCCTGGGCGGCTGCATAGAGGGGAATCTCCCGCTCCTTGGCATAGCGACCCAGCGCCTCCAGCGTGCCGGTACCGATCTGGCGCCGGGGGGTATTAATTACCCGTAAGAAGGCGTTGTCATCGTCCGGATTCACCACCAGTCGGAGGTAGGCCATGATGTCCTTGACCTCGGCGCGGGCGAAAAAGGAGGTGCCGCCGCTGATGGTGTAGGGAATCTGGTGCTGTTGCAGTTTGATTTCCAGCAGTCTGGACTGGTGATTGCCGCGATAGAGAATAGCGAAGTCGTGGAAACGGATCTGGCGTTTCATGCGCTGATGCAGGATCTCGGTAGCCACCCGTTCGGCTTCAGCCTCTTCGTTGGCACAGCGGATGATGCGAATGGTTTCCCCAAGCCCCATTTCACTCCACAGCGCCTTGTCGAACTCGTGGGGGTTGTGGGCGATCAGGTGGTTGGCGGTACGCAGGATGCGGCTGGTGGATCGGTAGTTCTGTTCCAGCTTGATCAGACGCAGGTTGGGGAAGTCGACTTTCAGTTGCGCCAGATTTTCGGGGCGGGCACCGCGCCAGGCGTAGATGGACTGGTCATCGTCCCCCACCACTGTCAGGGCGCCGCGGGCGCCAATCAGCTGTTTCACCAGCAGGTACTGGCTGGAGTTGGTGTCCTGGTATTCGTCCACCAGCAGGTAGCGGATCTTTCGTTGCCAGCGTTCCAGCACATCCGGATGGGTTTCAAACAGTTCCACAGGAGTCAGGATAAGGTCGTCGAAATCGACCGCATTATAGGCCCTCAGTGCCTGGTTGTAGCGCTTGTAGATCCGGGCTACCAACTCTTCGCCGGGGCTCTGGGCCAGGCTGATTGCTGACTCTGGGGGAACAAGGTCGTTCTTCCAGTTGGAAATCTGGTGCTGGACGTTGTCGAGCAGGTCGCTGTCGAGTTCATTATCTTTCAGCATCAGTTCCTTCAACAGCGACCTGGCATCGTCGGCGTCGAAGATGGAAAAACCGGGCTTGAACCCCAGGGTTTTGTACTCGCGGCGGATAATATTCAGCCCCAGATTGTGAAAAGTGGAGACCGTCAAACCCTTACTGTTGCCGCGGGCCTTGCCCTTGAGCAATCCGGTTACCCTTTCTTTCATCTCCCGTGCGGCTTTGTTGGTGAAAGTCAGGGCGGCGATATTGCGGGCCTTGTAGCCACACTCCTCGATCAGGTAGGCAATTTTGCGGGTAATCACACTGGTCTTGCCGGACCCGGCTCCCGCCAACACCAGGCAGGGACCGTCGATATAGTGCACGGCTTCGTGTTGTCGTGGATTCAGTTGCGCCAAGGGGGGTTACCTTTAGGTCGGGGCGGGCGGGTCTGGCCGGGCATTTTAGCAACCCGCCGCATAGGGGCAATACGGGAAGGGAAATAAAGTGAGCTCATTTCATGATGGCGTCTGATTCAACGTTATATATAGCGAAACAGATCAAAAAAGTGGAATATTAATCATTTGGTTATATTGATGAGAGAGGTGTTTTATCTCTCCAATGGGTGGTGTAGAGTCATCCTTCTCCAGCTTGAAACACTATGACAATCATTCGCCCGACAGGAAGTCCCAAATCCCCACAGTGGGATTTTCACCATGGATACAACGACAAGAATACTGCTGATCGATGAAGCCCATTCCGAGTATCTGGTGATTGGAAACCTGCTCGCGCAGGTACACCACACGGATTACGAGCTTACCTGGTGTGAAGGGGGAAGCTCGGCCTTGGAGGAGGTGCTTTCCGACAATTACGATGTGGTGCTGTTCGATTACTACTGTGGAGACACCAGTGGTCGTGATCTGCTGACGGCGGCCCAGAGCCAGGGTTGCAGGATTCCCATTCTGGTAATGACCGATGAAATGGAAGCAGAGGTGGATCGCACCGCCATTCGTGCTGGAGCATCTGACTACCTGATCCGGGGCCGTATCGATAGCCAGCTGCTGGAGCGCACCATCCGCTATGCCATAGAGCGCAAGGAAGCAGAGATTAAACTGACCCGTCTGGCCCATTACGATCAGCTGACCAATATCCCCAACCGAATTCTGTTTCGTGATCGACTTGAGCACGCCATCCAGAAAGCCGATCGTGATGCTTTGCCGTTTACCCTGATGTATCTGGATATGGATGGTTTCAAGCAGGTCAATGACAACTATGGCCACGATGCCGGCGACGCTCTGATCCGTGCTTTTGCCGATCGACTTCGCTGCTGCATGCGACGCTGCGATTCCGTGGCCCGCATCGGTGGGGATGAATTTACCCTGTTGCTGGAGCAGACAGAATCCACCGCTGACATCGCCCATATTGCCGAGAAAGTGTTAGCCACCGTAGCCCGCCCCTACCAAATTGGTCGCCACGAGGTGATGGTGGGTTGCAGTATGGGCATCGTCGTCTATCCCCAAACCATGGGCGATGCCGATAGCCTGCAAAAAAAAGCCGATATGGCTATGTACCAGGCCAAACAAAAGGATGGCAGCAGTTATCGCTTTTTTACCGAAGCCATGCATCGGGAGGCCGAGCAACAACTGCAATTGGAGTCGGAGCTGCGCCAAGCCCTCTGCCGCAATGAGTTTACCCTCTATTACCAACCTCGGGTGGATTTGTACAGCGGCGATATTGTCGGTATCGAGGCCCTGTTGCGCTGGGATCACCCGGATCGGGGCACCATCAAACCGTCGGAATTCCTGGCCACGACTGAGGATATCGGACTGATTGCGCCATTGGGCTACTGGGTGATTCACCGTGCTTGCCTGGATCTGAAGCTGATGCACCAGGCTGGTCTCCCGCCCCTTGCGATGTCCCTCAACTTGTCATTGCGCCAGTTTAGCGATGACAAACTGGTGACCAAGGTAAGCGCTATTTTTGAGGATAATGGTATTCGTGGTGATGAACTGGAATTTGAAATCAGTGAATCTGCGGTAATGGAAAATATGGGATCGGTAAAGCAGCCGATGGAGCAGTTGTCACAACTGGGGGTGCGCTTTACCCTGGATGATTTTGGCACGGCTTCGACTTCCTTTATGCAACTGCAAAGCCTGCCGATAGATCAGCTCAAAATAGACCGCCAGTTTGTCGCCAGGCTGAGGGGGCGATCGGGCGTGCAAGAACGAGAGCAAAAGCTGGTTGCGGCGATGATAAACCTGGCCCACAACCTGGATAAAAGGGTTATCGCCGAAGGCGTGGAATCCGAAGAGCAATTGCAGCTGTTGCGCCAGTTTGGCTGCGACCAGGCCCAAGGTTATTTTCTGGGGCAGCCACTGACTTTTACCGATCTCTGCCGGGAACTTCAGGCGGAGGAAGTCACAATTTAAAAACCGGGATTGGGTTCCCGGTCCAGACCGCGGTAGCCCAGCGCTTCGGTCAGGTGGCGATCCTCCAGCCGTGTCTGTGCTTCCATATCCGCCAGGGTACGCGCCACTTTCAAAACCCTGTGCAGCGCCCGGGCCGAAAGTCCCAGTTTTTCCATTGCCTGATCCAACAGCTTGACCTGTGTTGTCGATAGCTCGCAGTGGATCTCCAACTCCCGAGAACTCAATGCCGCATTGACCTTGCCCTGGCGTCGGATCTGACGGGTGTGAGTGTCGCTTACCCGGGCCTGGATCTGTGCCGAGCCGTCGCTTGGCTGCTGTGTGTTTGGTGAGTGATGCAGGGCGCCTCGGGGTAGGGCATTGACCGGGATCTGAAGGTCGATGCGATCCAATAAAGGACCGGAGATCCTGTCCCTGTAACGACGTATCTGGTCGGGGCTGCAACGGCAACGACCGTCGCGGTCGCCGTAGTGGCCACAGGGGCAAGGATTCATGGCGGCCACCAGTTGGAAATCGGCGGGGAAGCGAGTTTGAGCCCGGGCCCGGGAAATGCGGATCTCACCGCTCTCGAGGGGTTCTCGCAGAACTTCCAGCACATGGCGCTGAAATTCGGGCAGTTCATCCAGAAACAACACTCCCCGGTGTGCCAGTGAGATTTCTCCCGGCCTGGGGTTGGCACCTCCGCCGACCAGAGCCACCCCCGAGGTTGTGTGGTGCGGGGCGCGGAAGGGCCTCCGGCGCCAGTCTTGGGGTGACTGTGGCCCAGCGATGGACTGGATGGCGGCCACCTCCAGCATCTGCTTCGAACTCAACGGTGGCAGGATACCCGGAAGACGACTGGCGAGCATCGTCTTGCCAGTTCCCGGGGGGCCATAGAACAGCAGGTTGTGGCCGCCGCTAGCGGCAATCTCAAGAGCGCGCTTGGCCTGGGGCTGACCTTTTACATCGGCCAGGTCAAGCGGGTCAGGCGCCGGCTCGCTATCCGGGCATACAGCCCTGGACAGGGGTTCCCGTCCGTGCAGGTGAGCGCAGACGGAGAGCAAATTGGGGGCGGCGTGCACTACAGTGCTGTTACAGAGCGCTGCGTCGCCGGCACTGGTGGCGGAGACCACCATGCCGCGATCGCAGCTACCACAGGCCAGAGCAGCGGGCAGGGCACCGGAAATAGGGCGCAATTCACCTGACAAGGCCAGCTCTCCAAGAAACTCCAATTGTTCTAGCGGTTGCCGCGGTACCTGGTCAGAGGCGGCCAGGATGCCGATGGCAATAGGCAGGTCGTAGCGGCCGCCATCCTTGGGCAAATCCGCTGGCGCCAGGTTGATGGTAATGCGGCGCGCGGGAAATTCGAAATGGCTGTTGATCAGGGCGCTGCGTACCCGGTCTTTGGATTCCTTAACCGCGGTTTCCGGCAAGCCGACGATGCTGAGACCAGGAAGGCCGTTGGAAAGATGCACTTCTACGGTAACCTGTGGGGCATCGAGACCGAGTTTGGCGCGAGAATAGACTACGGCTAGTGACATGAGCGTTCCTTGCTACGGGTGAGAGAAAATCCGTTTCCAGTTTGTCATGACTTTAACCGACCACTTCTCTAGGAGGCAAGGGTTTGGCGTCAGTTTGAGTGAGCTCTGTTTCTAACCGTCCAGTTGCTGTTGCAATTCCACGAGCTGGCGTTCCATGGCCTCAAGTTTTTCCCGGGTGCGCTGGAGCACCGCTGACTGGGCATCGAACTCTTCCCGACTGACCAGGTTCAGCTTGCTAAGCGCTGACTGCAACACCGCATACAGCTGCTTCTGGGGTAATGCCCCCGGCTGGTGCGCAAAAGCTTTGCTAAGTTCCTCGAAAATCTGCCGCGGGATATCAGAGAGCATAAGGTTTATTCCAAAAGCGAAGGTTTGGGAGGGGATGGGCGCTGATTCTATCAAGTTTTAGGGCCGTAGGGGGGGCGAAAATCTGTACATTGTAAACATTTCGGGGTGTTAGCGGGTTGATTGTTCGATAATGGTGCGCATGATTTTTGGTGCGCCCCATTATTGTGCGCGGCAAAAATGTGAAGCGGTTCATTTATTCGCCGAAATTGTGGCTAACCCATTGATTTAGGGTATTTTTGTAAAATTGGCCCGGTCTATGCTACCTAACCTCCGGTGGAAATTGTTTCACCGGGGGCCAGAAGTAAAACCAACATCAACAATAAGGCCCTTTAAAACTCACAGATGATTCCTGAGGAGGAAACACTAATGAAATCCTTAACCAAACTTGCATTAGCTGGGGCAATTGTTTCTGCATCATTGAGCACTACACCGGCGATGGCCGAGGACGGGGGCTCATTTTCCGCCAATGTAGGCCTGATGAGCGACTACTATTTTCGCGGTGTCTGGCAGAATGTAACCGCGACGGCTAACGGCGGTGTCGACTACGAAAACGGTGGATTTTACGCAGGCACTTGGGCGGCTGACGTGGAAGATGGCCTGGAAGTCGATTTCTACACCGGTTATGGCATTGAATTAGAAGGTGGTTTCACTGCCAGCATCGGGTATACCGGTTATTTTTATACCGGGGATTTCGACAGCGAGTATAACGAACTCAATCTGAATTTTAGCTATGGCATCGCCAGCCTGGAGTACTCCAAAGGTACCCATGAGAAGGACAGTTCTTTAGGTATCGCAGAAGCGGATTACGATTTTGTTGCCTTGACGCTGGAACATAACGGTTTCTTCGCCAAGTACGGCACCTGGGGTGATGAATTCGATGGTGATTATTGGGAAGTGGGTTACGGCACTGAAATCGGCGGTTTCGATGTGGGCGTGTCCCTGCTGAAAAATGATAAAGACCTGGACACTTTGTTCAATGAAGGTGATGAGCAGTTTATCTTCACTCTCGGCAAGTCTTTCGACCTGTAGTAAATCACACTGACCCGCGTCCTTTCGGCGCGGGTTTTCTAATCCTATAAAAAGGGGTGCAACTGATGAAACTCGTAACAGCTGTAATCAAGCCGTTTAAGTTGGACGCAGTTCGAGAAGCGCTGTCAGAGATCGGTGTGCAGGGCATCACCGTTACTGAAGTCAAGGGTTTCGGTCGCCAGAAAGGCCATACCGAACTTTATCGCGGTGCTGAATATGTCGTAGATTTTCTTCCCAAAACCAAGCTGGAGATAGCTGTTGCCGCTTCGCAGGTGGACAGCACTCTGGAAGCCATTAGCAAGGCTGCGCACAGTGGCAAAATCGGCGACGGTAAGATTTTTGTCTCACCACTGGAGCAGGTGATTCGTATCCGTACCGGTGAAACCGGAGAAGAGGCGCTTTAACAGGCCGGCGCCAAAATTGAATGAAACACCTGATAACTCTTATCTGAATAATTTGCGGAGACAAGTTAATGGAAAATAATATTTTTCACTTGCAGTACGCCATGGACACCTTTTACTTCCTGGTGTGTGGTGCCCTGGTGATGTGGATGGCGGCTGGCTTTGCCATGCTCGAATCTGGCTTGGTGCGATCTAAAAATACCACCGAAATTTTAACCAAGAACGTCGCATTGTATGCCGTATCCTGCGTTATGTACCTGGTGTGTGGCTACGCCATTATGTACGGCGGCAATGTATTCCTGTCCGGTATCGAAGAGGTCGATGTAGCCGCTACCCTGGGCGATTTTGCCAGCCGTGAAGACGGCTTCGAAGGCGGCGCTATCTACGCCGGCGCCTCTGACTTTTTCTTCCAGGTCGTGTTTGTGGCCACAGCCATGTCTATCGTTTCCGGTGCCGTGGCCGAGCGGATGAAACTGTGGTCATTCCTGGCCTTTGCCGTGGTTATGACTGGCCTTATCTACCCGATGGAAGGCGGCTGGACCTGGGGCGGCAACGACGTCTTCGGTATGTACAGCCTGGGTGACCTTGGCTTCTCCGACTTTGCCGGTTCCGGTATCGTACATATGGCCGGTGCCGCCGCCGCCCTCGCCGGTGTTTTGCTGCTGGGGGCCCGTAAAGGCAAGTACGGCGCTGATGGTTCCGTAAACGCCATCCCCGGTGCCAATCTGCCACTGGCTACCCTGGGTACCTTCATCCTGTGGTTGGGTTGGTTCGGTTTCAACGGCGGTTCTGTGCTGAAGCTGGGTGATATCGCCAACGCCAACTCCGTGGCCATGGTATTCCTCAATACCAACGCCGCCGCCGCCGGCGGACTCGTAGCCGCATTGCTGGTAGCCCGGGTGTTGTTCGGCAAGGCTGACCTGACCATGTCCCTGAACGGCGCTCTCGCGGGTCTGGTGGCAATTACTGCCGAGCCTTCCACCCCGACGGCACTGGAGGCGACTCTGATTGGTGCCGTGGGCGGCGTATTGGTTGTCTTCTCTATCCTGGCGCTGGATAAACTGAAGATCGATGACCCTGTGGGTGCCATCTCTGTTCACGGTACCGTGGGTCTGTTTGGTCTGCTGGTTGTGCCGTTCACCAACGACGGCGCCAGCATCTCCGGGCAGTTGGCCGGTGCGGCGACTATCTTCGTTTGGGTCTTTGTTGTCAGCCTGGTTGTCTGGGCCATCCTCAAAGCCATTATCGGTATTCGCGTTAGTGAAGAGGAAGAGTACAACGGCGTGGACCTGGTCGAGTGTGGTATGGAAGCCTACCCCGAATTTACGACCAAGTAATCGGAACAGGGTTCCCGAACAGGAAAACCCGGTGGGGCAGCCCACCGGGTTTTTTTATGCCTCGGGGGACGGCAGTGGAGTGCGTTGACTTGATCTGCAAGGGTGATTTTCCCGTCGTGAGCGTGTATCTTTAGCGCCAGATTGCTTGATGCTGCCCCCTGACTATCGGGCACCAGCCGCCATACCAAGCCTCCAGCTCGGTGCAGGGTAAGGCGGCGAATCCTATACTAAAAGACATCCTGTATGTCACTAACAAAGAAAGGAACCAGCTGATGAAATTGATCACTGCCGTGATAAAACCCTTTAAACTCGATGATGTGCGTACAGCGCTGTCAGAAGTGGGGGTTCAGGGAATGACCGTGACTGAAGTGAAAGGCTTCGGCCGCCAGAAAGGCCATACTGAGCTTTATCGTGGTGCCGAATACGTGGTCGATTTTTTGCCAAAGGTCAAACTGGAACTGGCGGTGGACGATTCCACGGTGGAGCAGGCGGTGGAGGCGATCACCAAGGCGGCCCAGACCGGAAAGATTGGCGATGGCAAGATTTTTATCACGCCGCTGGAGGAGATCATCCGTATTCGTACCGGTGAGACGGGTAGTGACGCGGTTTAATCGAATCCATTCCCCCCTCTCAATATTTGTATCAAAAAGGGCCGCAACAGCGGCCCTTTTTGATAGTTGAGTCTCACCTCTTCGCTCAGGAAGTTGGCTGGGCGGATCAAACCCTGCCCAGCAACGGCGCCAATTGCCGTTCCACCTCACTATTGCTCAACTGTGAAAAAATCCTCGCTGTGTATTCCGGGTTGAGTTCAACCCGTGTCTGCAGGCACGCCAGTAGAAAACGACGACAGCGAGCGGGGCTGTCCAGCCAGCTCTCCTCCACGCAGGGTACGGCCAATGCTTGCAGATGGCGGGCAAATAGCCCGCTGCCGAGGGTTTCCGGTTCGCGATTCACATTGTGCAGCGGAGTCGAACCCAGGCCACAACTGGGCGAGCGACTTTGAACAATGACGCCACCCAGTCGCGGCTCAGCCCGTAATTGCGTAATCAATTGCTTGCAGGCGGCGTCCAGTGCGGGGGTGACGTCCAGTCTGTCATCATCGACACCCAGGGCTAAAAGCTGACCCTCAATGTCCATCAACTGTACCGGCGGGCGGGGCGTACCCAGGCCGGCGGCCATCTCGGGGCACAGTGGTAACCACTCAAGCCAGGGCTGCAGCTGTTCAACGATCAGCGGTTGGCGTTTGTGGTTGCCATCGTAGCGCACGGGGTGGCCCAGCAAGCAGGCACTGATAGCGACCAGGGGGCGGCGTGGGGAATTCTCCATGCCGGGATTTTGACAAAGCGGCAGGGGAGCGGCAACCCGGGATGGGTCGCGACTCTGGTAAATAGTACAGGAAATTATAAGAGTTGTTTTTTTAGGCGTAAAAAAGCTAAAAAAATCCCTCTATTTTTATCCCGGCTGGGCTATAAATTATCTCGCTGGCGCCTGAACTTTCTTTGCAGGGCATTCGCCGGCAAAAGGGAGGTGGCACGGGCGGTCCGTGTCGGGAAAACTCAAGTTAAAAAAGCGGCTGTGTAAGGCTAGATCGGCAAAGGCAAACGCCGGGAGCGTGGTATGCACTGTGCCCTCGAACGTTGGAATTGGAATCAAGGCTGGGTGGAAGCATGGCAACTAAAGAACCGATGAAAGCAAAGAGCGATAGCGAGTTAACGGACAGCGTCGACAAGGATTTGCAGAGCGTTAAGGAGGATGGAATGGCAGAGGATCGCAGTGTCTCCTCTCGCGAACGGTTGCGCGAAGAACTCAATTCGGCGGTGGAAGCTTTTTTGGCCAGTGGCGGCAAGATCGAAAAGGTTGATCCTCATGTGACCGCCGACCCCCCCAAAAAACCTGATAATAACTATGGCAGTCGCCCGATCTAGGTCGCGGTTCCTGTCTTAGGCGGTTTCAACGGCCTCGGGGATGGATGCTGCCTGCCTGTCGGGCAATGGTTGCTACGGCCTCGGGCAGTTCGCCCAGACAGCTGACTGTTGCCGTTGGAGCGAAATCGGGTTCCGCCCAGGCTGCCCCCGTGCGGTTGAACCAGATCGAATAAATCCCCAGTTCCGCAGCTCCGCGGACATCGTCTGTGGGATTGTCGCCAATATGGATCATCTGCGCCGGTTTGACGTCGGCATAGGCCAGCGCGGCTCGAAACAGGGCCGGTTCGGGCTTGCCGGCGTTCAGCTGCTCGGCGCTGTAGTGGAAGTCGAAGTAGTTGTCGATCCCCAAACGGCGGGTGCAGGCGTTGCCGTTGCTGAGGGCGCCGATTGTGTAAACCCGGTTCAGGGACTCGAGCGCGGCCAGGGCGTGATCGAAATAGGTCACCCGATGGCGGAAGTCCATAAACACCTCAAAAGCGCGATGACTCAGGCTGTTGGCCTCCGCCTCCGGATAGCCAAGCTCCCGCAGAATAAACCCCAGAGACTCCAGCCGCATACGGCTGATCTGGTGCTCCAGCTCCGGATGGGCGCGCCAGTAACGGACACGGGCGTTAAACAGTGTATCCAGGGTGTAGTGTTCAGCGATGGCGGGGCAGGCTTCGCGCAGCCAGTCGTATACCCCCTGTTCAGCGCGCAGTAGCAGGCCGTCCACGTCCCACAGAGTATTGTCGAGATCAAAGGTGATCAGCCTGATATCGGCCATGGGGTACCCGGATTGATGCGATAGGTGTTCTGGATGACCGGCGATCTGTTTACAGTTTCAGGTAACGCGGAATCACCCGATTAAGCACTTCTCCAATATAGCTCAGAAACAGCGTGCCCATGCTGGAGCGGTAGTACTGGGGATCGCGATTGGCGATGGCCAGCAGTCCAAAGGCATTGCCGTGAATAAGGGGCACCACCGCAGCAGAGCCGATGGCGCTCGCGTTTTGGCCGAAAAGAAATTCGAGTTCCCCGGGATCGAGACTGCCGCAAATGGCGCGGTTGGATTTGATCAGGTTGCCGATAGCATCGCGGGCTTGCGCTATTCGCACCACTCGCGCCTGGCTCGACGGCATTCGACTGGCGTCGCCGTATAACAGCATGGACGTAAAGTGGATTTTAAAATCGTTGTCAAAGCTGTAGTAGAGAGCGTCTACCACGTCCCCCAGGTCATGCCCCTCCAACAGGGCCAGGGTCAGGCGCTTGGTTTTGTCGAACAGTTTGTCGTTGTCGCGGGCGTTGTCCAGCAGCTTGCTGAGGCGGTGGCGCATGTCCATATTGCGTTCCCGCAGCACCGATACCTGGCGCTCTACCAGGGAAATGGCCTCGCCACTTTCGTGCGGCAGGCGCAAGTCGGCCAGCAGGCCGGGGTGTTTGACGAAAAAATCCGGGTGCTGGCGCAGGTACTCGGCGACCTGGGCATCATCTACTGGCATGGGTTTATCTTTATCCACGTTGGGTCCGGCCGGTATCTGGTCTGTCATGGTTATAGTTTTATTTGCCCGTGAAATACACTGGTAGCGGGGCCCGTCATTAGCACGGGCTCGCCTTCGCCGGGCCAGCGAATAGTGAGAGTACCGCCGGGCAGGTGCACTTTCACTTCTGAGTCTAACAGCTTGCGCAGGCGTCCGGCTACCACGGCCGCGCAGGCGCCGGTGCCACAGGCCAGGGTCTCGCCGGCACCGCGCTCATACACGCGCAGTCGAATCTCCCCGGAGGAGAGCACTTGCATAAAACCGGCGTTGACCCGCTGGGGGAAGCGGGCATGGCTTTCCACCAGGGGCCCCAGGATCTCAATGGGTGCGGTATCGGTGTCTTCCACCAGGGTTACTGCGTGGGGGTTACCCATGGATACGGCGCTGATCTCAAGTCGTTGATCCCCCACCTGCAGTGGATAGGTGATCGACTGGGATAGAGGTTGACCGTCGCTGTCCTGAAATGGCAGTTTGGCAGGTGCCAGGATTGGTACACCCATATCGACGGTGATATTGCCGTCGGGCTGTACAATCAATTCCATAATGCCGTTGGCGGTTTCCACTTTGATGCGGTCCTTGCCGGTGAGCTTGCGATCGCGCACAAACTTGGCGAAGCAGCGGGCGCCGTTGCCACAATTCTCCACTTCGGAACCATCGCAGTTGTAGATGCGGTAGCGAAAGTCCACGTCCGGATTGTCCGGAATTTCCACTATCAGCAGCTGATCGCAGCCCACACCGAAGCGGCGGTCGGCTATCTGGCGGACCTTGTCGGGGTTCAAACGGACCTTGTTGCTGACTGCGTCGATTACGACAAAATCATTGCCCAGGCCGTGCATTTTGGTGAAGCGTAAGCGCATCAATCCCTACTTAAATTGGTCTGTGGGGCTCGCCGGTCGCCGGGGTTTATCCAACGACATGTTAATGTAAGCCGGGGTTTATTCAGGCAGCAGTTGCTCGCCCCGTACCAAGTCTGCCACGGTTTCCCTTGCACGGATCAGGTGCATGGCATTACCGTCAACCATGACTTCGGCGGCGCGCCCACGGCTATTGTAATTGGAGCTCATGGTAAAGCCATAGGCGCCACTGGACATCACTGCCAGCAAGTCACCCGGCTGCAGGTTCAGGGAGCGATCCTTGCCAAGGAAGTCACCTGTTTCACATACCGGGCCAACCAGGTCCCAGGTCCGGGCAGGGCCTTCACGGGATCGCAACGGACGGATATCCTGCCAGGCCTGGTAAAGGGACGGGCGGATATTGTCGTTCATGGCGGCATCGATAATGGCAAAGTTCCTGTGCTCAGTGGGCTTCAGGAATTCCACCCTGGTTAGCAGTACGCCGGCATTGGCGGCAATGGAGCGGCCGGGTTCGAATACCAGGTTCAACTTCCGGTTGCCCAGGCGTGCCTTGATGGCAGCGATATAGTCGGCAATTGCCGGCGGCTGTTCGTCGCGATAGGTGACCCCCAGGCCGCCACCGAGGTCCAGATTTTCGATATCGATGCCGGCCGCCGCCAGCTCGTCCACCAGTACCAGCACACGGTCCAGGGCATCGAGAAAGGGGGCCAGCTCGGTCAGCTGCGAGCCGATATGACAATCGACACCCTTGATCGCGAGGCTCGACAGTTCTGAGGCGCGGCGGTAGACCGCCGGTGCCCGCTGGATGTCGATACCAAATTTGTTTTCCTTCAGCCCCGTGGAAATATAGGGGTGGGTATTGGCGTCCACATCGGGATTGACGCGGATGGAGATATTGGCCACCTGGCCCCGCTCCGCAGCCACCCGGGCCAGCAGTTCCATTTCGGCTTCCGATTCCACATTGAAGCAGTGAACCCCCACTTCCAGGGCGCGCGCCATTTCCTCGTGGGTTTTGCCAACACCGGAGAAGACAATTTTATCCGGGGCGCCACCGGCTATCAGTACCCGCTCCAACTCGCCCACAGAGACAATATCAAAGCCGGCTCCCAGCTTGGCCAGCAGGTTGAGCACGGCGATATTGGAATTGGCCTTGACTGCATAGCAGATCATGCCCGGGTGTTCAGCCAGGGCATTGGCATAAGCCTGGAAGTGGCGGCTAAAGGCCGCGCGGCTGTAGACATAAGTGGGGGTGCCGTACTGCGCCGCCACTTCCTGCAAGGGCAGGTCTTCAACGTACAACTCGCCTTGGCGGTCGCTAAAGTAATCCATCGTAAAATCGCTTGTATTGACTGGTTTGTTGGGCCGATGACGCTGGTATTGGTTTGGCGCTATTGGCGAGTGCTTTTGACCACCCGGGTTGAGGGTGCTGCCTGGTTTCGGGCTTCTACTTCGACGCTGGCTGCGGTTCCGACGGCACTTCGGCGGGCTCCGGCAGGGTCAGGGCGCCTTTTTGGCCACAACCTGTCAGTGGGATCAAAAACAGGGCCACGAGGGCGAGTACAAGGATACGGGTCATGGTCCGGTTTTCCTGGGCAGATTTATTACAGCCGGCAAGTATAACGGCTAATGCCCGGGCGCCTCAATAACGCCGGGGTGGCAGCGGTAGCCTGGTTGGGAGTGGTGGTATACTGGTTTCCTTTTTGTGTTGTCCATCTGTGACTTGATGTCGAACCCGATTCCCCTGTGTTTAGGAAAGAAAAATCTATGAATGAAGCCCAGTACAGTGAAATGGTCGAACAGACCTTTACTGCCATTGAAGAGTCCGTCGACGCAAGTGGTGCGTCCCTGGACTATGAAAATACCGGTGGTATTCTCACTATCGATTGCGAAGATTCGGGCTCCCAGGTGATAGTGTCGCGGCAGGTGGCGCTGATGCAGATATGGGTGGCGGCCAAATCCGGCGGATTTCATTGCGAATTTCGCGATGGCTGCTGGCGCTGCACCACGACCGGAGAAGATCTGCAAACGCTGCTCTCACGGGTCTGCTCGGAGCAGTCAGACGAGGCTGTGGCGCTGGACTGGGACAATCCCTGAGTTTCTGACCCGGACTTCAACCCTGCGAAAGGGCGCTGTTGAGTTTGGCCTCCAATTGGGCCTTGATTTGCAGGTAGTGCACTGTCTGCAACGGCCCTCCGGTGGCGAGTGTCTGTTTGCACTGGGACAGGTCCAGGTCTGTGATATAGCAGGGGTAGGGTTCGGCGCTCCTACGTTGTGACAGGACATACCGGCTGACGGCGTGGAACAGGTCTTCGCCCCATTCCCACTCACAAAACTCCTGCTGGTCACAGTAGAAATTGAATCTGTGTCCGCCGTCTTCCCCCAGTTCTGCGATCACTTGAACGTCAAAAAAGCGAAGTCTGTTTAGATCGGTGGTGACTGCTCTTGGCTCGATTTGTCCGACCGCTGTTGTGGTTTGCTGTTCCCTGTGCGTGACGAGTTCGTAAAAAGCCACTGGCGGCTTGCTTAATACACGCTCGGTGGGTGGCTTTTGCCATTCCTGGCGCTCATTGACCGCACGTATAAAACGGTGCAGGGGGCGCAACAGTGATTGTTGGTCGTGAAACGGTTGACGGCAGTGAAACAGCGAGCCGTGTTCATCCAGCACGTAGATGTCCGCTTCTTTGCCGGACAGGTGATAATAGACGTTAACTGCGGCTTCTGCGGGAGCGCGGGCAATCGCCACCAGGGGCGAGTGTTTGAGGCAATGACGGTCGATCATCAGGGGGCTGTAGCTGCTTTGTGCCTGTCCCAGGTGTGTGATCAGTTCCTCTTCGGTTTTCAGACACTGGGCCCGGGGTTCGCCATCAACAAACTGTAGCGCGTGGTAGTGCCCGGCCATTGCGAAGATATAGCGGCTATTGAGTGGTCGGGTAGCGCTGTAATAGCAGGCGGTCACATCCCGAAACAGCTCTTCAACCCGCTGGGCGATGCTGCTGCTGCGACTGTGGCTGAGACAGTGCACGCTCAGTTGAGGTGGAGCCTGATCGCGGCCCGACCGTTCGCGGCCCGACCGTTCGCGGCCCGAAGGTATCTCCCGCAGGTAATGCAGAAGGCTGCTGAGCAGGGCTCGATCGCCAAAGCGACAGCTGCTGACCTCGTTCCAGCTGTTGAGGCTTATCCACTCAATGCAGGCCACCTGGTTTTCTTTCAAGGCACTGTAGTCGAGGGGGTCGGAATGGTTGCTAAGCCGGTGAATGCCCTGTTTCTGCAACCGTTGCTGGGGATCCCGACCGAGGTTGACCAGTAGCAGCAGGCGTCGGGTCCGGGCAGGGATTTGAAAGGCCTCGTGGGCCACCGGCGGCAGTGGCAGTGGCAGCCACTGCTGGAGGGCTTTCACTGCCGGGCGCAGTTGCGTTACCAGGGGGGTGGGCGCAACACCATCGATATCAATCTGGGTTTCTGCAGTGAGTAGCCCATTGCAGTGACACCAAAGCAGCAGCTCTCCCAGGTGAGGGCTCTGTTTTACGGCGGCGTCAGGGGCGAAGGGTTGTTCGCGCAGCGGCTGGGTATAGGCATTCCAGACCGGTTTTCTGCCCTCTGTCGCGGGAGTGGCCACCAGGCTCAGGTTTTGTTCGCCCAGGTCCGGTGAAATGCCGGGATTGATCCAATCGATCTTGCCGGCCTTGCGATCGAAAGCGGCATAGAGCTTGCGACCCAGTACGTTGAGTTCTTCATTGTCGATAGCGGCTTCAACGCCGGTCTGACGGGCAAACTCCACCAGGAAACGGTAGCTGCGGGTGAGTTCACTGACCAAAAGCTTGCGCTCGAAAATGACCTGACTGGCTTTCCAGTGCGGACGCGCATCCAGTAGGTAGAGCTGCTCCCGGGACCAACCCCACTCCCGGACCAGTCGTTCCAACAGTTGCCGCTGCCACGATTTGTGTCTGCCACGGTGCGCTCGGGTCAGGGGTTTGTTGACCTTGAAATACAGACAGCGGCGCAACAATTCCAGACGTTTGGTTTCGCCGCGCTGGAGCAAGTAAGTTTCCAACCGCCGGTAAACCATGACATAGGGGTCGAGTTCGTCCACGTCCAGCTCACCGTTGTAAATCCTCTGCTTGAACTGCAGGGACAGTGCCCGCTCGGCCGGGTGGTCATTGGCGTAAGACTCCAGCAGCATGAGTTTCAGCACTGACTTGTAGGGCGATTCGATGGCTTTGTAGAGCTGCCAGATGCCCGCCCCCACATATTCCCCGGCTGGAATACCGTCGGTGCCGCCAAAGTCCAGCACTTCACGGGAATTGAGGAAGCGTCGCCCCACCAGAATGTCAGCGTAGTTTCGATAGTGGCTTTCACAGGCTGCTGGCACCATCCACCACAAGGGCTCACGTCCAGCCAGGTGCAGGGCGGTGCGGTAAAACTCGTCGAGCAGCAGGTAGTGCTGAGCCGAACCGCTGGATTCACTGTCCAGGGTACTGGTTTCACCGCGTTTAAATCCTTCACAGTCCATCAGGAAAAAGTGGGCTTCGAGACCGATGTGTGCGGCCTGTTCAGTCAACAATTGGCATTTGCGTCCCAGCTCTCGAATCCGGGCGGTGGCCAGTCCCGGCTGGTAGCAAACCCAGAAATCCAGGTCGCTGCTATCACTATGAGCAACGGTGCCGACGCTGCCCATGACGAACAGTGCTTCGATATCTCGCGGCTGATTGGGGTCGCGTTTCCATTTGAAACTGCGGGCCAGTCCCTGGGCCAGGCGCAATTCGCTTTTTCCCGGTGTATAGCCTGCGATACCGCAGGGAGTCTGGTGGGAAATATAGCCCGGTAACATCGGGTGACTGGTGTGAAACAGCAGCGGCAACAGTGATAAAAACTGCTGTTGACGGTCCGATAAAGCCGAGTGAGTTCGCGCCAGGCGCTCGCGATTGACTTCCTGAAAACGCTGACGCAGATCGAACAGGTGCTTGCGGTCCAGCCCCTCATCTATGGCTTCAGTGGCAATTCGACGCTCGTGCATACACCCCAAGTGCTTCAATTGTTGTATTGCGATTGTCACAGTGTAACCGCATCAGGGCTTGGGGGCACCTCCCGGTGCATGTTTGTGCGCCACAGATTTGTGTGTCAGTGTTTATTGTCGGGCAGTCTGAGGCGCAAAAAACTCGATAGCGTGG
Organism: Cellvibrionaceae bacterium; assembly: GCA_050290225.1. Lineage (GTDB taxonomy): Bacteria > Pseudomonadota > Gammaproteobacteria > Pseudomonadales > Cellvibrionaceae > JBNKHG01. The sequence goes on from JBNKHG010000031.1 coordinate 27,949, forward strand.
AGTAGAGCAGGGCGGGATCGACGGGCTTGGTGATATAGCCATCCATGCCCACCTCCAGACACAACTCCCGGTCGCCGCGCATCGCGTGTGCGGTCATGGCGATTATGGGAATGTGAGGACAGTGAGAGCCCTTGCGAATGGTTTTGGTGGCTTGGTAGCCGTCCACTTCGGGCATCTCCATATCCATCAAAATGGCATCGTAATCTCCAGGCGCCGCCGCCGTGAGTTTGTCAATCGCCTCCTGGCCGTTATTGGCGATGGTTACTTGAACCCCTTTTTTCCTCAAGATGCCGGTGGCCACTTTTTGGTTGACCACGTTATCTTCGGCCAGGAGTACATGTGCACTGGCCAGCAGTTGGTCGTCACTGAGGTTGTCTGTGGTCACACAGGTATCGAACAGACGCTCTCCGTAGATCTCGGCAATAGCATCAAACAGCCTTGAGGGACTGACCGGTTTATTGATGAAACCATTGACCGAGTGGTCGTGGTCCTGTTTCAGAATTTCTGTTTGCGGGCGGGTCGCGACCAGGATAATCCGCGGTTGGTGACTGATTCTGTGGTCGTTGCGAATTATCAGACTGGCCCCGAGACCATCGATCTCGCGGAGGTTGCAGTCCATGACCACCAGGTCGTAAGGGTGGCGGGCATCGGCTTCCTCCAGTTGCCTGATGGCGCTCTGGGCATCGTCGGCAGAGTCCACCTTCAGGTGTATGGTACTGGCGGTTTTCGCCAGAATGGCACGGGCAGCGGCATTGTCGTCGACTATCAGGGTACGAAGGTTTTCAAATCGCTGGGGTTTTTCCCGCAGCGGATCGGCGCCTATCTGACTGTGGCCGAAGCGAGCGCTGAATTGAAAATGGCTGCCGCGTCCGGGCTTGCTCCTGACGTTAATCCGGCCGTGCATCAACTCCACCAGGTGTTTGCAGATTGACAGACCGAGGCCGGTGCCGCCGAATTTACGCGATGCGGAACCATCGACCTGGGTAAAGGGCTCAAACAGGCGATTGATCTGCGATTGGGTCATGCCGATGCCGTTATCGGTCACTGAAAAAAGCAGCTCCACATAGTCCCGGGTCTGGTTTTGCTTTTGTACTCGGATATGAATTTCGCCCTGTTCGGAAAACTTGATGGCGTTATCAATGAGATTCCTCAACACTTGCCCCAGGCGTTGGGCGTCGCCTCGAAAATAGCGAGGAACTTCAGCGGTGATGTCATAAATGATGGCGAGGCCCTTGCGCCTGGCCTTGGTATCGACATCAGCCGCAAGCTGGGCAAAGACTTCATCGATATCCACATGCGTGTTTTCGAGCGCAAGTTTGCCGGATTCGATCTTGGAGAAATCCAGTACTTCGTTGATGATCTCCAGCAGCGAATGGGCGGCTTGATCGATATTGTCCAGGTAGCTGCACTGTTTCCGGTTGAGGCCAGTGTCCTTGAGCAGGTGACCCATACCAATAATGGCGTTCATGGGGGTGCGGATTTCGTGGCTCATGCGCGCCAGGAACTCGCTCTTGGCGCTGTTGGCCTCTTCGGCCAGGGCCTTGGCTGCCAGTAGCTCCTGCTGCTGCTTTTTGAAGGAGGTGATATCCACGTTAACGCCAACGCAACGGGTGGGCCGGCCGCGGTTGTCGAACTCCACGTACTTGTAGCGCGCGTAGACCCACAGGATACGCCCGGTTTTATGGATCATGCGAAACGTCTGCTCCACATGAGCCTCTCGATGGCCGCGGGTCACCGGTGGTGTGGCCAATACCAATGGCAGGTCATCCGGGTGCATGAACGTTCGGCAGAAGGTATCAAAGTTTTGTGGCAGTTGATCCTTTTCATAACCGAGCATGCGCAGATAGCTGGGGCTGAAATACATCTCGTTGGAGATCAGATTCCAGTCCCAGAGGCCGTCCCGGGAGGCATCCATGGCGTAGTTGAAACGGGCCTCGCGATCGGCCAGGGCAGCAGTGATGTCTTTGCGATTGAGGGTCATGGCGATCACGTCGCCAATGGTTTGGGCCACGTGCAGATCCTGGTCACTCCAGTGTCGTGGCTTAAAGCGTTGGACCAGGGCGATAAAACTGTCCAGTTGACCGTGATGATGGATGGGAATCACGGCACTGGCGCGAATCTGTTGCCTCTGCATATCCTGTTTGAGATCGGGGTCCAGGTCTTCAACATTGTGAATATCGTCATACACGACCCATTTGCTCCGGGTGAGGGCGTCCACCAATCGGGGAATGCGACTCATATTGACACCTTTCCAGAGTTCAGAGGCGGGCATGAAGTCGGATTTGTACCACTGGTGAGAGAAGGAAATTTCACCCTCCGCGTTAAAACGGCCGATAACGCAGCGGTCGAGATCGAGGAAGTTTCCAAGAGAACATAAGGATTCGTCGATGGCCTGGTCGTCGTCGTGTTCAAATAACAGGCTAATGCTGCGGCTGAGCCACGCCTCGCATTCCGCCAGCCGTTGCAGTTCCTGTTGGGCCTGTTTCAGGTCGGTGATATCCGTGAGGCAGCCCACCACGCGCAAGGCGCTGCCGCTGTGATGGCGTTGATAAATCCGCACCCGCAGGCGGCACCAGCAGGTACTGCCATCCTTGCGGCGCATACGGAATTCGGTTTCGTAGTCTTTCCCGGTGGCAACAGCCTGATGAAATTTATTAAAGATCCGGCTGCGGTCCTGTGGGAAGACGCGGCGAAAGATATTGCCCGGTGTGTTTTCCAATTCGCCGGGAGAGTAGCCCAGCAGGCCCAGGCATTCGCTACTGTAGATTACTTCGCCGTTGCTGGCGCTCCAGGTGAAGTAGCCATCCGTAGAGACATTTAGCAGACGTTGGTCAGCCGGTCGCAGGAATACAGACGCCGCTGTCTGCCCCTGTTTGAGGGCAGCCAGCTCGCCTTCCAATTGTTTGATTCGCGCTGTCAGCGCGTCTTTCCCTTGTCCATCTGCAGAAATAGCCATAGGTTCAGGTACAGCCACTCACGATAGGTAACATGGGGCGACAGGTAACTAGAGGGGAGCTCCACCCCGGCCCCGGGGTTGATTGAGCCACCCTGGGAGAATTCCAGGGCACCTAAACGCTATAGCTTAGCCCAAAATGGCGATTTTTCCAGTTTGTGGAGGGGCTGCCCATTGCCTGGTTAAGCGGGTATGTAGGCGGGATATGGGCAGTAAGAGGCAAATCTTGGTGTGTCAGTGCTCAACTTGATAAAAGAATGGGAGATGGGTTTCTAAGAAGGAGGCAGCGGGGAATCCCGCTGCAATTCGTTCAGCGCTGTCACTAACTGTCGTTCTGGGCTGATACTGCCTGTCGTTCAAGACTGTTATTCCCTCGCGTTCAAGACTGTTATTCCCTCGCGTTCAAGACTGTTATTCCCTCGCGTTCAAGACTGTTATTCCCTCGCGTTCAGGACTGTTATTCCCTCGCGTTCAGGATTGTTGCTGGCGGGCGCGTGCCACGGCTGCCCGGACCTGGTTAGGTGCCGTGCCGCCGATGTGATCGCGTGCGGCGACCGAACCCTCCAGGGTGAGGACATCGAACACGTCCTGCTCAATTGTATCGGAGAACTGTCGCAGTTCAGCAAGACTCATTTCGGAGAGATCCTTGCCCTGTTCGATCCCAAAGGCCACAGACTTGCCGACAATTTCATGGGCGTCGCGGAAGGGCACGCCCTTGCGCACCAGGTAATCCGCCAGGTCGGTGGCAGTGGAGAAACCCCGTTTGGCGGCCTCGTACATATTCTCTTTCTTCGACTCTATGGCGGGAATCATATCGGCAAAGGCACGGAGGCTATCTTTGACAGTATCAATGGCGTCAAACAGAGGCTCCTTGTCTTCCTGATTGTCCTTGTTGTAGGCCAGGGGTTGGCTCTTCATCAGGGTCAGCAGGCTGATCAGGTGGCCGTTGACGCGACCGGTTTTGCCCCGCACCAGTTCCGGCACGTCCGGGTTCTTCTTCTGCGGCATTATGGAGGACCCCGTACAGAAGCGGTCGGGCAGGTTGATAAAATTGAATTGGGCCGAGGTCCAGAGAACCAATTCCTCGCTCATTCGCGACATATGGGTCATCAGCAGGCTGGCGAAGGCACAGAACTCGATGGCGAAATCCCGGTCAGACACGGAATCGAGGGAATTCTCGGTGGGCGCTTCGAAACCCAACAGTTTAGCGGTATAGGCCCGGTCGATGGGGTAGGTGGTGCCGGCCAGGGCCGCGGCTCCTAAGGGCGACTGATTAGCCCGGGCGCGACAGTCCAGCAGCCGACCCCGGTCGCGACGCAGCATCTCGAACCAGGCCAGTAAATGATGGCCGAAGGTCACTGGTTGTGCGGTCTGAAGATGGGTAAAACCGGGCATGATGGTGTCAGCTTCGGCCTCGGCCAGGTCCAGCAGGCCCTGTTGCAGACGCTGCAATTCTGCGTCGATGGCGTCGATTTCATCACGCAGGTACAGGCGGATATCCGTGGCCACCTGGTCATTGCGGGAGCGCCCCGTGTGCAGCTTTTTGCCGGTAATGCCGATGCGCTCGGTCAGGGCGGCCTCCACATTCATGTGTACATCCTCGAGCGCCACCGACCAGTTGAACTTGCCCGCATCGATATCAGCGCGCACCGCTTCCAGGCCGTCAATAATCTGTTGCTTTTCGACTTCGGTGAGTACGCCTGCCTTGGCCAGCATGGTGGCATGGGCGATGGAGCCGTTGATATCGTGGTGGTAGAGGCGCTGGTCAAAGGTCACCGAGGCGGTGTAACGCGCGACAAAAGCGTTGGTGGGTTCCGAGAAGCGACCGCCCCATTGTTGGTTGGTCTGTTCGTCTTTTGTGCTCATGGTAGCTACCTGTTTATCGCGCCAGCGGCCAGTACTCCTACCCGTTATTGCCCGGCTGGGAGATTCTCCGCTGTTAATGGCTGGAAATCTTGACTCTATCCCGCGAATGGCGTGGGATACAAGGTGTCGTCGTGGCCGCGCATTATAGTCCTTAGCGGGCCGATAACAAATGCGTGATCTCTGGGCTGCAATTGGCTATAAAGGACATCATTGAATTGGGGTAAATTATTGTCGATGGGCATTCGGGGCAGAGCACAACAATGGCTGGAAAGGCGGGGCCTTGCGGCGTCACCGGGAGAGTTTGCCGGTGATTTTCTGCCCGATCTGTGCTCGGCTTCTGCAGTCTTCGCGCTGGTGTTGGTGGCTGAACTCCTGGCGCTGGTGCTGGTATTGGCTGACAGCAGCTTGCAACAGTTCGACTGGGGGCAGCTGGCGTTAACCTCTATTCTGGTGCAATGGGTGGTGCTACTGAGCGCGGCGCTGCTGTGTCCCTTGCGCGGTTACCTGGGGCGCTGCCCGCCTCTGCTGGCAGGCAGCCTCAGTTATGGCTTGGTGCTGGCGGTCACAGGCGTGTTTTCCGCTCTTGGCCAATGGTTTTTGCTGGCGGCTCCGGCCCTGGACCTCTGGCAACTGGCGGAAAACCTGGCAGTGGCAGCGGTATTTGCGGGGATTGCCCTTCGTTATCTTTATTTGCAACAGCAACTTAGCTGGCAGCAGCGGGCGGAGCTGCAGTCTCGCATCCAGGCGTTGCAATCGCGTATCCGCCCCCACTTTCTATTTAACAGTATGAACAGTATCGCCAGCCTGATCGAGTCGGATCCGGCAACAGCCGAGCGGGTGGTTGAAGATTTGTCTGATCTGTTTCGTTCCAGCCTGGCGGAGCCGGCCCTGGTGTCTGTCAGCGATGAACTGGCGGTTGCCAGGCGTTATATTGGTATCGAACAATTGCGCTTGGGTGAGCGTTTGCGGCTGGATTGGCAACTGGGTGATTATCCCCCTGAAGCGCGGGTGCCCAGCCTGTTGTTGCAGCCGCTGTTGGAAAATGCGATTTATCACGGCATTCAGCCGATCTCCGAAGGTGGCACGGTCGAGGTTCGTATTGTGGAGAATGACCGTCGACTGGAGCTGTCAGTGCGTAATCCAGTGGCGCCCCCGTCCGCCGCCGGTCAACGCCGTGGCAATAGCATGGCGCTTAACAATATCCGCCATCGACTGGCCGCCCATTTCGGCAAAGCCGGGCAGTTGTCGACTGAGTGTGCAAACGGGGAATTTACGGCCCGCATCGTGGTGCCCGTGATGGAAACCGTTCCTGAATAGGGAATGGGTTATACGAGTCTACAAGCGTTGTTGTTGACCCAAACTGAGTGAGCTAAAGGTAACCGAAATGGACGTTCTCGTAGTGGATGATGAGCCTCTGGCCCGCGAGCGCCTGGCGCGGATGGTGGAAAAACTGGAGGGCTATCGGGTGGTCGCACAGGCAGCCAATACATCGACTGCGCTGGCGGCCGTGCGCGAACAGGATCCGGACGTGGTGTTGCTGGATGTGCGAATGCCCGGTGATGACGGACTGGAGGCTGCGCGGCAGATTGCCGATCTGGACTACCCGCCGGCGATTATCTTTTGCACCGCCTACGACGAATACGCCCTGGACGCTTTCGATACCGAAGCGGTGGGATATCTGCTCAAACCGGTGAAGCAACCGCAGTTGGAACAGGTTCTCGCCAAAGCCCAAAAACTGAATAAGGCGCAACTGGCGGCCCTGGCCGACCGGAAAGCGCCGGAAAACCAGCGTAGCCATATAAGTGCCAAGACTCGCCGAGGGGTAGAGTTGATTCCGCTTCAGGATGTACGCCTGTTTATCGCTGATCACAAGTATGTGACCGTGCACCACATTGAGGGTGAGACCCTGATCGACGATACCCTGAAGGATCTGGAAGGGGAATTTGCCGACCGCTTTGTGCGTATTCACCGCAATGCGCTGGTGGCGGTAGACCATATCGAGGGCATGGAGAAGGCGCCGGAAGGTCATTATCAGGTGCGTTTGCAAGGTCTGGAAGAGCGGCCCGTGGTCAGTCGTCGGCATGTCTCCAAGCTGCGCAACCTGTTGGTACATCTTTAAGTGGTCCTGACCGCGCAAGCAACCTGCGCATAAGTCCGGTGCATTTCGTTGCCGGAGCGGCGGCAGTTGGGAGAAAGTGGAAATAGGGCGCCACGCACAGGTATTGTCTCTGGTATCATTGGCTCAAGTTATCGAACAGCTCACCTATACCAAATATGCGTGCCTTAGGTGCATACTTAAGATGCAATTCCTTAGAAGATTACCGTTGGAACCGTTCCTGAGATAAATCGCCTATGTCCACCGCCTCCAAACCTGACATTCCGCAAACCCTGCGTATTGCCACCCGAAAAAGCGCACTGGCCCTGTGGCAGGCCGAATATGTGAAATCGCGCCTGGAGGCGGCCCACACCGGTTTGCAGGTGGTATTGGTCCCCCTGGTCAGCCGTGGTGACAAGATCCTTGATGTGCCCCTGGCCAAAGTCGGTGGCAAAGGCCTGTTTGTGAAAGAGCTGGAACAGGCGCTGCTGGCCAGTGAGGCGGACATTGCCGTGCACTCCATGAAGGATGTGCCGATGGAGTTTCCGCAAGGTCTGGGACTGGCGGTGATTTGCGAGCGTGAAGACCCCCGCGACGCCTTCGTCTCCAACCATTACACCTGTCTCGATGAGTTGCCGTCCGGTAGTGTGGTGGGAACTTCGAGTCTGCGCCGCCAATGTCAGCTGTTGGCCCTGCGACCGGATCTGGAGATACGATTTTTGCGTGGTAATGTGAATACCCGGTTGAAAAAGCTGGATAATGGCGACTACGACGCCATTATCCTTGCCGCCGCTGGATTGATTCGCCTCGAGATGAAAGACCGGATTCGCGATTATATTGCACCCGAACAATGCCTTCCCGCCGGTGGTCAGGGTGCGGTGGGTATCGAGTGTCGAATGGACGACCGGGCGACCCTCGAACTGTTGCAACCCCTGCATCATCAACCCACGGCTGAGCGGGTGATCGCCGAGCGTGCCATGAACAGACGCCTGGAAGGTGGCTGTCAGGTGCCTATTGCCTGTTACGCTGTGCACGAGGGCGATCAGTTGTGGCTGCGAGGCCTGGTGGGTGATCCCGACGGCAGTGAGTTGTTGCGAGATGAAATTCGCGGTGACAAGGGTGATGCAGAGGCCATGGGTATCACCCTGGCCGATCGACTACTGGCCGCCGGCGCCGATCGCATTCTTGCCAGGGTGTACGCCGATAACGGCAACACCGGTAAGGACAATCCCTAGGGCGAAAGTTATGACAAGGGAGGCACTGGCTGGGCTGCGGGTGATAGTCACCCGACCGCGAGCGCAGGCGATGGCCTGGCAATCGCGACTGCAGCAGGCCGGGGCCCGCTGCTTGCCTCTGCCATTACTCAGCATCGAGCCGGTGGAAGAGGCTGCGGAAATACAGGCCGTAAAAAATATTGTCCTCGATATCGATCATTATGCGATTGCCATCTTTGTCAGTCAGAATGCCGTCGCCTACGGATGTGACTGGCTGGATCGCTATTGGCCGGAGCTGCCCTTGGGACTGGAGTTGTTGGCGGTGGGGAAAGCGACCGCAAGTAAATTGCGGGATTTGGGCTATAGCGTGACAGCGGCCGGGCAAGCGATGAACAGCGAAGCCCTGCTGGAATTGCCGCAACTACAAAAGGTGACGGGTAAGAAAATCGTAGTCTTCCGCGGCTGTGGCGGGCGCCCCCTGTTGGGGGAAACGCTCAAGTCCCGGGGCGCCAGCGTTGACTATTGCGAGCTATACCACCGGCGTCTGCCGCAAGGTTCGGCCCGAGCGCTGGCGGCTTTGGCGCTCGGTACGGGCGATGTTATCAGCGTGCACAGCGGTGAAACCCTTACCAACCTGACACAGTCGCTCGGGGCGGAGCGCGCGGCTTGGATACGGCGGCCTATACTGGTACCAGGGCAACGGGTCGCCCAACTGGCGAAACATGCGGGTTTCGAACGGGTGATTGTCGCCGAGAATGCCACCGATGAAGCCATGTTGACGGCGCTATTGCAGTGGCGAGAGAGTGCTGGCAACAACCCCCGTGGGGGCAATCCGGTCGGGGAAGAATCAAGAAAACCAACAGAGGGATAGTCAAGCGTGACTGAAAAACCCGAAGCCAGTAAGGAAAAAGACAAGGAAATCGCAGCGGCCGAGACAACTGACAAGGCCGGAGAAGCCAAGTTGGCTACCGAAACTACACCCAAAAGCCGGACGGCAACAAAAGAGCAGCCAACCGGCAAGGCCTCTACCGGCGGTCGCGCGCTGAATCTGCTGATATTGTTGTTGGTACTGCTGGCGCTGGCTGGGGGAGGTTACTACTCCTGGCAGCAGTCACAGAGTCAGGGGCAGATGTTGGCAGCGGTTAACGTCCAGGTGGAGAGCCAACAACAACAGATTTCGCAACTGGAGCAGACACTGGCCGAGGCCAGAAAGCAACAGCTTGACCAGCACGCTGATGACCGGGAGCTGCTGACAGCAATCAGCCAGCGCCTCGACAGTCACAACAAACGTTTGCTGTCGATGTCCAGCACCAGCCGCGATGATTGGTTGCTGGCAGAAGCTGAATATCTGCTTCGCCTGGCCAATCAGCGTCTATTGATGGAGCGTGGCACTCGCGGCGCCCAGGCACTGCTGGAAGCGGCTGACAATATTCTGCGGGATCTCGATGATGTGGACCTGTTTCCGGTGCGCAAAGCATTGGCCCGGGATCTGGCGGCGCTGAAGCTGGCCGGTCAGATCGATCGGGAAGATATCTACCTGCGTTTGGCGGTATTGACTGAACAGGTGGAAACCCTGGAGGTACTGGCGCCGGAACAGGTGACGCCAGCCATTATTCGCGAATCCGCTGAAATGCCGGCGGTTGAGCCGCTGGATTTTTGGTCGCGCTTTCGCAAAAGCCTCTCCGGTGCCCTGCAGAAGTTGGGTAACTATGTGCGCATTCGACGGCGCAGTGAGCCTGTCGAGCCCTTGTTGGCACCCCGGGACCAGTTGTATCTGAGCCAGAACCTGCGCTTGATGCTGGAGCGTGCCCAGCTGGCGATGCTACGCGAGGAACAAGAAATATATCGCCACAGCCTGGACCAGGCCCAGCGCTGGTTGCGTACCTACTATGGTATGAATGAAAAGTCCCCGGTGTTGGAACAGACCCTGGCGGAGTTAAAGCGTGAACGGGTGTCCCAGGAGTTGCCCAGTATTTCCGGATCGCTGGCGCAGTTAAAGGCCTATATCGAGCGGTTGCATAAATTGGGGCGTGAGGCGGGTAAATCCGAGTCCACCCAATCCCGGGAGGTCCAAACTACAGCGGCGAATAACGCCCAGGCCCGTGCCGACAAGGAGAAGTGATCGTGAGAAGAGCCTTGTTGTGGTTTGCGCTGGCGCTCTTGGCTGGTGCCGGCCTGCTGGAGTTGATTGAGAAGGACAGTGGTTATGTGCTGATTGCCTTCGGCGGCACATCAGTGGAAATGAGCGTGTGGGCGGCATTGGCACTGGTCGTCCTGTTGTGGCTGCTGGTGTGGCTGATCAAGCGGTTGGTGCGCGGTAGTTACAGCACAACCAGACGTGCGTTTAACGCTATGATTCACGGCCACTCCCGCCGTGCGCAAAGGAGCACTGCCCGTGGCCTGATCGATTTTATGGAGGGTAACTGGAAGCCGGCGCACCGGCAGCTTTTGAAATCTGTCGGCAAGGCCGAGGTGCCCCTTATCAACTACTTGGCAGCGGCCCGCAGTGCCTATGAACTCGGCGACCAGGATGAGGCATTTAGACTGTTACACCGCGCCGAGAAGAGTGCACCCAACAGCGAGCTGGCGGTGGCGCTGACCCAGGCGCGCATGCAATTGTTGGACAAAAAATACGAACAGTGTGTTGCCACACTGGAGCGCGCCAAGCGGGTGGCTCCAAAGCATCCCGTTGTGCTGGACTTGTTGCGCCAGGTTTACCTGGCAGTGCAGGACTGGCAGGGGTTGAAACACCTGTTGCCGGAGTTGCGGCGCAACAGAATCAGCACCCCACAGGAATTGGATCGGATGGAAGAGGATCTTTGCCTGGCCCTGTTGGCTGAAGCCGGTGAGAGGGCGGCGCAAAAAGTGGACGCTGAGAAAGTGGCGGAGCTGGAAACACAGTGGTACAGCTTTCCGGCGGCGATGCATAAAAAGCCGCGTATCGTGGAAGCCTACGCCCGCTTGCTGATGGCCTATCAGGGCGGCGCGGAAGCGGAAGCCATACTGCGCAAAGCCCTGCAAAAAAACTGGCACGAACCCCTGCTGGATCTGTATGGCAGGGTGGAGGGACAGGACTCCCAACGACAGTTACTGGAAGCAGAAGCCTGGCTAAAAGAACGGCCCGGCAATGCCCGGGTAATGTTGACACTGGGACGGTTGTGTTTGCGCAACAAACAGTGGGGACGTGCTCGGCAATATCTCGAAAGCAGTCTTCGGTTGCAGAAGTGTCCGGAAACCTACGGCGAGCTGGCACGACTGCTGGCGAGTTTGGGAGAGCACGAAAAGAGTACTGAGTACTACCAACAGGGATTAATGCTGATCACCCAGGGATTGCCGGAACTGCCTCAGCCGCAACTGTCCAATTGATTGACCGGTTGACACATTCCGCTATGCGCACACCGTTTGATAAACGCGCATAAGTTGGCAGTTAATCGATCCCCAGGCTATCCCACAATTGATCTACCCTGGCTTTTATCCCGGCATCCATTTCAATGGGTTGACCCCATTCGCGATCGGTTTCTCCGGGCCATTTGTGGGTGGCGTCCATCCCCATCTTGGATCCCAGGCCCGATATCGGTGAGGCGAAGTCGAGGTAGTCGATGGGCGTATTTTCCACCAGGAGGGTGTCGCGGGCCGGGTCCATACGTGTGGTTATTGCCCAGATTACGTCCTGCCAGTCGCGGGCGTTGATGTCTTCATCGGTGACGATCACAAACTTGGTATACATAAACTGTCGCAGAAAGGACCAGACACCCATCATCACGCGCTTGGCGTGTCCCGGGTACTGTTTTTTCATTGTCACCACCGCCAGGCGGTAGGAGCACCCTTCCGGCGGCAGGTAGAAGTCGACAATTTCCGGAAACTGTTTCTTAAGAATGGGCACAAACACCTCATTCAGGGCGACGCCGAGAATCGCCGGTTCATCGGGTGGACGCCCGGTATAGGTACTGTGGTAGATTGGCTCCCGGCGGTGGCTGATTCGCTCCACCGTAAATACGGGAAAGCGATCCACTTCATTGTAATAGCCGGTATGATCGCCGAAGGGTCCTTCGTCCGCCAGTTCTCCCGGGTGTATCACGCCCTCCAGGATAAACTCCGCCGAGGCGGGCACTTGCAGGTCGTTGCCAAGGCAGTTGACCACCTCGGTCTTGTCGCCGCGCAGAAGGCCGGCAAAGGCGTATTCACTCAGGGTGTCGGGAACGGGAGTGACCGCGCCCAGAATGGTAGCAGGGTCCGCTCCCAGGGCGACCGACACCGGGTAGGCCTCACCCGGGTGCTGCTGCTGCCACTCGCGAAAATCCAGGGCGCCGCCGCGATGACTGAGCCAGCGCATTATCAGTTTGTTTTTCCCCAGCAACTGCATGCGGTAGATGCCCAGATTTTGCCGCTCCTTGTTAGGGCCTCGGGTGACTACAAGCGGCCAGGTGACCAGGGGAGCGGCATCTCCTGGCCAACAGGTTTGGATAGGCAGCAGTGTCAGGTCCACTTGATCGCCTTCCACCACCACCTGTTGGCAGGGGGCTTTACTTACCACTTTAGGTCCCATGTTCAGCACCTGTTTGAACAGAGGCAGCTTTTCCCAGGTATCCTTTAACCCCTTGGGTGGCTCCGGCTCTTTTAAAAAAGCCAGCAGTTCGCCCACCTCCCTCAGCGCTTCGACAGATTCCTCGCCCATACCGAGCGCCACCCGTTCTTGAGTGCCGAACAGGTTGGCCAGTACGGGTGTATCGTGACCTTTGGGGTTTTCAAACAGCAGTGCCGGGCCACCCGCTCGCAGGGTACGGTCGCAAATTTCCGTCATTTCGAGGTTGGGGTCGACTTCGGCACTGATGCGTTTGAGCAAGCCGCGTTTTTCCAGTAAGGCGATAAAATCCCGCAGGTCTTTGTATTTCATGAGGGGTTCCAAAATGACTGTCGCGGGAATTATACCGTTGGTGCGGAAGCGGGGATACCGGGGGTGATTAGACCGAATCAGCGAAAGGCATTGGGAAAGATGGGAGCGGGCGACGCTCAAACGGCGCCCGGTGCGATCAATTGACCTGCTGCATATGGACATCCCGCTGCGGGAAGGGGATGGAAATGCCGTTTTCATCAAAGGCTTTTTTCACCGCTTCGGTCAGGTCGAAGTATACGCCCCAGTAATCGGCGCTGTTGGCCCAGGCGCGTACGGTAAAATTCACCGAGCTGTCGGCGAGTTCGGACACAACAATCAGCGGCTCCGGATCTTTTAATACCCGACTGTCTTTTTCCAGCAGTCCCTTCAGGACGTCGCGGGCCTTGTCGATATCGTCGCTGTAACCGATGCCAAATACAAAATCGACCCGGCGTGTGGATTTGGCGGAGTAGTTGGTGATGTTGCCATTGGCTAATGGGCCGTTGGGGATAAAGACAGTTTTGTTGTCGCCGGTTCTGAGCATGGTGGTAAAAATTTGGATCTCTTCGACGATACCGGCTTCGCCCTGGGCCGCGATAAAATCGCCTGCTTTAAAGGGTTTGAACAGCAGGATCAACACGCCGCCGGCAAAATTCGACAGGCTGCCCTGTAGGGCGAGTCCCACCGCCAGTCCGGCGGCACCGAGAATGGCAATAAAGGAGGTGGTCTCTATGCCCACCATGGAAGCCACGCTGATCAAAAGCAACGCTTTTAACAGGGCGTTACAGAGGCTCATCAGAAAGCGTTGTAAGGTGTGTTCGACCTCGCTGCGCTCCATGGCTTTGCCGAGCAAGTTAAGCGCTAAGCCAATCAGTTTCCAGCCGACATAGAGAGTGACTAATGCGAGTAGCAGTTGGGGCAAATAGGTAATCGCAAGAGCTGTAAGGGAATCCATCCATTCCATGTTGTTATCTCCCGTTGAAATAAAAAACCCTTAGAGCATAGCAGTCGTTGAGTTTACTTGTCTAAGAAATAGGTTCCTCTGAATAATCCGTGGGTATGATGTGGTTCGAGAGTCTATTAACCTGTTGAAATTCAAGATCTTTTTGTGGTAGGTCGGTAAATATTATTCGGATATCATTTATTAGAAGGTTTAGGCACGATGTGATAGTCAG
>JBNKHG010000032.1:0-19314 GCA_050290225.1 Cellvibrionaceae bacterium
CTTCAGAAACCGTGCGCGACAAGGACGTCGCGCCCGAGCCCCGGGCCGGCCCCGCGAGTGCAACGAGTGCTTTGGGTCCGGGGAGGGGTAGACGGCGTGCTTCTGAAGGCACCTCAGTCACTCAGGCCGGATCGAAGCCTACCTGTCCTGCATATACGTCAATATCACCTTGAAGGAGTACTAGGCAATTCCAAATCCAAAATGCAAAATACCCAACCTGCACTATCGATAGAGAAGAAGAAATGACCACCACCGCCCCCTACGGCAGCTGGACATCCCCGGTAACCGCCGATTTGCTGATCTCTCAAACTGTACGCCTGGGAGAACCCCGCATCGATGGCGACTGTATCTACTGGCTGGAATCCCGTCCCCAGGAAAAGGGCCGCAACGTCCTGGTCAGAATAAACAGTGAAGGGGACAGGCAGGACGTATTACCCCACCCTGTCAGCATTCGCACCCGCGCTCACGAATACGGTGGCGCCAGCTACTGGGTTCACGCTGGGATGATCTATTTTGTGGTCGATGACGATCAACGCATTTATCGGCTGGATACCCACAGCGAGGGCGCGCTGCCCGAGGCTGTTACCCCGGAAGGCCCCTATCGCTACGCCGACTTCTGCATCGACGCGAACCGGCAGCGATTGCTGTGCGTGCGCGAGGACCACTCTCGGACAGGGGAGGAGACCAATGCCCTGGTCAGCGTACCACTCTCCGGCGAAGGTGCCATTCAGGTTTTAGTCGAGGGTAATGACTTTTATTCCAACCCCCGCCTCAGTCCCGATGGCCAGACCCTGAGCTGGCTCACCTGGAATCATCCCAATATGCCCTGGGATGAAACCGAATGCAGGATAGCCACCCTCACCCCCGGTGGAGAGGTGTCCGATGCGCGACTGATCGCCGGCAGCGGCCAGGAATCGGTATTCCAGCCCCAGTGGTCACCGGCGGGCGAACTCTACCTGGTCTCGGATCGCAGCAACTGGTGGAATCTCTACCGCTGGAACGGCGCCGAGCTGGAAGCGGTTGTTCCAATGGAGGCGGAGTTCGCCACTCCGCAGTGGGTATTCGGCATGTCGACCTACGATTTTCTGGACGCGGAAACGTTGCTGTGTACCTTTACCCGCGGCGGGATATGGCATCTGGCCACAGTCGACCTGAAAAGCAACACGCTGGAGGAGATCGAGACCCCCTTTACCGATTTCGCATCAATTCGCTGCAACCGCGGTACTGCCGTCTTTGTCGCTGCATCGCCCTCCCAATTTGAGCAGTTGATCACCTATAAAGGCGAGGAAAGCGGCAAGGGGCTGACCACCCTGGCCCATTCCAGTTCAGCCACCATTGAATCGGGATATTTATCCAGAGCGCAGGCCGTCAGCTATCCGGTGGGAGACGGTGAGCAGGCCCACGGATTTTACTACCCGCCCACCAACCGCGACTACAGGGCACCGGCAAACAGCCTGCCCCCCTTGATCGTGCTTTGCCACGGTGGCCCCACCGGCGCCACCAGCAGTGCGCTAGAGCTCAAGATCCAATTCTGGACCAGCCGGGGCTTTGCCATCTTCGATATCAACTATCGGGGCAGTACCGGTTATGGTCGCCGGTTCCGAGATCGCCTCAAGCCCAACTGGGGACTGACTGACGTGGAAGACGTTTGCGCGGGAGCACGGTATCTGGTGGAGAAGGGGTTGGCCAATCCCGAACAGCTGGCCATCAAGGGCGGTAGCGCCGGCGGTTACACCGTGCTTGCAGCCCTCACCTTCGGCGAAACATTTAAAGCCGGCGCAAGCCACTATGGCATCGGTGACCTGGAGACGCTGGCGCGGGACACCCACAAATTTGAATCACGCTACCTGGACAACCTGGTCGGCCCCTACCCCGCAGACCGTGATACCTACCTGGCGCGTTCCCCCATTCACCGGGCCGAGCGGCTCAACTGCCCAGTGATCTTTTTCCAGGGGCTCGAAGATAAAGTGGTTCCGCCCAATCAGGCTGAAGCCATGGTGGAAGTGCTGAAAGACAAAGGCCTTGCCACCGCCTACGTGCCCTTTGAGGGCGAAGGCCATGGTTTTCGACAGGGCCCCAATATCAAACGGGCCCTTGAGGGCGAGCTATATTTCTATAGCAAGGTATTCGGCTTCGAGGTGGATTCCGCCATTGAACCAGTCGATATAGCCAATATCTAAACTGGTAGTTTTTCAATCTGATAATGACGCATTCGCTCTGCAAATTGACCGCGATGTCAGCCACTCTGGCCGGATCGAAGGCTACGTATCCTACATGCGTCAATATCACCTTGAAGGTGCTTCCAACACCCGTAACGAGAGGACAATGTTAACCATGGGCCGATGGCGACCCGCACAGAAACGCGGCTCTGCGTATATTACTCCCGCAGGCGCGCAACGACTGCAGGCGGAATTAACCCACCTGTGGAAAGTCGAGCGCCCTGAAGTCACGGCTGCCGTTTCTGCAGCGGCAAAGAACGGTGATCGCTCAGAAAACGGTGATTACATCTACGGCAAGAAACGCTTGCGGGAAATCGATCGTCGGGTGCGTTACCTGGGCAAGCGACTGGATGAATTGACGGTGGTGGATCGTATTCCCAGCGACCAGTCAAAAGTGTTTTTCGGCGCCTGGGTCACCCTGGAAAAAGAGGACGAATCGACCGTATGCTACCAGATAGTCGGCCCCGACGAGTTCGACGTCAACAAAGGACAGATCAGTATGGACTCACCCCTGGCCAGGGCCCTGATGGGCAAACGCGTGGACGACGAGATTGTTCTGCGCAAACCCGAGACGCCGGACAGTCCCGGGGGTGAAGAGCTTCTCTATATTCTAAAGATCGAATACCACAATTACTGATTTGTGGCACAAAGGCATGAAGCTTCACACTTTGACTTATCACCCATGCCCTAATTACACTCTTCCGCCAAGGATTAACATGCGTGGCGGGCTGAAGCACTGACAGTGCCGTAGAAGCCCGCCTCCGGGCGGATTGGCATACTGACCATCCAATAAAAGGCCAAGGAAGTGAGCAACACCCGCAGAGCAAAGGACGCCCCGAGAGTTCCCTCCAGTTTTTTCAGCCTGCGCTGGAAAATCGCACTTGCCATAACCGCGCTGCTTGCACTCCTGATGAGTTTTCTGAGCTGGTATTTTTACCAGCATATGAACGACCGGTTTACCAGACAGTTGCAGCAAGCCCACCAACACGACGAACGTCTGCTGGACAACCTGGTAACCGGGACAGTCACCCATTTGCAACACCAGGCCAAGCTTGTAGTGATCAAGAGCGAGCCAGCTTCCGACCAGGTTGGTGCCACTCACCAGAGCCTTACCCCTATAGGGCAGCAGCTCGAAAAGGACTGGCCGCGGATGGCGAAAACGCTGGCGGCTGCGCAGCTCTATAATCGCCAGGGCATTGTCTTCGCGGAATTCGGTGACCGCCCCGCCAGCAACCTCCTGGCCGAATGGGTCGAAATGGCCAGCAACACCGCCCGCCCCCTCAGCGCCATTGGCTGCGCCAGGCGCTGCTACCTGTACTCACTGATGCCACTGCAGGAGCGCAATCAACGTCTCGGCGTTCTGGTGCTTGCCGCAGCCACCGATACCCTTCTGTCAGGTTTTCGCGAAGCCGGCAAAATTGAACTTGGCATCCTTGATTTTTCCGAACGGAATTTTCAGGTATTGAACGAGCCAGCGGCCGAATTCTGGCGTGGTAACCTGCTCACCTTAACCGGCGGAAAACAGAATATCACGCTATTGCGCCGCGCAGCTTCAGCTCACCCACAGCTGCGATATTTTCGTCAACCCGTGACATTCAGTTACCTGGATCATCATTACTCGATCTCCCTCATTCCCATTAAGGGTCTGAGCGTCAATGACATGCAGTTTGTAGTACTTAGCGATATGTCCCAAACTCACCAGCGGATGACGCGACGACTTAGGGAAGACATTCTGCTCTCAGCGGCCTGCCTCCTGATACTGGCACTATTGTTCGTGTCGGCGCTCTCAAGATGCATTCGTCATATCAATAACCAGGCGCAATTACTGCCATTGCTGGGACAAAAAAAATTCCAGCAGGTGCGCGAACGCCTGCACCGCCATCGCGAAGCAGCTCGATTTGTGGACGAGCTGGATTTACTCGATGAAGCCACCACCACCCTCTCCTTCCAGTTGGAGTCCCAGGAGAGAGCCATCGAACTGCGCGACAGGGAAATGGAACGACAGGCGCTGTTCGACTCCCTCACCGGCTTGGCCAATCGTCATCTGTTCCAATACGAACTTGACAGGGATGTATCGCGTTTTAACAGTCAAGTTACGGACTTCAAGATCGCCCTGATACTCCTGGATATCGACAAATTCAAGCGTATTAACGACTCCCTGGGCCACCAGCAGGGTGATTTGCTGTTGAGGCGAATCGCCAACCGGCTAAAAAAATCCACCCGTAGCCTGGGGTTGTCGGCTCGACTGAGTGGCAACGAGTTCGCCATTCTGGTGCGCAATGTCAAAACCTCTGCCCACATTGAAATCCTGTGCCAGAAAATAATCCAACTGCTCAGCAAGCCCATCGCCCTGGAGCAAAACAGGGTGATTGTTTCCTGCAGTGTGGGGGCATCGCTTATTTCTTCACAGCAAACCGCCCATGACCTGGTTAAACACGCGGAAATCGCCATGTACAAGGTAAAGGAGGCCGGCGGTAATGGCTACCAGTTATATACCGCGGCCATGGCTTCGGACGCACGCCATACCCTGTCACTCGAAGCTGAAATACACCGCGGTTTTGACGAGAACGAATACACTCTCTATTTGCAACCGAAAGTGAATATGGAAAGTGAGATTGAGGGCTTTGAAGCATTGATTCGCTGGGATCACCCGGATCGCGGTATACTACCGCCATCGGAATTTATTCCCGCCATGGAAGGAATGGGTGTCATCGCCAAACTGGACAACCTGATCCTTGAAGCCAGCTGCCGCCAACTCTATGTCTGGAAGATTCACTTCCCCGAAAAAAGTCTCGCAGTGAATATTTCCTCCACACACTTTACCGACCGCAACTTTTTGGTGTTTTTGCAAAAATGCCTGAAAAAGTACCCGATCGATCCGAAAAAGCTGGAACTGGAAATTACCGAAACCCTGTTGATGGAAAATCTGAGTGCGGGCCTGGATGTGATTAAGCAAATCAAGGCACTCGGGGTCAACATCGCAATCGATGACTTTGGCACCGGCTACTCATCGCTGAGTTATCTGAAAAACCTGCCCGTGGACACGTTAAAAATTGACCGGGAGTTTATCAGGGACATACCGGACAGCCAAAGCGATATGCAAATTTCCTCGGCGATTATCTTCCTCGCCAAGCAGCTGGGCTTCAAGGTGGTGGCCGAAGGGGTGGAGACATCAGAACAGCTGAGCTTCCTGAAAGCGCGTCATTGCGACCTGGCCCAGGGCTATTATTTCAGTAAGCCGATCCCCGCCCACAAAGCCATGGTTATGCTGGAATCACAGCGACTTACGACGAAATAACGTAAACCACCCAATAAAAACCCGGGGGGAAACCCACCGGGCCTTGAGTAACATCAATGTCACCACAGCTTCGCCTTTAGCGTGGCGGCATACGCAGTGCCCCGTCCAGGCGTACGGTTTCACCGTTGATGTAGCTGTTTTCAGCAAAGTGCACAACCAGATCGCCAAACTCCCGGGGATCGCCCAGGCGCTTGGGAAATTGCACATCCACAATCAGACCATCCTGCACATTTTGCGGCAGTCCCAGCAACATCGGCGTTCCCATAATACCGGGTGCGATGGCGTTGACGCGGATGCCGGTCTTGGCCAGATCGCGGGCCATGGGCAGCGTCATACCCACAATGCCGCCCTTGCTGGCGGCGTAGGCGCACTGCCCCATCTGCCCTTCATAGGCCGCCACCGATGCAGTGTTTACGATCAGGCCACGTTCACCGGCCTCGTTGACAGGCTCATTTTTAGCCATCTGTTCGGCCGCCAAGCGCGCCACGTTAAAAGAACCAATCAGGTTAATGGTCACGGTCTTGGTAAATTCAGCAAGTGGTAGTGCGTTGGCATCGCGGTCGAGAATCTTGCCGCCGGTGGCAATGCCGGCACAGTTCACACAAATATGAACGGCACCGAAAGTTTCCAACGCCTTGGCAATTCCCGACTCGACCGATGCCTCGTCGGTAACATCGACCAGGGCGTAGGTGGCCTTGTCGGCTCCCAACTCCTCGACAGCAGTCTGTGCGGCCGTTTCATTAAGATCAAAGATCACCACACGGGCGCCCCTGTTAACCAGTTGCCCGGCAGTTGCGCGACCGAGCCCCGATGCCCCGCCCGTTACGATCGCCACTTTGTTGTTGACGTCCATCTTTTTCTCCCTACTCGATTCGCTATGGAGTTTAAAAAAACAGTACTACTGAACCTGGCTCAGTAACTCGCGTGCAATAATGATACGCTGCACTTCACTTGTGCCCTCGTAGATAGAGGTGATACGCACATCCCTCGCCAGCCGTTCCAGCGGAAATTCCTTGATATAACCGTTGCCACCCAGCATTTGCAGGGCGCTGTAACAGGCATCGTTGGCCTTTTCCGAAGCGAACAGTTTGGCCATTGACGCCGCCGAAGCGAACGGCAGCCCCCGCTCTTTTTGATAAGCCGCGCTCATCAACAGCAAACGTGCCGCCTCCAACTCGGTATAGCGATCCGCCAGCATCCACTGCAGACCCTGAAAATTGGACAGTGGCTGGCCAAACTGCTCGCGTTCGGTCAGATATTGGCGCGCATAATCCATGGCCGCCAGGCCAATACCCAGGGCCAGCGATCCGATACCGATACGCCCCCCTGCCAGCTCACCGACTGCAACACGGAAGCCATTATTCTCTTTACCCATCAAAGCCGATGCCGGGATCCGGCAATTTTCAAAACGCACTTCGTTGGTGGCCGATGCCTTCTGACCCATTTTGTCCTCGGCCTTGCCAATGATCAGCCCCGGCGTGCCTTGTTCCACCAAGAAAGTGGAAATGCCCTTGCCTCTCGGTGCCTTGGGATCGGTGACGGCCCAGACCACAAATACACCGGCATATTCGCCACTGGAAATAAAAATTTTACTGCCGTTCAACACGTAATGATCGCCATCACGCACAGCGGTGGTTTTCATGCCGGACGGATCGGAACCGGCGCAGGATTCCGTCAAACAGAATCCTCCGGCGGCATATTCGCCGCTGCACAACCTGGGCAGATACGTCTGCTTCTGTGCTTCGCTGCCGATGGCCTGAATCACTTCCGCCACCATATTGGTCACCGACACAGTGACCGCCGTCGATGCACAGGCCCTGGCAATCTCGGTGATAGCCAGACTAAAGGCCACCACACCCGCCTCGCTGCCACCGTACTCGGCTTTGACATTGAGCCCCATAAATCCCAGTTCGGCCAACTTTTTCAGGTTCGCCAACAGGGTCTCGCGACCAGCGCCCTGATCAAGTTCAGCCGCCACCGGTGCCAGCTCGGACTCGGCAAAGCTTCGGGCGGTATCCTTTATCATCTGCTGTTCTTCGGTCAGGGAAAGGTCCATCGGCAACCTCGATTCGGCAATTTGTGGGAGATCGGAACCGGATTCGCGCACACCCGCGCGCTTACCGTAAGCGTTCATTGTTACTCTAGCAGCTTGCCCCCACAATGATCGGATCCGACCATCACCTTGACAAAAACGCTCAGCCGCCGCCATTATGCTTCAATCACTATCCTTTAGTTTTCAGAGACTTATCGGTAAATAGCACAACTTTCCCATGGCAACTGTCGGCGTTCACTATATCAAGGCCACCGTACTGGGCGCTGTTTCCAAAGGCGTGGACGGGCAGATGCTGATGCAAAAGGCCCGCATTCCGGAAAAGGTGCTCAGTACGCCCAACGCCCGGGTTCATGTGGACCAAATGAATCACCTGGTACGACTGGTGTGGCGGGAACTGAATGATGAGTTTATGGGCTTTACCGAGTTCCCCAGCAAGTTCGGCACGTTTGCACTGATGACCGAATGGGCTTCGCGGGGTAAAAACCTGAAGGATCTGTTAACGCAGGGAATTCGCTTCTATAACCAGATCACCGATGAGCTGCAGATGGAACTGATTCAGCAGGGCGAGCAGGTACATTTTATCACCCGCATTCGCCGCCCGGATCTGGACTGGCAGCACTTCCTGGTGGAGTTCTGGCAGGTCTATTGGCACCGCCTTGCGAGTTGGTATATCGGCAAACCGATAAAACTGCTGGCCTCTCACCTCAACTACGAACCGATTGACCCACAGGAGTACGCCGTTCTCTTTCACTGCCCTGCCCGCACCGGCCACCGGGAAAATACCCTGGTATTCCACCGCAACTACCTGGACGCCCCCCTGGTTAAAAGTGAGAGCGAGCGTATGCAAATGCTGCGTCGCTTGCCGCTCGACTTTCTCACCATTCCCGGGGAAGACACCAGCCTTTCCGCCCAGATACAGCAGCTGTTGCAATCACAGGCCGGGACGGAGTTGATACTGCCGACTTCACGCGAAGTATCGGAAAAGTTCCATATCAGCGAGCAGACGTTACGTCGCAAGCTCAGCGCCGAAGGTACCAGTTACCAACAGATCAAAGACGAAATTCGACGCGACCTGGCTATCGAACTGTTGGCCAAACGCCACCGGTCGATCAATGAAATCGCCCGCACCCTGGGATTCAGCGAGCCACGAGCTTTCACCCGCGCCTTCAAGGGCTGGACCGGCGTAGCGCCGCGCATGTACCGTCCCGTTGACCAATCGGCGAGCGACTAGTGCTCCTTCAAGGTGATATTGACGCATTCGCTCTGTGAATCGACAGCGATGCGAGGCCTGAGTGGCGGTTCGAAGCCTACTGACCTATATACGTCAATATCACCTTGAAGGAGTACTCGCTTGCCGCCTTAACCGTCTACCGGTAACTCCCGGGTCAACTTGGACTGGCGCAATGAAAACATCGTACTGACCGAGCGAATGCCCGGCACCTGCAGCAAGGTGCCACTGAGAAAATGCTCGAAGGATTCCATGTCCTTCTCCACAATCTTCAACAGATAGTCACACTGACCACTCACCGAGTGACATTCGAGAATTTCCGGGCACGACTGCACCGCTTCATTAAATGCCGCCAGTGTATCGGCGTGGTGGTTGTCGAGCGACACCTCAGCGAAGGCGAACACCTGGAATCCCAACTGGTGCGGACTCAACTGGGCGATATAGTCCCGAATATAACCCTCTTCCTCCAGGCGTTTTACCCGGCGCCAACAGGGGGCGGCACTCAGGCCGACCTTCTCAGCCAGGTCCCGGTTCGACAGGCGACCGTCGCGTTGCAGCGCCTTCAAAATGGCGCGATCATATTTGTCCAAATCCAAAGCAATTTCCTTTCTCAGAAAAAACGTTATGAGAAACATTTATCCAATAATAGCGCTAATAGTCGAATTTTAGAAAGATAATTTCCCACACCAGGCGATAAACTATTCCCAGATTCCCCAATCCAATAACCGGCGAGCCTGTGATGCGGACAGATATCAAAACCCCCGACAATACCCAACGACTAAAACCCGTCCCCGGCGATTTCCAACGCGTGGATTCCGGCAGGGGACCCGCTATCGACTGGCAACGTATCAGCTACCTGCTGCTCCTGTCCCGCGCCATAGACACCATCGAAGAGCGTGAGCTGGTACCCGCCAAGCTGGTGTTTAACCAATTCTCCGCTCGCGGCCATGATCTGGCCCAGATTTTACTCGGTTCACTGTTGACCCATCCTCACGACGCGGCCACCGGTTACTACCGTTCGCGCCCGTTCGTCTTGTCCCTCGGGCAAAATCTGGAAGATGCGGTAGCAGCCCCCATGGCCAAGTCCGGAGGATATAGCGACGGACGTGATATCGGTGTGGTTTGCAGCTACCCCAATCTCGAACACAAGGGGGCCATGCTGTTCCCGATGTGCGGCGGTGTCGGCGCCCAATACTCCCCTATCGCCGGTTGGGCTCAATCGATTGTCTACCACCGCGATCAACTCAGCGACAGCAGTTACAAGGGGGCTATCGGGGTATCCATGGGAGGCGACTCCTCCATGTCCACCAGTGGCTTCTGGGCGGCACTGAACATTTCCACCACGAACAAGCTGCCACACCTGTTTTATATCGAAGACAACGGTTACGGCATTTCCGTACCGCAAACGGTGCAGACGCCGGGCGGCGACCAGGTGGCCAACCTGGCCAGCTACAAAAACCTGAAGATTCTCGACGGCGACGGTACCGACCCTGTGCTCGCTCCACGCCTGATTGAGGAGGCGGTCAAATACGTGCGCAGTGGCGAGGGCCCCTGCCTGTTGCGATTGCGCGTACCCCGTCTCTGCGGCCACACCTTCCAGGACACCCAAACATACAAAACCCAGGCGTATATCGAGGTCGAACAGGCCCGCGATCCCCTGCCGAAACTGCGTAACTATTTGCTTTCCCAAGGGGTATTGACCGAGGAAGAATGGCTGGGGCTGGAGCAACAAGCCACTGACGAAGTGGCTGCGGCAGTCGAGCGCGCCAAACAACGCCCCGAACCCGACACCACCAAACTTACCCGATATGTGTATGCCGAAGCGGGCAATCCGCAATTGCGCGGCGGCCTGGCCGCGGAAGGCCACCTGTTTCCACCGGCTTCACTCAACCCCAATCCCGCGGGCGCGCGCCTCAATATGCTGGCCGCTATTCGCAAGACACTGGACCAGGAACTCAGCACTAATCCCAAGGTAGTGGTTTTCGGCGAGGACGTGGGCCCCAAGGGCGGCGTGCATGGCGCCACCCTCGGTCTCAACGAAAAATTTGGCGATAAACGGGTGTTCGACACCAGCCTCTCCGAAGAGGGCATTATCGGTCGAGCCGTGGGCATGGCCCTGGCGGGCCTGATGCCGGTGCCGGAAATCCAGTTTCGCAAATATGCCGAACCCGCTGCCGAGCAACTTTCCGACACCGGTATTATGCGCTGGCGGACCAATAACCAGTTCGCCGCTCCCATGGTGGTGCGTATCCCCGGCGGTTTTGCCCGACGTGGCGATCCCTGGCACTCCATGAGCGATGAAGTGGAATGGGCTCACAAGGTCGGCTGGCAGGTCGCCATGCCCTCCAATGCCGAAGACGCCGTGGGACTACTGCGTTATGCACTGCGCGACAATAACCCCACCATTTTCTTCGAACACCGCAACCTGCTCGACAACAGCTGGTCGCGACGTCCCTACCCCGGTGACGACTATGTGATTCCTTTCGGCAAAGCCAAGACGCTGCTCGCCGGCGACAAGCTCAGTGTTGTTTGTTGGGGTGCCATGGTGGAACGCTGCGAGAAAGCGGCCAAGGCGTTGAATGCCAGCCAGGGAATCGAAAGCAACATCGAAGTGATCGACCTGCGCACCCTGCAGCCCTGGGACAAGGACGCCGTATTGGGCTCGGTGAAAAAAACCGGCCGTTGCCTGATTGTGCACGAGGACAATCAGACTGCCGGCTTCGGTGCCGAAATTGCAGCCGTGCTCGCCGACCTTGCCTTTTTTGATCTGGATGCGCCGATTCAGCGACTGACCATGCCCGATATTCCCAGCCCCCACAATATTCAGCTATTGGAGGCGGCGGTGCCATCGCAAACGCGCATCGAACAAGCCATGCAAGAGCTGTTGGAGATTTAAAGCCAGCAAAGCGAACAATCGCGGAGAGGACAAAGTTACAGCATGCAAAACACCATAGATATCACCCTCCCGGCCGACCAGCTGGAAGGCACCATCGCCAAGATTTCCCATTGGTTGATCGAGAGCGGTGCGACCGTGACTGAGGGCGATCCCCTGGTTGAACTGGAGACCGACAAGGTCACTATGGAAGTCTGCGCCCCGGCCACTGGCCGTCTGACTGAAATCAACAAGCACCCGGGCGACGATGTGGAACCGGAAGCGGTATTGGGCAAACTGGTATCCACTGACGTCCAGGACACAGCACCGGCGATCGATCCCCTCCACACCCTGGATAGGGGTAGAGAAAGTAATCACAGCACAGCAACCCCGACCGCACCGGCAACCGAGACCGCAGGCGATAGCAGTGCCCGCCACCTGGTGGGGCCCGCGGTGCGTCGCCTGCTGCGGGAAAACGATCTCGATATCGAACAGGTGGTTGGCACCGGCCGCAATGGTCGTGTCACCCGCGACGATGTTTTGGCATTTTTACAAAACCCGCCAGCGCCAACCTCAACACCCACCACAAAGCAAGCACAAACTCTGAACGGGGATGAATTTGCAGGGCGCGAACTGAGCAGCACCGAAATTCCCCATACCCCCATGCGCCAGGCCATAGCCCGACATATGGTGGAAAGCCTGTTGCACACATCGCCCCATGTGACCAGCGTATTCGAAATGGATATGTCCAATATTATCGAACATCGTCGCTGGCACAAAAAAGAGTTTGCCGATGAAGGGGTGAATCTGACGTTTACCGCTTACTTTCTCGCTGCCACCGTAAAAGCCATGCAGGCGGTGCCGCAAATGAATGCCCGCTACCACGAGCATGCACTGGAACTGTTCAAGGATATCAATATCGGCGTGGGCACCGCACTGGGTGACGAGGGCCTGGTGGTGCCGGTAGTGCCCAAAGTGCAGGAGAAAAAGCTGGTCGATATCGCTCGCGCTTTGCAAGCGCAGACGGAGAAGGCTCGCAGTGGCAAGCTCACCCCCGCGGACATGAAAAACGGTACCTTCACCATTTCCAACCATGGTGTCAGCGGCAGCCTTTTTGCCGCGCCCATTATTATCAACCAGCCCCAGGTGGCGATTCTGGGTATCGGCAAACTGGAAAAGCGCGTTCAGGTATGCGAAGTAAACGGGGTTGACCAGATACAGATCAAACCCATGTGCTACGTTTCCCTCAGCATCGATCACCGCGCGGTGGACGCCTACCAGACCAACCGCTTTCTCAGTGTTTTTGTCGAATCCATCGAACACTGGGGCCAATAAATCACGACGGGGACATCATGCAGACAATGAACAGTTATATTCCCCTACCCACCGGCCACAACCCGTTGCTGAGCGCCACCCTGCAAACCCTGCCGGCCGACCCTCTGCTGGGTTTGAGTGAACTCTACCGCCAGGACCCGAACGCCAACAAGATCGATTTGGGTGTTGGCGTCTATAAGGATGATGCGGGTCGGGCGCAGATAATGGCCGCTGTTAAAGCGGCAGAACAGCGCTGGCTGGCACAGGAAGATTCGAAAGCCTATATCGCCCCGGGCGGCGATGACGAATTTATCCAAGCCATGGCCAACCTGCTATTGGGCGCGGAGAACGCCGCCCTGGCCGACTCACGCCTGAGCGCCATCCAGACCCCCGGCGGCAGCGGCGCGCTACGCATCGCTGCGGAGTTTATCCTGCGCTGTAACCCGCACGCGACCCTGTGGCTTCCAGACCCTACCTGGGTCAACCACGAACCGCTGCTGTCCCGCGCCGGTTTAACGCTGCAAACATACCCCTACTATGATCACCACAACCACTGTCTCGACATTGAAGCCCTGCTGGAAACCCTCCGGCAGGTGCCCCAGGGAGATGTGGTGCTGTTACACGGCTGTTGCCACAACCCGAGCGGTGCGGACCTGACACCGGAAAACTGGCAACAGATCGCAGAAATCGCCCAGGCACGCGGCTTCACTCCCCTGGTAGACATCGCCTACCAGGGCTATGCCGACGGCCTGGAGCAGGACGCCGCCGGCCTCCGGCTGCTGGTCGATCAATTGCCCGAGGTACTGATTACCGCCTCCTGCTCCAAAAACTTCGCCCTCTATCGGGAGCGAGTCGGTCTGTTCGGAGTCATCAGCCCCAACTGGACTCAGGCAGCAATCTGCCAGTCCCAAGCCCTGGATATCGTGCGCGGTTACTATTTCGTACCGCCCGCCCACGGCGCCTATGTGGTCAAAACACTGCTGGCCGATTCAGCCCTCACTCTGCAGTGGCAGTCCGAACTGGAGACCATTCGACAGCGGATTCAAAACGCGCGGGAACTGTTTGTCGCGGCCAGCGCCAGGCTCGGTCTGGAAGATCGCTTCGGGCATATCGCCCGGCAAAAAGGCATGTTTTCGTTTTTGGGTCTTACGGAACACCAGGTGGACTACCTGCGCCGGCATCACAGTGTCTATATGGCAAGCTCAAGCCGCATCAACCTGTCAGGCATCAACGCCAGCAACCTCGACAACCTGATGCAAGCGTTGCAGGCCACGATTTACGTTCAATAGTTCGCGAACTTCCCCGCAGGCAAACCGTATCGCGCCGATTCCCTTACCGGATCGGCGCCTCGCGGGAGAGTCCCAAAGCGTCAATCAATGTATCCTTTTTTAGCGGCTTTGCCAGGCAGGCTTCTGCCCCGGCAGCGAGGATGCGGTCGACATTGTCCTTGCTATCGCTATCGGTTATGGCAACCACGCGAATCCCGCGGGTCGCTTCGCCGGTTTTCAATTGAGCGCAGACCTCGATGCCATCGAGACCGGGTCGCATCGGATCCAATAACACCACATCAGGCTCGAAACACATTACTTTTTGACCCGCTTCAAAACTGTTTTCGGCAACTTCCAGACTGTGGATGCCCTTCACACCTTTGAGCAGCGCCGTCAGATTGCGTCCCATCCGTTCACCGTTATCCACCACCAGTACTTTCAGATCCTCATTTTTATCAACGCCCGGATCAATCCCCCGGGCCTTGGCAAATATTTCAACATCGCGGCGAAGAAAACGCCTATGCCCGCCGGCAGTGGTTCGTGCTGGCAACACACCTTTTGAAGCCCACAGGCGAACTGACGCGGTGGAAACCATCAACAGCTCCGCGACTTCGACCGGTGTTAAATAGGCACGGGTTTTTCTCGATTGACTAACCATACTCTTACCCCAAAGCCCTGCTGAAAAAATACTGATTGGCACACGTGTCCTACGTAGCGCCATTATAGCTTTTGCGTTTTATGCGGTTTAGGTGGATAAATTGACGGAAATCAACAACAATGCAATTGGCGCCCGGTATTATGCCTGGCCTTCGAAATGGAATATTCGTGATCTTAAAGCTTAAGCCATGGTTGCTCTCAGAGACATCTCATTAAAACTGACGCTGATCGGAGCAATCACGCTGTTCTCGGCTCTGACGCTTATTGTTGTGCTGATAGGCGCACATCACTCTATGGACCAGGCACTGGTCGACCGAGCTCAGCGGTTGCTGATCAGGGACATGGAAGTGCTCAGCCAGCTATTGCAGGACAGGAACGTCGAAGGCCAATGGCAGGCTGCAACCCCCTTTCTCACAGCGATCAGCGAAGTCCAGGACATCTACTCGGTAAACGTTTTGAAGGAAGATTTGACCCCCTATCTGCACTTCGACGCACCCGGCTCGGCGAAAAGTGCTCCCTCCCTGTTTAAGCCGATACTCGGCGCCCGTAGCCTGGAAGAAAAGCAATTCCTGTTTGACACCAATATCGATAACCACTTCATTGGTGTGTACCACCCGCTTGCACTTGAGGACACAGAATCCGCGAATCACTCCAACGCCCTTCTGTTTATCAGCTATAACCTGAAACCCAGCCTGGACTTCACCCATCGCGAGCTGCTACGGACAGCCACCCTCTTTACCGGGATTGGTTCGCTTGGTCTGCTCGGCATGCTGCTTTTTTTCCGTCGCTATGTCACCGCCCCCCTGCAGGAGCTGGCAAGCGGGTCTGAAAAAATGGCCGCCGGAAATTATGACCTGCGCTTTAAACTCTCCGGCAACAACGAAATCGGTCGCCTCGCCGCTACGCTCAACAAGTTTGCCGCCACATCCGCGCAATATATTAAAAAGCTCGAAGGTCAACACAAGCGGCTAAACGACTACCTCAGAAGCGGCGTCGTTGGCTTGGTCGTGCTTGATGAAAAAGGAAAAATCCTGGAAAGCAACAAATTCATTGCTGAATGCACGGGCTACGACGAACACACGCTGAGTAATATGACATTTTCGGAGCTGGTACACCCGGATGATCGTCGGGAATTGCGCTGGAACAGGCGTAACCTGAACAATTCAGACAACCAGGAAACAACCGCTTCTGTACGAGTCACCGCCAAAAACGGATTGACCCGTTGGCTGGACTGCAACGTCAAATTCGAGCAACCCAACAAGTCGGAAAAAGGCTATTTTGTTATTTTTCTGCGCGACATCACCGCCAGGCGAAAACATGAATCCCGCATACACCAACTGGCCCATTTCGACGAGCTCACCCTGTTACCAAACCGCAGGCTGCTCAATGAAAAGCTGGAGCTGGCCATAGACAGCGCCCGCCGTCTTCAACACCTGGCGGCGATCATGTTTATCGACCTGGATTTTTTCAAAGACGTTAATGACTCTCTCGGCCACCAAGTGGGCGACAAGTTGCTGTACCAGGTCGCCGAACGCCTGAAACGGCATATTCGCCAGAAAGACACCTTGGCCCGCGTCGGTGGCGATGAGTTTGTACTGTTAATTCAAAGCTTGCCCAATCGAAAGGAGGATGCCGTCGACAGTCTTCAGCAGCTGGGCACCCGCCTACTGAATGATATGGCCCTACCCTATAAGGTGGAGGGCTACAAACTGCATCTCACAGCCAGTGCCGGCGTCAGCTTCTATCCCGTTAACGCCGACAACAGGCAGGACTTGTTGCGTCAGGCCGATACGGCCATGTACCACGCCAAGATGTCAGGCCGCAACAACTTGCGCTTTTTCCACCAGGAGATGCAAATCAAGGCCAACGAGCGCCTAAACCTCAGAAGCCAGATACAACAGGCTGTCGATGAACAACAGTTCGAAATATATTTTCAACCTCAGGTGCAGGTCAACTCGGGTCGGATCATCTCTGCAGAATGCCTGATTCGCTGGCACCATCCGCAGCAGGGGGTGATTTCACCGACGGATTTTATTCCGATTGCTGAAGAGAGTGGACTTATTATCGAAATTGGCGACTGGGTTCTCGAAGCGGCTTGTCACTATCTCCGGCAACTGCAAGAGCACCCCGATGGAAATATCGTCAAGCACCTTTCGATCAACATCAGCCCGCGCCAGTTTCACAGTAAACACTTTGTCGAGCGGGTAAAGGAACTCATCAACAATCACCAGGTCGACGCGCACCGTTTGTGTTTTGAAATAACGGAAAACCTGTTGGTGGATAATCTTGATATCGCCATTGCCATAGCCGAAGAACTCAAAACCCTGGGAATCAGTCTTTCAATCGACGATTTTGGTACCGGCTACTCATCGCTCAGTTATCTGACCCAATTGCCCCTCGATGAAATAAAAATCGACAAATCCTTTATCGATGTCATCCCGGGCAAGCGTCGCGGTGTCACTATCGTCGAGACCATCCTGTCCATGGCGAAGCACCTGGGTGCCCGAGTCGTGGCCGAAGGCGTTGAGACCCCGGCACAACTGGCCTACTTAAGGAGCAAGCAGTGCGATCTCTACCAGGGCTATCTGAGTTCGCCTCCAGTGACCTTTGAGGCATTCTGCAATTTTTTGGCGAGGGATGGCCAGAGAGAATATACTGAGAAATTCGATGCCGGAGCAATATAGGGCACCATGAATATCAGCAAGATCATGACAACCAATATCGTCACAGTGCACATGGACGATGACCTGGCCAAGGTTCGCGATATCTTTTCCCGACAAAACTTTCACCAGCTGCTTGTCACCGCCACGGTGAATAAAAAGCGCAAACTGGTGGGGGTTATTTCCGACCGGGACCTGTTTAAAGCATTGAGCCCCAACCTTGGCACCGCCGCCGAAACCGACAAGGATCAGCAAACCCTGAAAAAAAAGGTTCACCAGGTGATGAGCCGCAGCCCCAAGACCCTGACCCGGGAAGCTCGCATCTACGACGCCATTCAACTGTTCAACGACGATCAGGTATCCTGCATTCCCGTTGTCGACCTGGATCACAATCCCGTCGGCATTGTCAGTTGGCGGGATATCTTAAAGGCCCTGGGTCAGGCTCTTCGCACGCAGTAAGGCGCGAAGAACTTCCATCATTCGGTGATTCCCAATACCAGTATCGACAACAGTGCCAGTGGCACAAGATAGCGAATCAGGAAATACCAGGCCCGGAACTTCCAGCCACGCCCCAGGGCCAGCTCTTCTCGCGTATTCGCCGGTTGCATAACCCAGCCGGCAAAAATCGCAATCATCAAACCGCCCACCGGCAGCATCACCTGATCGATCAGGAAGGTGAGTATTTCATTGATATTCATGCTTTCGAACCCGGGAACCCAGCGCAAAGGGTTAAAATCCACCAGGAGATTATTGGAAAGCACTGTCAAGGTCGACAACAAGACGGCCGGCTTCAGCCTCCATGCCGGGGTCACCACCGCCGCCCACCAGCGCGACAAGTTGGAACGTATCTATCGTTATGTGGCCCGGCCCGCCGTGTCATAGAAACGCCTCTCCCTTACCCGCTTCCACGGCGGCTTCGCACCCAATAGCCGTCACCGGGTGACCATCACGCCAGCCAAACGAGGAAAGGGCAAAGCACCCAATAACGCCGAAGATCAGGGCGATAAATCACCTGAACAACAACGCCAGACCATGACCTGGGCAAGGCGGCTCAAGCGTGTCTTCAATGTCGATATCACTGTCTGTGAGCACTGCGCCGGTCCCGTCAAGGAATCGCTTGCATCGAGGACCCGGTGGTTATCAACACCATCCCCACCCACCTGGCGAAAAAAGAAGAAAAGGAACGCGCCCTAAACACTGCCGCTCGTGCGCCACCCGTGCTCACCGGGCTTGCGCAACAGCTCGCTCAGATAACCCGAATATGATAAAACAACGATCTTGAAAAGCAGGGATATTGCTTCCCTGTTGGCCTCTCTATTGCCTCGCGGTCAAAAATCAGCAAAAAAGCGAGACAAGCAGCGTATCAACATCACCTGCATCTAAGATTTCAGATCACCTGCACCCAGATCACCTGCACCCTTGAATCTACGCAACAAACAATCGCTCCTACATTGAAACGGTGATTTAAAATTCCTATATTAGAATGGGTTCCGCCGGCATCAGGGAGCCATCGAGTTGATAAACCTCCATATAGGTGGCGGTCATCGCTAAAGGCACGATCCCGGCCGATCTCTCCTGCGGCCATTTTAATGCCAAAGGGTATAGCCCGCCAGCACCGGCGGCGGCTTCAAACACTAACAATAACACTCTGGTTGCTGGGCCAGGTAACTAAAATAGGCCGTATCCTTGTAGGGAAGCTTCATAAAACCCGAGACACCCAGGCCGTCGATCAGGTGCAAATGGGC
>JBNKHG010000033.1:0-141954 GCA_050290225.1 Cellvibrionaceae bacterium
GGGGATTTTTCATGATTAACCCTTACACTAAACCAAAACAATTTTTCAGAGCCCACCGTCCACTAAAAAACCCTATTTTTACGGAGTATTATACGTTATGAGGCCACTAAATGACCCACACTAATCCGCGTAGACCCATAAAATTTAATTGGGTTAGTTCAGACTAAATCTGACACTTCTCATTGAAAAAGAGATTTTAAGTTACGCCCCGACTCGCCGTGGCAGGTTGGCTCAATTGTCTTCAATAGCCACCATAACTCCATTGCCACAATCATCTTGAAATCAGCACAGGAGGTCATGCATGGAATCGCGCCCGCGTCCAACCTTGCCAACTCCGGGAACCCCGGAATATGAGGAATTGCCACAGCTCGTGGAGAAGCTACCTCTTCCTTTTCGCAGGACAATCCGTAGACATGAGTTGCACCAGATCGTGCCCCTAGCGGAAACAACAATCTACGACATGGAACGCCGTGGTGAATTCCCCCGCCGTTTCAACCTGACACCCCGCTGCGTGGTGTGGGACCTGGAAGAAGTCGAGGCATGGATCGAGGAACGCAAGCGCGAATCCCGATCAGGAAAAGTGCCCTCCACACCAGGACCGGACGTGAGGCAACGCATTACCCGCCCGGTACGCTCGCGCAACAACTGATCCGTAGTTATGCGGTCAGCAGCTCTATCTCCCGGTGATCCCTTACAGGATGGCGACGCGCCTCCTTGGCGATATTCACTTCCAGTGCTATTCTTGCAGCTTCCAATACGCCAGCATCAAACTGGTAACCGCCTCGCAGACTGAGCCAGTCAAGCACCTCCGCCAAATGCCAGATCGAGGCACTGCCTTCATGAACCGGCATAGGGAATGTCGCCCGGTGGGCGAGCATAAGTTTGCGCATCGCCTGGCGGGAGATACCCACGACGTCCGCTACATCCGTCAAGCCGACAAGATCCGGGGACGCCTCGATCAGGCGCGCGGTAGGGACCGCCCTTTTGACATCGGCCAGGGCGGTACGAACCGCTTCCTCGCCACTGTCCGCCTCGCGGGAGAATTCCAATGCCAGGCGGCCTGGTTGTCCCACACCGACAAGGGCGTCATCACAACCGGCGGCTCCCAGACGCTCAACCAGAGCATCCGGGTCGCTGTCGTGTTCCGCCAGTTGGTATTTCAGCGTAAAAAAATATTCCATAGCTCAGTCCTCCGGTTCCGTCTCGTCCCGCCGCTGGTGAGTGGAGCATTTGTCCACCACCCTGCATAGCGCGCGGGCGTGACTGCCGGGATTTCTCGGTGTGCTCCAAACACTCGCAATACAGAACTCACCACAACGGCACTCATCATCATTGTAAGGACAGTAGATCTTGCCCCAGGCATGACTACCGCCCACCTCGACTCGCCAGCCCTCTTCTTCCGCATGCTTGAGCGCAGCTTCAATCTCCTTCTTCGGGTGTGATGGACGAGTCATTCCTTGTCTCCAGTATGGGGATGGCGCCCAAGGTTGTCAAGTGACAACCTTGGGTCATGATGAGCTTTCCGCTGGGTATCCCGCAGGTTTACAAAACCGCCGATAGGCTCACCCAGAATGAGCCTATCGGCTTCCATATAAACCACTTGGCCAAAACCAACACACCGCGCTGGCGGCTGGGGACCAACGGTCACCGTCATCGGGTTACTCATACCGATGCCTTCAACACCGGCACCGACATTGTTGCCGGCATCAATGTGGGAATGTAACTGCCCCCTTCCACCCAGGCATCGATCATATTGGCCCACTCCTGCAGCATGTGCCGACGCTGCTCGGCATACTCCGCCTTGTTGTACACCGCTCGCGAGGAGCGGCCGTCCTCGTGAGCCAGGGCCTTCTCGATCCAGTCGCGATTGAAGCCGACTTCGTTGAGCAGTGTCGAACCGGTACGGCGTAAGTCGTGGACGGTAAAAGGCTCCAGCGGCAAACCCTTCTCACGAGCCTGATCGGATACCCTTAAAGTCACCCGGTTCAACGTCGCCATGGACATGCACTGATCACCATCGTAGCGGGAGGGAAGCAGGTACTTGGAACCGCCGGCACAGGTCTTGAGCGCCACCAGAATGTCCAATGCCTGTTGGGACAAGTAGACGTTGTGGGGAAAGCGGCGCTTCATCCGCTCTTTGGGAATGCTCCATACCCCGGTCTCGAAATCCACTTCATCCCAGGTCGCCTTAAGCAACTCCGACTTCCTCACCAGGGTCAGCAGGATCATGCGTAGCGCCAGGCGAATGGTCGGCGATGTGGCAATGGCGTCCATCTCGTGAACCATCAGCCGAATCTCGGGCGGGGACAACGCGCGATCCTTGGACACAAACGTCGCAATAGACGAGGGGCTCACCTCGTCGGCCGGATTGGCCACCTTCTCGCCATGCATGATCGCGTGCGCGTAAACCTGCTTCACGATGTCACGCACATGGATCGCGGTAGCCGGTGCACCACGCTTCTTCACCTTCATGCACAGGGCCCGAAGATCGTCGGGTGTGATTTCCGCCAGCATACGGTTCTTAAAGACTGGGAGGATGTCCCGATTAATGACGTGCTTCCGCATGGCCCTGGTGCTGTCAGCCATGCCGGAGGCCTCCATCCACACGTCAGTGAATTCCGCGAAAGTCTTCGCCCGGGACAGGCGGCGTTTTTCCCGCTGCTTCTCCTGGGCGGGAGA
This sequence comes from Cellvibrionaceae bacterium, assembly GCA_050290225.1. Lineage (GTDB taxonomy): Bacteria > Pseudomonadota > Gammaproteobacteria > Pseudomonadales > Cellvibrionaceae > JBNKHG01. The sequence continues at coordinate 2,680 of JBNKHG010000033.1, forward strand.
ACGCCCATCGGCCACCGCCTTGCGGGCATCCAACAGGCGCTCCCGCGCCAGGGCCAGCGAAATGCCACCCGGCCCGTAGCGGCCCAGGGTGAGAGTTTCACGACGGCCATTGAGCCGGTAATCGTAGCGGAAGGTGATGGTGCCGGCTTTCGACACCGTAACGTACATGCCGTCGCGGTCGGCGACCTTGTAAGTGGCACCGTTGGGCTTGAGTTTGCGTAGTGCTGTATCGGTCAACATATCAGGTTTCTCCTGTGGTTACGGTTTGTTACCGTCAAGGGTCAGGAGCCCTGATGATGTCCCTAACTTATTGATATCAAAAGAAGTTAGGGCGTAGTTTTACCGTCATGTCGAAAAAAGTCATGACGGTAAATGGGAGAGTCTTAATTCGGGGAATTTGCGTTACCGTCGCTTTTACCGACAAATGTTCCTGCTTGCCGCCGATAGCCACCGATAGGTAATGAGACGTAAATTTTTAAATTTCAAACACTTACGCAACTTTTCCGATAACCACCGATAGTCCCTGAAAGACGTATTTTCACTCCCACTCAATAGTCGCCGGCGGCTTACTGGAAACATCATAAGTCACCCGAGACACCCCGGAAATCTCGTTGATAATCCGGTTGGATACCTTTTCCAGCAGTTCGTAGGGCAGGTGTGCCCAGCGGGCGGTCATAAAGTCCACGGTCTCCACCGCACGCAGGGCGATCACCCATTCGTAGCGGCGGCCGTCACCCACCACACCCACAGATTTCACCGGCACAAACACGGCAAACGCCTGACTGGTTTTGTGGTACCAGTCGGCGGCATGCAGCTCTTCCAGGAAAATGGCGTCGGCCTCGCGCAGGATATCGGCATAGTCTTTTTTGACTTCGCCGAGAATGCGCACACCCAGCCCCGGTCCCGGGAAGGGGTGGCGGTAAACCATATCATAGGGCAATCCCAGTTCCAGGCCGATGGCCCGCACTTCGTCTTTAAACAGTTCGCGCAGCGGTTCCACCAGTTCCAGTGCCATATCGTCCGGCAGGCCGCCGACATTGTGGTGGGATTTGATCACATGGGCCTTGCCGGTTTTGGCGGCGGCGGATTCAATCACATCCGGGTAGATGGTACCCTGGGCCAGCCACCTCACCGCTTTCAATTTGGCCGCCTCTTCGTCGAACACCTCAATAAACGTGTTGCCGATGATCTTGCGCTTTTGCTCCGGATCGGTCACACCTTCCAGTTTACCGAGGAACAGGTCCTCTGCATTGGCGCGAATCACCTTCACACCCATGTTCTTGGCGAACATATCCATCACCTGATCGCCTTCGTCCTTGCGCAGCAGGCCGTTGTCCACAAACACGCAGGTCAGCTGGTCGCCGATAGCCTTGTGTAACAGGGCAGCCACCACCGAGGAATCGACGCCACCGGACAGGCCCAGCAATACCTTGTCTTCACCCACCCTCTCGCGTACCTGGCGAACGGCATCCTCGACGATATTGGCCGGAGTCCAAAGCGCCTCGCAACCGCAAAGCTCCAATACAAAGTGTTCAAAGATACGCTTGCCCTGCAGGGTATGGGTTACCTCCGGATGAAACTGCACACCGTAGAAATCCTTTTCTTCGCAATACATGCCGGCGATGGGACAGGACTCGGTGGAAGCCATCAACTCGAAGCCCTCGGGCATTTTCGATACCTTGTCGCCGTGGCTCATCCACACATCCAGCAGGGCACCGCCATCATGGTCCACATGGTCCTTGATATCGTGCAGCAGCGCACTTTTGCCTTGCACCTTGATCTGGGCGTAACCGAATTCACGCAGGTTGGAACTCTGCACCGCACCGCCCAACTGCTCAGCCATGGTCTGCATGCCATAGCAGATTCCCAGCACCGGCACCCCCATTTCAAACACGCATTGGGGCGCGCGCGGGGATTCGCCTTCAGTGACCGATTCGGGACCGCCAGCCAGGACGATGCCGCGAGGTTCGAAATCCCGAATCTCCTCTTCGCTCATATCGAAAGCGCGGATTTCCGAATAGACGCCGATCTCACGCACGCGGCGGGCGATCAGCTGCGTGTACTGGGAACCGAAATCGAGAATTAATATTCGCTGGGCGTGGATATCCTGGGTCATTTGCTTTTTCAAACCACTTATTCATTAAAGATCTACCGACCCCTACCCTTGCGCAAAAACCAATGCGCTACAAAAGAGGTCGAATTTAAAAACCACCACGGACAGAAGCAGAAGGGGCCAGCCCAGTCATACTGTGCTGACCCCATCCTGAAACTGTCTGGCTGCCGCACCGGCGAACCACCCGCCGGAGCAGCTTGCCTTACCTAGCGGCCGCCAACCGGATAGTTGGGGGCCTCTTTGGTAATCTGCACATCGTGCACATGACTCTCACCCATACCGGCGGAGGTCACACGGACAAACTGCGGCTTGGTGCGCATGGTGTCTATATCGATACTGCCGGTATAGCCCATTGCGGAACGCACGCCCCCCATCATCTGGTGCACGATAACGGCCAGCGGCCCCTTGTAGGGCACGCGACCCTCGATACCTTCGGGCACCAGTTTCTCGGCACCCTCGCTGGCATCCTGGAAATAGCGGTCACTGGAACCCTGGGTCTTGGCCATGGCGCCCAGTGAACCCATGCCGCGATAAGCCTTGTAGGTACGGCCCTGGTAAAGCTCCACCTCTCCCGGCGCCTCTTCGGTGCCGGCGAACATGGAACCCATCATCACCGCGTGAGCACCGGCCGCCAGGGCCTTGGCGATATCACCCGAGAAACGGATTCCGCCATCGGCAATCACCGGCACGCCCGTGCCTTCCAACGCGTTCACCACATTGGCGATAGCGGAAATTTGCGGTACACCGACGCCGCTGACAATACGGGTGGTACAGATGGAGCCGGGACCGATACCGACCTTGACGCCATCGGCACCAGCTTCCAGCAGGGCCTTGGCCGCCTCGCCGGTGGCGATGTTGCCGCCGATCACCTGAACCTCGGGGAAATCGGTTTTGATCTTGCGCACCCGCTCGATCACATTCCTTGAATGTCCGTGGGCGGTATCCACCACCAGAACATCGACACCCGCCTCCACCAGGGCCGCGACGCGATCGTCGGTATCCGGGCTTGTTCCCACAGATGCGCCGACACGCAGGCGCCCTTCCGGGTCCTTACAGGCGTTCGGGTATTTCTCGGCTTTGCTGATATCCTTTACCGTGATCAAGCCGCGCAGCTCGAAGTCGTTATTCACCACAAGCACCTTTTCGATGCGGTGCTTGTGCAACAGACGGCGCACCTCGTCGGCGCCAGTGCCTTCAGCGGCGGTCACCAGCTTTTCCTTCGGCGTCATGATGCTGGACACCGTGGCATCGAGATTGGTCTGGAAACGCACATCGCGACCGGTAACGATACCCACCAGGTCGCCGTTTTCCAGTACCGGAACACCGGAGATATTGTGCTGCTGAGTCAGGGCCACCAGATCGCCAATAGTGGCGCTGGCATCGATAGTGATCGGATCTTTGACCACGCCAGCCTCAAATTTCTTGACCGCTCGCACTTCCAGAGCCTGCTGCTCAATGGACATACTCTTGTGAATAATGCCGATACCACCCTCCTGGGCTATGGAGATGGCCAGGCGGGATTCGGTCACGGTGTCCATGGCGGCAGACACCAGGGGGATATTCAGCTGGATATCGCGGGTGATCCTGGATCTCAGCGATACGTCCTTGGCGGTGATCTCCGAATAACCGGGAACCAACAGGACATCGTCAAATGTCAGGGCTTCCTGAGCAATACGCAACATAGTGTGTGTTGAACCTCAATATCTTGGGTCGAAATAAACGCGAAAGTATAACTTATTGTGTTTAAGGGGTAAACCGACCGCCCCTGGTTGATGGGTGCCAAGCTATTGATCTGGCGGCTTTTTTAGGGGCTATCAAGTAGGGGCGTAGGGGCTATCAAGTAGGGGCGCTCTAGTATCTATCCAAGCGGCGATCCGTCCATCAAGCTAGCGTCCACCCGGAAACAAAAGCGGGTGGCCGGTAAAGCAGTTGGGCAAACCCGGCTCAGCCTCTACAATGGGCCACAGGCAATCGACCCCGCCTCACCAACGAACAAGAACACGGATCAGCGAGCCCACTGGATGCCAAACGCCTTGCCCCCCGATCACGCCTCTGCAGGCCACGGTTCCCGCGACATACTCAGTGTCAGCCAGTTGAACCGCAAGGCCAAGATGCTGCTGGAAACCCACCTGCCCCTTATCTGGGTGGAAGGGGAAATCTCCAACTTCGCCCGCCCCTCCTCCGGTCACTGGTATTTCACCCTCAAGGACGCCAAGGCCCAGGTGCGCTGCGCCATGTTCCGCAACGCCAACCAACGGGTGCGTTTCGCGCCCGGCCAGGGGCAGCAGGTGCTGATCAGGGCGCGGGTATCCCTCTACGAAGGACGTGGTGAATTCCAGTTGATCGCCGAGCATATGGAGGAGGCGGGATTTGGCGCCCTGCAACGGGCATTTGAAGAACTCAAGGCCCGCCTGGACCAGGAGGGCCTGTTCGATCAATCCCGCAAGCGCCCGCTGCCCGGTCTGCCACAACATATCGGCGTGATTACCTCCCCCACCGGGGCCGCCATTCGCGATATCCTCTCCGTGCTCGAGCGGCGCTTTGCCGGTATTCCGGTGACCCTGATGCCCGTGGCGGTCCAGGGTGCCGAGGCAGCCCCGCAAATCGTACGGGCCCTGGCCAATGCCAATCACTGCGGTCTTTTCGATGTTTTGATTGTGGGTCGCGGCGGAGGGTCCCTGGAAGATCTCTGGCCATTTAACGAGGAATCCGTGGCCCGCGCCATTTATGCCAGCCAGTTGCCGGTGATCAGCGCCGTTGGCCACGAGGTGGATTTTACCATTGCCGACTTTGTCGCTGATGCGCGCGCGCCCACTCCGTCGGCGGCGGCGGAGATGGTCAGTCCCGACGGCGAGGAGATGTTACAGAACTTCGCCTATTTTGAAGTGGTACTGGAAGAGGCCATGCTGCGCCGGTTGCATCAGGCGGGACAAAAGGTCGAATGGTTGCGCTCGCGTTTGCGCCATCCCGGAGAGCGCCTACAGGCACAATCCCAGCACCTGGATAACCTGGAGATGCGACTGCGCAACCGCATCGCACTGGTCCTCCAACAGCGCCACAACCAACTGCACCAACTGGCCGCACGCCAGGCGCGCTTCCATCCCCAGGATAAACTCGCACAACTGCAAACCCGACTGCAACACCTGCACGCCCAACTGCTGGAACGCACTCGCCACCAGCTAACCGTCAATCGCCAGCGGCTGACAAATGCCATGCAACTACTCGATGCCGTCAGTCCACTCAATACCCTGGAGCGGGGGTACGCCATCGTGGCCGACAGAGAGGGGCATGTTCTGCGCAAGGCCGAGGAAAAGCTGGTGGGCCAGGACGTGACCGCCAGGCTCGGCGAGGGGGCGCTGCTGTGTCGGGTGGAAAAGGTTCAACCTTAGACCCGCACCACTGTAGGCCCCAAGCCGCCGTAGAAGCCAAGCCACTGCCTTCTCGTCGCCGGCGAAAAGCGCACCGGTCAGAGAATGAGCACTTGCACCCCCCAATGGCTTTCCAGTAGACTCAAACACGATCTTGTCGGGGCGCCCCTGTGCGGCTGAGATCGGCGAATGCCGGGTCCCGTAGAACCTGATCAGGTTAATACCTGCGTAGGGAACAAGGAAAATGTCGGGGTACTGGCGCGCTTTGAGTCAAGTCTGTTGATACAGGTGAAGAACGATTCAACCCCAGCCAGGATTGATGCCAATCGGTCTCATTTCCCGCCCCACATCCCTCTTGTCTCCCTCGTGTTTTTGATTGTTAAGCCCATGAGAGAGCATCAAGATGCACGAGACGTCAAATACCGCTGTTCGCAAAACCGGCGACAGTGTAAAACTTAGCGAAACCGCCCAGGTGGATTCACTGTCCACCCAGCCCCTTCCCAACTCCCAAAAAATCTATGTCGAAGGCAGCCGACCCGATATCCGTGTCGCCATGCGCGAGGTCAGCCTGAGCCCCACACGGCTCAAGGACGGCAGCGAGGAGATCAACCCGCCGGTGCGGATCTACGACACCTCCGGCGCCTATACCGATCCCGACGTCGAAATCGATGTTCGCAAAGGGTTGGCCCCCCTGCGTGCAAACTGGATAGCCGAGCGCCAGGACAGCCAACAACTGGAGGAATTCACCTCCAGCTACACCCGCCTGCGCGATCAGAATATCGCTCTCGACAATTTGCGTTTCGACCATCTCCGCAAGCCTCAGCGTGCCCTGCCCGGCAAAAATGTCACCCAGTTGCATTACGCCCGCCAGGGGATTGTCACGCCGGAAATGGAATACATTGCCATTCGCGAAAACCTGGCGCTGGAGCAGCAGGCCATTGAACAGGCGAACAGGGAGCAGCACCCGGGCATCAACTTCGGCGCCAACACGCCCGAATTTATTACCCCGGAGTTTGTCCGCAGCGAAGTGGCCGCCGGCCGCGCGGTGATTCCGGCCAATATCAACCACCCGGAGAGCGAGCCGATGATTATCGGCCGCAACTTCCTGGTCAAGATCAACGCCAATATCGGCAACAGTGCAGTCACCTCCTCCATTGAAGAAGAGGTGGAAAAAATGGTCTGGTCCACCCGCTGGGGAGGCGATACGGTCATGGACCTGTCCACCGGCAAGAATATTCACGAAACCCGCGAATGGATCGTGCGCAATTCGCCGGTGCCCATCGGCACAGTCCCTATCTACCAGGCACTGGAGAAAGTCGACGGCGTGGCTGAAGACCTGACATGGGAAATCTTCCGCGATACCCTGATCGAACAGGCCGAACAGGGCGTGGATTACTTCACCATTCACGCCGGCGTGCTACTGCGCTATGTTCCCATGACCGCCAAACGGGTTACCGGTATTGTCTCCCGTGGCGGTTCGATTATGGCCAAATGGTGCCTGGCCCACCACAAGGAGAATTTCCTCTACACCCACTTCGATGACATCTGCGAAATCATGAAGGCCTACGATGTCACCTTTTCCCTCGGCGACGGCCTGCGCCCGGGTTCAGTGGCGGATGCCAACGACGAAGCACAGTTCGCGGAACTGCGCACCCTCGGTGAATTGACGAAAAAAGCCTGGGCCCACGATGTGCAGGTGTTTATCGAAGGCCCCGGTCATGTCCCCATGCACATGATCAAGGCAAACATGGAAGAACAACTCAAGCACTGTCACGAAGCGCCCTTCTACACCCTGGGTCCGCTGGTAACCGATATATCCCCCGGTTACGATCACTTCGCCTCGGGTATCGGCGCGGCCATGATCGGCTGGTACGGCTGCGCCATGCTCTGCTATGTCACCCCCAAAGAGCATTTGGGCCTGCCCAATCGCGACGATGTCAAAGAGGGGATTATCACTTACAAGATCGCCGCCCACGCTGCCGATCTCGCCAAGGGTCACCCGGCATCGCAACTGCGCGACAACGCCCTGTCGAAAGCGCGGTTTGAATTTCGCTGGGAAGACCAGTTCAACCTCAGCCTCGACCCGGACCGGGCGCGGGCCTTTCACGACGAAACCCTGCCCAAGGACTCCGCCAAGGTCGCCCACTTCTGTTCCATGTGCGGGCCAAAATTCTGCTCCATGAAAATTACCCAGGAGGTTCGGGACTACGCTGACAGTCTGGAAAACGCGGACGAGCAACAGGCCGACGTCGAACAGGGTATGCAGGAGATGTCCGCCGCTTTTAAAGCCCAGGACAGCGAACTCTACCACGAGGTCTAAGCCATGACGGTGACGACTTCAATCAGCTCGACTTGCACGCCCTTCCGTGGGCGTGTCGGTATCGCCGGCGCCGGCCTACTGGGGCGGCTGCTGGCCTGGAAGCTGTTGCAACAGGGCTGTGGTGTGACCCTGTTCGACAGCGACAACTTGCTGTCGAGGAACCCCGGGCAACAACATCGGGCCGCAGCCTACACCGCAGCCGGTATGATTGCGCCCTTCTCCGAAGCCGTGGCCACTGAAAAGCTGGCCTACGATATGGGGATGCAATCTCTGGCTCTGTGGCCAGACTGGTTACAGGCGCTGCAACAGGAAAGCGGTGAGTCGATCGACTACCAGCAACAGGGCAGCCTGGTGATCGCCCATCCCCAGGACCGGGCTGAATTGCGGCAGTTCGAGACAGACCTGCAGCGAATGCTGGGCGATGACGCCCGCTATGAGTCCCTTGACCGCGCCGCCATCCACAATCTGGAACCGGACCTGGCGCCGCATTTCAGCCAGGGGTTGCTACTGCCCGTGGAAGCCCATATCGATAACCGCAGGCTGCTGGATGTGCTGCTGCAACACTGTCTGCAGATGGGTCTGGAGTGCCGCGACCAGTGCGAAGTGACCTGCGGCCCCCACCAGATCCACACAGCGGCCCGCCGCTACGACTTCGACCTTGTCATCGACAGCCGCGGGGTTGGCGCCAAACCCGAGTGGTCCGCGGTGAGGGGGGTCCGCGGCGAAGTTCTCGGCGTTCACACACCGGAGGTAACCTTGAATCGCCCGGTGCGGTTGATGCACCCGCGCTATCAACTGTATGTCGTGCCCAAGGCCGAACAGCATTTCGTCATCGGCGCCACCCAGATCGAAAGCGAAGACCGTTCCCCGGTGAGCGTACAATCCTCGCTGGAATTGTGCAGCGCCCTCTATACCCTTAGCCCGGCTTTTGCCGAAGCCCGCATTATCGAGCAGATCAGCAACCTGCGCCCCACGCTGATCGATAACCGCCCCCGGGTGCAGTGGCAAACCGGACTGATCCGGGTCAATGGCCTGTTCCGCCACGGTTATCTGCTGGCGCCCTGCGTGATCAACCATCTCCTCAACCGGTTGAATCGCGGCGGTGCCCTGCCCTTTGACCAGGCTCTCGGCCTGGAGGAGCCCGAACATGCTTAACCTGTCCTTAAACGGCGAATCGACACAATGCCCCAATGGCTGCTCCCTGACCGAGGTCATTGCGGCAGAGGGATTCAACGGCGAGAAAGTTGCGGTTGCGGTTAACGGAGAATTTGTGCCCCGCACCCACTACAGCGCCACGTTCCTCAGCGAAGGTGACTGCATCGATATCGTCAAACCGGTGGGAGGCGGTTGATGATGGCCAACACTGCATCGAATGATCCCCTGACACTCTACGGCAAATCCTTTGGCAGCCGTTTTCTGCTGGGCACTGCGCTCTATGCCTCGCCCCAGGATATGACCAACGCCATCAGCGCCGCGCGCTGCGAGCTGATCACCCTGGGGTTGCGCCGGCAGAATCCCGGTGGCGACAACAGTGGCGACAGTTTCTGGACATTGATCCGCGATACCGGCTGCAAGCTGCTGCCCAATACCGCCGGCTGCCGCAGTCCCAAGGAGGCCATCACCCTGGCGGAGATGTCGCGGGAACTGTTTGACACCGAGTGGTTGAAACTGGAAGTTATCGGCGATGACTACAACCTGCAGCCGGATCCGTTTGGCCTGGTAGAAGCGGCGGACGAGCTGATCAAACGCGGCTTTAAAGTACTGCCCTATTGCACCGACGACCTGATTTTGTGCCAGCGCCTGCGCGATGTGGGTTGCGAAGTGTTGATGCCCTGGGGCGCCCCCATCGGCACCGGTCAGGGGTTGCTCAACAAATACAACCTGCGCACCCTGCGCGAGCGCCTGCCCGATATTCCCCTGATTATCGACGCCGGACTGGGCGCCCCCTCACAGGCGGCGGAAGCCATGGAGATGGGTTTCGACGCGGTGCTGCTCAATACCGCCGTGGCAAAGGCACAAGATCCGGCGTTAATGGCGCGTGCGTTTGCCAACGCCATCGACGCCGGACGGTCCGCTTTCAAAGCGGGCCTGATGCAGCAGCGCCAAACAGCCTCGCCCAGCACGCCGACGGTGGGACAACCGTTTTGGCATCAACTGTAATGACAGGCACTGACCATGAATCAACCCAAACCCATCAGCTGGACGATCGCCGCTTCTGACTCCGGGGGCGGCGCCGGCATCCAGGCGGATTTGAAAACCTTTTTTGACCTGGGCGTGCACGGGTGCAGCGCCGTGACGGCGTTAACGGCCCAAAATTCTCACGCGGTCACGCACACCCAGGTGACCGCCCCCGACAGTTTGCGGGCACAACTGCTGGCGCTGGGTGAGGACCTGACACCGGCAGCCGTCAAAATCGGCGTGATTCCCGACAAGAGCAGTCTGGAAATTATCGTTGAACAACTGGGCAATACCGACAGTTTTGTCGTGTTTGACCCGGTGCTCAAAGCCAGTAGCGGCGACGGCCTGACCACACCGGAATTGATTGATGCCCTGCCCCGACTCTACTCGCACCTGGACCTGATCACGCCCAATATCCCCGAGGCCGAGGTGTTGACCGGCCTGCAGATTCAGGACGCGAAGGACGTAGCCGAAGCCGCGGCATTTTTGCTGGGCATGGGGCCGAGAGCCGTACTGATTAAAGGCGGTCACGGTCGGGGCGACGTCGTCCAGGATTATTTCAGCGACGGCGAGCAATCCTTCTGGTTAACCCATCCCAAACAGGATACACCCCACAGTCACGGCACCGGCTGCACGCTGTCTTCCGCCATTGCCGCCTTTGTCGCCCGCGGCAAAGCCCTGCGCGATGCGCTGGTACTTGCCCACGCCTATGTGCAACAGGGACTGCGCCTGGCACCGCCCCTGGGCGCCGACAGCAAAAACGGCTCGGTGGCACAGGCGGGCTGGCCCACACACTTCCAGGATTTTCCGCGGGTCAGCGAAACATCCGACGCCATCGAACTCCCGGCCTTTACTCGCTGTGACTCCCTCTCGCTCGGGCTCTACCCGGTGGTGGATTCACTGCTGTGGTTGGAGCGCCTGCTGCCGTTGGGCGTTAAAACCCTACAGCTGCGTATTAAAGACAAATCCGAAGCGGAGCTGGACAGCATCATCGCCCAGGCTGCCGCATTGGGCAGAGCGTACAACGCGCGCCTGTTTATCAACGACTACTGGAAACTGGCGATCAAACACCGTGCCTATGGGGTCCACCTGGGCCAGGAGGATCTGGATAGCGCCGACCTCACCGCGATTCGCACGGCGGGATTACACCTTGGGCTGAGCACCCACGGCGAATACGAATGGGCACGGGCGGCGACCGTCAAGCCCAGCTATCTGGCCCTGGGCACGGTGTTCCCCACGCAAACCAAACCGGCCATCGTGGTGGGGCTGGACAACCTCAATCGCTGGGTGAAGACCCTGGGGGCAGACTTTCCCCTGGTGGCCATCGGTGGTATCAAGGAACACAACCTCGAGGCCGTAAAAGCCAGTGGCGTGGGTTCAGTGGCTGTGGTCACAGCCATTACAGAGGCCGATGATTATCGCTCCGCCACCTTGGGTTTGCTGGAAAACATTGAAGGGGCTAGTACTGCTTCAAGGTGATATCGACGCCTGTAGGATAGGTAGGCTTCGATCCGGCCTGACATCGCAGTGGATTTGCGACGTTAATGCGTCATTATCAGTTTGAAAGACTACCAGCTCCAAATACCTAGCCGCAAACGCCTAGCCACCGAAGCTGCACCGATACCCTTCGCAGCGAAAATCTGTGCGCTATTCGCCGGTGAAAACCGGCGGGCGTTTTTCCCGTTGCGCAGCCAGACCTTCCTGAAGGTCCCGGGATCCGTTGCAGGATTCGAGCAATGCATTGACGGCTTGCCGATCCAGTTGCCCCCGCGCCACCTGTTGGCCGATCTGTTTCATGGCGCTCAGTGCCAGGGGCGCGTAGCCGGCCATACGCTCGGCCAACCACTGCGCCTTTTCCCTGACGTGCGGATGCTCCACCAGGTGTGTCAGATAACCTATCTGCAGTAACGCCTGCCCGCGAAAATCCTCGCTGGCCAACAGCAGGCGTTTGGCGACCGGCAGCCCCAGGGTTTGCACAAAGCGCTCAATCCCGTTGACGGGATAGCACAAACCGATGCGCGCCGGCGGCACAAACAAACGCATAGCGGGAAACCCGATACGGAAATCGCAGGCCAACCCGATTTCCGGTTCGACACCGCCGGTGCGTTTTGTCATGGCAATACTTCACTCACTGGAAAAGGATCCTGTCCCGAAGTGCGGTATTGTTATGGATGCGGTTGATGCTGTCCAGTTAGCCGCCCAGGGCTGGCTCATGGTCGGTATATGGCCTACTCATGGCTGTATCGGCTCATGGCCGCGTCCGCCGCAGCCAGGGCACTCAGGTTCACGGTGCCGCGACTCGAAGCCGTGCGCGACAGAATATGCACCGGCCTGGCACTGCCCAACAGTATCGGTCCAACACAGATTGATCCACCTTGCCAAAGCTTCTATTCACCGGACCTGTCTTCCGGTTTTCCTTTCCAGTTAACGTATTTGTGATGAACACCTCGCGTGAATATTGCGGAATAATCTTCGAGTACATCAACCACATATAAAATAACAATAACCACAATGGCAAGCTTAATCGCAACAAATTCACCAACAACAGCAACACATACACCGATAGAAGCCAGCGCCCAGATTGTCGCTGCTGATGTTACACCGACCACCATTCCGTCTTTCGCCAGCATAACACCGGCACCCAGAAAACCGACACCGGTTACAATCTGGCCAACAATACGCGACGGATCCACAACACTACCCTGAAACGAAATTGCTATAGCAACAAATAAATAAGTACCCAACACTATCAGCGATGATGTGCGAATACCTACCGGTTTTCCACGCAATTGCCGCTCCAGACCAACAATCATGCCACAGGCTACGGAGGTACCAATACGCATCCACTCAAACGGTTCCACACTTAACAATTCATTAAGGTTCATCTTTCATCTGTCTCTATTCATCTCATCTATTCGCTTATTTTGTTGTACCCAATAATTTTTTGCATTTTCAGACCATCTTCCCCGTCAGCATAATAATTTGGTAATCGATTAAGCGCCACAAATCCCATACGCCGATAAAATGTCTGCACACTTTCAGCGGAAACACGGACTTCCAGTCGCAATATGCTGTAACCCGCCTCCTCTGCACAATGCACCACTGCCTGCAACAGGCAAGCACCGATCTTTTTATGCCGCCATACTTCCACCACTGCAATTGAATAGAGTCGTGCAGGCCGTGGATGTACAGGCAACAATACAGTGGCATACCCTGCAATTGTATTGTCACACTGCGCGACAAAAGCTTTCGCTTTTGCTTTGCAAATCAGGTAACGCATCTGGCGCACAGAAAGCTGATCGGACGGAAAACTTGCCATTTCAATGGCCATAAGTGCTTCTACATCATTCAATCCGGCTTTGCGAATGATAACCGCTTGTTCGGTAGCCGCTTTCATTGGCGCCCACGCTGTTCCAGGCGTCGTCCAAATTCTGACATTATCTGCATATACAGTTCATTGCCCAAATACACATCTTCAATTTTGTAATCAATGCTGGGATTGTCGTTCACCTCAACAACATATACCTGCTTGTCTTCTTCTTTTAAATCAACGCCATATAAACCGTCACCAATCATATTGGCCGCTTTCAGCGCTGCATCCAATACTATTCTTGGGGTCTCAAACGTAGGCAGCGTTTCAAACCCCCCGGAACCATACCGTTTGGAATCGTGGTTATAGATCTGCCAGTGATTGCGCGCCATATAATAACGACAGGCATAAATTGCTCGTCCATTTAATACGCCAATGCGCCAGTCAAAATCCGTGTATAGATATTGCTGCACTAACAACAGTGCTGTTTCCCTGAATAAATTTTCAAGTTTCTCTTTAAGCTCCTGTCGATTGTTAATTTTGAAAACACCTCGTGAAAAAGAACCTTCCGGCATTTTTACTACCACAGGGTAATCAAATTCCTGCTCAATATGATTCAGTGACTTTTCAGACACATCAATAACAACCTGTGTTTTTAATGAGGGTACGCTGTTGTAAGTAAAAGCGTCATGTAGAAAAACTTTATTACAGCAACGCAGAATGGATGTTGGATCATCCATCACCACCAGCCCTTCCCGTTCTGCCATACGCGCCAAACGGTAGGTGTGATGGTCAATGGCTGTTGTTTCCCTAATAAACAACGCATCGTACTGTGCTATCTGGCTGGACTGTAATGCGGTAATTATTTCTGCATTGATACCCATCTTGGCAGCCGCCTTGATAAATCGCCTGATAGCCGCTTTGTTGCTTGGCGGTTGCTTTTCCTCAGGATCAACCAGGATTGCCATATCCCAGCGCATGCGCCGCTCTTTGGGAGGGCGTTTCCATACCCGCCGGGTAAATTCCTGCAGTCGGGAAAATAATAATGTCCGTTGCTGGTTGTCCAGCTGCGACAAAGAAAGCCGTGTTATTTCCAGTTGGATTCCGTTTTTGTCATACAGCAAGTTGAGTTTCAGAATAGGGGAAGGGTATTTCTCAAATACCTGCCGCGCCAGTTTTTGCCAATTTTCCTGCTCAACCCAACCAAACAGTACCAGCAAACAGATCTTGCCGGTATTGCTATCGATCAAACTGAAAGGCAACGAAAACGCCGTGCCTGATAAAATATTACTGGAAAAATCTCTCAGGTCATTAATCGTAACAACACTGGGCAACACTTTGTGTTGACGTGCTTCGGCTAACAGAGAACAGTAATAACCCCGACTTAAATAATGCTCCGTATCACAGAGATTAATAATACGAGTCTTGGGCTCATGCAGTTTGGGATAATCTGCCAGATACTGCTCAAACGTTACCACATCCAGATCAATATCATCCGGCAGGTTGTCATTATTATCTACTACCACAATGGTTTTATGCATAACCCCTCCCATCCGTTACCGGAAATAAATAAGGGGCTATCAGGTATTGCCATATAGAAACAATGGCCAGATATTTAGTCTGTTCTGCCAGTTGTATTTGGTCAGTAATCCGTTTCATGTACCGCCGGTCTGCATAAAAAGTCGGGTGATGCTTGCCACATCAAAGACTGACGGTCTGGGCACCCCAACGGTTGAGGCTATCAGATGCTTAGTATCACACCATTAAATTATTAGCAACAAAATCCTGTTGATCAAAAATAGCTCTCTACAATCCATACAGGGACGACACAACACACGTGGTGTTTGGGCCTTTGGACTTCATGGCACGGTTGGCCGCGCCGCCCCCTAAGCCTCGAGTGAATCTCACGCGCTTCCACGGCGTCTTTGCACCCAACAGCCGTCACCGCGTGACCATTACACCCGCTAAAATGGGCAAGGGGAAAACTACCGAGGATCGGACATGATGACCATTCGTTTTTATCATCGGAGCAATAGGGCGCTAGCCGGCAACTTTGTCAAAACGGGGGTCGGAGGACCGGGCAGACGGGAGATGGCGTCTCTCATCCCCCATTTACACAGCTGCCGTCAACCAACGGTAACGTAGATCTTCTTGACCGTCTCGATGGTGCGCCAGGTGCCGACATAGCCCGGCTTCATCACAAAGCAGTCTCCGGCTTTATAGGTAACCGGCTCGCCGCCTTCTGGGGTCAGTTCCACAACGCCTTCGAGGATAAAGCAGAATTCGAACAACTCACCCTTAATCGAATGGGTCAGACCCGGCGTGGCCTGCCAGATACCGGTGTTGATCTGGCCATCCTTTGCCGCGTCCAACGCCCAGGTCTTGAATTCCGGGCTGCCGGAAATCAGGCGATCCGCGTCGGGCAATGATTCCTTGGGGGGAAAGGAGGGGTTCTGGTCGATGGTTTTCAACAATGACATAAGCGGTTCCTGCACGTAAATGACTGGATGACCGGATCCGTCGGGCTCCGGCACGGTGCAGGTATTGTAGAAAGGGCTGGCGGGCAGAATAATTTGAATTCCAGGCAAACCCCAGCAAAAAGTATTTTTTTTGATCGAACAAACCGCAAAATGTCCCAAGGCTCTAAACGCCGTCGGCCGTCGGTGTTCTGTCGCGCCATAGCTACCGGGAGCGGCTTTCCTTTCGCCGGTACACAGGCCAGCCGCTCGCGCAATCGTCGCCACCTGGGTTTGCCCGAATAGCGCCGCCCTGCCTTGAACGTTTGCCGACCAAAGGGATCGCAAAGATGAAGTACACCACGGCACGACTGAGCGTCATGATGTTCCTCCAGTTCTTTATTCAAGGCACGGGTGGACTGCGCGAGGTTCCACCCGGCTTAGCACCGCAGCAGTTTTTCCTTGATCTCATCGAGTATAGCGGGATCATCTATGGTGGAGGGAATCTTATAGTCCTCACCATCGGCAATCTGGCGTAATACTTTGCGCAGGATTTTCCCGGACCGGGTTTTGGGCAGGCGTCCGACCACCAGGGCTTGATGGAAGCAGGCGATGGCCCCGATCTTCTCACGCACTGACTGCACCAACGCCTGCTGCAGTTCATCGGCATCGATATCAACCCCGTCTTTCAGCACCACCAGACCCAGCGGTAACTGACCTTTCAACGGATCGTTCACACCAATGACAGCGCACTCGGCTACTGCGGCGTTATCCGCGACGATCTCTTCCATCTCTCCGGTGGAGAGGCGGTGACCGGCGACATTGATCACATCATCGGTACGCCCCATGATAAACAGGTAACCGTCATCGTCGATATAGCCGCCGTCACCGGAGGCATAGTAACCCGGAAACTGCTCTAAATAGGAGCTGTGGAAACGCTTGTCATCGCCCCACACAGTGGGCAGGCAACCGGGCGGCAGCGGCAGTTTCAGGGCCACATAGCCCTGCTCGCCGTGTGCCACCGGGTCGCCGGCTTCGTCCAGGATCCGCACATTGAAACCGGGGACGGGCACCGTGGCCGACCCGGGCTTGGTGGGCATCATTTCCAGTCCCACCGGGTTGGCGGCAATGGCCCAACCGGTTTCGGTCTGCCACCAGTGATCGATCAGCGGAAGACCGGTTTTCTCCTGCAGCCAGTGGTAGGTGGGGGGATCCAGGCGTTCACCCGCCAGGTACAGGCGCTCCAGTTTGCTGAGGTCATACGCCTGCATCAGACTCGCCTCGGGGTCTTCTTTGCGCACCGCGCGAAACGCTGTGGGCGCGGTAAACATAACCTTGACCCCGTGTTCGGCACAGACGCGCCAGAAGGCGCCGGCGTCCGGGGTCTTCACCGGCTTGCCCTCGTAGAAGACAGTGGTACATCCGGTTAGCAGGGGCGCATAGACGATATAGGAGTGACCCACCACCCAGCCCACATCCGAAGCCGCCCAGTAAACATCGCCGGGCTCCACGTTGTACACCACCTGCATGGAATAGCGCATGGCGACAGCGTGGCCACCGTTATCGCGCACGACCCCTTTGGGCTTGCCGGTGGTTCCGGAAGTGTAGAGGATATAAAGGGGATCAGTCCCCTTCACCGGGACAGGGTCAGCCGGGTCGGCGGCGGCCAGTTGTTCCCAGTCGCAATCCCGGCCCGCCACCATCGAGGCTTCCGCCTGTGGACGTTGCAGAATCACACAATGGGCCGGCTTGTGATCAGCCAGTTCAATCGCCTCATCGAGCAGGGGTTTGTAGGGCAACACCTTGTCCACTTCGATACCGCAGGATGCAGAAATCACCACTTTGGGGGTGGCATCGTCAATGCGTACCGCCAGCTCATTGGGCGCAAAACCGCCAAAGACCACGGAATGCACAGCCCCCAGACGGGCGCAGGCAAGCATGGCCACCGCTGCCTCGGGCACCATGGGCATATAAATCACTACTCTGTCGCCCTTCTTCACACCCAGATCGCGCAGACCACCGGCGAAACTGGCCACCTGCGCGGTGAGTTCACTGTACGTGAATTTCTGCACACTACCTGTCACCGGGGAATCGTAGATCAGTGCCGTTTGATCACCGCGGCCCTGTGCCACGTGATAATCCAGCGCCAGGTAAGCGGTATTGAGTTCACCGTCGGCGTACCAGCGATAATTGCCGTCGGAGGTCTGGCTGAGTATCTGTTCGGGCATTTTATACCAGTCGATCAGCTCCGCTTTTTGGCGCCAGAAGTCTTCTGGATCGCGGATGGAATGCTGAAACTCTGGTTGGTATTGTGTATTCCTTTGAGTCACGCTCCCCTCCTCGCTAAATTATAAATTTCTGATAGTCATTCTAGGACAATCGGAACATTTGAAAACTAGACAAAGGTCGAAGGGGTTTAACCGGCGGTTGCGAAATTCTGGGGCCGAGATGATTGGCTGATACAAGCAGGTTTTTGATAAAGACCGCCAGGCAATCTCAGTGAAGTGCGGTAATCAAACTCCACTTGAAGGTGGATGTCTCGGGATAGGAACGAAACTCTGACTGTGTGTTATCGTTGAAAGGTATTTCGGCTTGTGATGATGCCGACTTTGTATAGCGTAAATTGTCTGATGACACATTCATCCGCAATCATTACCGAAACAATAACGATGCTAACCTATCAAAGAACCAAAGCTGGTGTTCCGGCAAGGAAGCGAAAAAAGCATTGAAAATTAGTGATTGCGAACTAATGCACATGAGACTGGCCGCTAAGCCGGTATTTGAGAAAAGAGGCAACGCATTTTCTATCTTATTGATAAAAGCAAGGTTGCTGACTCCGCTTAAGCACCCCAAAACCGAAACGCTTCACCGCATCATTTCTCGCCATATCACAGCTTCCTATCATGCCTGCCATGCCGAATGTGTAACACGCTCACAACATCACCCTCAATCACATAAAGAACGCGATAGTCACCCACGATCAGGTGTCGAATTCCTCTCTGAATGTCCATATCTTCGGTCGCAATGGGGCAGCGTTCAGCCAGTTCATCGAGCTTCTCAATGGCCGCAATCAGCCCAAGATACCAGCTCACTGCATTTTGCAGTGACTCTTTCTCAATCTGAGTGAATCTACGCGCCAAATCGTTCTCGGCAGTGGGTTTTATGTCTATCCGATATCGCTCCAACGCTTGATACCATGCTTAGACTCAAACGCCTTGGTGAACTGCTCTAACGGTCTTCCCTCTTCCGAGAGGGCTTGCCTGATGCTTTGAATGCTCTCAGCATATTCCGCCAAGGATGCCATCCGCTCATAGGTTTCTGCGTCCTGTACTACCACGGCAGCCTTACCATTGACGGTCAGGATCTCTGGGCGCTTGCTCTCCATAAGCCGCTTGATATGTTCTGCAGGCTTACGGCTGAAGTCAGTTACTGTATGTATATCGGAGCTGTTAAACATGGGGGCACACCTCAAAAACAGAGAATAAACACATTATTATCTGTTTACATGATATTGAGTGTCCTTACAAGGCAAAACTACAGATTCGCCGTTTCTATATGCTTGTTTAAATCTTTGAGCCTCCTGGCGACAGTATTCGGAGATACCCCAAGTCATTCAGCCACTTCCCGCTGTGCCACCCCCTGTGAAATAAGTTTGGTCATGTGAATAACCTGCCCGTCAGACAGAGCATGGGGTTTTCCCACATGCTTACCACGTCGCTTGGCGGCTTTCATTTCCGCTCTGATAGGTTCACGGATGAGGTCACGTTCAAACTGTGCCATTGCCCCCATCCCATTGCTGACAGTAAACCCTCTCTGTCTCTGGTGTATCCCATGTTTCAACGTAGTGTTCGTAACTTTCCAAGCTAAGCCACACCCATACACCCCACATAAAGGGCTCAGATACACCGTGAATTAGGATTTCAATTATTGTTCGCGCAACATAGTGCGTTCAGCGCCTGGTCAGGCGACTGTTCAACTAACCCGAATCCCCGTCCCACACTATATTATTCCTGGTTCTGTCGAAATAGGGGGCAAACACGGAAAGCGCTGCAAAACGTTGCCCTTCCTCGAGCATCGGGCCGTGGAGTGTGTTTTGTGGAATGAATACCAGATCGCCTTTACTCACTTTCTTTACTTCATCACCCACTTTAAAGTCAACGTTGCCCTCGATGATTACGAGTATCTCGTCGTGCTGCTTCTGGGTATGAAGAGCATTTCCACTGTCACGAACTATTCCGACATTGGCCGTTAAATGCTTCCCATCAAAAACGAAAGCCCTTTTGATCGGATCGTTTTTTGTCGATTCATCTGTTTCAAGTGACTCAACTATCTGGTTGAGGTTTTTAAAGTACTTCACTTTAGTTTCCTCCTGAGACTGTTACCTGGGCGCCTAACAGTTTAAGGGGCGGAATTTCGAATTTACAGCAACGCTTTAGCCTAACCCCGCTCCCTGAACTTCCCAAAAATCATATCAAATTCAATATAGGGGCGCTTTCCAGCATCGTGCTTTTATCTGACTTGCCGACTGGGGCGAGGGTAAACTTTTGGGGCGCGGACCAGGCGCCCCTCACAACACATTCATGCGGAGATGGTTGCTTAAAACCTGTTTTTGGCGACGCTTGCCAGGGTGCAACACGTCAGGATTAAAGTTATCAATGTTAAGTCGCTCGGGCACTCAAAGCCTTATCCGCCCAGCTGCCACGAAACATCGATAGGCCAGTGAATTTTTTTACTTTTTCTTACTTTTTTTAGCGTGCTTCACCAAACGCTGTTTCTTCGACACCTGCCGCTGGGTGAGTTTATTCTTGCGCCCGGCAAATGGATTCTCACTGGATTTGAACTCGATCCGGATCGGCGTGCCATGCAGGTCCAGGGCTCGGCGGAATGTCTTTTCCAGATAACGCACATAGTGATTGGGCACGGAACCGGTCTGGTTGCCGTGAATGACAATGATTGGCGGGTTTTGACCACCGGCGTGGGCGTAGCGCAGCTTGATGCGGTGGTTGCCGACCATGGGGGGCTGGTGGTCCTTGACCGCATCCTCGAGAATGCGGGTCAGGTGATTGGTGGAGAGTTTGTCAGTGGCGGAATGGAAGGCCTTTTCCACCGACTCGTACAGATGCCCCACACCCGTGCCATGCAACGCAGAGATAAAATGGATATCGGCAAAGTCGACAAAGCGCAGCCGCCGCTCCAGTTCATTTTTGATATAGGTTTTGTGGCTGTCTTCGAGCCCGTCCCATTTATTCAGGGCGATCACTAACGCGCGCCCGGCTTCGATGGCGTTGCCCAACAGATGGAGGTCCTGATCGACAATGCCCTCGCTGGCATCCATCACCAGGACAACAACATTGGCATCTTCGATCGCCTGCAGGGTTTTGACGATGGAGAACTTTTCCACTGACAGTTTGACGTTCTTGCGGCGTCGTACACCGGCAGTATCAATAATGGTATAGGGTTTACCGAAGCGTTCATAATTGATATAGACACTGTCGCGGGTGGTGCCCGGCTGGTCGTAGACCACCACGCGATCTTCCCCCAGCAGTCGGTTGACCAGGGTGGACTTGCCAACATTGGGACGACC
Source organism: Cellvibrionaceae bacterium (assembly GCA_050290225.1). Taxonomy (GTDB): domain Bacteria; phylum Pseudomonadota; class Gammaproteobacteria; order Pseudomonadales; family Cellvibrionaceae; genus JBNKHG01. The sequence continues at coordinate 24,009 of JBNKHG010000033.1, forward strand.
GACAATGGCCATCTTAATACCCTTGGCCTGCTCCTCTTCCTCGATCGCCTGCTCGGGGAATTCCGCCAGCACGCGGGACATCATGGATTTGACACCGCGACCGTGGGTGGCGGTGGTGGCGAAAATTTCCCCCAGTCCCAATTCGTAAAAAGGCGCCAGCGCCACGTCCGGGTCGAGGCCGTCGATCTTGTTGGCGACCAGGTAGGTCTTTTTTCCCTTGATCCGCAGGTCCCGGGCGATACTGGCATCGGTGGGCGTCAAACCGTCCCTGCAATCCACCATAAAGAAAACAACGTCCGCCTCTTCAATCGCCAACAGCGACTGACCCGCCATGGCAGAGTCGATGCCCTCTTCATCGCCGCTGATACCGCCCGTGTCCACCACGATAAACTTGCGGCCGAGCATTTGCGCCTCACCGTACTTGCGATCGCGAGTGAGACCCGCGTAGTTGGCCACCAGGGCATCGCGGGTCTTGGTGAGGCGGTTAAACAGGGTGGATTTACCCACATTGGGGCGGCCCACCAGGGCAATTACAGGGACCATCAAGCTTACTCAGTTTCAGTTCCCAGTATTCCTTCAATCAGATAATGACGAACTGGCTCTTCGAATCGAAGCCTACCTATCATACCTGCGTCAATATCACCTTGAAGGAGTACCAGGGACTCGTGATTATTTATCTGTTGCCTGGGACTAGGGATTGGCGACTTTGAAAGCGACCAATTCACCACTGTTACCCAGCACATAGAGCACGTCACCGGCGACAACCATGGCGGAACGCACACCATCGCCGTCCACTTTTTCACGGGCCACGAAGCGACCGTCGCTTTGTGACATGACATGGACATAACCTTCAAAATCAGCCACCGCCACATAGTCGCCAAACACCTGGGGAGCGGTGATTTCGCGGCGCGCCAGCTGGTCATTTTCCCACAATACCTGACCATTGCCCGCTTCGTAGGCGATCACATGATCCTCTGCTGACGACAGATACACTTTGCCCGTTCCTGCCGACAGATTCTCGTGGGTCGAAGCCTCCTTGGCCCAGATACCGCGACCATTACCCCGGTTCAGCGCCACCAGGCGGCCCTGGTAACTCCCGGCATAAAGAATATCCCCTACCAGCAACGGCGAGCCATCGATATCGATCACCCGCTCCAGTTCCGAACGCCCCTGGGCCACAGTCACCCGCTGCTCCCAACGCAGAAGGCCGGTCTTGGTTTCAATGGCGAGCACCTTGCCGGTAGCGAATCCCGCAAACACCGTGGTTTCTGTCACCACCGGTGATCCGGTACCGCGCAGGGTCAGCACAGGCAAAGCGTTGTCATAGCTCCAGCGCACTTCGCCGCTGCTCGCGTCGAGGGCATACAACTTGCCGTCCAGGGTCTGGACCACCACCACGTCACCGTTGGTCTGCGGTGCGGACAGCACCTCGCTGCTCACCTGGCTGCGCCAGCGCTCCTCGCCGGTAGTTTGGTCCAGTGCAATGACCTCACCCGCATAAGTACCCACCAGTACCAGGCCGTGGCTGGCACCCACGCCTCCACTGACCGGCTCTTCCAGTTCGACTTCCCAGATTTCATCGCCGTCGAAGCGATTCAGGGCCAGAACATTGCCTTCGATATCGGTGGCAAATATTCGGTCGCCAGACACCGCCGGCACCAATTTGGTGTAACGCTCATCCTGGCCGACACCGATATCTTCCGACCACAGTTCTTCCAACTCCACCAGTTCATCGAAGTCCACCAGCTCCGCCGGTTCCAACTCAATGGCATCGTTGGAGGCACAGGCACCGAGTACCATCGAAAAGACCACCACTGCGAGACGTTTCATCAGGCATCTGCTCCTGTGTCTGCTTCACTTTCAGTTTTGTCTTCTCCGGCGTCTTCCTCATCCACCGCCGGCAAGCGCAAATCATCCAGTTTCATTTGCAGCAGGTTGCGCTGCGATCCCTGCTCCGGCAGGAGCTTGGCCATGGCTAACTGATAGGCGGCGCGCGCCTCATCGAGTTTGTTCTGGGCCAGGTAAATATCACCGCGAACTTCAGCGTATGCAGCGGCAAAGGTATCGGCCTCAACACCCTCCAATGTCTGCAAAGCCTGGTCGAAATCCCCTTTCGCCGCCTGTACACGCGCCAGACGCAGTCGCGCGATCAGTGCCACCCCCTGGGTGGGACCCTGTGACAGCACCCAGTTAAGTTCTTCCGCTGCCTTGTCCAGCTCGTTAGCCTCTACCGCCAGCTTGGCCATAACCAGGGCTGCGTTATGTGCGTATAGGCTTGAGCCATAATCGGACTTCAACTGCTGGGCCAGGTGTGTGGCAGTAGCGCGTTTCTCTTCTGTCAGCGTCTGGCCAGGTTCGACCAGGGAAGCCTCCACCAGATTCTGATACACATGGGAGGCGTTTTCGGCCTGAATGCGCTGATGGTCCTGCCAGCCCTGCCAGCCAAAGTAACCGGCCACCGCTACCGCAATGCCCACCAGGGTGGCTTTGCCGTTGGTGTCCCACCAGCGTTTGAGGGCTTCGAGTTGTTCTTCTTCAGTTAAGTGTGCAGTCACAAGCGACTCCTAAATACCTTTTAACTTAATGCGTGTTAACTTAACGCGTGTTAGCTTAATGCGTGATTCTTGCAGAATGCGTTAATCTTTCAATTGAGCCAGTGCCTCGTCGACGCCCACTGTCTGTTGATGCCTCTCTTCTCTCAGGTACTTGATTGTTACCTGACCCCGAGCCACTTCATCCTCGCCGAGGATGAGGGCAACGGAGGCTCCGCTTTTATCAGCCTTTTTCATCTGGCTTTTAAAACTACCGCCGCCACAGTGGGTCATCAATCGCAGGAAGGGTAACTCATCACGCAAACGCTCCCCCAGGGAGACAGCAGCCGTCTGCACATCGCCCACCGCCACCAGATAGACGTCCACCTGTTGGTTGATATCGGCGGGAATTACTTCCAAAGCCTGCAGTAACAGCACCAGACGCTCGACCCCCATGGCGAAACCTACCGCCGGTGTGGGTTTGCCGCCCAGTTGTTCTACCAGACCGTCGTAGCGACCGCCTGCGCAGACGGTGCCCTGTGCACCCAGTTTGTCCGTTACCCACTCGAATACTGTCTTACTGTAATAGTCCAGACCGCGCACCAGTCGCGGATTGATTTCGTAGCTTACCCCGGCGGCGTCCAACAGCGTCTGCAATTGCTGGAAATGGATTTTGGACTCCTTGTCCAGACAATCCAGCAGTGAGGGCGCGCCGTCCAACAGGGCCTGGGTGTTGGGGTCCTTGCTGTCCAGAATTCGCAACGGGTTTGTGTCAAGACGACGTTGGCTGTCTTCGTCCAGTTGATCGCGGTGTTCACCCAGGTAATCAACCAAAGCGGCGCGGTACTCTGCGCGCGCCTCGGGGGTACCGAGAGAGTTCAACTGCAGAGTCACCGCCTCACTGACACCCAATTCTCGCCACAGGCGCGCTGTGATCAACAGCATTTCCGCATCGATATCGGGGCTGGACATGCCAAAGGTTTCCACACCAATCTGGTGAAACTGGCGCAAGCGACCCTTTTGCGGCCGCTCATAGCGAAACATGGGGCCTGCATACCATAGCCGCTGCACCTGATTGTGCAACAGGCCGTTCTCCTCACAGGCACGCACGCAGCAGGCGGTACCTTCCGGACGCATGGTGACGCTGTCGCCATTGCGATCGTCAAAGGTGTACATCTCTTTTTCAACGATATCGGTGACTTCTCCGATAGAGCGTTTAAAGAGTTCTGTTTGCTCGAGAATGGGAAAGCGGATTTCCTGGTAGCCGTACCGTTGCAACACATCGGCAACCGTGGATTCCAGGTACTGCCAGCTGGCGGAGTCGGCCGGCAGAAGGTCATTCATACCGCGAATGGCTTGGATCTTTTTCAATGGAAATTCTCTATTGGTATTTTGTAGAGCGGGATTATTTTTTTACTGCGCTCTGGCTATGATGTCTTTTTCCGCAACGGCGATCTGTTCAGCTTTTTGATCCGCTTTTTGGCGAATCAGCGCTTCCAGTTCGTCGACCAGCGTATCTTTTTTCAGCTTTTGGCTGGGTTCCCCGTCAATATAGAGCAGGTTATTGGGGGTACCGCCGGCCAACCCCAGATCCGCCTCTTTGGCTTCGCCGGGACCATTGACCACACAACCAATGACCGCCACATCCATAGGCGTGGTGATATCCTCCAGCCGCTGCTCCAATTCGTTCATGGTGCTGATGACATCGAAATTCTGGCGCGAGCAGCTGGGGCAGGCAATAAAGTTAATGCCCTTGCTGCGCAGCTTCAGGCTTTTCAACATATCCCAACCAACCTTGACCTCTTCCACCGGATCCGCGGCCAAAGAGACGCGCAGGGTATCGCCGATGCCGTCCATCAACAGCATACCCAGTCCCACTGAAGACTTGACCGTACCCGAACGCAGGCCACCCGCTTCGGTGATGCCCAGGTGCAGGGGCTGCTCAATCTGGGAGGCCAACTTGCGGTAAGCCGCTACCGCCATAAACACGTCCGAAGCCTTTACACTGACTTTAAAATCCTGGAAATCCAGGTTATCGAGAATCTCGACGTGGCGCAGTGCGGACTCCACCAAAGCATCCGGTGTGGGCTCGCCATATTTCTTTTGCAAATCCTTTTCCAGGGAGCCGGCGTTGACACCGATACGAATCGGAATGTTCAAATCCCGGGCCTTGTTCACCACAGAGAGGATACGCTTTTCGCGGCCGATATTGCCGGGGTTGATGCGCAGACAATCCACACCCAAATCTGCCACCCGCAATGCGATGCGGTAATCGAAGTGGATATCCGCCACCAGGGGCACGTCCACCTGCTTGCGAATTGCGCCGAATGCCTCGGCCGCGTCCAGGCTGGGAACGGATACCCGTACGATGTCGGCGCCTGCAGCCTTTATCCGCTGTATCTGCGCAACTGTGGCAGCCACATCCGTGGTTTCGGTATTGGTCATGCTCTGCACAGAGATGGGTGCATCTCCGCCCACGGCCACATCGCCCACCATAATCTGGCGGGAAGGGCGACGCTTGATCGGCGATTCAAAATGCATACTGCTGCTTACCTATATTCGCCACTGACAGCATTGCTTGATGCCAGTGGAACGCTTGATTGCTTCAGGGCCGCCATTCGGTTCAATCTTGCCCTACTGTCATTTTTACGGTCTTGCGATTACCCCTTGGGGTGGTATCAACCGGTTCACCGTTAAGACTCAGGCTGACCGCCCGGGCATTACCCAGCATTACCTTGAAGGGTGCCTTACCCTCCAAGGTCAAACTATCACCGGGTTGTTTCAGGTCCGTAAACAGGACATCACCCTTGGCGTCGGACACTTCAACCCAACACTCATCGGTAAACGCAAACTGCAAAATATCCTGTTGTGCCGAGACAATAGGCTCATCCTCCGCCACAGCGGCGGGACTTTCAGTGACAACCTCAGCGGCTGTGACTGCACTGGGCGCAGCGGCAGGTTCCGGAGAAATAACCGCCTGTTCCGTCACCACTTCTTCACCTGTGGTTTCGGTCGCTGTATCACTCTCCACGGATTCGGTCGCTGCATCACTCTCGACAGATTCGATCGCGGCATCGCTGCTCAGTGTTTCAGCGACAGGCGGTGCCGGTTCGTTCACAACAGCAGGCGCAATCGCCGCGTTATCCACGGCCTTGTTGTCAGTGCCAATCAAATAGGCAGCCAAAATCCATACCAGCAGCAGCCCTCCCGCAATTAACGCTGTATTCTTCCACTTCATTAACAGGGCTGCGAGGTCGAATTTTTCAGGTGGCGACTTTACTTCAACGGAGTGAGTGACAATCTCGGCTGTATCAGCCAGGGCATTGAGGTACTCCCGGTATCGGCGCAGAACTTCATTGGCATCCAGATCCACCACCCGGGCATAGGCCCGTAAATAGCCCTTTACAAACGTCTCCGAGGCGATTTTCTCATAGTGGTCGCTCTCGAGCGCCTGCAACTTGACCACACTCAACCGCAATTCCCCTGCGACTTGCTGCTGATTCAGTCCGGCTTTTTCCCTCGCCTGCTGCAAATACATTCCAGGTGTCTGCAGAAGGGCTTGGCATTCCTGGCGGTCATCGGCTCGATATTTTTTGTCGGTCGTCATGGCAGTATCGGTCATGTCGGTCATGGTGCTATTGTTTTTGTTGTGGCTGACTGTTTATCAAACGCTGATATTCGAGGTACTCTTTTGAATAGGGGTGCAGATTCTTCAATGCCAGCGCGTAGCTGGCTTCCTTGTCGCGATTACCAAATATACGTTCCAGGCGTATTCCCAACCACAGGGTACGGGGTGACTGCCGCGAAATGCTGGCATATTGCTCCAGGTACTTTTTCGCGTCGGCATAGGCCTTTTTGTTGAAGTTAATTTCTGCCAGTTCCGCCATGGCCGGAGCCAGCCGAGGCTGAAGTACCAGCGCCTGGCTGAACGCCGCTTCGGCCTTATCCAGCTTGTTCAATTTCAGTGCCGTACGCCCAAGGCTCAGCAGGGCGATGGCCCGGCGCGAATATTCCAGATCGGCGGCAGCCAACTCAAACGCTCGATAGGCTTCCGGGTAGCGTTTGTTCTGATAGAGAAAGCTGCCGTAATTGTTGCGTGCCTGGGTAAAGGCCGGATCAATATCCAGGGCCTTCTTGAAATGCTTTTCCGCCAGTGCAGGTTCTCCCTCCAACTGGTAAAGAAGCGCACGACCATTGTGCGCCCCCTCGGCATTAGGGTTAATATCAAAGGCCTTGATAAAGTGATGGCGGGCAAGATCCAGGTTGCGGTTGCGGATATAGCTCAACCCCAATTGGATATGGGTGTTCAGCGCCTTGTCCTTGTCGACTTTGACATTGCCTCCACCACTGGTGGTGGTGACACAGCCTGCCAACAACACCAGTGCCAACGCGGTGGCGATTCCCTTAGCAATCATGCTATGCATAGCAACTCGGTTCCTCTATCCATCGCAGTTAAAATATAGCGATTCTCGAAAATGGCCTTCATCTGCCCGTTGACCCTCTCTCCGCCCTGATCTCCACCACTAGGGACGGGCCAGAATATTGACCACCTCCGGTTTAACGCTGTCGGATTGGCGAGCCAGCTGAGCCGCCCGATGTCGCTCGCTGCGGCGGGTGCGGTCGTTGACGGCACCGGCCAACTGCCCGCAGGCGGCATCAATATCGTCGCCTCGGGTAGTGCGCACAGTGGTGGTGAAGCCCGCGTTGATCAGAATATTCTGAAAGGTGCGCAACGCGTTGTTACTCACCCGCTTGTAGTCCGATTGTTCAAACGGGTTAAACGGGATCAGATTAATCTTGACCGGTATATCGGCCAGCAGTTCCGCCAATTCATGGGCGTGGTGCGGGCGGTCGTTGACATGACTGATCAAGGTGTACTCGATAGTGATCTTGCGGTGGGTATCCGGCAACCCCTCAATATAGCGCTTGGCGGAATCCAGCAGCATGGCGATAGGATACTTTTTGTTGATGGGAACCAACTGGTTGCGCAGCTCGTCGTTGGGCGCATGCAGGGAAATAGCCAAACAGGCGTCGGTATACTCCCCCAATCGATCCAGGGCGGGCGCCACGCCGGAAGTGCTCAGGGTGACGCGCCGCTTTGAGATACCATAACAGTTGTCATGCATCATCAGGTTCATGGCGTCGACCACATTGTCAAAGTTGAGCAGCGGCTCCCCCATCCCCATCATCACCACATTGGTAATCTTGCGCGGACGGTTCTCGCCGAACTGGCCAAAGGATTTGGCGGCGATCCATACCTGGCCAATGATTTCCGCCGCACTCAGATCGCGGTTGAACCCCTGTTTACCGGTTGCGCAAAAACTGCAATCCAGCGAACACCCCACTTGGGAAGAGACGCACAGAGTACCCCGCTCCCCGTCGGGAATAAACACGGTCTCGATGACATTGCCGCCGGCGACCTGAATCAGAAACTTGCGGGTCCCGTCGGCGGAATCAAGCTGCTGCAGGACCTCTGGCGCTCGAATCTCCGCCACCTGCTTGAGCCGGGCGCGAAGATTCTTGCTGATATTGGTCATAGCGTCAAAATCGTCAACGCCCATCTGGTGAATCCATTTCAACACCTGGGTGGCACGAAAGCGCTTCTCGCCAAGTTCGGCAAAAAACGCGACCAGCTTGTCCTCGGACAGGCCGAGCAGGTTCGCCCTGGCGTCAGCTGCCAATGTGTTGTTTTTGGATTCCGGCGTTTGATCGACCATGATTATTCTCGAATGACCACTCTACTACTGGCGTTACGCCAATCAGCGGGCGCAGATTTCGTCGTCGCCAAAGAAATAAGCCACTTCACGCGCCGCGGAGGTGGTGGAATCGGAACCGTGAACGGCGTTGGCATCAATGCTCTGGGCAAAGTCGGCGCGAATGGTGCCCGCTTCGGCTTCCTGGGGGTTGGTCGCACCCATCAGCTCGCGATTTTTCAGTACGGCGCTCTCGCCTTCCAATACCTGAACCACAACCGGACCGGACGTCATAAAGGCAACCAGGTCCGCGAAGAACGGACGCTCTTTGTGCTCGGCGTAGAATCCGCCGGCCTTGTCTTCGTCCAGCTTGATCATTTTCATGGCCACGATCTTAAGACCGGCTTTCTCGAAGCGGGCGTTGATTTCACCAATCACATTCTTGGCAACAGCATCGGGCTTGATGATGGACAAAGTACGTTCTACGGCCATTGAAGGACTCCAAAACTTTAAATAAGGGATTAATATAGGGTTTAAATTATGCATTACGCCCCACCCGCACCGTTGTTCAACCGGGCGGACAGGGCCAAAACTGCGAAACCCGCGAATTATACGCGGGTTTAGGCGCCTCAGCAATTTAGACGGGAAATCATAACTATTTGTTTTTTATAGATTTTTCCCAGCTTTTACCAACTTTCCTGCATTCGGCATGGGTCATTTCGCTGTCACTTGCGCCCATTTCAGGCACTGACAACCAAAAAGTCCCGCAAACGAGGCGCGATCTTACACTACGGAAGGCAAAAAATCTGTAAACCGGTTAACTTCCTGCGGCCTGCAAGCGCTCATTCAGCTTCTTCAATCCAGGCCGCCTGAATCGCCTCCAGTATTTTCTCGCCACAGTGGTTGGGGTCGTCGTCAAACCCTTCCAGCGCCATAACCCAGTTGCGCAGATCAACGAAGTTGACGTAACGGGGATCCACGTCTGTCTTGGTGTCGGCCAGTTCGATGGCAATATCCTGAATATCGGTCCACTTCAAACTCACAAACTTTCTCCCGGAAGCACTATTCATTAGAGGTAAGTATTAATCGATTGGGCATTAATCGACGTCCTAATGGCTTTCAGACACCATATTGATGGTGTATTTGGGGATTTCCACCACCAGATCTTCATCCGCCACCTTCGCTTGGCAACTGAGGCGCGATTCGGGTTCCAGTCCCCAGGCCTTGTCCAGGTAATCGTCCTCCAGTTCGTCAGCCTCTTCCAGGGAATCATAGCCCTCGCGGATAATGACATGGCAGGTGGTGCAGGCGCAGCTCATCTCACAGGCGTGTTCGATCTCGACACCGTTGCGCAAGGCAGCCTTGCAGATACTCTCACCGGTTTCGGCCTCGATCACCGCGCCTTCGGGGCAAATTTCCTCGTTTGGCAGAAATACAATTCTAGGCATCCTGTTTATCTCTCTTGGTGACTCTTGCTAGTCCCGTTCGCGATTGTCGGCACATCCCCGGTTGATGGGGCCGCTGTCGTCAAGTTCGTCCAGGGAATGCCCCGCCAGGGCCTGGTTGATACTGGCATCCATACGTCGGGCGGCGAAGTCTTCGCTGAGTTTGCCGACCCGTTCGATTTCCGCCGCAATTTCCCGGTCTGTGCCGTCATTGTGCACGCGGCGCAGATCCTCGACGCCGGCTTCCAAAGCCGCGTATTCCTCATCGTTCAAAAGCTGTTTGCCATCCGTATTGAGGGCCGCCACCAGGGCTTCAATCACCCGCTCGGCCTCCACTTGCTGTTCACGCAGGGCACGGGCCTCCATATCCTCCTGGGCTCTGGCATAGGAGTCTTTGAGCATCCGGGTAATGGTATCGTCATCCAGTCCGTAAGACGGCTTCACTTCGATGCCGGCCTCGACGCCACTGGATTTCTCCTGGGCGGAAACGCTCAACAGACCATCGGCGTCCACCTGGAAGGTGACTCGTATATGGGCCGCGCCGGCGACCATGGCGGGGATACCACGCAACTCAAAGCGCGCCAGGGAACGGCAGTCATCCACCAGTTCCCGCTCTCCCTGCAGGACATGAATAGCCATGGCGGTCTGGCCGTCTTTGAACGTGGTAAAGTCCTGGGCCTTGGCCACGGGAATGGTGGTATTGCGGTGAATCACTTTTTCCACCAAGCCACCCATGGTCTCCAAGCCCAACGACAGTGGGATCACATCCAGCAGTAACATATCGCTATCGTGCTTGTTACCCACCAGAATATCGGCCTGCTGGGCTGCGCCGATGGCCACCACACGATCCGGATCTATGCTGACCAGCGGTTCGCGGACGAAGAATTCACCCACCTTTTCCCGCACCCGCAGGGCGCGGGTGGAACCACCCACCATCACCACATTCTGCACGTCGGCAACCTTCACCCCGGCGTCGCGCAGGGCGCGCTTGCAGGCGCGGATAGTTTTGTCTATCAGCGGATCCACCAGGGTATTCATCAGCTCCCGGGACAAAACGCCCTGCCAGTCACCAAAGGCGATTTCCGCCTGAGTATTTTCGCTCAACCGTTCTTTGGCGGCACAGGCGGCATTCAGCAGCAGGCGTTGCTGCCGGGGCGAGAGATCATTGGTCAGCCCCGCTTCTGTCATTACCCATTCGGCGATAGCGTGGTCCAGGTCGTCGCCCCCGAGCGCGGAATCGCCACCGGTGGCCAACACCTCGAAAACGCCTCGGGACAGACGCAGGATGGATATATCAAAAGTGCCTCCACCCAGGTCGTAGATGGCGATCACGCCCTCCTCTCCCTGGTCAAGGCCATATGCAACCGCTGCCGCCGTGGGCTCATTGAGTAACCGCAGCACCTTCAAGCCAGCCACTTTGGCCGCATCCTTGGTCGCCTGGCGCTGGGCTTCGTCAAAATAGGCGGGCACTGTAATCACAGCGCCGTCGAGTTCACCACCCAGGCTGTCACGTCCACGCTGGGCCAGGGTTTTCAGGATCTCGGCAGACACTTCCACCGGGCTCTTGTGACCGGCCCGGGTTACGATATAGGGCATGCCACCGTCTTCATCGGCAAACTCGTAAGGTAATTGGCTGCCGAGCATCTTGATATCTTTCAGCCCCCGGCCCATCAAGCGCTTGATGGAAGACAGTGTATTGAAGGGATCCTCGGCTGCGGCGCTCTTCGCCTCATAACCAACACTGACACCACCTCCCTCCAGGTAGCGCACCACCGAGGGAACCATGTACCGGCCCCGGTCATCCGCCAAGGTCTCGGCCGTTCCGCCACGCACTGTGGCCACCAGTGAATTTGTTGTGCCCAGATCGATACCGACGGCTCGTTTACGCTCGTGCGGTTCCGGCGATTCACCCGGTTCGGCAATATGCAATAACACCATAAATTTCAGTCTCTAGTTCAAGCGGCAAGCTGTAAGCTACAAGCTACAAGCTACAAGCTACAAGCGGCAAGCGGCAAGCGGCAAGTTAAAAGCGACAAACCGATCTCTCGGGACCTGGGTTGTGCTACTCCGATCCGAATAGTCTTTCTACGCACTAAACAGTAAAAAGCGAGCGTCGGCAATAAATCGCTTACAGCTTGTAGCTTGTAGCTTGTAGCTTGTAGCTTGTAGCTTACAGCTTGCCGCTTAAATCTCATCTCTAATAATCCAGTAACTCAGCCTCCAGCTGTTCCACTTCGTGAGCCAGCTTGACGATAAAGTGCAGCTTTGAAACTGCTGTTTTGGCGCTATTCATGTCGGTCCGTGCGTAGGCATCGGCAAATTCCGCCTGAAGGCCCGCCAATGCTTCGTCGACATGGGCAGACAGCGCATCCAGGGCCGCTTCGGGGTCCGACTGCTCCCTGACCTCACCCAGTTCTTCGCGCAGTTCCATTTGCCGCATTAAAAAGGCGGAATCGTTGGTGGTCTGGTTTTGTGCGTCCAGCGCCACGCCGTTTAACTGCAACAAATACTCGGCTCGCAATAACGGCGATTTGAGTGTTTCAAAAGCCTGGTTGACATAGGTGGCGTACTGCACCGCCAGGCGCTGTTCGCGATCGCCTGCGCCGGCAAAGCGATCCGGGTGAATCTCCCGCTGCAGTTCGCGATAGCGTTCGGTCAAGGTCGGCTGGTCAACATGAAAATCAACCGCCAGACCGAACACGTCAAAATAGTTTTTGCTGATATCCATCTGTCGCCATTCAGTCCGCTATCCCGGCATAATCCGGAAAAGTCTCTAAAAGTGAGAATTTTTGATAAATAAAAGCCGGGAGGGTGGACCACCATCCCGGCCTTGACGCCCTGTACAGGATTCCCGATGGGATCAATGCGTCGCCGCGCACCGTCTCCTCCCAAAAAAGAACCGGCGACAGGCCATTAAACGTGGAAACTCTCGCCGCACCCGCACTCGTTTTTGACGTTGGGATTATTGAACTGGAAGCCCTCGTTCAACCCCTCTTTAACAAAGTCCAGTTCGGTGCCATCGAGATAGACCAGGCTTTTCGGATCGACAACCAACTTGAAGCCGTCCTGCTCGTAGACTTTATCATCTTCCTCCAGCCGGTCGACAAACTCCAACACATAGGAAAGACCCGAACACCCGGTGGTTTTAACGCCCACTCGAATGCCGAGGCCCTTGCCGCGATTGGCGATATGCCGGTTTACATGCGACCGCGCCGCTTCTGTCATGGTGATAGCCATGCGATACTCTCAAATCCAAATCGATTCCCGACCGCTGCGGACAGGCCCGCTGCTGATCGGTATTAGTCCTGCTGTTCTCCGCGCTTGGCACGCACGTCTTTCACTGCGGCTTTGATGGCGTCTTCCGCCAGCACCGAGCAGTGAATTTTCACCGGAGGCAATGCCAGCTCTTCGGCGATCTCGGTGTTTTTAATTTGCGCGGCCTCGTCCAGGGATTTCCCCTTGACCCACTCGGTCAGGAGCGAGCTGGAAGCGATGGCAGAGCCGCAACCGTAGGTCTTGAACTTGGCATCCTCAATCACGCCGTCGTCGCTGACCTGGATCTGCAGGCGCATGACGTCGCCGCAAGCCGGGGCTCCCACCATGCCGGTACCGACATTTTCGGCCTTATCGTCCAACTTGCCCACGTTGCGGGGGTTTTCGTAATGGTCGATAACCTTTTCACTATATGACATTTTTTAGACTCCTCAACTGACCAGAATCAGCTGTTTGCTAATCCGAAATTCTCGTTGTGTTTCGCGCTCCACCTCGAGCACGTTAGTGGGCAGCCCACTCGATAGCATTTAAATCAACACCGTCTTTGTACATGTCCCATAACGGTGACAACTCCCTTAGTTTAGACACCGCTTGTCGAATTTTGTCGATGGCGTAGTCCACCTCCTCCTCGGTGGTGAAACGGCCAAAGCTAAAGCGCAGCGAGCTGTGAGCCAATTCATCGTTAACACCCAGGGCGCGCAGTACGTAGGAGGGTTCCAAACTGGCTGACGTACAAGCGGAACCCGATGACACCGCCAGGTCTTTGAGGGACATGATCAAGGATTCTCCCTCAACAAAAGCGAAACTGACGTTGAGATTGCCGGGCACACGCTGCTCCATGGAACCATTGATATGGACCTCCTCAATGTCCCTGACGCCCTCCCACAGGCGATCGCGCAACGCCAGCGCGCGCTCTGCGTCCTGTGCCATCTCTTCCTTGGCTATGCGGAAGGCCTCACCCATGCCGACAATCTGGTGGGTCGCCAGGGTACCGGATCGCATACCGCGCTCGTGACCGCCGCCGTGGATCTGGGCTTCGAGGCGAACCCGCGGCTTGCGCCGTACATAAAGGGCGCCCATGCCTTTTGGACCATAGACCTTGTGAGCGGAAAACGACATCAAATCGACTTTCATGGTTTCCAGATCGATAGGTATCTTGCCGGCGCTCTGGGCGGCATCCACATGAAAGAAGACCTTGCGGGCACGGCAGATTTCACCGATGGCCTGGATATCGTTGATCACGCCAATCTCATTGTTGACATGCATCAGGGACACCAGGGTGGTGTCGTCGCGAATGGCATCCGACACCTGCCGGGGTTCGATAATACCGTCGCTACCGGGGTCCAGGTAGGTCACCTCAAAACCTTCACGCTCAAGCTGGCGACAGGTATCCAGCACCGCCTTATGTTCAATTTTGGAGGTAATCAGATGCTTGCCCCGTTTCTGGTTAAAGTGCGCCACCCCTTTAATGGCAAGGTTGTCCGATTCGGTGGCCCCACTGGTCCAGACAATTTCCCGGGGATCGGCGTTCACCAGGTCAGCCACCTGTCGGCGGGCAATTTCCACGGCCTCTTCCGCCTTCCAGCCGTAGATATGCGAGCGGGAGGCGGGGTTACCAAAGTTGCCCTCATTGGTCAGGCACTCCATCATTTTCCCGGCAACACGCGGATCAACAGGCGTGGTCGCAGAGTAGTCCAGGTATATCGGTAACTTCATAGGTGTCTCCACAGGTGTAAGGGTTCCCATCCTGTTCGGGTGGGCTTAATCTGTCGTTTCTTTTCGATGACCGTCTCGATGCCCTTCAGCCGGTAACCTTCTAGGCCAGGCTGGATGCCCTTCAGCCGGTATACCTTCTAGGCTAGGCTGGATGCCGGGATCATATCCAAATCGCTTTTAAGGGTTTCATCCGCTTCGTCACGCTGATCCTGACGCACAGACACTTCCTGCACATCACGACGGGCCACCAGGCTGGCCAGACTGATACCACTCAGAAATTCGTGGATCTGGTTACTCAGATCCGCCCACAGGTAGTGGGTCAGGCACACTTCGCCGTGCTGGCAGGCACCGGAACCACCACAACTGGTAACATCGATGGATTCGTTGACGGCATCGATAATCTGGGCGACGAAAATATCATCGGCATTGCGGCTTAATTTATAGCCACCGCCAGGGCCGCGCACACTGCTGACCAGTTGGTGCTGGCGCAATTTGGCAAACAACTGCTCAAGATAGGAGAGGGAAATCTCCTGGCGCTTGGAGATTCCGGCCAGGCTGATAGGCCCTTTCTCGCCGTGCAGGGCCAGATCCAGCATTGCCGTTACCGCATAGCGGCCTTTGGTCGTTAATCTCATGGGGCATTTTCCATTAAAATCAGGGGTTTACAGAGTTGACCGCAGAACCACCGATATCGATTTGGGCGCATGGCGCGCATTATTCAAAAACCAACTAACTCAGTCAAGTATATACCCTACTATTTTTGTCAGGTATTGCCAAGCTATCATCAATGGAAAAAGGCAGGCCCGCCGCAAGCCCGGTTGACGGCTGCGTGAAATGGCGATTTGAAAACGAAAAAGCCCCGCCATTTCTGACAGGGCCTTTGAAAAAGAGGGGGCTAAACTTCGATCACCCCCCCATCGCCTGCACCATGGTAATCATAACACCCGCCGCCACCGCGGAGCCGATTACCCCAGCCACGTTGGGCCCCATAGCGTGCATCAACAGGAAGTTCTGGGCGTTGTACTCCAGACCGACCTTGTTTGAAACCCGGGCCGCCATGGGTACCGCAGAGACACCGGCGGAACCGATCAGCGGGTTAATCTTGTGCTTGCTGAAAACATTCAACAGTTTGGCCATCAGCACACCCATGGCGGTACCGATACCAAAGGCGATAATACCCAGCGCCAGGATACCCAGGGTCTTGGGGTCCAGGAACTTGTCCGCCGCCAGTTTCGACCCGACGGAAAGCCCCAGGAAAATCGTGGTGATATTGATCAAGGCGTTTTGGGACGTCTCACTCAGACGATCCACCACACCACATTCCTTCATCAGGTTACCGAAACAGAACATACCCAGCAGCGGAGCCGCCGAAGGCAGGAACAGGGCCACCAGCACCAGAATGACCACCGGAAAGGTGATCTTCTCGCGCTTGGAGACAGTGCGCAGCTGAGTCATCTCAATCTTGCGCTCTTCGGCATTGGTCAGCGCGCGCATAATCGGCGGCTGAATCATCGGTACCAGCGCCATATAGGAATAGGCGGCTACCGCGATGGCACCCAACAGTTCCGGCGACAGCAGGCTGGCCACGTAGATGGCCGTGGGGCCATCGGCACCCCCGATAATACCGATCGCAGCGGCGTCGGCGATGGAGAAATCCATAATGCCGAAGTGGCCGAGCGCCACGGCGCCGATGACAGTGGCGAAGATCCCGAACTGGGCTGCCGCTCCCAGGAACAGGGTCCGGGGGTTGGCCAGTAGCGGACCGAAATCCGTCATGGCGCCCACACCCATAAAGATCACCAGCGGCGCCACACCGGAGGCGATGGCCACCGAGTAGAAGTTGTAGAGCATACCGTTGGTAAAACCGAGATCGGCGGCGGTTTGCAACGCCGCCAAATGGGCGTCAGCCCCGGCATGGGTATAAGCTGCCTTCAATGAGTTTGCGGCGGCTGTTAAATCAGCGCCGGCAGCCCAAATATCTGCTCCAAGGGCTTTAGCCATGGCCGTCAGTACCTGCGGGTCACCGCTGTGGATTGCACTATCCGCCGCGGAGAGCGCGAGATCGGCGCCGGGAATATTGGCGAGAATGCCACCAAAACCGATAGGCACCAACAATAGTGGCTCAAAACCCTTGTTGATGGCCAGATACAACAGCAGCAAGCCCACAAGGATCATTACTAGTTGCCCGGGCGCCATCTGGTACAGGCCCGAGTCCTGCCATAAACCGATAAGACTTTCCATTTTGCGAATCTCCTACAGGTTTAGGCAATAGTCAGCAGGATATCGCCAACGGCGACAGTATCGCCCTCTTTGACGTTCACCGCACTAACGGTACCGGCCTTGGGGGCGCTCACTTCGGTTTCCATTTTCATGGCTTCGAGTAACAGAAGGGTTTCCCCTTCGGCGACCTGCTGACCGGGAGCGACCAGCACCTTGAAGATATTACCCGCCAGGGGCGCCGACAGTGGTTCGCCTCCCGTGGGCACCTCGCCCGCCGATACCGCACCACCCACAGGCGCAATCCCTGTCAGGTCGCCACCGTTGGATACGGTCACCGTATAGCTGGCGCCCTCGACAGTCACGGTGTAAACCTCTTCACCGGCCTCGTTGGTCACCACACCGCTTTCCTTGCCGGTAGGTGCCGGCTCAAAGGCGTCGGGGTTGTTACGGTTTTCCAGGAACTTGAGGCCAATCTGGGGGAAAAGTGCGTAAGTCAGGACATCGTCGATTTCGTTGTCTCCGGCGGCCAGGGCAACCCCCTTCTCGGCGGCCAGCGCTTTCAACTCAGCGGTCAGTTTTTCCAGTTCCGGCTCCAGCAGGTCGGCCGGACGACAGGTAATGGGCTCGGCACCATCCAGAACGCGCGCCTGCAGCTCTTTGTTGACCGGTGCCGGTGTAGCGCCGTATTCGCCTTTCAGAACGCCCTGGGTTTCCTTGGAGATAGACTTGAAACGCTCGCCGGTCAGCACGTTCAATACGGCTTGGGTGCCCACAATCTGTGAGGTGGGCGTTACCAGTGGCAGGTAACCCAGGTCCTCTCGCACCCGGGGAATCTCCGCCAGCACAGCGTCGAATTTGTCTTCCGCGCCCTGGTCGCGCAGCTGGTTCTCCATATTGGTGAGCATGCCACCCGGTACCTGTGCGGTGAGGATGCGGGAATCCACGCCCCTGAGCGAACCTTCGAATTTGGCGTACTTTTTCCGGACTTCCCGGAAGTAGGCCGCAATTTCCTCCAACAACCCCAGATCCAGACCGGTATCGCGGTCAGTGTCCTGCAAAATGGCAACCACAGACTCAGTGGGACTGTGGCCATAGGTCATGGACATGGAGGAAATGGCGGTGTCGATATTGTCGATACCCGCTTCCACACACTTAACCGCAGTCGCTGTAGACAACCCGGTGGTCGCGTGGCATTGCATGTGAATGGGAATATCGCAGGCCTCCTTCAACCTGGAAACCAGCTCGTAGCCGACGTAGGGCTTCAGCAGTCCGGCCATATCTTTAATGGCGATGGAGTCGGCGCCCATGTCTTCGATGCGCTTGCCCTGCTCCACCCACATGTCGACGGTGTGGACCGGACTCAGGGTGTAGGAGATAGTGCCCTGGGCATGCTTGCCCACTTGCTTCACTGCCTTCAGTGCAGTTTCAATATTGCGCATATCATTCATGGCATCGAATACGCGGAATACGTCAACGCCGTTGTGAGCGGCACGCTCAACAAATTTTCCGACCACGTCATCGGCGTAATGACGATAGCCGAGGATATTCTGACCGCGGAACAGCATCTGCATCGGCGTCTTCGGCATCGCTTTTTTCAATTCGCGAATACGCTCCCAAGGATCTTCGCCCAGGTAGCGGATGCAGGCATCAAAGGTGGCCCCACCCCAGGTTTCCAGAGACCAGTAACCAACCTGATCCAGCTTCTCGGCAATCGGCAGCATATCGTCAATGCGCAAGCGGGTCGCAAACAGAGACTGGTGTGCATCGCGCAGCACCACATCGGTAATTCCTAACGGTTTTTTAACTTCACTCATGAGAAGTTGCCCCTACTCAAAACGTAATTTCTGTGACTTTTAAAATTTCAACGCCATGCGTCGGTCGCTGCCGCCGACGCTTATTATTTTTTGCGGTGCTGTTCGATCGCCGCCTTGATGATCGCCAACAACTTAGGGTCATTGACCCCTGTTGACGCAGTCGTCTTGGACGAGGGCAGCACGGGTTCCGGCTCCGGGAAATAGCGTTGAACCACTGAGGACATGATGGTGGTAGCGATTACGAGTACGGTCAGGAACACAAATACCGTGCCCATGCCGAAGAGCATCAGGTCAATGCCCTGTTGCATGATGGTTTCTTGCATCTGAAGTAAGCCTCCTCATTGGGGCACAGCTTCTTTTGGAAGCCATGCAAGGTTAATGGCCTTGCCCGGAGCGCGCGTTGCGGCTTCGGCTCGACAATGGCCACTGCGTTTTAACCGGGGCGTTGTGGCCCTTCGTGCCGCCTCACTCTGATAGAGCCAGACAATACGGCATTCACGCATTTGCCCTGTATACAGGGGCCGGGAAATGTAGCCCGATTGATTTTTGTAGGCAAGTTTCCAGCACTACTACAAATGTAGTGAATTAACAAAAACCTTTTTCCCTTTATTTTTCAATAACTTACCCAAATAAGCCAATTGTCGCCGAACACTTTTTAACCACACGAAATCCCGTTTTGTAAATGCATCTGATCCTTTCGATCCACACAAGTTTAGGTAAAATAGCCTCTTTTCCCAGCAACTTAAGAGACAAATTCGTTTCATATGCGAGTATTCCTAGCCCCCATGGAGGGGGTTGTAGATCATCGTGTCCGAGAATTGATGACCGCCCTTGGCGGCATTGACGCCTGCGTCACTGAGTTTATCCGGGTTACCGACACCAGCCTGCCACCCAAGGTTTTTTTCCGTTACTGCCCCGAACTCCACAACCGCTGCCTGACCCAGGCGGGGACACCGGTGCGCATCCAGTTGCTGGGCGGGCGACCTCAGCCCATGGCCCTCAATGCCGCCAAGCTGGCTCATTATGGCGCCCGCGCCATCGACCTCAATTTTGGTTGTCCGGCAAAGGCCGTTAACAACAGCGATGGCGGTGCCTGTCTGCTGCGTGAGCCCCAGCGGGTTTACGATATAGTCGCGGCTGTGCGGGAGGCAGTGCCTGCGGGGATCCCTGTGTCCGCTAAAATCCGCCTCGGATTTGAGGACCGCAGCCGCTACCTGGACAACGCCCGGGCGGTATACGAGGCCGGCGCCAGCGAACTGACCGTACATGCCCGCTCAAAGGTAGATGGTTACAAACCACCAGCATACTGGGAATACCTGGCTGAGATCCGCGAATCCATTGCCATCCCGTTGATTGCCAACGGCGAGATCTGGTCGCTGGCTGACTATCGACGTTGTCGAGAGGTCTCCGGCTGCGAGGATGTCATGCTCGGTCGCGGCCTGATGGCATGTCCGGATCTCGCCCTGCAAATCAAGGCTGCCAATAGCGGCGAGCACTACCGACCCCTGGCATGGCCCGCCGTTTGCGAGCAGTTGTATCAATACTACAAGGAAACCCGCTATCTCTATCCGGAAAGATACCTGGGCAATCGGGTGAAACAGTGGCTGGTTTATCTGCGCCGCCAGTACCCGGAGGCAGTGACTTTTTTTGAACAGATCAAGCGTCACCGGGACCCGCATCGCCTGGAGGCGGCTTTCAACCAGCACCGGCAGGCGGCCTGAGGAAAGTGGTCAGGATTCTTCCAGGGTCTTAACCAGATCGCGGAAAGTTGCCTGATTGGTATCATTAAGTCCCATCAACACCCGGTGGGCCTCCAATACCTTGTCTTTGACCATGGACTCATCCAGGGGCTCAGACGCATCGAGGGGCAGCGGATTGACCACAGTGCCCTCGGTATCGTGAATAATATCGAAGATATCGTTAAAACCCATGGAATCCAGCAGGCGATTGATACTGCTGTTGGTGGAGACAACTACCGGGGTAACCCGGCGGCGTTCACGGGCGAAGATTGAAATTTTGGCCATTAATCCCAGGGTTGTGCTGTCAATGGCCTCGGCTTCAGTCAAATCAAAGAGGATGGATACGAAATCATCGCGGCTGAACATGGAATCGATAAATCGATCGAAGGAGAGACACAACGTCAGTCGCACGTCACCAATCATTTTGATAACGTAAACACCCGCGTGATCAGCGACCAGTATCTGGCCAGGTTTCATCGGCATCAGCTTTTTGCAACCGTCAATATAGCGATATCATCAGGGGCTTCGTGCACCTTGTCCAAGGATAGCAACTGGCACAGGCTGTCCATACAGCCCTGCTCGGTATAGAGCGCGCCATTTGAAGCACCTTCCTTAGACAACAAATCCAGTAAATAAGCTTCCTTCTCACACAATCCTTCCGGCGGCAGGGTCTCCAGCATCCCATCGGAAAAACTCGCCAGCATAAACCTCTCCGGCAACTCCAACTCGTACACCTTCCATTCGATATCCTTGAAAATGCCTACCGGCTTGCCCTTGCCCTCGAGAAAGCGGGCACCGTTCGGTGTCACCAGCACAGGCATTGGCAAATGCCCTCCTACAGCATAGTGCATCCTGTGGGTAAGGGTATCGATAACCCCCACGAACAGGGTCAGGTGGTGGTTGAGGCGGCTGTCGTGAAGTTCGCTGTTTATCTCCTGCAGCATCTCATTGGGCCCACTTTCAAAGGATGCCTGAGTACAAAAAAGACCCTCATCCCGAACCATCCAGTTGACCAGGTGCTTCAACCAGATAGTCACAAATGCGGAGGACGCCCCGTGACCGGAGACATCAGCCAGATAAAAGGCCATATAACGGTTACTGTTATAGGCGTAGTCGATAAAATCGCCACTCAGATATAGCGACGGCAGAATATAGCGGGAGATTGTGTAACCGCCTTTGTGGGCGGAGGGCGGAGGCATGAGCCGTTGCTGCACCTGACGACCTGACTGTTGATCCCGCTCCAGGGCCCGCAGGTGTTCTTTCAAATCACGATTGGCCGCTTCCAACTCTTCCCGGTAGCGCAGATTTTCCGCCCGCAACTCCTGGCGTTCCAAAGTTTTGGACACCGAATGGACCAACATTTCCATATCCACAATCGGCTTGATCATATAATCGCTGGCGCCCAGGCGCAGGGCTTCAACCACATCACCCATCACTCCCGCACCCGAAATCACAATCACCGGGATATCGGGATTTTGCTCGTGGATCTCCTTTAACACCTGAAGGCCGTCCATACCCGGCATGCGCAGGTCCGTGATAACGAGATCGGGGTTGTAACGGCGAAATGCCTCAAGGCCGGAAGGGCCGTCGCCAGCTTCCAGGACATGGAATCCACTGTCTTCGAGATAGGCGACAACACTTTGACGGACAATGGTGTCATCATCAATGATGAGCAGTTTCCTGCTTCCGTCTGTCATCCGCCACCTATGCGCTATCTTACTTAAACTACAAGCTATTATGAGAATTTCAGCGACAAGCTAGAAGGGCTAACCCTACTCCCATCTCTACGCTTGCGCAAGCTATTCAAGGGGCGATTTTTACAGTAGATTTGTCGCAGAACTACGCATCCGGGCAGGCTCAGATATTAACTGGACCAGGGTCGCGATATAGCCCGGCAACCACTGACAGATGAGAGACGGAGAGGGATCTGACCATGACTGTGGAAAACCAGGCTTTCCGCGAAAAGCGTAATTTCATCCGCCTGAAGGTCGACTCACCGGTGGAAGTGAAACTCACGGCAAAAAACGAAACCCTCAGCGGCATTTGCCTCGATCTCAGTGGCGGGGGGTTATACATCGTCGTCGACAATGCCTTACCGGTGAGTACCGAACTGGTGGTAACCCTGTCTTCTGAACACGGCCACGGCCCGACACTCAAAGCCAAAGCCCGGGTCGCACGCGCCACCCCGCACGACAGTGGTTGCGCACTGGGTTTGGAAATTCTGGAAATGCTGAATTGACCCGGGCGTCGGCTTAGTAGTCGTATTCGTCCCCGTAGTCGCCTTCCAGATCTCCGCCAAAGTCATCATCGACGACGCCGTCGTTAATCAGGTACTGGCGGCGTTGCAGGTAAGCATCCCGCAAGAAAATATATTTGTCGCCACTGACCAACGACTCAGCCTTCAGCAGAGCGGCCCGTTGCACCACATAATCAACGGCACGAGTAACATTGCGAGTGGGAACATGGTCTATATAGGAAATAGCGTCGCTCTTGAAGTCAACCGGCAGACCGACACTGTCGCGCAAATTGCTGGGGCCCCAAAAAGGCAAAACCACATAGGGGCCGTTGCCCACACCCCAGACAGCGAGCGTCTGGCCAAAGTCTTCACCATCACTCCTCTCCAGGCCAGCGTGTTTGGCGACATCAAACAGCCCCACCACGCCGACTGTGGAATTGATCAAAAACCGGCCAGCGTCATTACCAGCCTGCCCCCACTTCCACTGCAGGGCATCATTGAGGATATTGCGCAATTCAGTCAGATTATTGAACATATTACTGACACTGTCTTCCACCGGGTCTGGTGTAATAGCGCGGTAACCCTTGGCTACGGGCTTTAGAAAGTATTGATCGGCCTTGTCGTTAAAAGCGTACACAGCCCGGTTAAATCCCTCCCAGGGATCAACGTTATTGCCATCCTGCGCCTGACTCCAGGGCGCCACCAGGCATAGGCTGGCAATAAGCGCAGCAAGGCCTCTGCCCTCTCGCCGTTTTATTTTCGATGCCAAGGCACTGTTCTTCAACTTCATAGCGACCCCTGTCTGTACAAATCCCGTTCCCGATATTGTGTTGCATTCTAAACCCCTATCGAAGCGAACAAAACAGGGGTTCAGGAAAAATGATCGGCAGAGATCTACCGGCCTCTCCGCAGCGCCTGTAAACGCCGAATTTTACAGGGGGGCATTGGTGAATGGGTGAATTTTTGCCGGCGTAGCTTCTTTTGGATATTCGTACAGACATAAAAAAAACCCCGCACGAGGCGAGGTTTTTATATCACTTTAACCGGTTGTCCTAGAAAGTGAACTGCGTTCTGAAGCGCAGCTCTTCACCTTCTTCACCGGAATCCTGCTCACCATCCATGTAGCTCAGACCAAAACGAATATGGCTGTTCAGATAGTAGTTGACAACAAAAGTCGTCTGCTCACCTTCGGTGGTGGCCAGATCAATATCGCTGTACTTGCCATCGCCATCTTCATAGCGCAGTACCAGTTCCCAGGCGCCGTCTTTGCTGGAAGGTTTCACCTTCTTGAATACGCCGTCCTTGTAGGGACGCACACCGCCAATCACATAGCCCAGCTGCACATAGTAACCGTCCGCATCGACATCACCCTCTTCAGCGTCGAAGTACTCGGCCTGAGCGTGGAAGGGTCCGGTTACGGCAGCCAGTTCAACATTGTAGACGTCGACTTCATCAGCACTGAGCTCTGCATCGCGAGTGCTGAAACCGGCACCCAGGTGAACCAGCAGATCATCATTTTTAACGGGAGCAAAAGTAACACGGCCGGTCACAGCGGTATTATCAAAATCGTTTGAGCTGTCGCCATCGGCTTCGAAAATACCGAGGCCATAGGTCCAGTTGCTGCCTTTACCGTGCAGTTGAACACCACCACTGCGGCCAGGGGCATAAAGTTCAGTCATGGCTGAACGCTCAAGGGAAGAGATGTCCTTGGAACTGGTCAGCTCTTCCAGGCCAAACGGCTCTTTTTGCTTACCCACGGTGATGTTGGCCTGCTTGCCGAAACCGGTGTAGCGAATATACAGATCTTCTGCAGTGCCGCCTTCTTCACCACCGCTTTCAGCGATATTGAACTGCGCCTTGTAGGCCCAGTTGCCTACGTGGCCTTTGGCGTACAAGCGGGCGCGACGAATGTCAAAGTCGTCAGTGTCCTCTTTGACATCAGATTCGTCAGCTTCGTAATCCCACTGAATGCGACCGCCAATCTGGAAGCTATTGTTCCCATCAGCAGTGGAAACCTTAAGGCCACCCTTGGTGTCGATGATCAGATCGTCACCGCTGGTAGTGACAGTACCGGCGTTGGCCTGTGAGGCCAGCGCAGCAAGCGCGAGAGGCAGAATTGCTTTTTTCATGGTGTCTTCCCTATGTTCTATGCACTTAGTTGACCAAATGGTAATACTTGCTCAACGCAACACGGATTATGCCCGAGCAATTACGTTAGCGGGGATTCTGAGGGCAAAATGTGACAGGTTTATGACAATCATATGAACCACCGTGGAAAAAAGTGGTTCTTTAAAACGATTTGAAAATCAAGGGATTCACAGTGGAAACAAATGGCCAACTCATACCCAATTAGGGCAATTATCGCTCAAAGCCATTCCGAAGATGGGCGCTGGAAATATTCAAACGGACTAACTATCGACCGGCGGGGATACAGCAGTGAGAATATCCAGTTCCAGCAGCTGTTGCATCAGAGTTTGCCCAAACTCCAGCAGAGTGTCGGGATCGGGATGCTTAATCTCATTAGCCAATTGCAGCAGGGCGGCCCTGCCACTCAGTGTCGAATCAGCTTGCAGCAATTGTAATAAATGAGTGGTGAGCGCATTGGCTTCCAAAAAGCGGACCTGGTCCTGACGGTTGCGGTAGACCACAAGAAATGTGGGCTGTTGCGGTGGAGTTTCGGGTTGATAGGCAGGCCCAAGTTTGTGCACAGGGTATTGATAGGATAGGCACCAGGCCAGGGGCGAGACCTGCGGATGTCCCTCCAGGGGATCCGTTATAACGACATCAGTATCCGGAAAGGTTTCCTCAGCCACGTCCAGAGCCAACTCTACCCACTCGTAATGGGCCAATTCCAGCATAAAAGGCGGGTCACATTCACCGGCTTCGGTCTGCCCACGCTCTTCCTGCAGATAGGTTAAAAATTCCTGGCTGATCTCCAGGAAATACGGCGTGTGACTCTGGTGACGGGAGACAAAATCCCGAACCAGATCGTGCCAGTGATCGTCGCCGAGGATTTTGCGCAGAATCGGAAAACCGCTGCTTAAAAACCCTTCAATATTGTTGTAAATCAGATCGCGGTAGATACCCATGCGCCGATCTTCGATCCCTGCCGGCGCCGGATGCCTGTCCGGGTTGCGCACATGCGAGGCAAACTGCGTCTGGGTCTTTTGAAAGGACAGTTCCGTCATAATGTTAGGCCCGCCCCGCTAGTGTCGGCTATCTTTCCGACCGCTTGTGCCTGAATCGATTTGATATGTTCCACTTCATTTAACAATTCCGCCACCGGCGGGATATTGAAGTCCCGCTCCAACAGCGTGGGGATAACGCCGAAGTGTTCATAGGCCTTGGCCAGTAACGCCCAGACATCGTCGATGACATCCGCGCCGTGGGTATCCACCCTCAGGTCCTCAGCCTCGTCATAGTGGCCCGCGATATGTATATATGCGGCCCGATGGCCGGGCAACTGGGCCAAAAACTCGTAGGGGTCGTAGCGGTGATTGATACTGTTGACATAGATGTTATTCACATCCAGTAACAGATCGCAGTCGGCTTCCTCAACCACCGCCTTGATAAAAGCTATTTCCGTCATTTCCTGTTGCGGAGCACAATAGTAGGACACATTCTCCATGGCGATACGCCGCTCAAGAATATCCTGCACCTGGCGGATGCGCGCCGCCACATAGTGGACGGCTTCTTCGGTAAAGGGTATCGGCATTAAATCGTAAAGATGACCACTGTCACTGCAGTAACTCAAATGCTCGCTGTAATAGCGGATGCCGTGTTCGTCGAGAAAATGCTTTATACGTTTTACCAGTGCCACATCCAGAGGATCGGCAGACCCAATGGAGAGGGAGAGACCGTGAGCGATAAACGGAAAACGTTCTGTATATTCACGAAACCGCTTACCAAATCGCCCACCCACGCCAATCCAGTTTTCCGGCGCCACTTCCATAAACTGGACATCGTCACTCGTCAGCTCGCTCATCTCCTCCAGCATGCTGCGGCGCAAACCCACCCCGGCACCTTCAACCACATACCGGGCATGGGTGGCGTCGGGAATTCGCCTGGTCTGCTTCGATTTAGCCATAAAAATAGCCACGGAATATCAATACTGATAGATTCCCCGGCTCGAGGGAGCCGGGGATGAAGGAATCAGACAGCTAAAGTTGAATTCAGCCGCCTGCCGGGCTCAGGATTTGCCACCGCATTTGCCTTCGCCGCACTTGCCTTCCTTGCGGGTTTTATCACCTCCGCACTTACCTTCGCCGCACTTGCCTTCCTTGTCAGCCTTGCCGCCTTTCTTGCCGGCTTTGTCACCGCCGCAGTTGCCTTCCTTACCGGCCTTGTTGCCGCCACAGTTGCCTTCCTTACCGGCCTTGTCGCCGCCACAGTTGCCTTCCTTACCGGCCTTGTCGCCGCCACAGTTGCCTTCCTTGCCAGCCTTGTCGCCGCCGCAGTT
Organism: Cellvibrionaceae bacterium; assembly: GCA_050290225.1. Lineage (GTDB taxonomy): Bacteria > Pseudomonadota > Gammaproteobacteria > Pseudomonadales > Cellvibrionaceae > JBNKHG01. The sequence continues at coordinate 51,135 of JBNKHG010000033.1, forward strand.
GCCTTCCTTGCCGGCCTTGTCGCCGCCACAGTTGCCTTCCTTGCCAGCCTTGTTGCCGCCACAGTTGCCTTCCTTACCGGCCTTGTCGCCTTCGCCATCCTTTTCGGCCAGGTTATAACCTGCTGAGAGGGGGGCAGCCGCGAACGGATTATCAGCCGCGGAAGCCACCGGGGCCAGAGCGGTCGAAGCCATAAATGCGGCGCCAACGGCAGCAGCTAGCGGGGTTAAGGTTTTCTTTGCCATGAGGTTTTCTCCTGTTCCACGACGGTAGTTGGTCAATTGCGACCGTTTGTTGTAATCATCGAATGACGGTAAGTAAGACCTAGGTCACTCCGGTTAGTTTCGGTCATGTGTCGTCATCCAGCCACCTTTTCTTACAACTAATTTCATTCATCCAGGATAAAAGCGTTTGGAAGTGGTCCTCAATGGCCCGGACGTCGGTCAGCAGGCTGTCAGCCCCGTAATCACGTCGATTTCCACAAGCCCTGCCCACGCGCATCAGGCGGGCGTCATGGTCGCCCAACTCGTGCAGCCATGAATGGCAGTCCGAAACACCGGGCCCATAGACGGCTCGCAGATTGGCAAAGTAGATTGCGGGCGGCAGACGCTTGTGAGCCAGCGCTCGGCGGTAGTCGAAACCATCCACCGGGTCCCGCCATTGGGTATTCTGATGCCAATCCAGCCAATCCCGATAAACTCGCCGACTCTCCATCACCCTGTCGCCCAACCGTCGCTGGTATCCCAGCAACAGGCCCCACAGATTAGACCAGGTCTGCCGGACCATGGCTAACAGGGCGGTGTCTATTCGATCCAACTGCCGATGACGCCCCGGTGAAAAGTGCGCCAACCCCAGCACAGGCGCCGGTAGCCGCTGCAGGCGCGCATAGCAACAACTGAGCAATACAGACCCAAGGCCGCTACCCAGCCAGAATTGTGGCGAATCGGCGCGAATACCGGCCAGGGCCTGTAACTGGTTAGGCAGATCATCGGTGATCAGCTCGTGCAGTCCCCAATCGCTGTGACGGCCTACACCCGGTATGCTACCACCCTTACCGCTGAGTTCGGCGACAAACACATCAAACCCCTGACTGGCAAGAAACGGCGCCAAACCGGCGCCGGAGGTTCGCTCCGTGTGTGCGGATGCCAGCTGGTCCAAATCGGGAAAAAACTGCCGCGCATCCTGTAAATAACCCGGCACCATAAACACGACCGGTTGCCGATGGATATCCCCGGAGGTGGATGTCAAGGCATCCGCCATAGCCACCCGCTGCAATCCCAACTGACGACCGCTGGCAGTGTTCACGGGATGGCGCCGGCTGATGAGACGGACGTTGTTCCAGTTGAGGGTTTTCACGGACTCGGCATCCTCACGAACTGATCAACTGCCATTGTTTTTTAAGACGCTTGGCCGAAATCGGCATCAGGGTTTTCAGGGACTGTGCGAATAACGACACCCGAAATTCCTCCAACATCCAGCGGAACTGGATCAGTTCGGGATTAGCCAGTGCCACCGACTCGCCCTCGCGCTCGAGGACGTTATCGTAATCTTCCCAGAAAGGCGCCAGTTCCGCGATCATCAATTTGTCTTTCTGCACATTGAGTGGCGCCTTTTCCAGCCGCATCAATATCGCCTTGAGATAGCGCGGATACTGGCTCAACCAGGCCATGGGGGTACGATAGAGAAACCCGGGATACACCAGGCGCTGCAGTTGGGCGTTTATATCGGCAACAGCAAACACCAGCGGCAGGGCATTTTTTTGCAGTTTGAGGGCCTTTTTTATCTCCACCATGGAAGTCAGGATCGACAGCATCAGCGCCTCGATTTCATTGGCGCGACTAACCAACTGCTCCCGTCCCCGAGCCAGGCGCGCTTCGAACGCCGGTTGATCGCGGGGCAATGGATCCTCTCCCAGACACACTTGGGCAAAGGCCGCCATGGCAATATCGTCTGCCACCTGCTCCCGATTGCCAATGCCGGCCACTGACAAACCCATATCCCGGCCTTTCAGCAACGCCTTGCGCAGGTACTTGGCGGGTTGCGGCGCACTCAACAATAACAGGCGAGTCATCCCCCGCCGCGTTTTCGACAATGCTTCCCTGGGGTCGTCCAGCAGCTTCAGGGCCACACTTTGCGTGTTATCCACCAGCGCCGGGTAGGCGCGGATGGTCACTCCGGCGCGTTTGAGCCGGGTGGTTTCCGGCAAATTGCCAAAATCCCAACTGACAATGCCCTCCCTCTCCAGATCACTTCCGGCCGACTGCAGGCTCTGCCGCAATTGATCGCGATAGCGCTCGCGCAGCGGCTCCAGCTCCCGTCCCGAGGCCATGCATTTGCCCTGTTCGTCGAGGACTTTGATATTCATCCGATAGTAGTCATCCAGCGCCGCCGGGTCCCAGGCATCGTCGGGAATATCAATGGCAGTGTGACGTTTCAACTGGAAACCCAGCGCGTGAGTCAGCGCCACATTGTCCGGTTTCATTGCCGGCATAACCTTGTCGACAAATGCCGGTACGGGTACAAAGTGCTTGCGCCACTGTTTGGGCAGCCCCTTGACCAGGGCGATACACTTGTCTCGCAACATGCCCGGCACCAGCCACTGCAGCTGCAATTCCGGCAGTTGGTGTAAAACGCTGACCGGCACATGGACACTGACACCGTCATCGGCGCTGCCGGGCTCAAAGTGGTAACTCAGGGGCAGTGCCATCCCCTGCAAAGCCAACTCGTTGGGGAACTGGGCCTCGGTGATGGCGCTGGCGTCGTGCAGCATCAGCCGCTCGCGATCGATAAACAACAACTGGGGGTTGCTGGCCTCCGCTTGTTTGCGCCAGTGCTCAAAGCCGGCACGGTTGACCACGTCCGTCGGTAGTCGCTCGTCGTAAAATTCGTAGAGCACCTGTTCATCCGCGAGGATGTCGCGGCGGCGCGACTTGGCCTCGAGTTCGTCCAAGGCCTGCAACAGTGCCTGATTGTGTGCGAAGAAGGCCGGCATTTTTTTCGGGCCGCGACGGTTGGCGCGGGCGTCGACGTAGCGACCCTCCACCAGGGCGGCTCGGATAAACACCTCGCGCGCCACCACCGGGTCGATGCGGGAAAAGTTGACCCGCTGTTTTTCCACCAGCACCAGGCCATAAAGCGTCACTTTTTCATAGGCCATCACCTGGCCACTGCGGGAATCGTAGTGAGGCTCAAAGTGGTGGCGCTTAACCAGGTGCTCTGCGGCGGCCAATGCCCATTCGGGTTCGATCTTGGCTATGGTATGGCCGTAGAGTTTGGCGGTTTCCAGTAATTGCCCCGCCAACAACCATTTGAGTTTTTTCTTGAACTGGGACGATCCGGGAAAGATAAAAAATTTCCGATTGCGAGCGCCCAGGTACTCCCGCTCCTCGCCGCGCAACCCCAGGTGACCCAACAGCCCGGAGAGCAAGGCCCTGTGCACCGCTTCGTAATCAGCCGGTTCAGTGTTTTCCTTAAAGCCCAGGTCTTTTGCCGCAAGCCGCAACTGGCGGTGGATATCCCGCCATTCCCGCAATCGAAGGTAGGAGAGGAACTCGCGTTTACACAGCTTGCGCAACTGGTTTTGAGACAGTTCCTGGCGCTGGTTTTCAAAGTACTCCCAGAGATTCACATAAGCGATAAAGTCCGACTGCTCGTCCCAGAAGCGACGGTGCTTTTCATCGGCCGCCTGTTGCTTTTCCGCCGGACGCTCGCGGGGATCCTGCACCGACAGGGCGCTGGTAATAATCAGCAACTCGCGAACACAATTGTGCTTTTGCGCCGCCAGCAGCATGCGCCCGAGTTGGGGATCAAGGGGCAATCGGGTCAGTTGCTGACCGATGCGACTCAGCTGACCGTCTCTTTTTACCGCCTGTAACTCTTCCAGTAATTTAAAGCCGTCGTTGATCAGGCGAGAGTCCGGACTGTCGACAAAGGGGAAATGGCGTATATTGCCGATCCGCAATTGCAGCATTTGCAGGATCACCGCCGCAAGATTGGTGCGAAGGATTTCCGCATCGGTAAATTCGGGACGGTTGTTGAAATCGGCCTCGTCGTAGAGGCGCACACAGATGCCCTCGCTGACTCGGCCGCAGCGGCCCATGCGCTGGTTGGCGCTGGCCTGGGAAATGGGCTCCACCGGCAGTCGCTGCACCTTGGTACGGTAGCTATAGCGACTGATACGGGCAAAACCGGGGTCGATCACATAGCGGATTCCCGGCACAGTGATAGAGGTTTCCGCGACATTGGTGGACAACACCACCCGCCTTCCCCGGTGAGGCTGAAAGATTCTGTTCTGGTCCGCCAGACTCAAGCGGGCGTAGAGGGGAAGCACTTCCAGATGGGGAAACCGGGCTTTGCGAATCGCCAGGGCCGCTTCGCGGATTTCCCGTTCACCGCTTAAAAACACCAGGAAATCACCGCCCCGGTGAGCTTGCTTCTGCTCCCGTTGCAACAGTTCCTCGATGGCGGCGACAATGGCTTCAAACTGATCGTCCTGCTCTTCGCCCATGGGGCGGTATAGCACCTCCACGGGGTAAGTACGACCGGAAACTTCGATGATGGGAGCGTCATCAAAGTGCCGTGAAAAACGCTCCAGATCGATGGTCGCCGATGTGATGATGACTTTCAGATCCGGACGTTTGGGTAAAAGGGTTTTTATATAACCCAGCAAGAAATCAATATTAAGGCTGCGCTCGTGAGCCTCATCGATAATCAGGGTGTCATACCGACTGAGGTAGCGATCCTGCTGGATTTCCGCCAGCAGGATACCGTCGGTCATCAATTTGATATGGGTATTCTCGTTGGAGTGATCGGTAAAACGCACCTGATAACCTACAGATTCCCCCAACGGTACCTTGAGCTCTTCCGCGATACGGCAGGCCACAGTGCGAGCGGCGATACGTCGGGGCTGGGTGTGGCCAATCATACCCTTCACACCGCGTCCCAGGCCCAGGCAGATTTTCGGAATCTGGGTGGTTTTACCGGAGCCGGTCTCGCCGGCCAACACCACTACCTGGTGTTGTTCTATTGTCTCCGCAATCAAATCGCGTTTGGCGCTGACGGGCAGCTGTTCGGGGTACTCTATCACCGGCACCCGCAGGCGACGGGCTTCCACCCGCTCCCGTGAGGTCTGCCACTGCGTCCGCCATTGGCTCAGAGCCTTATCGCAGGCCTTGCCAGCCCGCTGCAATTTGCGGATTTCCCGGCTTCGGCGCCCGAGGCGGTAACGATCCCTGCACAGGACCTCGTCCAACGCCGGTGTCACCAAAGGGTCCGGAGGCGCATCCGACCCGTATGCCGTGCTCTCAGGTGTCGTGTATGGGGCCGATTTCGGGGCCATAGTGTTGTCTTGCCGGTCTCTGGTAAAAGCCGCTTAGTATACTTGGAAATAAGGGCCCATAGACACTTAAACCGGGAGGGAAATTCCAGTAGCATCAGAAGTGACCCGTAAGGCCAGGCCCGTCTGTACCCGTGGCTGCGCCCCGGTAATTCACAGGTAAACCTGGTCATTCACAGGTGTATAGGTATTCGCCATGCGCAGCGTGGATATTCTGGTTATCGGTGGTGGCATCAACGGCACCGCCATAGCTTGTGAAGCAGCCAGTCGTGGCCTCACCACCTTCTTGGCCGAGACCGGTGATATCGCCGGCGGCGCCTCTTCCTCGACCACTGGCCTGTTGTCAGCGGGTCTGCGGCAACTGGAAACCCTGGACTGGGATAGTGTTAAAAGAGCCCTCAATGAGCAGGCGATCATGCAGTGCCGCGCGCCCCACCTGGTGCATTCACGACAGTGTTATATCGTTCCCAACCGGGCAATTCGCTCCCATCGCCGTATCAAAGCCGGTCTCTATCTCTATCACCTGATCCAAAGTAGCGAACTGCAACCACCCCTGCCGGTCGAGAGTCCCGAACTCTACCTGAAACCGGAATACCAGGACCTGCAAGCCTTTGTGGACTGTACAGTGAGCGATATTCGCCTGACCCTCAGCACTGCGCTACTGGCGCGGGAGCTGGGAGCGGAAATTCACCCTCACTGCGAAATGATCGAGGCCCAGCGCCATGCGGACGGCTGGCAAGTGTGTCTGCAACCGAGGGAGGGTACGCAGCCCATCCATATCCAGGCCCGCGCGTTGGTTAATGCCGGGGGCAGGCATGTAAACGAAATACTCCAGCGACGACTGCGCTTGAAGAGCCGCTGTATCGCGCGCCTGCTGCGGGGCGATCATCTGGTGATCAACAAACCCTTTAACGGCGAACAGGGTTACGTCCTGCAAGCGGATAACCGCCGCCTGATCTACCTGCTGCCCTACGGTGATGATCATGCGGTCCTGGGCGCCACCCAGTCACCTGCCGAGGAGAAGCAAACCGACACGACGCATACATTGCTGGAGCTTTACAACCGCTACTTCCTCCAACCCCTGAACCGCGACGATGTCGTCCATCACTTTTCCGGCGTTCACGCCCTCTATGACGACCCCACTTGCGAGGACGCCGACAAGAGCCCCGACTACCTGCTGGATCTGGATTGCCCTTCAGGACACTATCCCTTGCTCAATGTATTTGGCGGCTGGCTGACCACCAGCCGGCTGCTGGCCGAACAGGCCCTGGATATTCTGCAACCCTATACCCGCGCGCCCATTAACCGCGACCTCAAACAAACCCCCCTTCCCGGTGGCGACATGATCGATGGTAATCCGACCGCATTTTTCCAGGCGCTGTGCCAAGCCTACCCACGTTTACCCGAATCGTTATTACAGCGACTGGCACGCAACTACGGCACCCTGACTTACCGGATTTTGGCGGAGGCACAGCGTATCGAGGACCTGGGACGTCACTTCGGCGGCGATCTTTTCGGGGCTGAAGTGCGCTACCTCTGCCATCAGGAATGGGCGCAAAGTGCCGAGGACATCCTCTGGCGACGCACCAAACTCGGGCTGGTGCTCAACCGCCAGCAGCAAAATGAGCTCAGTCACTGGCTGGACAGCACATTTGCATGAACGGTACAAACACCAGCAAGAAAAACAGACAGCTAAGCTGCCCAAGTGAAGTGGCTGAAAGCTATCCCTATTTCGTCAGATAACGAATAGCCTTGTCGATGCCCTCCAGGGTCAACGCGTACATGTGCCCATCCACCAGCTGGCGGGTCATGTCGATGGTCTGGGTGTAGGGCCAATACTTCTCAGCCGTGGGATTCAACCACACCACCTTGTTGAAGGTGTCGGTGATTCGCTGCATCCACTGGTAACCCGGCTCCTCGTTCATATGCTCGACGCTGCCGTACTGGCTGCTGATCTCATAGGGGGCCATGGAGGCATCACCGACAAAGATGACTTTATAATCGCTGCTGTAGGTATGCAGCATATCGAAGGTAGCGGTAGTCTCGGTGGTGCGGCGGCGATTGTCCTTCCAGATATGCTCGTAGATAAAGTTGTGGAAGTAATAGTACTCAAGGTGCTTGAACTCCGTGCGACAGGCGGAGAATAGCTCTTCGCAGACCCTCACATGGGGGTCCATGGAACCGCCGACGTCGAGAAACAGCAATACCTTCACCGCGTTATGCCGCTCCGGCACCATCTTGATATCCAGCAGGCCGGCATTGCGTGCCGTTGAGCTGATGGTATCGTCGAGATCCAGTTCCTCGGTCGCACCGGTGCGGGCAAACTTCCGCAACTTGCGCAGTGCGACCTTGATATTGCGTGTGCCGAGTTCCACCGAGTCGTCCAGGTTCTTAAACTGGCGCTGCTCCCAGACTTTGATGGCGCTCTTGTTGCGGCTCTCACCACCGATGCGAATGCCTTCAGGGTTGTATCCACTGTGGCCAAAAGGCGAAGTGCCCCCGGTGCCGATCCACTTGTTGCCACCGGCGTGACGTTTCTTCTGCTCCTCGAGACGTTTTTTGAATTCCTCAATCAATTTGTCGAGGCCACCCATCGATTCGATCTTGGCCTTTTCCTCGTCGCTGAGGGATTTTATAAATTCAGAGCGCAACCAGTCTTCCGGGATCAGTGCTTCAATAATATCATCGAAGCTGGCCAGGTCCTTGAAGTAGGCGCCGAAAGCGCGATCGAATTTGTCGAAGTACTTTTCATCCTTGACCAGGCAGGTGCGCGCCAACAGATAAAAGTCGTCGATACTGCCAAAAGCCAAATGCTGCTGCATGGCCTCGAGCAACACCAGAAGCTCCTTGAGAGAGACAGGCACCTCGGCTTTGCGCAGTCCGTAAAAGAAATTGACCAGCATAACGTGATCCTTTTATCGGGCTTCCCGGCGCACCATAAAAGCCAGGCGTTCGAGCATATGCACGTCCTGCTCGTTTTTCAGCAGGGCCCCATAGAGAGGCGGGATCGCCTTGGTGGCATCACGGTCCTTCAGCACCTCGTCGGGAATATCGTCCGCCATCAACAGTTTCAGCCAGTCCAGCAGCTCCGAAGTGGAGGGCTTTTTCTTCAATCCCGGCACTTTGCGCACGTCGAAGAAAATATCCAGGGCTTCATTGACCAGGGTCTTTTTCAACCCCGGGAAGTGGACATCAATAATGTCCAGCATGGTTTCCCGCTCGGGGAAATTGATGTAGTGGAAGAAACAGCGGCGCAGGAAAGCGTCCGGCAATTCCTTTTCGTTGTTGCTGGTGATAATCACAATCGGCCGATGCCTGGCCTTGATGGTTTCACCGGTTTCGTAAACGAAAAACTCCATCTTGTCGATCTCCACCAACAGATCGTTGGGGAATTCGATGTCGGCCTTGTCAATTTCGTCGATCAGCAGCACCACCTGCTGGTCCGACTCGAACGCCTCCCAGAGCTTGCCCTTTTTGATGTAATTCCTGATATCGTGCACTTTGTCGTCACCCAACTGGGAGTCGCGCAGGCGGGAAACGGCGTCGTATTCGTAAAGTCCCTGCTGGGCTTTGGTGGTGGATTTGATATGCCACTGGATCAGTCGTTTATCCAGGGCTTGCGCCACTTCCTCGGCCAACATGGTTTTACCGGTACCCGGCTCCCCTTTAACCAGTAATGGACGCTGCAGGGTTACCGCAGCGTTGACCGCCATGCTCAAATCGGCGGTGGCGACGTAATTCTCAGTACCTTCAAACTTCATGCTGTATTCCAACCTGTGTCCGCTGTGCTTTCATGTCCCGTGCGTTCATGTCCCGTGCGTGTCCTGTGGTTTGGCGCCGGGACTTATAACAGCCGCAGAGTTTACCATAGCCGGGCACGGCGTCGCAGTGCAAAAAAGCCGGGCACGGCGTCGCAGTGCAAAAAAGTTCAATGGCTGTGGTAATAAAGCTCATTTCACGCCAAATCCCTGCACCAAACAGGGTCAAACTGGCTTGACTGATGAGTCAATCGGGGAGAGGAGCGCACCATCACCAGAATATTCCGCCCCTGTTGGCGATAGCGCTGGTAAGCATCACGGATAAAGGTCGGCAGTTCTTCGGGATCACGCTTCGCAATCCCCACCCGGGCATAGAAGCTCTCCAGGTGTGCGAAGGGAAAACAGTAACAGGGTCCACGATCGAGCGTCGGCATTACCCCCTGCAAAAGCCTAAGCCCCAACCCCTGACCGCGCAGACCGGGTTCGACACACATGCTGCGCAAAAAGCGAAAGCCCTCTGGCTTGTCCACCAGGCGCAGGGCAGCCACGATTACCCCCTTGCGCCGAAGTGCAAAGACTGTTTCGCCACGACCAGCCTTGGCCGAATAGCGGCACTGCTTATAAAAGCGATTGACCAGGGGCAAGCTCAACGCTTCCACCTGTTCCACCCACAGAGATTCAGCCACAGCCAATCACCTTCGCGACTGAATGATTGCTGCGGCTGGCCGTGTAGTGCTGCTGGAACACCCGAAAATAATCCTGCAAAACTTGCGAAGACCGGGGTTCACCCAGGCTCGTCAACAGTTGAGAAGCCACTTCAACAGTGGCAAGCCCCGCAGCGGCCTGGTTGCGGCGCAAGTGGTAGTCGCTGCCCCCTTCGGGAGTCAGCGCGACCCTGGGAAGGGCTTGCAGATAGGGAGATTGGCGCAGCATCTTGCGAGCCTCCTGCCAGGTACCGTCAAGCAAAATAAATATCCGTCTTGTGGCTGCACACAACCCATTCACAGCGGGCTCGATCGTGATGGCGGGCTCATGCCCGGGCAGGTCGGGAAATACCAGGCAGGGCTGACACGGGGAGCTGTTCAAAAGCGAGGCAAGGCTCTGGTGAATCTCTGTACGAGACCAGGTCGCATACTGACAATCGGCAAGGGCGGTTAACAGGATATGCCCTGTATTGGTTGGCCTGTACAACTCCCGCGGGTGCGCCAGCAGAAAAAAAGCGGCACCCGATTCCACTTTAGGGAGAGCCCGCCAAGCCTCACAGAGACAGGCCGGCAGTCGCAAGTGGCAATCGGCGCAGTGGCCGCCGGTCAATTTGTTGAGCGCTTCGGGATACACCGGTAATCCTGGCCCCTAGGGCAAGACGAGAGCCTCAGGTCTTTGATTCCTCATCGGGCGCAAAATCATCCAGGGAAAACTCCTGTCCAAAGAGCTCTTCCTCATCGGAGGATTCCGCATCATCGCCATCACCATAGTCGTCGTCCAGTTCGGTAACTGTCAGCCCATCTTCGGAATCACTCGACAGATCCAAGTCGCTGTCCAGAAGACTATTCGCCAGGGTTTCATCAGCTTCCGGCTCGGCAACCGCCTCTATCCCTCCAGCTTCCTCTACCGGGACTTCAGCCATCGCCGGATCTTCCAACACAGCGGGCTCAGGAGGCGTAGTTTCCAAAGGTTTATCGGCTTCGGCAGCAGTCTCCTCCATGGCTCTTTCGATGTCCTTCAAGCTTTCATCGCCTTTGTTACCCATGATCACGCGATAGGCAAAGAACGCCAGTATGACAATCAACAGGTTGCCGATACCAATGGCGGTGTAGAGTAACAGATTGTTGTTCTCCGCGGCATTGGCGGCTTTGGGTTCCGGTGCCTTGGCGACTGGCTGCTCTGGCTCGGGTTTCATTGTGGGTGCCGGCTCCGGTTCCGGCTGCGGTTCCGGCTCATCTGCTTCCAGGGGTTCAGGCTCAGAGGCCTGTTCCGCGAAGGGGTCATTGGAATCGGGATAGTGGAAGCGTACCGGCTCAGGCGTAAATTCAAAGGCGTTACCGGACGTATCCGTGGCATTCACACGAAGGTTTACCAGGTACTGTCCCTGATGCTCCGGGTCAATCACAAGGCGCCAGTTGTCCACCTCGGTCAACGTCAGGGGTTTAATCGCACTGCGCCCATTGGGATCCTTAACCCGCGCCACCACTTTGGTCGCAGCGATATCGATGTCGGGGCTATTGGAACTGACCGTCACCCGATACTGGGGCTTACCGTCCACCGAATCATTTTCCAACTTGACGCCAAAGGGCTGGTGCACCGATAAGGCGTGGGAAAATTCGCGCTTGAAACTTTTGCCGTCCACAACCAGTTTAAAGTCGTAGCCTCCCTCGGTCTCAAACACATCATAAGTGGTCCTGAAAATTCCATCCCCCGGTGGCAGGCCTTCGGACAACGACTGGTTCCAGCGCTGTCCTGTTTCAACCTGAGACACTTCGGAATCGATCGTCAGCAGACGCAGGAAGTCCGCCCGAGTCAGGGTCTTGCCCTCCTCTTCCAGCAGCATGGCCACATCCAGCGACTCGCCACTGTAGAGGTTTGATTTCAGTGGTTTGATCCGCAGCTTGATGTCACTGACGATGGTCACACGGCTATCCGGGTCCAGGTCGGCTTTGACCTTCCACTCACCTTCCAGCGGACGTTTAACGGTTATCAGATCGTAGTCGTCGGTCTTGTACCAGCTGACATCCTGCCGTTCCCGCTCAAATTTATAGTGATGATGATCGGGACCAATCAGCTGGGTGGGAGCACTGCCTGGATGACGGAAAATCAATGCCGTAAACTCTTCGATACTGGAATCAATGACAAAACGGTTTTCCTCCAACGGCACCTGCTCAGCCGGGACCGCCTGATCGAAGGCTCTGAGGAAGATTTTCATCAACTCATCGGCACTCTTGGCCACCGCAGAAATGCCGTCGGTAGCGATAGCCAACCGGTTCATCAATTCTGCATCGGCATTATCCGACAGGGCTACGGTGTGGATGGTATAGCCGGCCTCAGCGAATTTGGGCAGCACTTCATCGACGATGCGACGCCACTCCGCCTGGTTGGCGGCCGGATCGCGGGAGATATCCACCAGCCCGTCGGTTAACAGGATCAAACTGGTACGGTATTTATCGTCAGGGTGATCGAGGTCGTAAGCGGCTCTTTCCAGGGCTTCGCCAATATTGGTAAACAGACCCACGGAATTGATCTTGCGGGCCTGGCTGCCGGCTGCTTTGCGCCAGCTCTCGGCAACCGGTCGGTGCGGAATCAACATATTGACGTTTTTGCCAAAGGTCCAGACCCCCGCCTTGCTCCCCTCCGGCAGCAATTTGACCAACAATTCCAGCGCCGGGCGACGCAGGTTTGCCGGATCGTTGCGCTTCATACTGCCGGAGATGTCGATAATCAGCCGCACGTCGGCAGGCCGGGGCTTCTCCAGGGATTGGGCAGACGTGTGAACAGGGAGCGTAATTAACAGCCCCCAAAGCAGGCCGGTGAATATCGATAGGAATCGCAGTCTTACCATGGCTTGTCGTGTCTTATAGGTGGCTGATGTTCTTGACCCGGTTGTTTTTCCTGCGGTGTAAATCTCTGGTAACTGTCCAACCGCGCCATTGTGCGGTGTATACATATTGCGGCAAGCAGGCCGTATCTAGCTCACGGCACCGGCGCTCATTTCCCCGGTCTCCGGCATCGATGGTCCTCTGCCTGCCGAAGTCAATGCTTGACTGGCCTCAGGCAGCGCCTGGCGTTCACCGTCCAGCTGTTGCTGTTCGCACCTTTGCACCTCGCGCCTGCGCCGGAACCAGCGCCAAGACAGTTGCGCGGCGGCCGCCAGCACCAGGACCAACAGCCAGGTGAACAGCAGCGGCTCCCCGGCCCGACCCATGGCTTCCAGGCCCTCGAAGACACCCTCGAGCAGGATAATAATCACCCCGGGCGCCAAATAATCCTGTGTCGGATCGGAAACATACGGGAACAACAATACAATCGCTGTCGACAGGCGCAGGAAAAACTTCAGTGGATTTAAGCGGACACCTTGGGTCAGCCGCCAGACAACAACCATCAAACCGACGCTGCCGAGCAGATAAACAACCCAAGCGATGAGATAACTGGTAGATGAAAACATAGACTGATCCTTGTTTTTAAAACTTTGCCTGACCGGGCAGGCGGCTCTCGCTCCCGAAAATCTACTCGACCCAGTGGATAATGTGTTCCTCAAAACCATCCGGGTGCACGTATTCCTCGGACAATACCCGCCCCCGCACCGAGATACCGGCTTCGTGCACCGTATCGGCGGAGCCGGAAACAAGCGGGTGCCACCATTCCAGTGGTTTGCCTTCCGCCACCAGACGGTAAGCGCAGGTGCTGGGCAACCAGTGAAATTCGCCGACGTCTTGCGGACGCAACCACACACAGGTAGGCACCAGTGTATTGCGATCCTGATATTCAGTACATCGGCAGGTTTCAGAATTAATATAGCGGCACACGACTTTGGTGTAGTAGACGTCGCCACTGTCCTCGTCCTCAAGCTTGTGCAGGCAGCATTTACCGCAACCGTCGCACAGGGACTCCCACTCGTCACGGGTCATTTCCGCCAGCGGCTTTGACTGCCAAAAGGGTTGCTCAGCCACGGTTCGCCTAGCCCTGAGACAGCTTACTGTTGTGGACATTGACCGCCTGCATGTAGCTATCGTCCTGGGGCGGCATTTGCAGATAGAACCCCTGCTCATCCAACGCGTCACTGACCTTTTCCGGGGTGGTCTGGGCCAGGGTCTTGTCGGGGGTCAATAACATCGTCATGGCGTGCTCCGGTTTGCCGAAGCGTTCCAGCAATGCCGCGGGAACGCGCTCCAGGCCTTCCTGCTTCTTAACGTACAAATACATACCCGCTTTTCGGGGGCTGCGATATATATCACAGATAACCTTCATGATTCACCTCGATTGGCCGAAAATTCGTTGGCCAGGCTCAAAAGCGTATCGCCAATAACAGGCCGGCGCCAGCCATTCAAACGGTCGGGGAGGCGGTATTCACCGACATCCATGCCTGAACGCACCAGAGCTTCATAATCTTTCTTGCGCACCAACACCTCCGGTGGCACCCCCAACACCTCGGCTTCGAGGCGCACCCGGGCCTTTAGCGCCTTTAACAGATCCCCCTGCTCGGGCGGTAGGGGGCGGGGCAAAGCCTCCGGTAGCGACCGAGCCTCGCGCCCCCGGGCAACCAGCTCGAGCAACGTCTCACCATCGTCCTTGGCGGTGCGCGATGGCATCCCCTCCAACTGCAGCAGCTGCTTTACCGACCGCGGTTTGTTTCGCGCCATTTCCCAGAGCGCGGCTTCTTTCATCAGGCGATTGCGGGGCAGGTCCCTGGCCCGGGCCTGCTGTTCCCGCCACAGGCACAACTGCTGCAGAATGGACAGCTCCTCCGGATTGAGCTTCCAGGCCAGCTTCACTTTCTTATAGTAATCCTGGGGGATCTGGTTCTCCCGGGCCGCCGCCACTATATCAGCGCAGTCACGCTGTACCCATGCCAGACGCTGGTCGGTTTTCAGGCTTTGCAACAGCTTGCCGTAAACCACTAGCAGATAGGCCACATCGAGAGCGGCATAGTGTAATTGAGATTGGCTCAGGGGCCGTTGCATCCAGTCGGAGCGGGTTTCGCCTTTGGGCACCTCCACCCCCAACACCGCTTTGACCAGCCCCGCGTAACCGACAGAGAAACCGTAGCCGGCGAAGGCCGCCGCCACCTGGGTGTCAAACAGAGGGTCGGGTAATACGCCGAGGCGGTGTCGAAACACTTCGAGGTCCTCGGAGCATGCGTGAATCACTTTGACGACCCCCGGGTCGTTAAAGAGTTCTGCCAGAGGGCTCAAGTCCTCAATTGCCAGCGGATCTATCAGGTAGCAGCCACTGCCATCCCCCACCTGCAACAACCCGGCATGGGGATAGAAAGTCTGGCTGCGCATAAATTCGGTATCCACCGCCACCGCGGCCTGCCGGCGCCATCGCTGACAGAGCTCGGCCAGTTCCTGGTGGGTCGCAACCCATGTGGGCTCGGTCGATAGGGACATATTGTCGGGTTCTTATATAGAGGTGTGAATAAAAGTAGCGGTCTTACAGTGCACGCCGGCTGGAAAATGCGTGGGCCAGTGTGCCGCCGTCAATATATTCCAGTTCACCACCCAAGGGCACGCCATGGGCGATACGCGAGACATTAACCCCGAGCGCCTTGGCTCGCTCGCTGATAAAGTGGGCAGTGGCCTCCCCCTCCACCGTGGGGTTAGTGGCCAGAATCAACTCTCCCACGGGTTCACTCTGCAACAACTGCAACAGCTGGTCTATGCCGATATCTTCCGGACCTATGCCGTCAATGGGGGACAAGTGTCCCATCAATACAAAATACTTACCCTGGTAGTTGCCCGCCTGCTCAATGGCGAGAATATCCGCCGGCGTCTCCACGACACACAGCAATTGATCGTCGCGTGCACTGTTGGCGCAGGTACCGCAGAGTTCCTGCTCAGTGAGTGTGCGGCAACGACGGCAGCGTCCGACACCTTCCACCGCCCTGTCAAGACTGAGTGCCAGGCGCGCCGCCCCTTCGCGGTCGCGCTCCAGCAGGTGCAGGGCCATACGCTGTGCGGATTTAGGGCCAACGCCCGGCAGGCACTTCAGCGCCTGCATCAATTCATCGATCAATGGACTGAACATGAAATCCCGGGCGCCTTTTAGAAGGGCATCTTGAACCCTTCCGGCAGATTGATACCCGCCGTCAGGTTGCCCATTTGCTGGCGGTTGTGCTCTTCGACTTTACGTACCGCATCGTTTACGGCGGCAGCCAGAAGATCTTCCAGCATCTCCTTGTCTTCACTCATCAGGCTACCGTCGATATTGACCTGTTTGACATCGTGTCGACCGGTCATCACCACCGTCACCAGACCGGCGCCGGCCTCGCCCGTCACTTCGGCATTGGCCAGCTCTGCCTGCATCTTCTGCATATTGGCCTGCATTTCCTGGGCTTGTTTCATCAAATCGCCAAGGCCTTTCATGGTCTAAACCTCTTCAATCTCTTCTACTGGCTGGATAAATTGGGGATTGGCGCCCATCATTGATCGATGGGCTCCACGGTTTCTTCCTGCAAGGTAGCAGAAAATTGCGCCATTAGCTGCTGCACAATGGGATCATTTTGCATGGCTGCCAGGGCTTCAGCCTGGCGCTCCTGGCGCAGGCGAATAGCGGTGGCCGCCGGAGTTTCAACACTCACCTTCCCGAGCTGGATCCGGACCTCCACCGCCGCACCAAAATATTGGCTCAACAAATCAGCCAACCGCCCCTGGTGGGACTGGTCGTAGAGGGTGCTATTGGCTTCTTCCAGTACAAACTGCAGCAGGTTACCCTCACGAGCGGCAAGCATACAGTTGGAGGCCGTGGCCTGGAGTACACCACCGACGCCCAGCCCCAGGTAGATCTGGGTCCAGGTTTCGGTGCACGCCTGCTCCAGGGAGAGTTTTTCGATCGGCGGCAGCTCGGCAGAAGGCGGCACCTCCGGAGGGGACGGCTCCTCTGAACGTACCGTCTCCTCCGGATAAGACGGTGCTTCCTGAGCAGGCGAAACCGACTCCACCGGCGTCCGGGGTGGTTCGACCGCAACCTCCTCCAGAGCAGGCCGGGGTAAATCCCGCGACAGGGGAGCGTCCGGTGCCGACCTTTCAGCCGGCACCGGCGAAACCTCAGGCTTTTTTACCGGGTCGGCCTCACTGCGCTCGCGTTGTGGATCAGGTGCCTCAGCGACGGGCGGCGGTGGCGCCTCTATCGGCGACGGCGGCACATCGGGCTCCTGCGCCACAGGAGGAGCCTCAGGGCGCTGCCCGGGGGATGGCGCGGCACTCTGGGGCAGACGCGCACTGGGCAGTTCGGGCACACCCTGGGGTTTGAAAGCCAACATCCGCAACAACACCATTTCAAAACCGCTGCGGGGATCGGGCGCCATCGGCAAATCCCTGCGCCCTAGCAGGGCCGTTTGGTAAAACAGCTGTACGTCTTCGGAGGGCATCTGCTGTGCCAGCGCCAGGATGCGGTCGCGATCCCCGACACTATTGCTGACCGCCTCCGGCAGCACCTGGGCAATAGCCACCCGATGCAGGACCGACAGCAGCTCCGCCAGGGCCCCGGCATAGTCCGGGGCGTGCTCCGATAGATGTTCCACCGCCGCCAGCACCTGTTGACCATCCAGCGCCGCCAGGGCGGTGACGATTTCGTAGACCAGTGCCTGATCGATGGTGCCCAGCATGGCCCGCACCTCGCCTTCAGTCACCTTTCCACTGCCGTAGGATATCGCCTGGTCGGTCAGGCTCATGGCGTCGCGCATACTGCCATCGGCAGCGCGTCCAAGGTGCCAGAGGGCTGACTCCTCGAAGGGTACCATCTCCTGTTCCAGTACAAACTGCAGATGCTCAACGATCCGTTCCGGATTCATATTCTTGAGATTAAACTGCAGGCAGCGCGACAGGATAGTGACCGGCAGTTTCTGGGGATCGGTGGTTGCCAGCAGAAACTTGATATGGGGCGGCGGCTCCTCCAGGGTTTTCAACAGGGCGTTGAAACTGTGGATGGAGAGCATGTGCACCTCGTCGATCAGGTAGACCTTATAGCGGCCCCGGGTCGGTGCGTACTGGACGTTTTCCAGCAACTCGCGGGTATCTTCCACCTTGGTACGCGAGGCGGCATCCACTTCAATCAGGTCGACAAAGCGCCCCTCGTTGATCTCGGTACAGGCACTGCACTGGCCACAGGGTTCGGAGCTGACGCCGGTCTCGCAATTCAGGCACTTGGCCAGAATCCGGGCAATGGTAGTCTTGCCCACCCCGCGGGTGCCGGTGAAGAGATAAGCGTGGTGCAGGCGGTTGTGGTCCAGCGCATTGATCAGTGCCTGCAGCACATGCTCCTGGCCCACCATCTCCCGAAAGGTCCGCGGTCGCCATTTGCGGGCCAGTACTTGGTAGCTCATCCCGTATGTTTACCTTCTTTAGAGGCTACTTCGCCGTTGAAAACCAAAACAGCGATTATATCCCAGCAGATTGAAATAGACAGGGCTGCTATCGAGAAAGCCGAACTCGGGCCAAAACCCATTGATCCACACAGGAACACAGACAAAATCGGAAAAGTGGGAAGATATCGGGTGGTGACCCAAGCCAGCCACACCCCGGCACATGACGTCACTGCTACCGTTGCTCCCTTCCGGGCCTGGCGGGGTTTACAGTTAATCATTGCGAGGGGACCGGAAAGGGCCACCATAGCAGACGCACTGAAGGACAGCTCGCCTCCAGGCGCGGCGCATTATCCGTTCTTTTACCGGGCTTTGCAAGCCGGCATTCGCTCCCGCCAAAACGCGCCAGGCACTGAAAAAATCGCTTTCCGGCCAATCACTTAGCATGACAGCTCACTGTATCGCAGGGCCGCTTGATTCCGCTCAAATAAACCCCACCTATACCCCTGTCACCGCCGTCGACCCCATAGACAGCGACTATAATTAGTCGGTACCCGGTCCTACCGTGGTCAACAAAGTTAGAGGAGTGAACATGAATTCCACCGATACATCGACTTCACCCGCGAATCCATTGCCCGAGACTGACATCCCGCTGCTCAGGGACGTGATGACCGCCTCACCCATCTATGTGGATATCGGTGCGCCGGTCAGCGAAGCCGAAGCCCTGATGAAAAAGCATCAGGTCAACCATCTACCCGTGATGGCGGACGGCACCCTCGAATCGATCATTTCCGACCGAGGCATCAAGCGCGTGACCCTGCCCGGGCACAGGTTCAGTGGCGAGGAGGAGTTGCTGGTATCCGATATCTGTCCCAGCCGGGCCTATGTGGCGGATATCAACGACCCCCTGAACAAAATCCTTAATACCATGGTGGAAGAGCATATCAGCGCCGTGATTGTGCTCGCCGACGGCGAACTGGCCGGCATTTTCACCGAGCGCGACGCCTGCCGGATGCTGGCGCAAATCTACAGTCCTTAAATATCCCGGGCCGGCCGATTGCGGTATGATGCCGGCTTTTTCCACACCACAGCGATAGCCAAGCCATGCACCTGTTTGTAGACAACCTCACCAATGTCGACTTTAGCTTTTTGGACGCCGAACGCGGTCTGCTTGGGGAGACCTGGCTCGCGCATGTGCAGCTGGAAGGCGCCCTGGATGAGCAGGGCATGGTCTGCGACTTTGGGGTGGTCAAGAAGACACTGCGCCATTGGCTGGATACCGAACTGGACCACCGCCTGGCGGTTCCCCTGGACTCCCCCAACCTGACCCTGAATGAAGAGGGCGACAGCCTGGCGATTCACTGGCGCTACGGCGACGGCAAAGAACTCTTCTGCCGCTCACCGCGCCAGGCCGTCGCCCTGGTCGATACCGAGAGCCTCACACCCGAAAACACCGCACAGTGGTGCATCACACAAATGAAGCCCCTGTTTCCCGGTTCCGTCCAGCAACTGTCGCTGCGATTCAGCACTGAGGCGATCGACGGCAGCTACTACCATTACAGCCACGGCCTGAAAAAGCACGGCGGCAATTGTCAGCGCATCGCCCACGGACACCGCTCCCGCATCACCATCTGGCGGGACGGGCAACGCGCCGGGGAGCTGGAAGCACAGTGGGCCGGCAAGTGGCGGGATATCTATATCGGTTCCCGTGAGGATATTCTCGAAGATGCCCGGGGCCGCTATCGGTTTGCCTATCGCACGTCTCAGGGGGAATTCGAATTAAGCATTCCACAAGACAGTTGCTATTTGATCGATACCGACAGCACAGTGGAGTTTATTGCCGCTCATATTGCGACAGAGTTGAAACGGGAGAATCCCGGAAGCCGGTTCAGGGTGAAAGCGTTTGAAGGGCTGGGCAAGGGTGCGATGGTTGAGTTGTAAGCCTGGAATCTGCCGGCATAATTCGCCAATACGTGGCATTGGTTGACCCCGCACATATGGGTCTCAATTTAAACGTCTTCCTATTTATCAGCCTGAGATCACAAAATCGTCAGTTATTGCACGACTTCGAAAAGAACATCGGCTCTCACGAGGAGGTCATGGAATGCTATTTAATGACCGGGGAAGCAGACTATATGGTTCGTGGCGTCATGCCGGATGTAAGCTCACTCGAACGCTTTATCGTCGACCGGCTGTCGCCCATGCCTGAAGTGGAGAAGATCCGATCAAGCATCGCCTTAAAGCAGGTGCGCTATAAAATCGCGTTACCCATAAGACATTAAAGTGCGCTACTGATCGGTGGTCATGACTGAGCACAACCAGCACGTAGAGAACACGAAATTTAGCCGCAGGAACGGAATAATCAACCGGGGGCAGCGGCAATAGCAGGCCATCGCCCAGCCCACGGGCAGGCTTGCTCCAGCTGCCGAGCAAAATTCAACAACAACCCCTCTTTTCCATAACCGGCAATGCATTGCGTTCCTACGGGAAGGCTGTCGTTGGTCCAGTACAAGGGCACCGACATGGCGGGAATACCGGCGGCGTTGGCGATGGTGGTATGAAACGCGTAGTTGTTTAAGCGTTCGGCCATCTCATTAAAATGGCGTTTTCCGTTTATGACTCCGCTTTCCAGTGGCGGCTCTCCCAATACAGGGGTCAGCAGGATATCGAACTGTTCGAGGAATCCACAGATTGCATAGACCGTGGGTTGCATCAGTCCGGCGCACTGATGGGCGGAGACTCCACCGGATTGGCTTTCCGCTGCTTCGGCAAGATCCAGCGTCCATGTTTCGAGGTAAGCTTCCCAGTACACATCCGCGCATGCCCCGGACCCTTTGGTCACCTACCCCGGCCTTTACGCCTATTCCCTGGAGCTGGCGAATACTGCCAGCGCTTGCTACCGCGGAGGAACGGTGGCATCCCAGATAAACACCTGGTGCAGCGCAAAGCCTTCTGTATGCCCCGGTTACGACTCCGGTATGTGGATCGGCGAACAGTTCCTGGTGGAGGATTTTTCCACCAATCCCCCGGAATATGGCGGAGCCGCGGCTTACGACCACGGTTGGGACGCTGCGATGATGGTGGAAGCGTGGATTCAGGAAACTGACCCGGTGCGCAAAGCGACTTACGAGGCCTCGGCGAGACTGGCCGCGGACTGGAGCGAGGTGGAACCGTCTGTGCGCAATCACAACTACACCGCCAAGAATATTTGGGTCCTGGCACAGCTGTATGCCATCACCGGGGAATCCCGCTATAAAACCGAGCTTGAAAACAAGCTCGATCGCAACTTGAAACCGGGCGTATTGATGGACGCGAATAGTGACGGCTTTGTCGACGGGATGTCCAACCAGCCGTTCAGCGGGTTGACCCTGTCCGCCCAAACACCCGGCCGTATGTGGGACGGACACAACGCCAATCCCTGGTATCACTCGATGAACGCCTGGGCGGCGGTGGAAGCTTATGTTGCATTTCGCGATCGGGGAGATACCGCCAGGGCTGCGGACATTCGTCCGTATATGATCGCCATGCTCGATAACCTGGCGGTCGAGCTGGTAACCCAGGGACCGCCCGCGACGAGCGGCGAGCATATGTGGCCGATCCCCTATGCCCTCCGGACCGCCCTGTGGAAAGTCGCCGATTATGAGATCGAGTCCCATCCACTTTGGGAGGATGCGGTGGCGACGCTTTACAACTGGGGGTTGTTTAACAGTATCGATACCAGCGTTAACAATCTCAGCGGTCGCGGTACCGCCGCGCTGGGCCTTTACTTGGTTTATTTATCGGGCACCACCTATGAACCCCTGGATCAACGGCTGAATTCAGCAAGCAGTACTCCCGCCAGCGACCCGACCCCCGCGGACCTGGCAACCGACGTCCCGGTGACCGCAGACCTGACCTGGGCAGCCGGCGTCAATGCCGTCTCTCACGATGTTTATGTAGGGACAAATGCGAGTTTAAGCGCAGGTGATTTTCAGGCGAACCAGACCGGCACGACCTTTGATCCAGGCTCGTTGAACGCCAATACAACCTACTACTGGCGAATCGATGAGCTTGACGGCAGCAGTACGATCACCGGTCCGGTTTGGAGCTTCACCACTGAGCAGGGAAGCGGCGGTCCGGCAGTACTGCTCTACGACGACTTCGAAAGCAACAGTTTTGCAACCGAAGGCTGGACAACAAATTGGGGCATAACCACGCAGACGTCCGTGTCGGGCAATCGTGCGGCGGTCTGTACATTTACGGACAGTGACTTGATCTCGCGTTCGCTCGACACTTCCGGGCTATCGCAATTAACGGTGTCTTTTTACTACTACGACGACGATATCGATAACAACGATAATGTTTATCTGCAATTCTATAATGGTATCAGTTACGTGAATATCTTCGAACTCGGGAACACCTCGCCGGAAGACAACTGGCATTTCTACACGCTGACCGTCCCCAATTCCGGTTCCGAATCCCAGTACTTTCATTCGAACTTCAAGATCAGGATAAGTAGGTCCGGTATTGACTGGAATGAAAATCTCGGCATAGACGATGTCAAGGTAGAAGTGCAATAGCGCGTTAAATTGAGTTAAAAGTCGCCCCCTGGAAACAGGGGGCACACTTCTCCATTATCTTCCCAATCCAGGGTATTTTTTATTATCCTCGTTGAAAAACCTGTGCAGGATATTGCACAGCGATACCGAAGATCGTCAGCGGCTCTATCGCGGCGCGGCGACGGCGTTGCTTCCGCTTTTTGTCTCGTCGATATCGGTTGTCTCTTTTTAGAGGTGGCTTGGGCAATACAATGTCAGCACCGGCGGCTTCTTTCACGCCGCGATAACCCCGGTCACAGACCGCCTCTTTGATACCTGATTCTCTGACTTCGTTTGCTTTGCTAGTTACCTCATCCAAGGTCTTGCTGTCGTGAACATTTTCTTCCTGGCTTACTGCGCTTAAGATAATCCTTTCCTTAGCTTTCGATACAATAGAGACCTTTGTGTCGTACTCATACGGCTTATAGTCTTCGCCTTTCGCGACACAGTAAATTTGCGGTTCGTGCAAGCTGTAAATCTTGTCTTTGTCGCTTTTTTCTGCTTCAGTACTCGCTCATACAATGAGAAATCGTCAAGGTATGCCTGCAAGATATCTTCCGGTAATTCTTTCTTCAGTTCTCGCAGTAAAATTCCAGCAATCGTTCTCAGCCGTTTTACCGCTTTTTTAGCACTGGAACGCTATTCTTCACTGGATTCGACTGCCGGATGAATTGCACCCGCGACATCCTTTCAAGGGTCCCGGCGGTTACGGGACGACCTGTGGAATGATCACGGTATCCAGTTCAACTGCAAGCGGGTACAGCGACTTTGGTTGAACTTGTTTTTGGCCAAAGGCCAGTTCTCCATCGGCGTGGTGGAAGGTTTTAATAAGAAATTGAAACTGACCACCAGAAAGCCGTGTGGATTTAAGCCTTTTCACACGATAGAAAAAGGGCCCTCTGGAAATCCAGAGAGCCCTTGATCATACGAGGCAAGCAGGTTAATTAAAACCCATACTGGAGTGACAGGCCAACCGTACGTGGACGCAGAGTACGCCCTAAAATTTCGCTCGATTGCCCAATTCTAACCTCTGTTGTCTCAGGAGACTCGTCGGTCAAATTTTCGACAAATAAAGCCGCATCAAATGCTCCGAATGACGCGCCGGCACGCAATGACACGCTATACACTGCTTCTGCATCGCGAATAACAGCGTCGCCACCAAAGACATCATCGGGTGCACTGCGATCATAACTGCCTACGTAGCTGTATGACAGGTTGCCATAGGCGTCAAAACCATCGAACGCGTGATTATAGTACAACGCAGCACTACCACTCAGTTTAGGAACGGCCAGAGGCTGCCCTTCTTTGGTGAAGGTAATACCATTTTTAACCACGGTATCTTCAAACTCGGCATCAGTGTAGCCCGCAGACAAGGTTAGCCTGAAGTCCTGGCTCAACTGCATATTGAGGTCCACATCAGCACCATTACTGCTGGCCTCACCTAGATTATCGGTATAGACATTGGCGCAACTTGGCAAAAAGACAATGGTCTGGATATCCGACCAATCGATATGGTAGGCACTAAACGACACTTCCATTCGCCCACCAGCCAGCGTGTTCTTGGTTCCGATTTCATAGCTCCAGAGCGAGTCAGAGCCATAGGTCAGTGGATTACCGCTCTCTGGCAAGTCCGGACTACAAGGCGAGCCACGATAATCCGGATTATTTCCACCAATTCGAAAACCTTTTGCGGCTGATGCGTAGATCAGGGTGTCATCATCTGGTTGATAGCTAATATTGAATTTAGGCGTGATTGGGGATTCTTTTTGAACACCCGCTGCAGCTGTCGGTCCGCCAACCCATGGCCCTTCCTGAAAACGACTACCGTCGAATTCAGTTTTAGAAAAACGCGAGCCCAAGGTTATGGACAGGACATCAGACACCGCGTAAGTCAAACTACCATAGGCCGCCAATTCCTCTTCCGTGTTCTTGACACTTTCATGGTAGGATACTGGCAGACCCAATGTCTCTGACAAAGGCCCCGTAATGTTTGGCCCAAAAATAGTAAACGGCGGTAAAAATGGCAGCAGTGCATCAATGGCTTCATTGACATCGCCGTACTGATACCGTTCACGTTTCAGTTCGTTTTTCTGGAAGTACAACCCAGCCACCCAGGAAAATTTGGAATCAGCATTATCCGTAGAGGTAAACCGCAATTCCTCCGTCATGGTTTCCTGTTCAATGTTGGCATACATGTGACCGACATAATCAACAGGTAAATCGATACCGATTGGTGCATCCACTCCAAGAACGTCATTTTCAATAAGATGAAATGTAGAGGCATCGTTATTTGTCCAGTCATTCACCTGGAAGTTATCACGCGACAAATAGGACGTAATCGAACGAACTGAAAAGTGATCAGCGTCGTAATCAAAGGTCAAACTCGATAAGGTGAATTCGTCTTCATCCGGCTGGGCTCGCATCGTAAACGTTTGATTTTCAGGTGCACTCTGCCAATAGAGGTCCGTATCGTCTATATCTCTTTTTTGATAGAAAACTGATGGGGTCACAGAAAGCGCATTTGTTGCCTGCCAGGTTAGCGCCACGCGAGCAGCGGTGGTGGTAGCGGAATCGACATTTTCGTCCAACACAGCTCCCGTGACTGGATCGGCGCGATCGATATAACCCCCTTCATCACGATAAAATCCACCGACACGAATACCCAACTTACCATCAATTAACGGCATTCCACCAACAACGGAAAACTGATGGGTAGGGTCCCCGTCAGTGGTGGATGCCAATTCCCCACCCACAGTAAACGACCTTTCACTCAGGCTTGGCTGTGGGGTAATATAGCGAAGTGCACCACCTTCTGCACTTCCACCATACAAGGTTCCTTGTGGGCCACGTAAAACTTCTATGCGTTCCAAATCAAAAACGTACGGAGAAACTGATGCACCCAAATCATCGTTACGTTGTGCCAGCGGTACATCGTCCAGATAAAAACCCGTTGTTGCAGCGCCTGCGCCAGGAGAGGTAATACCGCGTATTGCTACGCTACCCCATCCGAATTCGTTGCCGGACTCCGCTACTAACGACGGTGTGGAACGTGCGATATCGTCCAAATCCCTAATGTTGCGCTGGGTTAAAGCTTCACTGCTGAATGCTGAAATACTTACAGGTACATCCATTACTGTTTCAGCGCGTCGCTGGGCGGTAACCACTATCTCTTCCAGCATAAAACTATTGCCGTCTGACTGCGCCAACGTGCCCGCTGCATTCAACAACATAGAGCTGGCAACAAAAATTCCCAATGGTGCGGGACGCGATATTTTAAACAAACCCGGATTTAAGCTAACTTTTTGCGATTCTTGTGGCTTCATATCAAGTCTCTCTCGTCTAACGTTGAAGTGCACGGCCAATATGACCGCTTGAACGGGAGCTCTCCGGCTCCCTTTTTACATAAAGCGGAACTTCACAGTGACGGAGAATGATAAACCTCACGTCCACCTACAAATGTTTGCACCACATTAGTTTTAGCGACGTTTTCCGGCGCTATATCGGTGATGTCTTGATCTATCACGATCATGTCGGCGAACTTACCCACCTCTAACGAGCCAATATAGGCATCCATATTTAGAGAGTAAGCAGAGTTCAAGGTGATGGCGCGTATGGCTGTGTGGATATCAAGGCCGGGATCATCTCCCAACCGCCCCTGATACTTGGGTTCCGTGTCGGACGCATTGGTACGAGTAACGCCCACTTGCATAGCCAGCCACTCATTTAACGGATCAACCGGCCAGTCACTGCCATATGCAACGCGCGCACCGGCCTGCTTAAATTTGCCTGAGGTTTCCAAATACATGAACCGCTCCGGACCGATGTAGTCTTTAACCGAATCGATAGTGTCGGGTGCAGGCTTGCCCCACTGCAACGAGAGCATAGGAATTGCATTGAGTTCAGCAAAACGTGCATAGTCTTCCGGATCCACCAGTTCATTGTGAGCCAATGAGGGACGAAAAGCGGGATTATTGAATTTTTTACGGGCGGCCGCTATTGCATTGAGCGCAACTTTGACAGCCTTGTCGCCCGTTGTGTGCATATGGGCATTTATATCATTTTCAACCAATGCTTCCAGTAACTGTGTTAGCAGGCTTTCTGAGAAATACAGTGAACCGGTTTTTTCACTCGGCTGCCAATCCTGGTGGTCAGAACTGCCTGTATTATGTAAATATGGCGATACAAGCGCTCCGGTCTGCGCCGGGGCCTGAATCACACCATCGACAAATATCTTTGCGGTAGCAACAGATATTCCCGGCTCCGTGGCAGCAACCGGGGTATCAAACTGACTGGCAAGACCATTGATATAAGCAACCACTTCTTTTGGATTTTCCGCTGCCTCGGGAGAGATAACAGGCGCCAGGTTCGCGCGAACCGTTAGCTTGCCCTCGTCGCGCAATTGGGTAAACGCCACCAGGCTATCCTCACTGGCTGCAGCATCAAAAACGCTGGTTATACCCTGCGCATTGAGCGCCTGCATAGCCGCTTTCAAATCGGCCAGACTTTTCTTTCGCTGTTCTGCGTCAGACAATTTAGGCTTGGCACTATTGACCATCCACATCGCGCCATCGAGGAAAATGCCGGTAGCCTTACCCGTTTTATCTCTGACAATTTTGCCGTCACTGGGGTCAGGCGAATCGTCGGTAATACCTGCGACCTTTATTGCCTTGGAATTGGCAGCCATGGAGTGAAAATCACTGCCGGTAACAACAACAGGTCGATCCGTCGGTAAACGATCCAATATTGCTGCCGTAAGATCTGCACCCTCCGGCTTCATTGCTTGACGAAACCAGCCCCGCACTTCCAACCAGCGATCAGACGGCGCTCCCTGCTCCTGATCCAGACAAGCGGTGATCATTGCCAAGGCTTCATCAACCGTCAGGCTCATATATTTGAGAGAACAACTGGTAAGCTGGGCACCGCCGCTTACCGGATGCATATGACCGTCCACCAAACCTGGCATAAGCATTTTGCCGTTCAGGTCGATCACCTCGGTAGACTCGCCTACTAACCGGCTAACGTCCGCGTTTGAACCCAGCGCAATAATTTTGCCGTTTTTAATAGCCACCGCGGCAACAACATCATTATTGTTATTGGCGGTATAAACACGCCCATTGTGAAAAACAGTATCTGCCGACAGCATGTCCATATCGGGCTTGGTGCTATAGGTACAGCCCCCCAAGGTGACGATCAGGAAGGTAATGGCAAGGAGTTGACTAACGTTGAGAAAGGCTAAAACGACTCGAAAATTAAATCGAAATTCCATAAAAAGACCTTATTAATTCTTATATACTGGAATGAACTCTAGTTGCTTATAGCCCCGGCAAAGCCATCTTCCGGCCTCAATCGTTTAAATTGGCAGTCATAATACTAAACCCTGCACCAGCTAGATAACATAACCAATTTGGGGTAGATCGGGCCATTTCAGTATAGACCTCCTCCTGGGGCCAGTTTACAGGGCCGGCGTTGGCGGAATTGTGCAGCTCTTCCAGCAGTGCGGGATTAAAATAAAGCCTGGGCGCCACCGTATGAATCTGGTTGGCGACAATGGGTACGGTGCTGCGCAGGTTCGGATGGGCCGCCGCCGGGACCCGCAGAATATCGAACTGGATCAGCACTTCGGCGATTTTGCGGTGGGGACGAACGCCCGCCATACGCGGACGCCTCTTTACGCCAGTTGCAGCATCACTCGATCCAACCCGAAGATAAGTGGAACTTCCCCCCCTCCGAGCAGACCAGAATGAAGTTGGAACTGTAACCGCACAAATTCAAAACGAATCTAATCCTGCTACCTGTAGGTCACGGTAAGTCCAAATGTTCTCGGCCTGAACGTTCGGTAATAATAGAGACTTGAACCGGCCACGTCGTGATCCTTCGATAGTACCGGTGCTTCATCTGTGAGGTTGCTTGCAAAAATGGAGAAATCCCACTTGTTTATCCGCAGCCCTACCCTGGCATTGGTTTGACGAGTTGCCGGGTCGAAGTCAAGATCCGGATCATAGGATAAATTCTGGGGATTGTGGCGCTTATCATTGCCATCGTTGTGGCTACCATACTGATAAGCGGCATTTGCATACACTTCGTAGCTACCAAGCGGACGCAAGTATTCAATCATTAACGATAACTGCCATGGCGTTATATCCAGGCTGTCGCCCTTGGAAACAATAATTCCCGCCGGCGAGCTTATCGTCTTGTCGAACTCGGCATCCAGGTATCCAACGGCACCTGTTAACGACAGTTCATCAGTGAGCAGGGCATTGAACGATAACTCTATCCCCTTGCTCGTCGCTGACCCCAGGTTGTCCCTAAATCCATTGCCGGCACAACCACCCGGGTTCACAAATTGCTGTATATCGTCCCATTGGATATAGAAAGCGCTGGCTTCCGTGCGAACGCTTCCACCCAGGAATCGGTTCTTGGCACCAATCTCGTAGCTCCACAACTCGTCCGGCCCATAGGTTTCCGGCACCGGAATAGGGCTGCAGGAGTCGCCGGTCTGGGGATCCCTGAAAAGTGGAGGGTTAACACCTCCCGTGCGGAACCCTTTGCTGGCCGACATATAATACAGATCATCATCCGTCGGCTCATAGGTCAAACCTATTTTGGGTGTTACCGGATTATCCTTCTGCATGCCCGTCGTGGCCTGAATTTCAGGGCCGAAGCCGGGATAGTTCAGGGGAGCGCCGACAGTCCGGGTATATTCAAATTCAACCTCGCTATACCGCAGACCCAACATAACCGAAATTTCATCTGTAACATGCCAATCGGCTTGCCCAAACAGGGCCCATTGCTTTTCCGTAGAATCATTGGCGGACGTAAAAATATATCTTCCCTCGGTCAGGGGAATTCCGAACACCAGTTCTATCGGAAAATAAGAAGCCGTATCCCGACCGTCGACATTTGTAAAGCCGCTTTGCTCCATCTTCGTATAGAACGCGCCAACGGTCCAGTCGATAGACGAGTCATCTTTTATAGAGCTTAGACGGATTTCCTGGCTGATGTTTTCCTGGTCAATTCCGGTTTCGCCCAACTCAGACTGACCGGGAAGAAAAGGAACCGGAGGGATGACTCCGGCGAGAAAGGCCGTATTGAGGTTCGTATAATCCGCGGCGCCACTGCCTTCGCGATCAAAATGGGAGGTAACACTCACCAACTCCGCTTTTTCCAATTGATAGTTAGCAGTAATGCTTGATAGCAGGTACTCATCTTCGGAAGGTTGCGAAGCTGCCGCTCCATTGTAGAAATCCCCGTCGTCCGGGTCTGATATCAGGCTCCAGAGCGTCGACGTATCATCGGATTCGTAGCTCTGGTAGAAGATGGAAGGAATCACTCTCAGACGGTCATTTGCCTGAAACATGAACGCGATCTTAGCGGCTTCTATCTCGGCGCTATTGGTGTCGGACGATTCCTCACTTCCGAAAGACTGCGTGGCATTCAATACCGCGCGGTCTACCCAGCCACCTTGTTTACGACGCCAAACGCTTCCCCTCAGGCCGACAACGTTGTCCACAACCGGTAGATTTACTGCAACGCCGGCCTCGTATACCGGTTCCCCCCCGGAAGTTGCCGCGTACTCGCCCCGGCCGTAGAGTTCCGTGTCGGTTGCACTGGGTGTCGGAGTGATAAAGCGCACCGTTCCTCCCTGTGATCCGGCGCCGTACAGCGTGCCCTGGGGACCACGAAGCACCTCGACACGCTCCAGATCGAAAACATATGGATAGCCTGTACCGAAAGTCGTTTGAATGTTCTGTCTGGCCTGGATAGGCACCTCATCAATATAGATCCCAGTCGTTGAGGCGCCAGAATCGGTCTGAATACCACGTATCGAAATGTCTGTACTGGTATTTCCCCCGAATGAGGATTCACTGAACTTCACCCCTGGAGTAATAAGTGCTATATCTTCAATATTACGTATACCCCGCCGATCCATTGACTCTGCAGTGAATGCAGCCACACTGATCGGGACCCTCCCCAATGACGTCTCACGTTTAGACGCCGTTACGATTATTTCTTCTAATATTCGTCCGGTTTCAACGGCCCCAATTTCTGCTGCTGAGGCGTAACCCGCCCCGGAGTTCGCCAGCGTGGCTATGACCAACATTCTTATCTTGGTTGATTTCATAAAAATAACCCCATCTCGGTTCTGGAATCTTGCCTATGCAGTACTACCACTCTCTCTTTACAAAAACAGAATGTATTACCCATCGATCAACCTGAGAACACCCGCACCACCTTGATTCTGCTTTTATAAACTATTTCCTGCGCCAAAATAGTTGTTTTTTACCAATGTTGACTTTCCAATGACGTGAATTACACGCTCCCCTTACACCGCAGCGGGGCCGGTAACCGGCACCATTGCACACTTGCCTTGAGCAATGAAACCTCTCTCGCTCTTTCGAAGGCCTGCGTACAAAAATCCCGCCTGAAATAATGTTGGTAGTCTAACTATTAGGCTCTATATTTATCATTGACAAACCTCATAGTCAAGACACGTGACGGCAAATAAACGGCTAATTCAGAATCACTGCAAGTGATCGGATTAAAATCCCCAGTGGTTCACGCGGGAAGTTCGGTGACTAAGAAGCACAGCCAAAGCGCTCAGATCAAGGCGGGGAAGCACAGAAATAGTGACGCTATTTCAAGTTTTCCAAACGCTGAACTGAGCGCTCTGGCGCAGAGAACAGTTACCTAGTTTTACGCATGGCCCACTAGTGCAGCAGGCAGCTACAGAAACCTGGCCGATTGCCGAAAAAATATCGACGTGGCATCTGCGGCGTTAACAATGGCTTCAAAATGCTCATTTACTCTATGTAAACTCCACTTTTTGACTCGCGTCATCCATGACGCTCGGCCCTCGGCCAGCGGAACTGCCCAAAGCCGCTCCTGCGGCTTTGTCGGCCATTTTGGCCTCGTTTAAAGCGCCTACTTTTGGTGAATCCGCTGCCTCGAAAACGTTTTTTCAGCAGCCTGCCAGCCGGAAAATGGATCTACACCATCGAAGATCTTGCCTATCTTGCCGTTGACGAGCTGATAGCCAACTTCTCCCCTCAAGGAATACTTACCAGGAGCATAGGGATGACCACCAATATCCGGGATATTCACGTGCACCGTTAACGTGTTGGTAAGATCCACGAAGAACCACCCCTTTTCATATCGGAAGCCATGAATTTTTATGTCCTCGCTTACCGACTTCCAAAGGCTTCCAAAGAACTCGAACAACTGCTTCCTGCTGGTCAACCGTGGCAGCGATTGGCTGACAAACTGAACATCCTCCGCCAAAAAGCGCCGCAGGCACTCTATATCCTTTCCAGTAAAACAAGAGGCGTACTGATTGTAGGCAGCTTCCAGTGCTTCCTTCACAAGTGGGGTTGGTATCCCCTCAAAATCATTCGCCGGGAAGGGACCGGCACTCTTTTTTGTTAATCTTGAAACCCTTTCGAAAGCGCGTATCGACTTTATGAATCCATCTTCGATGCCGTATATGAGGACATCTCGTACAATCCGATGGTCTCCGCGATCCAACTTGACGACGGAATCTGAGTCGGGATCCTTCCTTGCAAGTAGCTCCACGGTCAGATCCACCATCATGATTCCGCTGTCGTTGTCTATAGCAACGGCATTCTGCCAAATACGCTCGTCAATCCGCGACCAGGTTTTTTCATAGAATTCCAGTATTTCGGCCTTGCCAACAAGCACTCCTCCTTCACCCCGATCGAAAACGATGTCGTCACTATAAAAGTCCACAAACCGTGGATCCTGAGCATTGAATCTCGCGATATAGGTAAGATATCGCTCCTCGGTCATGCGCGGATCGCTTGGGCTATTTACACAGGGCACCTTTTCAGCGCGCTCGCCACCAAATGCCTGTAGCGATATGACAAGAAGAAGAGTAAGTCCAGGAATCATAGCTACCCGCAAACCCATGCCGCCCCGACACGTCACCTCATTGCGTATAGCATCAATGACGGGAAAGTCCCGAGGCGAGGAACTGTTTCGAATGTAGTGATATACACAACTCACTAACCGACGGCACCACCCTTTTTATTGGACGATGCTGGATTAAAGCTTGAAGTGGAAGGCCAACTCACGGGGGTTCGCGAATCCTCATTCAGCGACACTACCAACTTCTTGAGTAAATGAAGGAATGTATCTGCTTCCCCGGGAGAAAAGGCGCGTAATATTTCATCTTTACTCTTTTCAGTAATCTTTACCGCTTTGAGAAATACAGAACGCCCCTTCGGAGTGAACTTGAGCAACTTTCTCCGGCGATCAACCGCAGATTGTTTGCGCACAATATAGCCATTCTCGTCCAGCGAGCGAAGCACGATCGTTGCCGTCGACCTGTCAATTCCCAGTAAACCACTAAGTGTAATCTGGTCGATATCCGGGTACTCGTTCAATATACTAAGTGCAGCGAACTGGGTCGGGGAAATGTTCAACTCCCCGACCGCAGTTTCAAAGATCGACGTGGCGATTTGCTGGGCCCGGCGAACCATGAAACCCGGTCGCGAATACAACTCGTCTAATGAAGGTATTTTCACTGTACTGCATCCCTCTTGTTAGAAATCGATGACCAGGCCGTTGAGAAACTATCCGCGCCGCCATTGTGGCGTTAAATACCCGTTGGAAATAGTTACGAATTACCTATGACCTGCCTTTAGGTCCAGTACGCATCGGATAGGAAGTCTTGACAGCCACAACAAAACTCACCATCCAGGGTTGGGCATTCCCGCCTTGGCGCGCCCCTCCAGGCCTTCGTTGAATATATTTCGATACTTGAAATACCACTTTCCGTCAATTTTAACAAGTTTATCCTCGTAGTGCCCAAAGAGCAGGACCTTGGTCTTATCCCTACTCGCCGTTGGATTACTGAGCTGGAACCAATAGGAGACAGCCTTGGCTTCATTGCCTTCCACGTCGATAGCCTGATTGGTAACAAAATGGCGCACCGCGGCGGGCCACGTCCCCTTTTCCGCATTGCGAGTTTGGTCGTAGGTATCGGAGTCGAGCCAATCACGAATGGCCTTTCGGCCCTTTATCTCTCCACGAGCCCAGTGAAAAACGCCATCGGGAGAAAACGTGGATGCAAATGTTTCGGGATCACGAAAATCAAGTGCATGGGAATAGCGTGCCATCAGGTTCATAATCTCCGCTCGATCCTCTCCATAGGTGGCAGGTTCATGGGTGACAGCGTCGCATGAAACAATGGCGACTAATGATAGAACTACAACTATTCTACTGATCATTATTAACTCCTATCTTCTTGGGATGTGTCAGAAAGCTCCAGATCGGAGATCCAGTTCCCGTGCAGGCCGTTACGCAACCTGGTTGGCAGCTTTACCGTACAGATCGGCCCGTCACTGATGTGTTTTGCGTCCAATATCAACAGATCAGTCGCCATTTGGTCATATCGGTTGCACAGCCCCATCAGGTAACCGTCTCCTTCTGCCGCGTCATCGGCGCGCGGCACAAAGACCGGCTCCTGCAAACCCGACACCGGACCGCAATACCACTGCTTACTAATACCCGTGCTTATGTCAACGTGGCCCCAGCCGTTAAAAAACATGCCGGTTATGCTTCCGGTACAGCTCGAGTCCAGCGGCAGTCGCGGATCGCTTATGCAGAGAAAACCCTGGGTGTGTTGGTGGCAGGCATATCGATCGTCAATTCTGGGGAACTCCCCGACGAATTGAGTCAACCTTTCGGATTTCCATGTATTGGCTCGCGAATCCATATCGATTGTCCAGCGCGTGAGACGGGCCTCAGCACCTTTTCTATCGAAGGGAGCTCCGGTGACATCGGGAAAAAAGGGGAACATATTGCTTTTGCCAACCGGGGTATCCACATAGATCCTGCGGCCATCGTTAAATGCATTCAGGATGTGGGAACAAAACTGCGTGGGCGACTTGAACAGCCGTAGATCGTCAGCCTGTCCATACCTTGGAAGTACCGCCAGGTACGTCGGATAGGCACTATCCCAACCAAAGACGGGTAAATGCTGCTTGGCTCGCTCCCAACTGGATGTCACAGGCACGACCGGGAAAACCACATAGTCCTCTGTCACCGCGAAGTCGTGCATCAAATTCGCATAGGGAACCTGAAACCAGGTTTCGTGCACAATTTTACCCAAGCGATCAATGACATAGTACGCCACATCAGGTGTCCCGATTCCCTTTGCGTGGTACCCAAAACCAAACATTTCTCCGGTCTGCCGGTCAATCTTGGGGTGCGCGGTGAAAGTGGGACAGGTAAGCTTGCCGCCAAAATCTGTCTCTCCGACGGTTTCCAGGGTATCCGGGTCCATCAGAATCGGGCGGCTGTCCTCCTTGAGTGCGTAGAGAGTGCCACCGTGAAATACGATATTTGTATTGGCAGTTCCGGGGCTTATATCCCGGACACTGGGGTCATTGGTGAGAGGGTTTCGATACTGACCGAACAAACCCCGGCCTGCCTTTTGCTCGGCGAGGAACCTTGGTGTCCTGGCGTAACGAGAGCGAAAACTGACCCTTCCATTTGCGAATCGAAATCGGGAAATCAATCCATCCCCATTGAAATAGATATCATCGCCCAGCATCGGAGGATAATGCGGGTCAGGGCGAACACTGTAAAATGCCCCTGAAATTCCCGGAAGCTCGCCTTCGACCTCGAGATCGTCTATGTCGATCTCCATGCGGGATGGTTTGTTAAATCCGGTGAATATAGGAAGCTCTGGAAATGTCTTCATTGCAGGTACCGCCACGCTGGCATTATCAAGTCACGCCCATTATAATCAGTGTTCCAACAATATTTCAAACTATAACACACCCAAAGCGTACGCAAGCTTCCCTCTCACCACTGGTGGTGGCGTGAATACGCAAAAGCCATTTTGGCAACAGTTGTCACTTTAAGGCACCGACGAGGTCCCATATGAACTATCCAGAACTTTCAATGATCATTGGTGGCGAGCGAATCACCGGGTCTCACAGAGACACTATTGATGTCATCAATCCGGTCACCGAGGAGACGATTGGCCGGTTGCCCGTGGCTACCCCCGACGACCTTGATCGTGCGTTAACTGTCGCAAGTGAAGGGTTTGAATTATGGCGAAAATCCTCCCCGCAGCAGAGAGCCACCGTCCTGCAGAACGCGGCGGAAATCATGACGAAGCGAGCGGATGAACTGGTTCATGTGGCGGTCGTAGAGAGCGGTAAGACAGCGCGCGAAGCCCATATAGAAGTGATGATGAATGTCAGTCTCTTCCAGTTCTACGCCGGTGAGACGTTCAGAATCTATGGTCGCTCGCTTGTAAGGCCGGAAGGAATGCGCTCAACAGTGGTAAAGGAGCCGGTGGGGCCGGTCGCCGCCTTTGCGCCCTGGAATTTTCCGATTGCCAACCCGGGTCGCAAGCTCGGCGCGCCCATTGCCGCGGGTTGCTCGGTCATCCTCAAGGCCGCGGAGGAGACACCCGCATCGGCACTGGCCGTCCTGCAATGCTTGCTCGATGCCGGGTTACCAAAGGAAGTGGCGCAAGCCGTATTTGGCGTTCCCGACACGGTTGCCCGACACCTGATAGCGTCACCGGTAATTCGCAAACTGTCGTTTACCGGCTCAACTGTCGTGGGGAAACACCTGGCGACATTGGCGGTGCAGGGTTTAAAACGGACGACCATGGAGCTGGGTGGACATGCACCGGTTCTGGTATTCGATGATATCGACACCGACCGCGTACTGGATGCGGTGGTTCCACACAAATTCCGCAATGCGGGCCAGGTCTGCGTCGCTCCGACCCGTTTTCTGGTACACGAGGCCTGTTTTGATCAGTTTGTACGGGGATTCGTACAACGTTCTGAAGCACTGACGGTAGGCAATGGACTCGACCAAAGTACCGACATGGGACCGCTGGCGCATTCCAGGCGCCTTTCCGCCGTCGACAACATCGTAAATCAAGCGATTTCTGAAGGAGCAGAGCTTCTTACCGGAGGTCACCGGCTGGAAAGGACAGGCTACTTTTATGCGCCGACGGTATTGCGAAACGTGCCAACATCGGCGGTCATCATGAACGAAGAACCGTTCGGCCCGGTAGCCGTTATCAACTCTTTCTCAACAGAGAATGAAGCCGTTACCGAGGCCAATCGACTCCCGTACGGACTGGCGGCATACCTCTGGACTGCAGACAGTGAGCGCCAGAGGCGCCTGTCCGGTGCTATCGAGTCAGGAATGGTGGGCGTCAACACCACAATGATTGGCAGCTCGGACTCACCCTTTGGCGGCGTCAAGTGGTCCGGCCATGGCGCCGAAAGCGGTCCCGAAGGGGTGGAGGCCTGCCTGGTTACCAAAGCCATTCACGAGGCCTGATTCCACAACCGGCAAGCCTACCTGATTGTATATAGTTAGACATCTAACTATAATGGCCAGCAAGCACACATAACGAAAATCGAAAAATCAAGCAGAGCAAAAAAATATGGCATTAAGTCCTTCAAGCCTGGTTAGCGAAGCTCGGCTTCGCTCACCCCAGATCCTGGTGATTGCCGTTTGTACCATTCTTAATGCGCTGGATGGGTTTGACATTTTATCGATCAGTTTCGCAGCCCCCGGTATCGCCGCGGACTGGTCAATCAGCAGAGCGGCTCTTGGTGTGGTGCTTTCCGCGGAAATAGTAGGAATGACAATAGGCTCCACACTCATTGGCTGGATAGCCGACACAATTGGTCGAAGACCCACTACCTTAATCTGCTTGTTCATCATGAGTTCGGGAATGTTACTGGCGAGCATTGCGACCGGATTGATGGAGCTCGGGTTGTTTCGCCTGTATACGGGGCTCGGTATCGGTGGAATGCTCGCCGTTACCAACGCGCTTGTCGCAGAGTACACAAATGTCAGGATACGGACACTCGCTATCGCTGTCATGACAGCCGGGTTCCCTATGGGGGCTATATTGGGAGGCTTTGTTGTTGAAGGGCTTTTGCGGCATTACGAGTGGGGCGCAGTATTTACTTTCGGTGCCGCCGCCACCGCGGCGATGATACCTGTTGCGTGGCTTTCCCTGCATGAGTCGGTCGCTTTTCTGGAGAAGGCCAGGCCCAGGCGCGCCCTGGAAAGAATAAACAACAATCTCAAAAGAATGGGAATAGCCACCATCGAGGACCTACCGGCGCTTATGACGGCGACCCGCAAGCCAGGCATCTCGGCGCTGTTCTCGAAAAAATTCATCAAGACCACCTCACTACTGACCTTCGCCTATTTCTGCCACTCAGTAACTTTCTATTTTATTCTCAAGTGGACCCCCAAAATAGTGGTCGATATGGGGTTCCACCCAGCCTCCGCCGCAGGCGTACTTATATATGCAAGCGCTGGGGGGTTAGTAGGTGCTGTGGTCATCGGTTTGCTAAGCAGATTCTACAAAGTGGAAACGCTGCTTGTGGCCGCGCTGGTACTCGCGAGCACGATGGTGATGGTTCTTGGCAGGAGCCCTGCGGATCTGATGACGCTTTCGTACATCGTGGCTATCGCGGGTTTATTCTGCAATGCGGCCGTATCGACTCAATTTGCGCTGCTGGCGAAATCCTATTCAAGTGAACTACGAGCCAGCGGTACAGGATTTGCCATCGGGATCGGGCGTATTGGAGGGGCCTTAGGCCCGATCCTTGCCGGCTATCTTTTTTCAAAGGGGTTCGGTTTGGCAACCGTCGCCTCATTTCTCGCGATAGGTTCCATTATCTCGGCCATCTCCCTGCTGGCCTTATTCTGGACTAAAAGCACGTTGTACACCGGAAATAACACCGAAGTGTATTAAAGTCAGGCTCTGTTAACTAAAG
This sequence comes from Cellvibrionaceae bacterium, assembly GCA_050290225.1. Lineage (GTDB taxonomy): Bacteria > Pseudomonadota > Gammaproteobacteria > Pseudomonadales > Cellvibrionaceae > JBNKHG01. Next base: position 89,610 of record JBNKHG010000033.1, read on the forward strand.
GATATGAAAGTCGATGACATATGGTAACTACGTTCTAAGCACTTCCGGCGACCGCGGTTATAGGCGCATAGCAACCGAGGAGGCGTTCTGCCCGCCGGGTTTAATGAAATATTTCTTGAAGGTTCTGGAAGACAAATCAATCGACGACCCGGGATTTTACAGTCTTTGGGGGTTCTATGGCGGAAGCAGCGAACGCGCCCAGCTGCTCAGACAGCGCATTCAAGATCTGGATGAATTGCGAATTCGTGAAATGGACGCCCATGGAATCGATATGCAGGTCATCTCGATCACCTGTCCAGGCGTACAAATGTTCGATCCGGCAGAGGGAACCCAATTGGCCATTGATGCAAATGACGGCTTATATGACGCGGTCCGGAGACATCCGCAGCGCTATGTCGGACTCGCCACCATTGCACCCCAGGACCCGGACAATGCCGCAAAGGAAATTCAACGATGCACTTCGGAGCTTGGCTTCAAGGGTGTTATTGTCAACTCACATATTCAAAACCGCTACCTTGATGACCCGTATTTCACGCCGGTACTGGCGGCCGCTGAAGAACAGGGCGTACCACTTTATATCCATCCCAATACGCCATCAAAGCAACTGATACAGCCATTCGTCGAGCGCGGATTGGATGGGGCCATTTTCGGCTTCGGCGTTGAAACCGGGCTACATGTTCTGCGCATGATCGTCTCCGGCGTTTTTGACAGGTTCCCCAACCTGAAGGTGGTGGTGGGCCACCTGGGCGAAGCTTTACCCTTCTGGATGAATCGCATTGATTTCATGCATACGGCATCCGTCAAGGCTGAGCGTGAAGGCACCGTAAAGCTGAATAAAAAACCCAGTGACTACCTTCGTGAAAATATCTATGTCACCACCAGCGGTATGCCGTGGACGGAAACCATCCTTTACTGTCAAAAAGTCCTGGGGGTTGATCGCGTCATGTATGCTATGGACTACCCCTACCAGGTGGTGGCTGACGAGGTTCGCGAACAGGACAATTTGCCGATACCTTTGGAGGACAAACGGAAGTTCTTCCAAACCAATGCCGAGAAGGTTTTCTCCATCGACTCTTCCCTATTAACGGACTGATGAAGAACTGACTGCGGGCTGGGTTGCGGAATGGACGATTCTGGTAGATGCCGTCGTCCATTCCCACAACCCGGCAGCCGGCAGGCGCGGACTATTTGCAACTAAAGCTGTCGAGTTGATCGGTCGGGCCGGCATTGTAACGGGCGACTTTCGGCCAGGCACAGACCGGGCGTGTGGCATCCTGGAAATGCTCGCCTTGCGCCGCGAGGTATTCCGGTGCATTGCCGTTTTCGACCCAATCGACGATTGCCGCCAATGGGTCGAAACGGTCCGTCGCAACCCCGCCACCACAATGGCCCATGCCGGGAACAAAAAACATCCGGGCCCAGTCCTGAATATCTCCGGGGGTCGATTGGTTGGCCTTTTCGTACCAGTTTACAAGCTCGAAAACCGAAAGCGCATAATCGCTCACACCATTGTAGATAATCAGCTTGTTGCTTCTGGCAAAGGTATCCATTTGTGTGGCTTCGGCATCGTTCAACGCCTGGGTTGAGCGCACTCGTGTCAAGGTGTCGGTGATATTCATCGACAGCGGATCAAAATCAGGATCGGCCGGGGTCAGGGAATGGTAACGTAGCGTGTAAAGGCCTGCGGTTTCGATAAAACTGTCACCTGCAGCTGTCTCAGATCTACCTAGAAAAACGGGGCCCCAGATACCGTCAATACCCGTGTCATAGGGCAGCGGGCGATACAGTGGCACGCCTTTCGAATCGACCGGCCCCTGCATAATTTTTTTCATCGCTGCTGCCTTCTCTGCAGTAATGCATTGATGGCGATTGGCACCGGAGCAAACCAGCGTAGCCGGGTCGAATGTACAGCCGGCAATATCGTTGATGATTCCGTCCTTGAGTCCATCGAGTTCATCGCATTGGTTTTTTACGGCAGCGGCAACGAGACGAAGGTCGTTGTTGGTAAATGTTTTGGATAACACCGGCTTCCCGTTGGCGTCGGTGGGCGCGATTTCAGCAAGAACACCAATGTTCCAAACCAGTCGTGGCGTAATGCGGGAAATATTGAATGAGGGATCGCCAGAGACGACACCATCAAAATAGGTGGGAAAACGCTGGCTCACCAGCATGGCTTGCCTGCCACCATTCGAACAGCCCGCAAAATACGAGTAGTCGGGCGATTTGCGATAGTACTCAGTGACGATATCCTTGGCAGACAAGGTGACTTTGTCCAAAGCATTAAAGGCATAGTCCAGCTTGGCTTGCTGATCATAGGAAAAGGCGCCATCCAGCGGGTTTCCTTTCAGACTGTCATGCCCCGAGTTGGTTCTGACAATTGCAAACCCGCGCTCCAGCCCATTTGGTGACAGCAGCCCGAACAACGAGCCATAGGCGGGCCAGTCAACACCGTCCATATAGCCCCCGCCTTCGAACAGAAAGCGTCCATTCCAGTTCTCAGGCATGCGCAGTTCAAAACGTATTTCGTACGTTCGCTCCATTGAGTCTGGCCCAGCACCCGCGCGTTTTCCCAGCGATCCCTGCACCAAACAATGGTCAGGTAGATGGGTGGCCTCTTCATAGAACTCAGCCTGTGCGGGCACATCACGCGCGCGAACAAACCGGCTTTCGACAATGGAATAGTCACGCTTGCTGTATTCGCCCAACCCGGCACAGCGATCTTGCAGATCAGACGCAGCGCTATAGAAGGGCAGCAATGCCGTTAAGCTCGCCAGGGTGAGAATCGTGTGGTTTAACGTTCGCACAATATAACGACTCCTTTGCCGCGGTCGAGTATGACCGTCAGGACTTCATATCAGCCGGTAAAAATTATGAATGGTATGTGGCAACCTTGCGCAGGTTCGGCAGAATCGACCTGATAAACCGAAGGTCTTCTTCATCAGGGTTCTTGGTCACCCCCGGGGGCAGATCAAAACGGAACACGCGCTTATTGTGGGTATCGTAAGGCGGCCAATCAGGGCCACCGGCTACTCTGGGGCGGCCATGTCTGGCGAAAGAAACCCAACCGCTCAACATCAGATCCGTCATTTTCCAGCGTTCCCGAAGCTGCTTATGGAAGGGAGGCGTCTCGTCGACGGTGCCGAGCACAAACTGAATATCGATTGCGTGCGGAGACATGAGAACACCCTCCTTATCGGCAGTTTCCCAATCCATTCGATACATATAGACCGGCGCACCGGCTTGCCGGGCCTTGGCTTCCGCAATGCGCGCCGAATACAACCGCGTAGGCCAATCCGAGAGAATCAACGAGTAGACCTCCCATGCCGACTTACTCGCGTGGTGCTTTTTATAGTGCTCAAGAACTATTGCCGAATCATCGCCGAATATTGGCCTAAGTTTCTCCAGTGCAAGCGTAAAATCCATTGAGAATGCGTCGGGATCCGCCAACAATGTGTATTCGGTCATTTCTGTTCTGGTACTCCCAATAATCAGCGGTATATGGGATGAAACGGCCGGTGCTTTATGCCAGAAAGGCTGTTCGGGCAACAGAGCGCTCCCCGCAACCGGCGCAAAGTCCTGGATAACGCCCATCACACCGTAGCCCCCGATCTCGTCAAAAATCTCGTAGTACTTATCGAGGATTTCGGCGCTACTGCGCTTGTGTATTTTGCTGATTTCGTTTTTGGCTATGCCAAGTTTGCTTACCAGCCTGGTGGCAAGCCAACTCGCGTAGGGTGCCTCCAGCGTGAGAGGCGCCGGCCCGCTCTGGATAATTGCCTTGTGAAACAGCCCCTGGGCAGAGGGCATGGCCATCAGCAGCGATACCTTTTGCCCGCCGCCGGACTGCCCGAAAATAGTGACGTTTCCGGGGTCACCACCGAACTCTTCGATGTTGTCCCTGACCCACTCAAGCGCGAGTACCAGATCCAGCATGCCTGCCAACGACGAGCCCTGGTACACGCCGTCGAGGCTCTCGAGGTAGGCAAAGCCGAAGACACCGATCCGGTGGTTCGGGCTCACCATCACAACATCGCCACGAGCCGCTATGTGGTTACCCGCCTGATCGTCGCCGGCGGCTGAAAGCCGCCACAACCCCCCACCATGTAACCAGACCATTACCGGGCGGCGCGCGCTGTCTTTTAAGCCCGGCGTCCAGACATTCAGGGTCAGGCAGTCCTCACTCTCCCCTTCCGGCAATCTCGATTTTTCACCGGGACGGGTCTGCGGGCACGCAGGACCATAGGTTAATGCCTGCTTCACACCCTTCCAGGGGGCGGGCTTTTTCGGTGGCATAAACCGCCCCGCGCCTGCCGTGTTTGCCCCGTAACGAATGCCTTTAAAGGTATAGATACCCTGTTGCACGGTCCCCTCTACCAGGCCGGCGGTGGTATTGGCGATGGGACTTGCTCCAGCCTCGGCCAGTCTCGCGCCCCCCACACCAAGCCCGACACCAACGGCAATGGCCATTTTGAGGAATTCCCTTTTGGAAGATCCGGGCGCGCCAAGATCTGTCCGGTCGCCATTTAACTGATCACCCTGATGGTTTCTTCGCCGCATTAGAATGGTTCCCCGTTATGCGAACAAGTACGTTCAGCGCCACAACCCTCAACCAAAATCCTTAAGCAATCTGGCGCGATCAATTCGATCCCGCCGGATTGGCTCTAATCCTGGATGTTCCAGGCAGACACAGCAGTGAAAAATTTGAACGATTCCGCGGACAGCTCACGATAGTCCCCCGGTGGGAAGTAGCTCATTTTAACAACAACCGTATCAGTAGCAGGATCAACATAGATGTACTGACCCTGCAAGCCAATCGCAACATAGGCTTCGCTGTCGGCAAACGTCCACCATTGATACCCGTATCCTCCCGGCCCAACCTGCTTGTCTTCAGCGCCAACAGGCTGGGTCGAGAGCGAAACCCACTCGGGCGATATGATCTGTTTACCATTCACTGATCCTCTATTAAGCATCAGCATTCCCAGGCGGGCGTAATCGCGCAATACTGCATTAAATCCCGCCCCATTGAATTCACGTCCTTCGCCGGGCTGTCCATCCATGATAAAAAAACCATCCGACTCCGCCCCCAGGGGCTCCCAGAGCCGACTTGCCATATACGAGGATATGGAACCCCCATCACTCAACCGTTCAATAAGCAGGCCAAGCACAGCCGTATCGATGGTTTTGTATTCGAACACCTCGCCTGGTGGATGCGCCCGTTCGATATCCGTAGCAACGTCGGCAAACCTGGCGACATTCTTAACCAGTGCCAGTATGTGATTGGTTGCGGCAATACCCGGGTTTTGAAAATCATACCGCTCCGGGTAGCTTACCCCGGAGTGCATTGTAAGCACCTGCCGAATCGTCACACCTTTGTAGGCGCCGTCGGCCAGTTCGGGTAGGTAATCGGTAATATCGTCATCCAACGATCGTATTTTTCCCTCCTCCAACAGGCACCCGATGAGCATGGACGTAATCGACTTGGTCATCGACCACCCTATAAAATGAGAACGATCGTTGCTGTTGTTGAGATACTTCTCGTACACAACCACCCCGTCCTTCATGATAAGCAGGGCATTGGTATAGGTGCGCGAAAGGAACGATTCGGGAGAGCGGGATTCACCGTTATAGGTGTAGTGAAAATCCAACTTCCGGTCATGGCGCTGGAGTTGGTATACGGACCCGGACCTGGGTACTTTCCGAGTGGTAAACAGCTGATCCATGTTACGAAAAGTCAGCATGTTAATCCCGGGTTGAGCGGCGACCCAGCGCGTATTGAGAATGCCGACAGGAACCCCGGAATCCGGACCTACAGAGGCCACTCGAGGATTCAGTGTTTCGGCGAATGGTTGCCTGGCCAACATCACCGACGCCATGAATAGGAAAAAGGATAGGATATACCTCATTCGTACTTTCATGGACGGGTCCTTATTACGAGCTTCGCTCTCATATTATTAGTTGGTACACTGAGTATATTCCCAGCTTGCCGAGTTTGCAACGGATACGGCAAACAGGACGAGTAAACCTCCTCTTTTCATTTGCCAGACGGTGACCTGAGCGAAGTCTGAGTGCAATCGAGGGAGGACAACAGGCCACACAGACCGATCCTCTTTTCCCCATTTTCTTTGTCATGCATGGCACCCGCAGATGAATTGCCGTAGGCCGTGTTACCGCTCAAGTCAAACAGATCCCATTGCGGCAAGCCCGATAGTTGCCCCGGTTACTCGAATTTCACGCCGGGATTCTCGATTGCAGCGTACCCACGACATTCGTTCCGCTCATGAGGGGGGGTAGTTTCGCAAGGATAGCCTTGCCAAGCAAAAGCTCGTTCGATTTGTCCTGATAAAGACGCTAACCGCAAAGCGAGCCAGGAAAAAGCTGCCTCGGTATCTTGAGTTAATTAGCCAGCTTGAGGGCAGCCCACTACGGGCCTTAGCTCAGACTCTGAAAGCCTGGATGGGGCCGATTATTGCCATGTGGAGATTCTGTAAAAGCAACGGGATTAGGGAGGGCTTCCACAACAAGATGGAAATGATATCGAGACGAGCGTATGGGTTTAGAAACTTTGAGAATTACCGGTTAAGAGTGATGGTCCATTGCGGCTGGGATGGAATATTTAACCGGGTAAGATGAGTGCCATCCCCCGTTAATGGGGTAGAACCCCAATTTGGCGGGAGGGAGGGATTCACAACACCTGAATAACGTATTGATTTAAAATAATTTTCTTGAATCAAAAGTTAGGTTTTACCCTTATTTTTACCCTCACCCAATCACCAACACCCTACCTCTGAGGGGATTTACACCGATTTCCTGGATTCCATCCACCGGATGACAGCACTTTCGTACCAGCCCACGGATCGGGCACCCGTAAGCTGGATTTGCCGGGGGAATTTCCCCTTGGCGATTTCGGCGTAGATCGTTGAGCGGGATAACCCGGTTATTTCCTTCACATCCCGTAGCCTCAAGAATCTTATCGGTCATCCCATTTTCCCTGTATCAGCATGATGCTTCTTATGCTATGCCGGGTGTCGGTAAGAGCAATTGAAAATCCATTCATGCTGGGGAGAAGTTTTTATCCGGTTGTTAATGGATGGGTACGGACGCCTCTGGTTGTTACGGCATTTTGCAACAAAAAAACACGACAAGGGTTGAAAGGATTTTCCGTAGCAAAATGCAATTTATTATGCTGTAGCGGCTGCAATTATCCGTGACGACTGCGGCTCAGTCGTAAACAGGCCTTCAGTTTTTATTGAAGGCAAAACCCAGGAAATCACTGGATATCTCCAGCGATTTCCGCCCACCACAACCCACTGTAACAGGAGGTGATGCACTCCCATGAAACCCCGGCGATGCAGGAATGACCCGTCTCTGTGGCGCTTTTACACAGAGACGGGTCTGCAAGACCCGCAAAAAACATCGCCAAAACAACGTATTGGCAGCTTTTGGGCCGATACAATTGCCACCCCAACCGGCTATGCGGCCCGCCATCCCGCCAGCCATGCTGGCGCGATGCAACGGCACAGCACGCAACCCGCAGACCGTCATGGTTTGTCCAGGCGTGCCGGGCATAAGCCGGTTGTCATTGTCCCCGCTGCCTTCCATAGACAACCGCGGGCTGAGCGGATCAGCCAAGCGCGACCGGCGCTCAATCCGCTTTAACACTTACCAGATTCGGGTTATTGCAGGAAAGCCCGCAGGGTCTCGTAGTCGTCGTAGAAGGCGTTGTAGACATTGTCGGTGGTCAGCACCACCGACAGCGGCAGGTAGCCTGCGGTGAGCCCTTTGGAAAGGCACATGAAGTCCGGGGAAATGTCGGACTGCTCGCAGGCAAACAGGGTGCCGGTACGGCCGAAACCGACCGCAATCTCGTCGGCGATCAGATGCACACCATAGCGATCGCAGGCTTGCCGCAGCTTGGTGTGGTAGATCGGGTGGTGCATGCGCATGTTGCCGGCACACTGAATCAGCGGCTCCACCACCACGGCGCAGATTTCCTCGTGTTGCTCGGCCAGGATAGTCTCCATCGCCTCCAACTGGCGCAGAGCGTACTGTTCGTCAGTTTCTCCCGACTCCTTGTTGAAGGCGTCCGGCGACGGCGCGGTGATGACCTCCATCAGCAGCGGCCGGTATGTATCCTTGTACAGCGCCACGTCACCCAAGGCCAGGGCCCCCAAAGTCTCGCCATGATAACTGTTAGCGAGATTGACGAAGCTCTTTTTGCCCGGTCTGCCCTGGTTCTTCCAGTAGTGGTAGCTCATCTTCAGCGCCGCCTCGATGGCTGATGAGCCGTTGTCGGCGTAGAAGCACTTGTTAAGGCCGACCGGAGTAACCTCGATCAGCCGCTCCGACAAGTTGACCACTGGCTCGTGGCTAAAGCCGGCGAGGATCACATTCTCCAGTTTGCCGATCTGCTCCTGGATGGCGGCGTTGATGCGAGGGTTGGCATGGCCAAACAAGTTAACCCACCAGGAACTCACTGCGTCGATGTAACGATTGTTCTCGAAGTCTTCCAGCCAGACGCCTTCGCCCCGCTTCACCGGAATCAGTGGGAGGGATTCATGGTCTTTCATCTGGGTGCAGGGGTGCCAGACGGACTTAAGGTCTCTTGCGACGAGATCGGCGTTACGCATGGTGGGGACTCCTGTCGACTGCGGGCCCTACCATGGTTGCGAACACCATACTCACCGATGCCAAGAAGTATCTACTGGACATACTGGGCAGGGATGCCGTTGGTAGCGCTTGGGCCAGACCTTGGCCCGAAGCCGACCAACTGCCCTTTTTTCTGCAAAACGCCTACACCTATTATCAGGCCAAGCTGTTCGCTCGCCCCTGCCTGCTGATGCTACCCGGTACGCCGGAAGGTGAAACTCCGGCAGTGGTACGCAAACACTGGCAAGCAGTGAGCAAGCAGTTCAAGGGCGATGTGATCTACCTGATTGCGGCCGTCAACTCCTATAACCGAAAACGGCTGATAGAGCAGCATGTCCCTTTCCTGGTGCCAGGCAACCAGCTTTACCTCCCTGCGCTGGGCGTGGATCTTCGGGAACATTTCAAACTCGGTAAACAGACCAAAGTGACTCACCTCAGTGCCCCAGCCCAAGCCGTGGTGCTGCGGGAAATCCTGCACCATGACTGCTCCGGCCTGCCCGCCAAGGAGTTGGCCGGGCTGTTGGGCTACAGCCCCATGACCATCACCCGTGCCATCAAAGAGCTGACCGACCGACAATTGGCAACAGCCGAGAAAGTAGGTCGAGAGAAGCACCTGCGCTTTCCATCCTCCGGTCGTACCCTGTGGGAGGCAGCGCTACCTGCGCTGCAAAACCCGGTATCCAAGCGAATATGGGTTGTCTGGCGGGACCGGAAAACATGGAAAGCCACCTTCGAGGGGCGCATGACCGGAGAATCCGCCCTCGCCCATTACACCTCGCTGGCCGGCACCGGCATCAACCAATGGGCTATTACCTCGACTGCGTGGTCTGCCCTGGCCAAGCAAAAGGACGTGCATGTACTGGCAAGCCAACCTTCGGATGACAACAGCCATTTCCGCAAAGATCGGGAGGCGACGGAGCTGGAACTGTGGACGTACAATCCGGATGTCGTCGACCCGGGCAAACCCTGGGTTGATCCACTATCACTTTGGTTAAGTTTTACGACGAACACGGACGAGCGCATCGAAATATCGCGGGAATCTTTATTGGAACAAGTATGGAGCACATTACCGTGGTAAAAGGCCTCGACGTCTTTAGGGAACATTTCAAGGGATTTCAGGGCAGTTATGTGCTGATCGGTGGAGTCGCTTGTTATCTGCTCATGGAAGAAGCGGGTGTGGATTTTCGGGCTACAAAGGATCTGGATATTGTCCTGTGCGTGGAAGCTCTGGATGCAACCTTCGTCGAGCACTTCTGGGAGTTCGTAAAAGTCGGCGGCTACCAGAATCAGCAAAAAAGTACCGGCAACAAACAATTCTACCGATTCGACAAGCCTTCAACCGAAGGCTTCCCCCATATGCTTGAGTTATTCTCCAGAGTGCCCGATCAATTAAGCCCATTCTATTATCAATAAGCCTTTTTTATCTTTTATATTCAATCAATTATTTCCCGGCTATAAGGTAATACCACGAAAAGTACCATGCTCAGAAATTTCTTGAAAATAATTTCCTTTTTGACTGAATGGCTCCGTCCAACAGGGGTCAAGAACCAGGCAGACAGGGAAAGATACCAACTCTGTGGGGTCGCACCATGCCATTACCGGTAGCCGCTGCTCTTGCGCTACTACCAGGTCAATATTTGTTGCGAAACAATCTAATTGTACGAAAAAAATCAGATTGTACGACGTAAATGGGCGTAGTATTTTTCGGGCTAATACCCGTTAGGGGCGCTAAGTCGCTCCTCTTCATTGGCCCAGACTCATCATAAGAAAACCACCAAAGGCGGCATTGTTAGGCGCGATGGATGCATCCACCAAATTCTTCATCCTGGTAATCGCATCTCGATATCGCTGATAAAATTCCCAACTGGGTTCCGGCCTATACTGCAAATTTTCGAGTTCAAAATACTCGATCACACCTTTTGCGGTAGTGGGTTTAATAAACACCTCGTCATTGGGGTAATAGTAATTTGGGATTACCGTCATCAATGACCATTTGGCCAGCTTTAGAGGTCTGAGGGTATCGAGTAGTGTTTGGAATCCTTCTGGTTGATCGCCGTGGAGGAAACCCTTGAGCCCTGAACTTAGCTTTTTCACGGATTTTTCTTCCAGGGTCTTCATGCCGTCTCTGAACCTGGGTTTTTCGAACATGGATACCAGAGAAGAGCGACTGACGATCTTAACCATGTTTTCCTTAATCGTATAAGGGTCTGAAAAGTTTTTTTTGAAAAACAGTTCATGAGTTAAAGCCGTTAATTGTTCAATCTTGTGTTTCTTGCCGACCGCCACCATTTCCGGGTGTAGAAAACCATCCGGGTATTTTTGAAGGAAGAGTGCTTCCGCCTGTTTCAATTTTTTTGTATTCATCGTTGTGCCGTTAAATATTCAAAATAATAAGGTAAATGGCACCCAACAAAAAGTAAAAATGACCGATCATCATGCCCATACCGCGCAGTGCTGGCGTGTCGGTATAGCGTTGTCCAAAGGCATGTAGGGCCCTGGCGAAGACAAACGCACCACCCGCAATCCATAATATGGTTCGGTTGGCGGCGGATATTTCCAACAGTCCCAGTAAAATGAGTGCGGTGGGCACATATTCGATAAAGTTGCCATGGGCGCGAGTTTTTCGTCGCAGCGTTTCGTCATTTTTCAATACGTCGGGGGTGGCTTGTGATGTGCCGGTTTTAAGGTAATGCATCGAAACCGATAAACTTAGCGGTACCATCATAATGGCAAATAAGGCGGTGTAGATCGAGGTTATGGGTAATGTCACGGGGATGCCCTCTTTATATATGGGAAAGTCTGTCCATAGCGCCCAGCCATCCGAGCTCATGGCGCTGATGAAATTCGGTATTAGGAATTTTTTGGTGTAATACGGTCAATTCGGTTCCCGGGCCCTTTTCGACTAAAACCCAGGTGACCAATGTAGGTATGCCCGCGTGGATATCCGGTTTTTGCCAGATCCAAGTGAATGATATCCTTGAAACCGGCTCTATCTCGGTAAATTCACCGCACACGACCACAACGCTTCCATCCGGCTGGGTATATTGCAGGCGGTATTTGCCCCCTATATTAAATTCGTGTTCCAGTACGTTTACTTCAATGTCCGGGCTTGGTGAAAACCATTGTTCCAGATACATGGGTTGGCTCAATAATTGAAATAATCCGGTTGCAGAAATGTCGAAGCGCTGCCGGACGATTAATGTATTCTCCATTTAACAGCCCTTGTCTTCGGTCAGTGATTGAACCAGTTGGCCAAGCCGTGCAAAGTTCCCGGTCCAGAACTGCCGGTGTCGATGCAGCCAGTCCTCGGCCGAGGCAAGCGTCTCGGGCCGCAGCTGAAAATAATGTGTCCGCCCTTCGACCGTTCTTGTAATCAAGGCCGATTGCTCAAGTACTTTAAGGTGCTTTGACACCGTAGGCTGGGCAATGCGAAAGGGGGTTGCCATTTCATTCGCCGAAAGCTTCTGCGACTTTGTCAGCATGGTGAGCATGGCTCTACGTGTGGGGTCACCGAGCGCATGAAAGACCTGGTCGAGTGGTTGCGTTTTTAATATAGCCATCTGGCTATATTAAAAACAATTGAGGGCTTGTGTCAACTTTTATCGAGATAGTGTGAGAAGGTGACTCGATACGTTTCGCCGCGCCAGTTTTTCTCAATATTTTTATAGGAAACAACACAAATTCAACAAGTCATTAAACCGCTGATCTGGGACAAAAAAGAGGTGCGGAGTTTGAGGAGCGTTACATTTATCCGCGTAGGGCATGATCTGCGTCCTTACGATACTGTGCTTTATACAGTCTATCGCTCACCGGCGGAATCTTGAAGCCTCAGCTACGATGCCAGCCAATGCCAGATATTGCCTGACAATTCAGATCACTCCCACCCTGTCGTAAATAAGCCCTTTTTATTTTTTGTATTCAATAGATTATTTTACTGTAAATCGGTAACACCATGAAAAATGCCATGCTCAGAAACTCTCTGTGAAAATATGGGTATTTAATCAACCCACAGGCTGACTATCTAAAAAATCCCTAACTATCGCTAAATCGGCGACAAAACCATGCAATATTTTTCCAATTGGCACTGAACTACTGAATAACGGATTATCATTAGGAGCGATTAATAACATGATCGAGCACTATGTAAGAAATGGACGCGCCACATTAGCAGCAAGCGGACAACTCATCTGTGACTAACGAGTGCGACCCGCGACTTTAACAGCCGTCGCCTTGATTGCTTCAGCCACCTCTTCCGCAGTACTAACACTTTTCATCGCGCGAACAACATTGAGACCGCCGATCAGCACCCCAAGCATTGCCCAAGCGCGCTCCCTTCGTTCCGTCATTGAGCCACCGGACATACCATCCGCAACCAGCTCAGCGATGCGCGTCATCTTCTCCTCGTAAATGGCATGGACGTCCGGACCGAAACGAACAACCTCTGTTGTCAAAGTTGCCATTGCACAGCCACTCTCAAGATCTTTTCGGTGTGGCTTGCCAAGGTAGTAGTCCACAAAAGCCTTAACCCAGTTGCTCCCGTGTTGACGTTGGAATTCAGGAACGCCTTCAATAACTTCATCAAGCCCGGCAGCCAGCGCCTCGCAAAATGCCCCGTCTTTGGAGCCGAAGTGTGAATAGATCGCCCCCGACGTAACCCCAGCCGCTTCCGCCAGCCCGTTTACTCCAATACCCGCATAGCCGTGCTTTCGAAAGCTGCGACTGGCGGCCTCCACGACTTTCTGTCGTGTCTCTTCTTTTGGAACACCTTTATGACGCATTGGTAAATACCTTCTAGTGATAGCGATCGCTATTTAATTGTTGACAAATAGTGATCGCTATTTAATACTCAAAGATAGCGATCATTATATAACGATCGCTATCAAAGGCAAATGCAATCAGAGGATGACCAGGCAATGAAATTTCCCGCAAACACGCCATGGAAATATGTGAGGTATTACGACTCGCTGCGTCCTCAGCCATCCCGCAATACAAATCGCACCCCTTAACCCAAAGGAAATTAATATGAAACACAAAGCCTATGTCTATACCGAACTGCAGATCTCCGTTCCATCATTCAACGACATCCCATGGCAGCGCATCAATCTAGCCATCAAGGAGCAACCCGGCTTCATCAACAAGACCTGGCTGTTTGGTGCCGGCAACCATTCAGGAGGCGGCCTGTATTGTTTTGACACCATCGAGAATGCACAAAAGTTTGTAACGAACTACTTCCCCGGCGAAGCCCGTGGCTTTGGTGTGGCGCAAACCACACGTATCTTCGACGCCGACGCCACCGAGGAAGCCAGCCGCGACATGAACTCCATGCACTACGACGGGAAGATTGATCGTGAGCCCGGCGCATTCGTTTACACGGAAGTTCAGTTACATGCACTACCTTTCGACTCGGCGGCACCATGGCGTAAGTTCAACGCGACGCTGAAAATGCAGCCAGGCCTGATGGCGAAAACCTGGCTAAGCGGACTCAATACCGGGACCCCGGGTGGTTTGTATGCCTTTGATACCGTAGAGAATGCGACGGCGTTCGCGCTGGACTACTTCCCTAAAGAGGCGGCCGAACTGAATGCTGCTTTCTGTACCAGGGTATTCGATGCCAATGCCGCTGAGGCAGCAAGCCGGGAAATGAACTCGCCGTTCTACAGCTAATTCCCATCACCCAACGGAAACTTGGCCTCGCGCGCCGGGTTTCCACTACGACAAACCGAGACACAAAGCTCATGAACGAACAAACTCTGGCTGATTTAGACCGCCCGGTGCCGCAGGGACGCTTGCTGCACACCATGATCCGTGTCAGCAACCTGGAACAATCGCTGACCTTTTACCTGGGTGCCTTAGGCATGAAGAAGCTGCGCACGGAAAACTACCTCGAGGGCCGCTTCACTTTGGTATTTATTGGTTACGGCGATGAAGCGTCGAATAGCACCATCGAACTTACCCATAATTGGGGTGAGGAAAGCTACAGCCACGGCACTGGATTTGGTCATATCGCCATCGGCGTTGTTGATATTTACGCAGTTTGTAAACGTCTTGCCTTGATGGGCGTTGAAATCATTCGGGCTCCGGGGCCGATGGCTTTTACTGCGGAAGTAAGAAGTAACCAGGAAGTCATCGCCTTTATTAAGGACCCCGACGGTTACACCATTGAGCTGATTGAAACGCCTTATCTATAATATCGCGGAGCCACGCTCGTGGAAGATAACATTTGTGGGATAGACAAAAAGGAGCCGCCATGGAAACCAAACCCCCTCTGCCCCCGTTTACATCCGAAACCGCTACCCAAAAGGTACGCATGGCAGAAGATGCCTGGAACAGCAGGGATCCTGATCGCGTTGTTTTGGTCTATACCGAAGGCACCCGCTGGCGTAACCGTCTCAAAACTTGCGGTTGATATCGATGAATCGAACTGGGATTTTGTGCTCGATACTAACCTCAAGGGTGCCTGGCTGGTTGCCCTGGAAGCGGGCAAGCGCATGATTGCGGCAGGCCAACCCGGCAGTATTGTGAATACGGCATCGCTATTGGGCCTGCGTGTGGCTATTTCCCAAAGCGCCTATGCAACCTCCAAAGCCGCAGTGATTCAGTTGACCAAAAGCCTGGCTCTTGAATGGTGTCGTAAAGGCATCAGGGTGAATGCATTGTGTCCCGGCTATTTTGTCACTGAGATGAATCGGGAGTACTTTGCCAGTGAAAAAGGGCAGGCCTATATTGCCGGCATGCCGGCACGGCGCACGGGTAATCTGGATGAGCTCACAGGGCCGTTTATGCTGTTAGCCAGTGATGCAGGCTCTTTTATCAATGGTGTAGCACTACCTGTAGATGGTGGTCACAGTATTGGAAATATGTAGAAGCCATCCCGCTCTACTGGTTTAAGGGCAGCTACTTTTAGAGCTATGCTTTGTCTCTGTCCCAGGTAGTCGCTGTTACTCCGGACTTTTTAAGGTCACTCTTTTGAATTTTCCCTGTCGGCGTTTTCGGCAATTCATTCACGATATTTATATATTTTGGAACCATGAAAGCAGGGAGTTTCTGCTCAGCAAATTTGTATATATCTTCAGGGGAAATTTTGGCATCAGGTTTAACTACTATCGAGACCATTACTTCTTCTTCTGAATATTCAGCTTTTACGGGAAAAACTGCGCATTCAGTAATAGACTCATGCTGTTGAATCACACTCTCCACTTCCATAGAGGATATGTTTTCACCTCTTCTTCTTATAGAGTCACTAACTCTATCTACAAAATAACAATTACCTTCGTCATCAATTTTTCCCGCATCACCGCTATGAAGCCACAAATTCCTCCATTTTTGCAGAGTCCATTCAGGATGATTGACATATCCAAGCATTGTCGTCCAGGGCTTTCTTGGCCGGACCAATATTTCACCCACTTCCCCGACAGGAACTTCTTCATCATTTTCATTTGCGATGCGAATTTCAAAATCCTGAGTTCTTACTTTGCCAACTATTTGGCTATCCGGCACGGCTGTACACAATGGCATGGCGATGGGAAGGTTAACTTCCGTAGACGCATAAGCTGTGCACACCCGGACACCAAATCGTTTACAAAATTGGTCCAGATCTTTCAATAACGGACACATCAGGACTTTTTCCAGAGTAGTGTTATCGTCCCCTTTTTCAGGTTGATTTCTTAAAAAGTTGGCCATTACACCAAGGAGAAATGTAGCTGTAACATTATTGCGACGAACATCCTCCAGGAACCTTGAGGCACTGAAGGAATCCGGTATGACCGCGGTTGCGCCTTTTTGTGCGGCGGCCAGGCATACTCCCCATCGCCCGGCAATATGAAAAAGCGGAAGACCTCCAGTGTAGTAGATATCGTTCTTATTAAGCTCCAGTACCGATGCACAGCCTTTCGAATATTCAAACGCATGAGCGTGCGATACCATTACACCTTTAGATGGCCCCGTGGTGCCAGAGGTATACATTATAGATAAAATATCAACTGTAGCCGGAGTATGTTTGACCTTCCTGGAATTTTTTGACTTTAATTTGGCGATATTATTTATATCAATGTTTTCAAACTCGTGTTTTTCAGGCTTGGGAGAATTGGACGCCACATTGGAATCTTTGATGTAGAGTCTTTTCACCATCTGGATTGAGTGAGATATTTCATACAGCCTATCCACATATCTCTCAGATATAACTACTGTACTTGCCCTGGAGTCTGTAAGCACATGTATGAGCAGATCACCTTTGTAGCCAGTATTTATAGGTACCTCTATAGCGCCTATCTTGGACAATGCGCACCATAACGTGAGGTAATCCGCGCAATCCTCCATCATTACGCCAACCACGTC
The DNA here is from genome assembly GCA_050290225.1 of Cellvibrionaceae bacterium. Lineage (GTDB taxonomy): Bacteria > Pseudomonadota > Gammaproteobacteria > Pseudomonadales > Cellvibrionaceae > JBNKHG01. The sequence goes on from JBNKHG010000033.1 coordinate 106,590, forward strand.
GCCCGCTGAAACGCCTGAGTCTATCAGGTTGGCCGCCATGATATCGGATAGCTTATCAACCTCCGCATAGGTGTACTGCTCTCCATCAGCGATAATCCATGGCTTTTCCGCGTGGCTCTCAGCCATACTTTTAAGGAGATACGGTAAGGTGTTTTCGTTTATCGACATATCTCTTACGCTCATTTAAAAATTATTACAGGTCAGATATAAATTCCAGTAATTCTTTCGCTCGTTTATCAAGTTGATCCAGGGGAAGAGGCTCTACCAACCCCGGATTTAAATTTTTCATAAGTTCACGAGCCTTCTCTGTGTAATATACTGTTCCAGCTGAATCCACTTCTTCTATCCCATCCATTTTAATAATGGATCTGTTATATTCCAGCGCTGCACACAACGTGAGGTTCTGAGGTAAATCGAGACTTATCTCCCCTTCGTCAATAAGCACGGGGTAACCTCCCAAAAGCCCCTGCGGCCCCGCAACGGAAACCTGGGCTCGGATTGAAGGGTCGACGAGCGCTTCTATAACAGGGATACAGGATGCGGCAGTAATTATATTAAAGCTGCTGTCTACGCTCTCAACACTTTTCCCAATGTAAGCAATGTCGTCGTCTCTTTTACCTTCTTCACCAATATACACCCTGACCCGCCTTTCTTCCACCGGCTGCTGGGATAGCATAACGTCATACACTTGCGAGTGTTGGGCCAATACTCTTATAACCGGCAGATCATTTACGTGCTTTTCGGATTTTCGTAAGCGATTCCAGAGATTTACTGAGGTTCTAAGATGAATAATCCCGGTATTCCCCAATCCCGCTTTAGGTGTGGGCAGCCCCATTTTTCCGAGAAGAAAATGATTTAAATCCGGGAAACTGACATTAACCACCGGAGTTTCACTACCCATATCATGCAAGGTACGCATCAGGCACTTTAATATGGATATATGGCAAGGTAACTGAACGCCGACACCCACTTTGTGCAGCACTTCAGCCAGAGGATGACGTTTACCTATAATTCTCCACGGGCTTAATAAGCTTGCAGCCTGCACGATTATGTCGGGTTGGTGTTTCTTTAAAACTGATTCAAGGATTTCCTGATTCGTACAGTCGGCAGGTACAAATCTTATATCAGCCCGATGACAGGCCGCGAGCATATAAGCCTTCTTTCTCCCTTCTGAATCGGCCCTGTCAACTAAGATTAAAGATTCTACAGACTTTCTACTTAATAGCATATCAGCCAAACGTGTCCCAACATCACCAGCCCCGAGTATCATTAAGTTTTTTCGTTTGGTCATAACATTTATCTCATTAGCACATTTTTGGAAGATGCTAAATTGGGAAAGGCAGTGTTATTACGTCACTAATCACTGGTTAGCATATGCTTCGTAAAAACCTTTATCTTCCTCCGCCAGTTGTTTTATTAGATTAGAGGGACGCCAATGCTTACCATGTATCTCTTCGAATTTTTTCAGTTTTCTATAGACATTTTTTATTCCTAAATGGTCTGCATAAAACATTGGCCCACCGGTATGGACCGGAAAACCGAATCCGTTTAAGAAAATTACATCGATATCCGTTGGCGATCGGGCAATACCCTCCTCAAGAATGAGAGCCCCTTCATTAATAAGAGAAAAGATACAACGTTCGACTATCTCTGAGCTATTTATCACTCGCTGCTCAACACCAAGCTCTAAAGAGCGCTTGCAAATAATGTCGTGAACTTCCTCGTCCAGTACAGGCGTTCGATTACCAGGTTCGTATTTGTACCAGCCTTTACCCACCTTCTGGCCAAACCGCCCCATTTCGCATATAGTATCGGCAACCGTATAGGGATAAATGTTGTCTACATAAGCTCCCTCTTCTTTCCTTCTCTTTCTCATTCTCCAATCAATATCGTTTCCGGCAAGATCACCAAGAGTAAAGGGACCCATCGGCATACCGAATTCATATATAGCCTCGTCTATATCTTTAGGCAAGGCGCCCTCTTCCAACATTAAGCTTGCTTCACGATAATAAGGCTCTGCCATCCTGTTAGCCACGAAACCATCGCATACACCTACTACTACGCCAATTTTATTCATACGTTTGCAAAGTTGCATAACCGAACATACGATGTCCTCTTTAGTCATCTCTCCTTCAACAACTTCAACAAGCCGCATTATGTTTGCGGGACTAAAGAAATGCATACCTATAACGGATTCAGGCCTTGAGGTACAGGAAGCGATCTCATTAATATCCAAAGAAGACGTATTTGTTGCCAGAATTGCACTCTTTTTACATATACTGTCTAATTCTTTGAAAACAGCCTTTTTGACTGACATCTCCTCGTATACAGCTTCTACAACAATATCCAAATCTTTAAAACTATCGATATCTTCATATACGGGTTCGATCAATGAATGTCGATTTTGAGCTTCTTGCAAGCTAATCCGGCCTTTTTGGGCACTACGATCATAGTTTGCCTTAATATTTTCTATGGCTTTTTTCAAACTGTCTTTATTTTTATCCAGTATTTTTACGGGAATTCCAGCGTTGGCAAAAGACATTGCAATACCAGCACCCATAGTCCCCGACCCTAATACACCGGCTGAATTCACACTTACCACATTGCCCATTTTTTTTGATAAATATTTTTTGCCGACTTCTCTTTCTGCAAAAAAAGCATGTATTTGAGCCTTACTTTGAGGAGAGGATAAACATTCCATAAAAAGTTTAGACTCGTATTCACATCCTTCCGAGATCGGCATGGTCAAAGATGCTTCGATGGCGTCAATCGCCTTCCAGGGAGAGAGCAGCCCTCGAGCCTGCGTCGCAATCTTTCTGCGGTATTCGTCGAATATTGACTTACTGTCGACGTTGTCAGTTTCAGGAACAGAAAGGTCACCGGTCTTTCGTCTGCCCGCTCCTGTTTTGATCAAATCCTTTGTATACACCAGACTTTGCTCAAGAATATTACCCTCAAACACCACATCCACAACACCGTTATCCAATGCCTGGTTTGCTGTTATCCTCTCTCCTTGTACTATCATTTCCAAAGCGAAAGGAATACCGGCAATCCTGGGTAGCCTTTGCGTGCCGCCAGCCCCCGGAAGCAGCCCAAGTTTGACTTCCGGCAATCCAAGCACTGAACTTTTATCGGCACATCGATAGTGAGTAGCCAACGCCAGCTCCAACCCGCCCCCGAGGCAATATCCCTGAATAGCGGATACTACTAATTTTGCACAATCTTCTATGAAATCAACAAGCTCGGGTATGTCAGGTTTCAACGCTTCGGCTGCAAATTCCTTTATATCAGCACCGCCAACAAACTTACCCTCATCACCCGTAAGAATTATAGCCGCGACACTTTCATCATTTTCAGCCTTGCTAATCTCGTGTATTAGACCTTTTCTAACTTCATGTCCAAGCGCATTTACTGGAGGATTGTGGACTGTTATCACACGAATTTCATCAATATCTCTAGTCCAAACTTTGCCTGACATTTAATTACCTACCTTCTTAATTACCTACCTTCTACTTGCTCTCAATTAAAACCGTTTAATCGATATCGGAGCCCTAAATCTAAACAACAGAAGACATCATACCGATCGGTTGTATTTCGACCATACGGTATATATACTAGAAGAACTCGGAATTGATGTAAAGCTTTCTTACGCAGGAATACATAAATTATTTTCCATCTATTCTCAACACGAGCAGAACTAATATGGGCATTTTTAAGGGATCTGAAATGAATTTGGATTTACTACTTTCGACAGAACTCAAAGACCTTCGAAAGGAGATACATAACTTTTTGGAAGAAGAAAGAAATAACCGGATTTTTAGTAAAATTTACGCAAATAGAGATCTAACCAAGGAAGACCACCTGGAATGGTATAGAAAACTCTCAAAGAGAGGCTGGCTTATTCCACATTGGCCTAAGGAACATGGTGGTCAAGATTGGTCTCCCGTTAAATATGCAATCCTTGAACGAGAACTTGCACTTGCAGATGCGCCACCAGTCTCACCATTTGGGGTATCAATGATAGGGCCGGTACTCTATACCTTTGGCAGCAAATACCAAATAGAGAAATATCTACCAGGAATCGCTAAATGCCGCCATCTGTGGTGTCAGGGATACTCCGAACCCGAGGCAGGGTCAGATCTTGCTTCACTGAGAACAAAAGCGACCAGATCCGGGAGCGACTATATAGTTAACGGACACAAGCTATGGACGTCTGAAGCACACTGGGCAGACTATATGTTTTGCCTGGTTAAGATGGAACACGGGAATGAAGGAAAGCACGCTATATCAATGCTCCTGATAGATATGAAATCTCCGGGAATTACTGTAGACCCCATAATTACAATAGATAACAAACACCATATCAATCAGGTTTTTTTGGATGATGTTCGTGTGCCGGCTGAAAACCTTATCGGAGAAGAAAATCAGGCGTGGAGTATTGCAAAATTTCTGCTGGAAAAAGAAAGAACATCAGTAGCTGAGGTTGGCCGATCAAGAAGAAACAGCCGGAATCTTCATGAGCTCATCCTGTCAATTAGCGAGGAGCGAAATATCAAACCTGCGGAGAAATATGAGTTACTTATAAAACTTAAAGAAATAATAGTTGATCTTGACGCTCTTGAACTCACTCAATTATGGGTACTATCATCTCCCAACGCCGACACGAAGGATGCTCTGACACTAAAAATTAAAGGCAGCGAAATACAGAAACGAATAACGGATTTAGCAATTCGAGTAATAGGCCCTGATACGCTTACTTACGATTCTATGGATTCAGTGAATAATAATTATATGTTATGTGATAATTTCCAAGAAAAGCGGAGATTTTTAGCCGAGCATTTATGGAATCGTGCAACAAGTATCTATGGCGGTACGAACGAAGTACTTCGAAATGTAATCGCAAGAAATATTATCAAAGAGAACGAGATGGGAATATGAATATTGATCTAACAGATGAACAGAAAATGCTACATGATGCCGTTCATCGTTACCTTGCCGGCCTGTCAGATAAGAAGCAAAAAACAAGGGATGACTCGACAGAAAAAAATGTATTGGAAATTTGGGATAGCTTTGCTAAATATGGCTGGCTTGGGATGTGCAATAAAAGAGGCATAAGTGATGAAACCGGGTCTTTTGCCGAGGCTTTATTAATCAGCGAAGCTATAGGAAGGCATTTGATTGACATCCCTTTCTTAAGCACTGTAGTAATTGCTGAAACATTGATCAGTTTATGTAAAGAGACTAACCATAACACTGATATTTTGCAGTCAATAATTTCAGGAAAAACTATAGTTTCTCTCGCACACTTTGAGAGAAATGCAAATTATATCAGCTCCCCAACCTGCTCGAAGGCCGTCGCGCTGGATGAGGGTTTTCGGCTTGATGCATCAAAAATCAATGTTTTATCTGCCGCATTGGCAGACTATTTAATCGTTTCTGCCAATATACATGAAAAAGATTCGGAAAAATCAGAATTTGGTCTTTTTATAATCCCTAAAGACCTGGATGGAATTTCTATCGACACGATATCCTCAATTGATGGCTCTCCTGTTTCAACGGTATCCATCCGTAACGTTATTGTAAATCCGGCCAATCTGCTTATAAAGGGAAAAAACGCTATAACGACATTGAACCATACACTTATCTTTGCAATTTGCGCAACCTGTGCTGAAATTGTCGGCTCTATGCAAACACTGTTTAATCAGACTGTTTCATACCTGAAAATTCGTCGTCAATTCAATAGCCCACTCATAGAATTCCAGGCTCTTCAACATCGCGTAACCGATATGTATATGGATTTATTTCAGTGCAAAATTTATATCGAATTTATGTGCAATATCGCCTCATCAGACCGTGAAATTGATTATAGCTTCACGCTATCGGCAAAAAAATTTATTGACCAGGCTTCTATTAGAATAGCCAACGAAGCCATTCAACTCCACGGGGGTATTGGTGTTACGCAGGAATTATCCGTTGGCAACCATTATAAGCGAATAATTTCACGGCAGAACATTTTCACAACACCTGCTTAAACCGGGAAATAATATGTTTTGAAAATCTAAGATTAGTTGACGTTCACGCGGAGTAGGCATGTATATTTCAAATGATTTTGGATCTATACCGACAATTTCGTCGGTAATTCATTCAGCCGCCAGGGAAAATGGTGAGTGTGTCTGGATAATTACTGAAGATCGAACGATAACTTATGCGGAAATGGACAGGCTATCCGATACTTTTGCATCTTATTTAGCTGACATGGGTGTCTGTGAAGGTGATACTCTCGCCATTCTGTTGCCCAATTCTATCGAGTATGTAATTTTATTTTGTGCTCTTGCCAAGCTCGGCGCGATACAGGTGCCGATAAACACCGCTTTTAAGGGTGATATGCTGACACACATCATAAACGACTCCGAAGCAAAGTATTGCCTGACAAATAAATCCTTGAGTAACAATATAAAAGATGTTTCTGAGAAATTAATTCAATTAAATGGGCTAATAATCCTCGATTTGGATAGTGAAAAGATAACTAGACCTGATAAAAAATATAATGAAGGCTCCCCTTTTTCAATGCACTATGTGGATAACATTTTCGATATTCCTCCGCGGACTTTTGTGGCCGTGGATCAAAGCCCTGATAATGTTATGGGCATCTATTACACTTCCGGCACTACCGGACCCTCAAAGGGAGTTATATGCACTCACGTGCAATGTTACTTATACGCTTCTGCGGGATATCAAGCCGGCTTTCTTGGAAAAGAGGATCGCTACTATGCGACCTTGCCGCTCTTCCACATAGGTGGATTATGGGCAATCATCTATGGTGTGGCTATTGCTGGAGCTTCAGCCGTCTTAACTAAAACTTTCAGTGCAAGCAGATTTTGGTCCGATATATCAAACTATGAAATAACCATAGCATTTTTGCTGGGTTCTATGGTTAATTTTATTAGTCGAGAAGACCGATCTGCAAACGATTCTCACAACCCATTAAAACGAATTTGCATTGCCCCATCCACCCTGGATATACCCCAAATTGAGGAGCGATTTGGGGTTAGCGTCTGGACCGCATATGGTTCCACAGAAATTGGTTCTCCTATTATTGGTGACAACAATTCTCCTAACCGACTCACTTGTGGAAAGGTACGCAACGAACTTTATGATGTCCGGATTGCCGATGAAAACGACAACGAATTACCAACTGGTCAAAGCGGTGAACTTTTGGTTCGACCAAAGATACCTTTTGCAATAACTCCTGGTTATTGGAAAAACCCTGAAGCAACAATTAATTCTTTTAGAAATTTGTGGTTCCATACGGGCGACATTATGTATGCGGACGATGATGGATACTACTATTTCGTCGATCGATGTAAAGATGTCATTAGGAAAGGGGGCGAAAACATATCTTCAGTAGAAGTTGAGGATCAAATTCACAAACATCCTGCGGTGTCTGAAGCTGCAGTATTTCCGGTGCCATCAGAGCTCTCAGAAGACGAAGTTATGGCTGCTATTGTGCTTAAAAAAGAAGGCTCAATTACACATGAGGAGATTATACAGTTCCTCGATAATAAGCTGCCCTACTTTATGATTCCCAGATATATAGATTTTACCGAAAACATGCCTAAAACTGAGTCAGGGAAAGTGAAAAAGATACTTTTAAAAGAAAAGGGAATTACCAATTCAACATGGGACTGGAACAACTCTAATATTAAGCTAACCAGATGATAGCGTATTAGCTATTGTGTTTTAACCTTAACTTAACGGACAGATATTTTATGAAGAATGCTTTTATCGTTTCTTATGCCAGAATACCTATTGGGAAATCGCACAGAGGTGCGTTTAATAATACTCACGGGGCAACTCTGGGTGCTTGCTCTATCCGCCACGCCGTGGAAAGAAGCACTTTAGAACCCCGTTTTATTGAGGATGTTATCTTTGGTTGCGCACTACCCGAGGGAGCAACCGGCGAAAACATAGCCAGGCAATCTGCGATTCGTGCAGGTTTACCAGTGGAAACTGCTGGAATGACCGTGAATCGTTTTTGCGCATCTGGGCTGGAAGCAGTTGCTATTGCCGCTCAACGTATCCAAACGGGAAACGCCAATATTCTTGTTGCCGGAGGCGTTGAATCCTTAAGTCTGGTCGAAAACAAACATATGAATAGATATCGCGCACATGAAGAGTGGATTCTGGCTAATAAACCTGACCTTTATCTGCCAATGATAGATACAGCAGAAATCGTAGCCAAACGGTATGGGATTTCAAGAGAAGATCAGGATTTGTACGCCGTGCAAAGTCAGGAACGAACCGCTCAGGCACAACAAGCAGGGTTATTTGATGATGAAATTGTGCCACTCAGGACAACCAAAATTGTTATCGATAAAGCCACCGGAGAGCAGCACGAAGAACCGGTAGAATTATTATCTGATGAAGGCAATAGGCCAGGGACAAATATCGAAAAACTCTCCGAGTTGAAACCGGCCGCCAGTGAACAAGGGACGATAACTGCCGGCAATGCCAGTCAAATATCAGACGGATCGGCAGCGCTTGTACTAATGAGCGAAGAAGAAGTAAATAAAAGGAATATCGAACCACTTGGCGTTTTCAGGGGAATTGCCATTAGTGGCTGTGAACCGGATGAGATGGGAATAGGCCCTGTTTTTGCTGTACCCAAGCTACTGCAGCAAACGGGGTTAAGTATCGATGATATCGATCTGTGGGAACTTAACGAGGCTTTTGCCGTGCAGGTGGTGTATTGCAGGGATAGGCTCGGAATTCCGAATGAGAAGTTGAACGTAAACGGAGGCGCAATTTCTATTGGACACCCCTATGGTATGAGTGGCGCCAGAATGGTTGGCCATGCTTTACTTGAGGGTAAGAGGCGAAAAGCAAAATACGCTGTTATTACGATGTGCATCGGTGGCGGCATGGGTGCAGCCGGTCTGGTGGAAATACTGTAAAAACTTCGATTAGGTACTGGCCGGTGGCGGCTCCGGTGGAGAGTATTCAGTTACAAACCGCGTACCGGCCAAAAAAAAGCAAAAACACTTACACTATCCGAACTCGGTCTAACTTTTACCTAATTTTCACCCATTAAGTGTCGCGCTAAAGAGTAAAATTCAATCGAAGAAGATTTGAGCGTTCGGAGTCTGACCTTTGCTATAGGGGTAAACGGCAAGGGTAATTTTTGCTTGTCTCCGTTCATCATAAATTCGCCAAGCAAAGAACCGAAGATAATCCCAGGCCCAATTCCACGACCGTTATAACCCATGCAACTGTACATACCTTGACCGACCTCATGTAAATGCGGTATGGCGTTCGTTGTGAACGCTAACTGACCGTTCCAGTAATGAGACCACTGTACGTCCTTTAGCTCAGGAGCCAATTTTCTTAGTGAATTTGTCGCCCAATTTTTATGGATATTTTCCGTAAATTTTGTGAAATGTCCAAGCGTACCGAATATAATCCTCCCGGCACTATCTCGCCTAAAAGCACGCAACATCAACCGAGTATCCCATACTCCCTGTTTATCAGGTAATATCGATTCAGCTGATTCGTCATCTATCGGTGTAGTAGCGAGCTGAAAAAATTTTATGGGTATGAATGAATGATGGATATCGCCTATTTCCTCCCCCGTATAAGCATTAGTAGCAAGCAGGACTTTTTCAGCGTAAATCGTGGCGCCTGATAATTTTATTGCCCAGAAATTACCCTGTCTTTCGAAATATTCAGCTTTGGTGTTCTCATAAATTTCCGCCCCTGAATTAATAGCTTGCTGAGCAAGGCCACGCACCAGGCTCAAGGGCTGAACCGTACCGCCTCTGGGATGGAAAATTCCACCACAGTAATTGTGAATTCCGGTCAACCGAACAGCCTGTTCTGCGGTCATGACCTGAAAGCTGACACCGTAATCCAACATGGGCTTATAATGTTTAATTTGATTCTGAAGAGCCCGGTCATTATGCGCCAAATGACAAGTACCGCTTTGTGTCGCTTCACATTCGATACCATAGTTTCTAATCAGATTAAAAACATGGTCAGGGGCGTTAGCAAGAGTTTTGATAAGCTTAACCCCGTCTCTACTTCCCAGGCGTTTTACTATTTCTGTCGCTGATAGCCACAGCCCCGCGTTTACAAGGCCTGTATTTCTTCCCGATCCGCCATACCCAATTTCATGCTGATCTACAATTGCGACTTTTACTCCTTGCCCGGCTAATTTGATTGCTGCCGATATTCCGGTATACCCTGCACCTACGACAAGAAAATCAAGCTTTATTCCATTTTTGGGGGCATGGGTTAAAGGTTTCTCAATTGCCGATTCATTCCACACCGGCTCATTACTGGTCATAATCATGCTCGAACCCTAAACCACCAAGACCAACTTTCCATCGAAAATCTATTCATGGAGCAAAGAACTTCCGCTTTTATCAATGCCAGCCCAGAAAAGTCAAGCGCAAGAATTGAGGTCAATTCTCGATGGTATTGTATGTGCCGCCTCTGGCTGTTTCATTTTAAAAACAACAACATCAACGTTTAAAAAGAGAAGAGGTGAAGTGTCCTACTCATCCCATACACCGGAATGATTCATACCCTTCACCTCTATTTCTCAACGACAGACTTCGTCATAACGAGAACAATCCATATCAGAAATCTACTCCGATTTTTATACCATAAGTTCTTCTCGCATTTATTGCGGCGTCATCGGACCCCAAACACGTAACCGAAGGTGATGATGGACAGAATGTTGTGATTACTTGAACATTGTCCGTTATATTGTTAACGAAAAACGAGAGGTGAAAGGATTCGTTGGGATGTTGATAGTTTATGAGAAAATCGCTAATCCAATAATCACCCAACTCTTCGAAATCATTTTCTTTCGTAGTATAGAAGTTACCTCGATAATTCCAGCGAAGTTCGGGGGCGAAAGTGCCAATTTCTGTGGGGATTTCATAACGCAGCATACCATTGAAATTAAAGTCTTCAGCATAAGGAAGCACGTTGCCTTCTATCCCTGGATCATTTGCCTTTTTAATTTCAGATTCAACAACGCCGAATCCCAGCATGAGGCTCACATTCGTGGTGGGCAAAGCCCACAATTCGAGTTCCGCACCATAAATGCTTGCTTTGTCGAGATTACTCAGCACCTGAACAAAATCGCTATCTATATTTTCTGTTTGAATAGTTTGATAATCCTGATAATCAGAGTAAAACATGGCAGTATTTATCCGTAACCGGCCATCATACCAATCTGACTTTAAGCCTATTTCATATGAGATGACAGTTTCGGGATTAACGGTTACCACTTCGGATGGCGTATCCGCCGCAGGATTGAAAGCACCTCCTCGAAAGCCTTTCGATATACTGGCGTACAAAAGTTTTTTGTCTTCCAGCTTATAATCTGCAGACAGTCGCCAGGTTAGCTCATTCCAGCTATCGTCCCCATCGACCTCTTGTCTGGGCTGAGTATACTGAATTTTATTCTGTATCAGCGCTGTGTAAAAAGCCTCAGACTCTCCCGGCAGCAATGCAAGATCTGATGCAAACGTTCCAAAACGACCAAGCACATTGGTAAAGTCTTTATCTTCAACATTCCACCTTATCGCATGCGTTGTTTTCAGTTTTTCAGTCCAGTCAAACGTTGTATGCACAAAGAATGCATAAGATTTCATTAGCTGGTTCGCATGTCTTTCTTTTACGACGGGTACAGCCGGGGTGACTACGCCCACACCCGGAAGAAATACGCCTCCACTCGGTGAAACATTGTTGATATCTGCAGCAAAAATGCCGGTCTCCAATAGGTTGGTGCGCGCCTTTGAATCTTCTTCCAGATAAAATCCACCCAACATCCACTGAAACTGGCTTGAAGTTTCCGACGCCAGTCTTAGCTCAACGCTTGACTGCTCTATATCGTATAGCGCCCTTTCATCATAGATCGGTATGGGCATTTGAGAATTTGACAGGAAATACTCATAGGTTGTATCAACAAACCCACCGATTGCCGTCAGGGTATAATCCGATAAATCATAGTTTATTTCGATTGAATACAGGTCATAATCAATTTTTTCCCTTTGATCGAACTGTGCGGAAATGTGTTTAAAGTCGTCATCTTTCCCTCCGGGATTCGAAGTAAAGCCTATCGAATCCGCTATTGCGCCGAAAAATGGATCTGTGGGTTTCTCAAACGATGAGTGAAGGACAGGAGATGCCGTTCCCTCCCATACCTGGGTTTTAAAACGAACGCTTAATTTATCCGTCGGCTCCCAGTCCATAATACCTCGTACGGACCAATAATCATCTTCTCCATCTTTTCTACCGGTAGTTACGTTTTTTAAATCCCCTTTATTCTCATCTGAAAGAAATGCAAATCTTCCAGTCAAGGTTTCTGATATAGGACCGGTAATAGCGCCTGTATATGCGATCCTGTCGTAATTGCCGAGCGTCAGGTTAAAGTTTCCACCAAACTCTTTCTCGGGTTTAGCAGAAATAAACTGCATAGCGCCTCCCGTAGCGTTTCTTCCAAAAAGAGTCCCCTGAGGTCCCCTGAGAACCTCAATGCGCTCCTGGTCGTACAACGGTAGTCCCTGGAGTATTAAACTATTCAATACCAAACCATCGTGGTATACCATGATTGGTGCATTTGCCTGTCCATGGAAATTAGCGTTTGATATTCCTCTGATGGAAAAGAAGGGAATACTCATTCCAATGTAGTTATCTGTTTGAACGTTGGGCAACATTTTGCCCAAGTCAAAAGCATTATCAAGGTAGTTATCAACTTCGCTCCACTCTAGTGCTGTAAGGGAAATTGGCACATCCTGCGCTGATTCTCTTCTTCTTTGCGCAGTAACAAAAATCTCTTCAATCTTATTAGTAGCACCAGATTTTTCATCACCAGCTTGTACCTCACCAGCTTGTACCTCAACGCTATATACTGAAAAACTAACCAAAAATCCGACTATAAAAAACGTTATTCTAATCATGATTTACCCTCCAACTATCTCTCTTAACAAAGCCTGGTTTAAGACTTTTCCCAAGCTCACTTGAACAAGAATATGTTGTCAGTATCGCCGGCTCATCCAATAACCATACCAATCAGTATACAACTATACACCATAGTATGGCGAATTCAAGTAATAACTGCAATTACGTTACTCAAATGGTTATCGTCTTCACCTGCGTATTGAGTGGCTTCATCTGTTCGATCGCCGCCGCCGCCAGTAAATCAGCCCGCTTGCCACTCAACTTAACGATCACGGTATACCGCGTCTTGCGCTCAACAAAAGTTAGCAATGCACTCTTGCGGCCCTTGCCCATTACCGCGTCACCTTCCCGGTCGCCAATGCGGGCTCGTCTGTCGACAATGTTTGGCCGCTCATCAATGTCGACCCGGTTTTTGATCTTGCCGCGGTCGTCGCAGGTGCCATAGCGCTTGCGATAGGGCTTTGACACAATCCTCAGGTGTGTATAAAGATCGCCGCCATTCGCTTTGTCAGCGTAGATCACCTGATAGATGGTCTCATGGTGAAGGGATACGTGATGATGCCGACCGAGGTAATCTACCACCTGCTGGGGACTCCATTCTTGCCGTATCAATCTCTTAACCCAATCCATCACCTCGGGTGTGAGCTTGCGCGACTTTTCGGCTGCTGCACGGCGTGTATCGCTCAAACGCTGGGCCTGGGCGGGCCTATAGCCTCGTAGACCGCGATTGCGCCGCAGCTCGCGACTAATGGTGGACGGGCTTCTGTCCAGCAGTTATGCGATCTCTTTTGTGTGTGACCTGCTTTCATTAGCGTGTAAAACTGGTATCGTTGCCCCTAAAACATGAACGAGGCCGCGACCGCGAGGGTTTATGAGATGGCTTCTATAAACCCGATTCGATTTCTTGCTCAATAGACTTCCCTATACGGTCAAGCCTTTCACTCAACTCAGGTTCCAGCTTATTCCATTTAGGCCCTCGCTTGAATGCCTCCAAAACAGAGTGATAATGTGAGTCCGGAAGAGGAGCTGGCGGCTGAAACTCTCGATCTTCAGGAACGGGGTTGTAAAACTCAATATCTTTTGTCCGCTCATAAAACTCTTCTTTCGCCTCTTTGAGCGCAGTCTGATCCTCAAAAAGGTCTAACAATGTTGTGGCCACCATCTTTGAGGCTGACAAAATTGATTGGTGGGCGATATTTGTTAATCCAAGAGTAGCGGTAGCCCAATCAGGCCAGCCATAGACGAGATAATTCGTAGAAATCATAAGATTGGGGCATTTATATGAAAAAATAGTTGAATCACCGGTCGCAGGCAAATGTGAATACCCCTTGGAACCCGGTTTAACAGGCTCTTGCTCGCCTAGCGGATTAGCCGGCACATTCTGCCCCAACGACTTATATATTTCCTGTACGTACTCAATATCGTTTTCCGTTAATTTGGGGACACCGATTATCTCTATATTTTTAAATGCGGTTTCCGCGAGTGAAAAATTAGGAATTGGTTCCCAAGTACCTGTAACAACTTCATTTTTTACTTCAACGCCAAGCGCCATCGCCGCGGCATTTGCACAAGTAAATATGCGCTTTTGTATTTCTTCATTGTCTTTTCTTTTTAAAGCCCGTGTTACATAAGTCAGTCTGGCATTTCCCGGCACACTGCTAAGTCCGTAATCCGCATAGGAGGTATCAAAAATAGATGCAAATACTGGCGCTTCATGGATATGTACGATGCTGTCTTTAACATAATTCACAGCAATATCCATCAGTTGTGCTGCCTGATATGCATTATTACCGCCCCAAGGCAGCGCGTTATATACTGAAGCTCCTGTAAAGGTATGCCTGGTATGATTATTGCTACTAATCGTCATATAGTTTAATGTTTCTACACCCGTCTCATGGGTTGGATGCCAACCTACGCATGCGTCAAGATCATCGAACATCCCGGCACGCTCCATTAAATTTTTTCCAAGCGCATTTTTTTCAGCGGGGCAACCAAAGACTTTTAGCGTGCCGGCTATTTGGTATTTTTCCATTACCTCTTTAGTGGCGATAGCAGCACCCAACGCTCCTGCCCCTAATCCATGATGCATGTCATAGCAACCCGGAAGCCGGGGCATAACCTCTTGTTTATACGGCACAGGCATTTGAGAAGTGCCCTCCACAGCATCATATTCGACGTAGGTTGCCAATACAGGAGAACCACTTCCATAAGTCGCCACAAAAGAAGTATCGCCAAGCCCCGGGACACCCAGTCTCACATCAAAACCGTACTCCCCTAGCGTATTAGCATGAAGTTTGGCCGATCTATATTCTTTTAACGCTGGTTCAGCGTACAACCATATACGATCGCTAATATCCGTAATAAGCTGCTTGTTTTCCTCAATCCAATCAACAGCATCTTGTTTTCTACCTGAGAATAGCTTTTTCATGCCGTATCCTTAATAAACACAGGCGGTAATTTGCCGCCTCTTTTGAAGATTAATTTGGCTTGACTTGCTTTCTTTTAGGCCGCACTATAGTCCACATAGTATAGCTCCATACCAATCGTACCAGATATCGTTAAATTGTCAAGTATTAACCTTTACGAAACAACAAAATTACATCTACAATCAATGAGTTAAAATATGATCTTTAGAAAAATTGGATGCCTTAAACCATGACTAATTTACTCAAGGGGCTTGAAACATTAAAAGTCGAGATGGCGGAATGGCGCCACACGTTTCATAAATATCCAGAAATCGCGTATAAAGAGTTTAAAACATCTGACTTCATTGCCCAAAAGCTCGAATCTGCGGGCCTGAAGATACACCGGGGGCTGGCTGGAACTGGCGTTGTTGCTACATTGAAAAATGGATCAGGCTCGAAATGTATTGGGCTTAGAGCCGATATGGATGCCCTGCCTATTGCAGAAAAAAATACTTTTTCGCATAGCTCAACGATACCTGGAATGATGCATGCTTGCGGTCATGACGGACATTCCGCCATGCTGATGGGAGCAGCAATTTACTTATCTGAAAATCGGAACTTTGATGGAACGATTCATTTTGTATTTCAACCGGCAGAAGAAAATGAAGCCGGCGCAAGGCGTATGATAGATGATGGATTTTTAGAGCTTTTCCCAATGGATGAAATATATGGTATGCATAATTATCCTGGTTTGCCTGAAGGGAAATTCAAGATTAAAGACGGCTGCTTTTTGGCCGGCCGAGATCACTTTGAGATTCAGGTTATTGGAAAAGGAACCCACGCCGCTTTCCCACATTCAGGCGTTGACCCTGTATTCGTAGCTTCACATATTATTAGTACTATTCAGGGCATCGTCTCAAGGAAGTTAGATCCACTGGATAATGTCGTAATATCAATCACGCAAGTCCATGGCGGGGATGCATTGAATGTTATCCCTGAACTGGTAACGCTGAAAGGAAGCGTTCGCACCCTGAGGACATCAAGCCGGGAACTGGTTATTAACCAGATGGAGCAAGTCATTAAGGGTATCTGTATTTCCTTCGGTGCTGAATACAAATTTAATTACACCGTGGGATATCCGCCCTTAGTCAATTCAACCGAGGCAACAAAAAAATCCATTCAAGCCGCAACGAATTTGGTCGGCGGCAAGAATGTCGATGAGAACGCAATTCCAATAATGGGGTCAGAGGACTTTGCCTTCTACCTCGAAAAAAAACCAGGCGCCTATATACTTATAGGAAATGGAGAAGGTGAAGTAGGCGGATGCATGGTACATAATCCATACTATGATTTTAATGACCGCATACTCCCCTTAGGCGCCTCTTACTGGGTATCTCTCGCACATACAGCTCTTGGAGCTTGAATTAAATAACCTATCATCTTGAGAATGCTTCGAATTACTTGAATAACGTCGTTAGCATTTTTACATACGAGGTATTAATTTGTGGAACAAACTCCTCAAACTAAAGATCAGATATCAATCGAAAACCAGCTTAATCTCATAGGAGGAGAATGGACAAGCTCAGCTACAGCTATTCCCGTGGAAGACCCTGCTTCTCTCCAGGAAATTACACAGGTTTTCCTCGCCGATGAGAAGGATGCAGAAAATGCCTTAATAGCAGCTAAGGCGTGTAATGATAAATCCCTACTTTCAAGAATACCACCCAAGAAAAGAAGTGAAATATTGTTCCAAATCGCTGACTACCTAAAAAGAAATATTGAGAGGGGAAGCAGACTACTGTGTTTAGAAAACGGTAAATCGATATCCAGTGCTCGAACAGAATTTGAGACCGCTATTAGATACTTTGAGTATTACGCCGGCCTTGCAGACAAAATCGAAGGTAAAACAATTCCTTTGGGAGAGAGCTACCTTGACTACACAACTTACGTGCCATATGGCGTGTCTCTACAAATCGTACCCTGGAATTCTCCCGTTGCACTATGCGCCAGATCACTGGCCCCTGCCTTAGCTACAGGAAATTCTGTTATCATTAAATCGCCTGAACAAACACCTTTAGCGATATCGATTATTGGAGAAGCCTGCATCAATAGCGAATTGCCCCCTGGTGCAGTTAATATATTGTGTGGCTATGGAAACGACCTCGGAAACTATCTTTTAAATAGCTCCAAAATCAATCAAATTGTTTTTACAGGTTCTGTGGAAACCGGAAAAAAAGTGCTCCACGCGGCAGCGGAAAAGATTTTGCCCACGGTTGTCGAGCTTGGAGGGAAATCCATTGCGGTAGTTTTTCCTGACGCGGACATTGAAAAGACCGCCAATAGCATACTCGTAGGCGCTTTCGCAGAGTCTGGCCAGGCTTGTTCTGCTTTGACGTGGCTTGTAATTCACAGGTCCTGTTACAAGGATTTGATTTGCCTCCTGAAGAAAAAGCTCGCCAATATCACAATAGGCCCAGGCATTGAAGGAAATGACATAACCCCCTTGATATCAAGCGAACAGCTCGAGAAGGTAGCATCAATATGTAGAGATGCAGAAGAAAAAGGAGCTAGAATTACGTCTGGCGGAAACTCGTTATCAAATAATTTAAAGGGGAATTTTTTTCGACCGAGAATTGTTGAGAATGTAGATCAAAAAATGAGATTATTCTACGAGGAGGTTTTTGGTCCGGTATTGATTGTTTCAGAATTCGAAACTATTGATGAAACGATTGAGCTGGTAAACAGTTCCAAATATGGATTAGTGTCTGGAATTTATACTAATGATATAAATATTGCGATCAGTTTGGCGAATAATTTTAATACGGGACAGGTTTTTATAAATGATTGGTATATTGGCGGCGTGGAGACACCATTTGGGGGCGTGAAAGAGTCTGGTTTTGGCAGGGAAAAAGGGCAGGAAGGGCTGTACAACTATGTTCAAACCAAAAATATTGGTGCCCGCATTTTTTGCAGGAACCTTCCAGACCGATAGATACCCTTATATACTTCGTATTATTTGAACGTTATGAGACCGTGTTATTTGGCTAGTCCTTCAGATAGAGAGGCATTTGCTTTTTTTAATTTTTCATTTAATTCAGATAAATTATCTTCAAGAACCTTCACATGCAGCGTAATTTCTTCAAAAACCGCGTCTGTTGACTCTGGCCTTGGGAAGACGTCCTGAAGAGAATTAGAATCGGAATTTAAACATCCATATTCAAATATCAGGATAAATTTACTTGCAATCTCCTCTGCTTTAAAATTTGTGTATTTGTACCATTTACTGATATTGCAGCACATCCCTAAAAAAGCTTCTATCAATATACGTGGAGGTATATCTTTAAAAATATTTTTTTCTTGCCCTTCTTTTATCAACTTTTCAAATAACAACTCCTCTTTTCTAAAAAGCTTTAGTACCGAGCTCTTACTGGGTTCCGGAAGATCCATTGGACCCCGGATAGAGGTTGTCTCAAAAAATATGTTTGAACACATAAGCATAGTATATTCGTAAATAATTCTTCTTAGTTTTTCCGCAGGATGCAGGCTGGACTGCACGATAGGTTCAAAATGTTTGGAAACCAGATTACTCGATTGCTTAAATATTTCCAAAATCAGTTCTTCCTTATCCTGAAAATAATAATATATTGTAGCTTTGGCTTTATCAGCTCTATCCGCCACCTCGTTCATAGTAACTCCGGCATACCCCCGCTCAAGAAACAGTTCCGCCGCCGCTTCCAATATCTGCAAACGGTGTTTGTCCGGGCGATCCTTTTTGGCAGAGCCTTTTTTTCCAGCG
The DNA here is from genome assembly GCA_050290225.1 of Cellvibrionaceae bacterium. Lineage (GTDB taxonomy): Bacteria > Pseudomonadota > Gammaproteobacteria > Pseudomonadales > Cellvibrionaceae > JBNKHG01. The sequence continues at coordinate 125,763 of JBNKHG010000033.1, forward strand.
CTTGACTTCTCACGACTCATATATAACTCACACAAATCCGGTTAAAGAAATTATTTTTAAATTTATTTAGCTCTGAACCTCGAAACACAATGGAAAGGCTTGTTTACGAGCGCTAATGAGCCACTGCGCATTATATAATTTTTTTCATGAAAAAACACACCTCAATATTAGCAGCAGGGCTTCCACAGTTGGCTATACAAGCTCTCTATCACTGTAGGATAAAAAACTGAGATCCGTTTCTAGCCGTTTATGCCATTCGAATTCAAAATTTGACTTAGTTTCTGTCAGGAACAATTCCCGTCGCCATAGTTTTCCTAAAAGACATTGCCCATTTTTAAGACGTATGGTATAGTTCCATACCATATAGTCAATATTCGGCGAAATGACTGTATGGAACGAATATACATTATTTTCAGGAGCCAATGATTATGAATAAGACTTCTTCCCACGCAGCTGTCGAGCCAAGTGCAACCGGCACCAGTATCTATTCTGGAAATCAATTTTCTGTCTATGTTGATGGCTCGATTGCCTGGTTGATAAATTCCAGGCCGGAGCGTCTAAATGCAATTAAAAATGCAACCTGGTCAGAACTTCTCGACGCTTTGGATGCTATTGAAAAAAGGTCTGACATCCGAGTGACCATCTTAACTGGCGACGGAGAGGCCTTCTGTGCTGGCGCTGACGTCGGCAGTATGCTTGATGACGTCGTCGCAATCGAGTCCAAAGAAAAAACGGTTAAAGATTTGCGCGTAATTCAAACGAATCTACAAAACTCAACGCGCAAAATTCGAAATTCATCAGTTCCCGTTATTGCCGCAGTTACCGGTTATGCCGTTGGAGCGGGTCTGGAGATGTGCCTGGCGTGTGATCTCGTAGTAGCAGATACAACTGCTATCATGGGTTTTCCAGAAGTCAATGTCGGTATAACCATTACAAATGGTGGGACATTTTTCCTTTCAAAAGTCGTAGGTTTGAATAAGGCGAGAGAGCTAGCTTACACAGGCGAATTCGTTGATGCAAATGAGGCGTTTCGCATTGGCCTGATTAACAAGCTTGTTGAACCAGGTAGTGTACGAGCGCAGGCCAAGAAGCTGGCAGATCGTATCGCCAGTCGCGCACCTGTTGCAATCACCCTTCATAAACGACTTCTCGATTCCGCCGCCCAATCCAGTTTGGAAACAGCATTAACGTTCGAAACCGAGGGTTTGATAACAACGGCTAGAACAGATGATCATGTTGAAGGCGCAAAGGCATTTATCGAAAAGAGATTGCCACAATTCGAGGGACGCTGAAGTTCGGGGCGGCCTTTCAACCGCCCTCATTTGAATATCGAATAGCACCTTCATTTCATATCCATGCCCCTCATTACAGCGATCCCTCATTCAATAAAACACAAGTAGACACGAAGTTCATTTAGAGCGATCCAAATACATTCGCCTGAAATCACGTACTCTAAATTAGTTCTTTTTAGATAAGAAGAAAATTTTGAAATATTAATAACCTGGATTACCAATATACTGTATGGAAAAGCCTGGCTAGCGTCGCCCTCATCAAAAGGAATCCCCATAAGGCGTTTGTCATCTGTAAAGTTAAGGGGTGAACTTAGAGAAGAAAACGAAACCTTATTATCTTTTTCAAATGATCTACCCTGAGGCTTGAGAAATCTATCGAAGCTCTGTGCTGCTTTGTAAAGGTCAGGAACAAAAAGAATACATGATATAAGCCTAACAGCACCATTCACATGATTCCTCAAAGAATCGTCTAAAATCTTATTACTATCGTGATTCTGAGAATAAAAAAACCGAAGTCCGCAGGTTTCATTTTCAGAGATAAACAATTGACTAAAACGAACAATTTCGTCACTAGCGACATTGAGTTTTCTTTTCCAAAAAAAAGGTTTTTCATGGCCTATTTTTTCAGATTGAAGTTTTCTATGTATGGCATCCACGTCATTTGTTGCAAGCGCAATCCAGTATAATCCACTAGATGCTTCTTGTAATCCGTAAGGATCATTAATTGATTGAGATTCTCCTCTTAATCCCAAAATTTCAATATACTGATTTTCCAAGGGAATAAGACGATTAAATGTCGGAGAATGCTCATGTTGTGCTTTATTTGATATAGTAAAGCCAGCCGTGTTGAAAGTGTTTACAGCCGATTGAAAGTCTCGACAATAAATGACCACATGATCGACCTGATCGCTATAAGATATGATATGGGAGGCATGTTTTTCGTTCAGCAAGTTTAGATTATCTCGTCTTATTGAAACCATACTTAATGGGCCCGCTTTATTAACACTTTTCTAAATCAAACGAGTTGCTTTAGACGTTTTCTATCAATCTTGTTTGGCCCAACAAGAGGAAATTCCTTAATGACGATTATCCTCCTGGGATTCTTATAGGGGGAGAGATGATTGAGAGCAAATGTTTTTAAAATATCTTCATTGAACTGTTGGCTATCTTTCACTGTGACGAAAGCTACAGGCACCTCTCCCTTTATTTCATCTGGCGCCCCTACAACAGCCACCTGATTAATTAAGGGGTGGGCTTCTAAAACCCTTTCAATTTCTATTGGATAAATATTTTCCCCACCACAATTGATCATGTCATCAGCACGGCCGGCAAAAAAAGCGAACCCTTCCCGATCAAAACTCATAATATCTCCGGTATTGAACCAGCCATCAATCAAGTTGGTATTGATAGCTCGTTCATTTCCATTAACGTACCCTGTCATCGTTGCCGGAGTCTCAAGAAGAAAAATTCCTTCATTATCGGATACTTTATCGATAAGGCGGTACTTAATCCCTTTGAGGGGGTATCCTAATGAGCATCGGGGAGTTTCCTTTCCTTCCGGATGATCACCGAAAGTAGCCCCTCCTGTTTCTGTTGTTCCATAGCTGTTTTTGATTTTTGCGTTTGGGAAAAGTTTTTCAATTGATTCAATCAAGCTATCACTGATTGGCGCCGAACCAATCGTAATGTGCGTTACCGGCATTACGTCACTGGGTTTTAGAAGGTACGCATATTCCATTAACCTTGTAAACATAGTTGGGACGCCTGTCAGAAAGGTACAGGAATGACGTATTATTGAGCGAGCGAATAGCTCAGCGTCAAATTTTTTAAGCAAACAAACTGTTCCACCAGTCTTAAGCGAAATCAAAGAACATAACAAACCGTTTACGTGAAACAAAGGTGCCGCGACTAAAAGCCTGGTATTATTATCAAGCCGTGGAGGCTCTCCAATCAGGGAATGCAAAACCCAATTTTGTCCTTTATGCGTAAGAGGAACGCCTTTTGGCTTTCCTGTAGAACCGGAAGTATAGACAATCATGGCACATGTATCAGTGGTCACCTCTGCCGCTTCTAAACTAAATGATTCTATAGTTCTTTTAAAAAAATTGGCTTTTGATACACTGGATATGTCAACAACTGGGATTGTGAATTTTTCTGCCGGCAAAAGAGATTTATCAGCAATCAACAAGCTGGCTTGGCAATCGGAAATTATCCATCGGATGGTATCAGCATTTTGTTTGTAATTAATTGGCACAGCTACAAGGCCAGCATACATAATTCCCAGGATAGTCGCCAGGCATTCGCAAGAATTGTCGGCGCAAACCGCAATTTTCATTCCACGCTCATATCTATTTTCTACCAAATAGTGCGCAATGGCCAAAATAGAATTTTGAAGTTCCGAATATGTTAACTTTCGTTCTTTATTCCCTTTCTCTGGGCTTATTATCGCGATGCGATCTACACCACAAAACTTAGAGCAAATGCCTCCTAAATTTTCTAATATGCTATCCATCTAATTTCCCATATAATAGAAAGAAGATAAGGGCACCTCTAAAAACTACTGCGCAACCGAATTGCCGCGTCGCGTGCTCGCTCAAGCCTCCCCTATCGACTTGATATGTCTCGGCTTTCGCTGCGCGGCTCCTTGCACTTCGGTTTGCTCGCTACGTTTTTAGAGGTGCCCATAAGTTAATAAATCGGAATCCAAATTCTTACCTCACCCGAAAATTAGCCCGGCCAATTACAACTAAAGTTCCCTTGCCATCAAAGACATCGATATCGACTACACAGCTCTTTTTACCTTTCCTGCGCATATGAGCTTTTGCGACTAGATTCGATTCTCTTGCCACGGAAAGGAAGTCGACTCTCAGGTCGGTTGTAAAGCAATCCACCCCATAGACCGCGTATGCAAGACAATTTCCAGCGAGGTCTGCCAGTGTGGATGTAACACCGCCATGAACTTCAATCCCGGCAGGTGATCTTGAGTAACTTCTTTCAAATGGCAGCGTGATTGTGACGGTTTCCAGATCCAAATTTATTTCAGTGACAGTTACTTTTATTACCTGATGAAAAGGAGAGTCATCGATAAGGTCTTGAAGCTCATTGACAAGCATTATATGGCATTTCCTTTAAAAGAGTAATTTTCAGGGCTCGATCAATATTTTCCCGATTACATTTCTTTCTTCCATTTGTCTCTCTGCAACTGCCACATCATCCAACGCATACGATTTATGAATAACCGGTCTAATCGTTGCATCAGCGGCCATTTTGACGACGGAAACCAAATCCCTATTTTTCCAGCCGTCTGAGCCAATAATATTTTGCTCGAAAGTCCAAATGTACCTTATGTCTGTCCTGGGATCATAACCTGCCGTAGCACCACAGGTTAGTAATTTTCCATTTTTCTTTAAGCATTTTAGAGATTTAGCCCATGTTTCACCGCCCGTAAAGTTTACAATTACAGTTGCACCTCCGGTCCCGTCCTTGCTGTGAGGCTTTCCCCAAATATCATAGACTGCCTTATGGATATCGATGTGACTGGCGTTAATCGAATGATCCGCACCTATTTCACCAAGAGCTTTTAATTTATCATTGCTATTAGAGCACGCTGCGACTTCAGCGCCGATTTGTTTTGCTAATTGGATACACGCAACACCAACACCACCGCTCGCGCCAATTATTAAGACGCGATCATTTTTGTTTACACGACCTCTTGTAATAAGCATCCTATGCGCGGTGCCATAGGCAAGTGGTAGTGTCGCTGCAGTTTTATAATCGAGATTCTCCGGAAGCGCTATCAACTGGGAAGCTTTAACCTTAACATACTCCGCTTTACCTCCATCCTCTGTTTCGCCAAGCATTCCGAATTTTCGCCCGCTCTGCCAACCGGGGTTGGCTAGAACTCTATCGCCAACCCTACAGCTTTTGACAGACTTACCAAGTTCAACAATTTCGCCTGAAATATCCGAGCCTGTGACTACAGGAAGATGGATTGGTACTCCTGGCATACCCCTTCTAGTGAATATGTCGTGGTGATTCAAAGAACAGGCGTGTACTTTTAGTATAACTTCACCATTACCCGGTATGGGATCCGGGTAATCTTTCTCCAATATAATATTTTCAGTCCCACCATGTTTGTATATAACCGCTGCTTTCATGGTTAACCCTTTTATATATTCATACGGAACTATAAAGACTTGATTCTTTGAGATATAGCTTAAATCTTAAATCTTAAAAATTTACATCGTAAAAGCCAGGCTTTTCTGTATAATATACCGATTGGATGGTAACTATACCGTTTATTCTAATCCATGCTTATTAAAAGTTCAATGCTTGACTTATTGCTGAGTCCGTATCCATTTTATGGAGATACGAAGGTTACTTGTCAAAAGCTACAGGGCGGGTTCTTGCTTTAGAAATTTTTTATGTTTGAAGCAAAAGAGGGTTAAGTTAGATGGATAAAGATTGGGCTGACGAAGATCATAAGGTTCATACTCACAATAATTCAGCGCCTAATAAAGGAAACAAACGGCAAAATTTGATCGAAGCAATAAAGAATGCATATTTCGGCTGGTGGATTGTACTGTGTGCAATGCTGGCTGGCATGATTGTTTACGGACCGGGACTCTACTGTTTCACATTGTTTATTCCCCCTATGTCTGAGGAGTTTGGATGGAGCCGTGCTGCCACAGGCGGGCTCGTATCAGTATTCTGGGTCAGTGCGCCGCTCGCGGTTTTCGGTGGATTTGCAATAAGAAAAGTCGGATTGCGCTGGTTGATTATACTTGGGATGCTGGTACAGGTAGTGTGTCTTTTAGCATTACCCCTTGCATCGGAATTATGGGTTCTTTACGTCTTGCGGATCATAATGGGCGTTGGAAAAATATTCGTCGGCGTGGGCTGCCCGGTCATACTGGTCCATTGGTTCCGATATAGATTGGGCCTTGCCATGGCAATAGCATTTGCCGGGTGGCATCTCGGTGGAGCTATTCTTGCTCCCATAACGAGTTACCTTTTGGATATTTCAGACTGGAAAACAGCTTCGGTGGCTCTGGGCTTAATTTCGTTTATTGGCACACTACCAGCATTTTTCTTGCTTAGATCATATCCTTCAGTTATAGAACGGCGCCAGGAAGAAGAGTTACATAGCAGAGATAAATATGGAATTCAACGTGGGGCCAACGAAACCGTTAATCAATCTTCCAAGGATTTCAAGCCTCGCCAAGTATTTACCAACCCGTTGTTCTGGTTATTTATCTCGATCACTGTCTATTTCTATCTGACTTACGGATCAATTATCGCACACCAAACCTCATTTCTATCTGATTTGGCCTTTACGCCACATCTTGTGGCTTCCGCAGTGGGATTAACAGGTGCCATGGCAGCTTTGGGTAATCTCACAGCGGGATGGCTTGTCAGCAAAATTTCGGTGATAAAAGTTCATATGCTTAACTTCTGTCTTTTAATAATAGCGTTGACTTCGTATCTTCTTGTCGATTCATATCCTAACATTTTTTTCCTTTACACCGCTGTCTGTTGCTTTGGCATTGGCATTGGAGGAAGCGACGTAACCTGGGCAACTCTGGTGAAGTCCTGTTTCGGCGCAAAGAACTATTCCTATATCTATGGCATATGGTATTTTTGCGTATTGGGCACCCTTATGTTAGGACCTATTATTACGGGCTTTATTTACGATATTAGCAATAGCTACGAAATCGCATTTTCCCTGATACTTTGCGGCCTTTTGATCGGAGTGTTTCAGATTAAGTCAGTAAGTCGTCTGGCAAATAAGCAGTCTGACCCGAACGTGTAGTTCCCCCGGTTTAGTGGATTCCTTCTGATAACTTGGGAGGTGGCATATGCCAAGGTACAGACAACCAAGAAAGACATGGCAGTACACTGGGGGGTTAAGGTCTGGAACGTTACTGTCCCAGACGAGATGTGGAGAGGTCGATGATGTGCTTGCGCATGGCTTTGGTACTGTCGGCCATACCGGATGCTTCCATCCACACATCGGTGAATTCCGCGAAATTCTTCGCCCGGGACAGACGGCGTTTTTCCCGCTGTTTTTCCTGAGCGGGAGAGCGGCCGTCAGCCACTGCCTTGCGGGCATCCAGCAGGCGCTCCCGCGCCAGTGCCAGGGAAATACCACCCGGCCCTTAGCGGCCCAGGGTGAGGGTTTCGCGGCGGCCATAGAGGCGGTAGTCGTAGCGGAAGGTGATGGTGCCGGTTTTCGACACCGTTACGTACATGCCGTCGCGGTCGGCGACTTTGAAAGTGGCACCGTTGGGTTTGAGTTTGCGTAGTGCTGTATCGGTCAACATATCAGGTTTCTCCTGTGGTTTCGGTTTGTTACCGTCAAGGGGCAGGAGCCCTGATGATGTCCCTAAGCTTTTGATTTCAAAAGAAGTTAGGGCGTAGTTTTACCGTCATGCCGAAAAAAGTCATGACGGTAAATGGGAGAGTCTTAATTCAGGGAATTTGCGATACCGTCGCTTTTACCGTCAAATGTTTCTGCTTGCCGCCGATAGCTACCGATAGGTAATGCGACGTAAATTTATAAAAATCATATACTTACGTAACTTTTCCGATAGCCGCCGATAGTCCCTGAAAGACGTATTTTCACTCCCACTCAAGTATGTACGGCTGAAACGGTATTTTCCTCCCAAAATTCTGTTAACTCTGCTTATAGAGACAGCCACTCGGCTGCCATACAAATTTTGCAGCGCACAAAACCTGCCCTGCCAGAGTGATCCAGCCTCCAATGAATGATTAGCGCCTACCCAGCCTGATTTTCTATTGATGCTTTGGTGTATACCTCTCTGGTAAGTGTTGTTGACCTGCCTCAGCCTCATGGGCTGACGGAACCGCTAGCGCGGTAATGGTCACGGGACACCACGCCCGTTTGCCTGTTGTCAGGCCCGTAGGGTGCTCTTCTCGTGAAGATCTGCTTCGTATTTTTGGGTGGCTCTGTAAGCCTGTTTTGGATAGTGGATACCTCCTTTTTGATAGAACGAACCAATAGCTTGCGCATAGCCCGCAGATTAAAAGACACCGCAAGGTGCGGCGAATTATAAGATGCTGAGAGATTCAGCGTTGTTTGAAGATGGCAAAATGCCTGATTGGAAGATGGGTGTTAGCCCTGTTGCCCGTTTGCCTTTCGGCGAGGAAGGCCCTCCTCTGCCACATTACCGCCGTGGCCGCGGATAAAACCGTTTTGTAACTGTTGAGTGCCAGTATAGTTGCACTGAATCCCAGCGTTATCCCAAAATTTCGCCTCAAATGCGCGCGGTTACTGGCGTTGCCAGCCTCGTCACTACCCCGCTACGCTCACTAGTGACGAGGCTACTGCGTGCTAAGGCGTATGCCCGTGCAGTATAAGACCGGCTTTATTAGGCGTGGTTACACTGTAACCGTGAGACAAAATGGCCGTTTGCAGGATGATTTTACCAATAATGGGGAGAGCGTTTTCCACCGCCTGATATCAGGTTGCCTGGTCTTTAAGTTTGTCTAATCGGTCCGCCCACCATTGCATCATCTTGCGTCGCTGTTGCAGATACTTGGCGTGGTTATAGCTGGCACTGACTTAATTACGCTCCTGGTGAGCCAGTTGCAGTTCGATATGCTGGTGATCAAAGCCCTGTTCGTGGAGTTCGGTGGAGGCAATGCCTCTGAATCCGTGGCCGGTCATTCTTCCTTTATAACCCATTCGTTCTAATGCTTTAAGAATGGTGTTATTGCTCATGCACTTTCGGGGGTTCCGTTCGCCCGGAAAAAGGTGCTCACGATTGCCGGTTATCATTCGCAGAGTTTTAAGCACCTGAATAGCCTGTTTTGACAGCGGCACGATATGGGGTGTTTTCATTTTCATGCGCTCGGCGGGGATGCGCCATTCGGCAGTCTCCAGGTCAAATTCGTCCCAGGTGGCGCCAATCAGTTCCTTTGTGCGCACAAAGGTCAGCATCATCAACCTGACCGCCAGCCGTGTAACGGGCGAGCCCGTGTAGGCGTCGATATGGAGTTGCAGTGTCGGCAGTTCCTTCATAGACAATCGTGCGTAATTTTCCACTTTGCGGCTGGCCAGAATATCGCTGGGTTTTATATCGGCAGCGGGGTTGCGTTCCGCCAGATTATGGGCAATGGCGTAGTGGTATATTTGCCCCGTGGTTTGAAAGGCGCGCTTGGCCAGATCCAGGGCTCCCCGCTTGGCAATCTGCTGGACCATATCCACCAGGTCTATAGGAAAGATTTCTGACATCGGCTTTTTGCCAATAACAGGAAAGACATCCTGCTCAAGCCGCCATTTGACATACGCAACTTGGCGGGGACTTTTTCCTGCACTCCACCAGTCCAGCCACTCATGGGCAACCTTTTCAAAACTGTGCTTTGCCGCCAGCAGTTTGTGGCGTTTTGCCTGACGCTTGGCTTCAACGGGGTCGATACCCTGAACCAAGCCTTTGCGAAGGTCGTCGCGCTTTTCCCTGGCATCGGCCAGAGAGACATCAGGGTATTTACCCAGGGAGGCGGTTTTCTGTTTGCCCTCAAACCGATAACGGAGTTGCCAGAGTTTGGAGCTGTTGGGGTAGACCTTGATATGCAGACCACGCTCGTCGGTGATCCTGTAGGGCGACGCCTGAGGTTTGGCTTTTTTGACCTGGGTATCTGTCAGCATTTCTCCTCCAGTGAGGGTAAAAGATTTTTTGCCCTCACTTTTACCCTCACCAGAACCTGGCTTCCAGTGTATCGGGCTGGACGACAGAAGACAAGAAAACCCCTTAAAACAGGGGTTATTCGTTGATTTATAAGACTTTAGTGGATTTTACTGGATGTGTTTGGAAGAGAAATTGGCGGTGAGGGAGGGATTCGAACCCTCGATGCCTTTCGACATACACACTTTCCAGGCGTGCTCCTTCGACCACTCGGACACCTCACCGGATACTCGCCGACAGGGAGGCCCCCACGCGAGAGGGCGCAACTGTACACAAATGATCGGCCGAACGCAACGCTATTTCGGCGGCCAGGCGGCAAAAAAGTCCCCCACCTGTAAATCCGGCAGCGGCTTGTCCCTGCCCTCTGCAGTACCCAGGTAGACAAACCCGACGATCCGCTCATTGGGCGCTAGCCCCAACCCCTCAAAAACCTTGGGGTGATAGGCCATGGCGCCGGTACGCCAGTAGGCCCCCACACCCTGGGCATAGGCCGCATTGAGCATATTTTGTACAGATGAACCGGCAGCGATCAGCTGCTCGAACTCGGGCACCTTGGGGTGTTCCTCACAGACGGCAATGGCAACTACCACCATGGGGGCTCGCAGGGGCATCCTTAAAAAGCGTTCCCGCTGGGTCTCATCCAGACTCTGATCGTCGCTCAGCGCCGCCTGCTCAAAGACGCGCCCCAGTGCCTCTCGGTCCTCGCCCTCGACCACCAAAAAGCGCCAGGGGCGCAAATTGCCGTGATCCGCCGCCCGCAGTGCCGCTCGAAAGATATTGTCCAGCACCTGTCCCCGCGGCGCCGGGTCCACCAAGCGCGGGGAGGATACACGTGTATGCAATGCCTGAAGTGCTTCCATTATGTCTAATTACCTATGTTTATAATTACCTGTATAGGGGCATCTATCTCTATCGGGGCACCTATTGTAGGAGCCCAACAGTTGTTTGACCACGGCAATAATCGCCCGAGAAAAGCCGCCGTTCCAGACCAACAAATCCTTGATCACAGGCTCATGCTATGTAAATCTTGGCCGACAACCCATATACGGGTGGGGATATCGGGCTGCCCCGGTGCCTCCCGACATACAACGATAATAATGAGTCACTGTCTTTCACTTGACCATGACCAACCCATAAGATTACCAGCCACATGCAAGTCTCCAACTTTGTTATCTTTGGCGTTATTGAAGCATTTATCGTACTGGTGGCCATCTGCATTTTCCTGCTGATACACACTCACAGCCTGAAATCATTGATACGCAAACTGCAATCAAAACTGGAGGATTTGGTCAAGGATTTGCGCCAAACCCGGTCGGCCCACAATACCCTGAAGGCGGAGCTGGATCCTGCCAATGCCTACCTCAAGCAGGTTAACGAGCAATTAAAACTTACCCGCGATTACCATGAATCCCTGCAAGCCGGCCAGGATATCGCCCTCGATCTGGTCCCCGAAGCGCCCCCGGAACGCCAGGCCCTGGCCTTTCGTCATGCGCTTCTGATTGCCGAAAAAGAGGCCCTGCATGCAAGCAAAGCTGCCACGCCGGACTGGAGCGTAATAACGCAGCGCATGCTACAACTTATGCAGTTTTATCAATCCGATGTTCCGATGGAGACAACAGCGGATCTGGAGACACTGCGGACCGAGCTGGATAACAGCAAAAAGCGCATCGAGAACCTGGAAAAATTCAAGACGCTGTTCTTCGAAATGGAAAAACAGTGGCAACAGGCCCAGCAGCAGGCCCAGGCGTATTATGAACAGCTGGCCGCCATGGCCGACGGCGTATCCGATCGCGAATCCTACGAAAATATACTGGAGCGTTACAATCAGGTTTACAACCACATCGGCAACATGATCACCGGCGGCGGAGACACCCTGATTCTGCCAGGCAAAGACCGGGTGAGCACCATAGAGATCACACGCCCCGATGCCGAAACCCTTAAAGAGTTGAAACAACTACGCTCAGTCGCCGCCGACCAGCACCGTATTATCAGCGAACTTCAACGCCGCCTTGAAAAGAATCCATCGGCACAGGAAAAAGACAACCTTATCGCCGAAATGAGCGCGCAATTGGAACGGCAAAAACGCTTTGTTCACGAGTCCGAAATGTGCATGCAGCAGCTGGAAGACGAACTGTCGCGCTCCATGACACGCATTACCGAACTCGAGGAACAGGTAAAATCAGCGGAGGAGCATCTCAGACACATACCCAAAATGAAAGATGTTATCCAGCAATTCACGTCGGAAAGCAAGGAAATGCTCCAGGGCATCACTACCCTGGAACAGGAAAATGAGCAACTGCTGGCGCAAATGCATCAGGGAAGCCAGGCCCTGGCGAACGAGGATGAGCAAGTAACCGCGGTACAGCGAGAACTCCTAACCCTCCAGGCCCAATACGCCGATCTGGAAGAGCGCTACCTGGAGTTGCGCATGCAGACCAACTGACAACCGGGCACCTGTCGCTCGATTACTGACGCACCAGGCGAACATCCATTGGCGACTCACCGCAATTGGTACGAAACGGGTTGATATCCAATCCGCCCCGGCGGGTATAGCGTGCATAAACCGTCAACGCCTCCGGCTGGCAGCGCGACGCGATATCCATAAACATTCTCTCCACACAGTGTTCGTGAAAGTCCTGGTGCTCACGAAAGGAAATAATGTATTTCAGCAGGCCTTCGCGGTCGATTTGCGGCCCTGTATAACGGATATAGACACTCGCCCAATCCGGCTGCCCGGTGACCGGACAATTGCTTTTCAGCAAATCACTGCACAGGGATTCCTGCACCACACGCCCCGATGGATGCACAGCTAACAATTCAGCGCTTGGGTGGTATTCTTCGATCGTTACCGGCAAATGATCCAGATTCTCCGCCGCAAAGTGACCGATCGCATAATGCCCCATCTGTTGTTGCCTCAAGGGTGTCAATTGCACCAAAACCGGGGCACCGACAGCAGTGGAAAGATCGGACTCCAGAGCCTGGAGCACCGCCTGCGGCTGGGCAAATGCTGTCTGGTTAAAGGAGTTCAGGTATAGCTTGAAAGACTTGGACTCGACAATGAATTCACTTTCGCAAGGCACGCGGAAGTCGGCGACCGCCACATGAGGTTTGCCTCGATCATCCAGCCAGGAAAGTTCATATCCAGTCCAGATATCCATGCCGGAAAAGGGCAAAGGACCGGCAGCAATAGACAGACTGGCCCGGGACTGGGCGCGTGAAATCGGGAACAAGAGTTCGGGACTATAGTGGGAGATATAGTCTGTATGCTGTCCGAGTGGGATATTGTTCGGCAGTTTCGTTTTATCGCTCATCAGTTTTGCCCTTCAATAAAACAGGCCCCGGTAAGACTTGCCGCCATCGGTACCTGACGCTTACCAATTGGGTTTCCCCAACCAGTATTCTTTCAATATGATATTGACGCATTGGCACCGCGGATCGACTGCGATGTCAGGCCTGAGTGGCAGGGGTGTCTTCTGAAACCGTGCGCGACAGGACGTCGCGCCCGAGCCCCGAGCCGGCCCCGCGAGTGCAACGAGTGCTTTGGGTCCATGACGGGTTTACGGCATGTTTCTGAAGTCACCCCTGCCACTCAGGCCGGATCGAAGCCCACTCGCCTATATCCATCAATATCAGATTGAAATACCACTTGGCGTCCCCAACTAGGCGTCCCCAACTAGGCGTCCCCAACTAATGACGCAGGCGTTTGCCCGACTCCAGCAGATACAGACAATAAGCAAACAGCATCAATACAAAGGCAATAACGCCGCCAAATGCCACGGGAACATTGATATCCGACACACCCAGAATACCATATCGAAAGGCATTGACCATGTAGAGCACTGGATTCAGTTGCGACACGCCCTGCCAGAAATCCGGTAACAGGCTGATGGAGTAAAACACCCCACCCAGGTAGGTCAAAGGCGTCAATACAAAAGTGGGCACAATGGAAATATCATCGAAACTGTTGGCGTAAACGGCGTTGATAAAACCCGCCAGGGAAAACAGCACCGAAGTCAGCACCACTATTCCCACAGTGACACCCAGGCTGTAAATCTGCAAATGGGTAAAAAACAACGATAGAATTGTCACGATCACACCGACTGACAAACCACGGGCCACACCACCCAGAACATACCCCGACAGAATCACGTAATTGGGTACCGGCGACACCAGTAACTCTTCAACACTGTGATTGAACTTGGCCCCATAGAATGACGACACCACATTTGAATAGGAATTGGTCAATACCGACATCATGATCAACCCCGGTACAACAAACTCCATATAGGTGAAGCCACCCATCTCACCAATGCGCGAACCGATAAGGGTACCGAAAATCACAAAGTAAAGCGCCATGGTGATCGCGGGCGGCAACAGCGTTTGCACCCAGATACGTGCAAAACGACGAATCTCCTTGCGCAAAATAGTGCAAAAGGCAATCCACTGCTGATGAACAGGCATTAGTTGGCCCCCTCTTTCACGGGTTCCGTTTTTACAGCGTTGGTATTGGCTTCCGATCCGGTCATATTGACAAACAACTCCTCCAGGCGATTTGCCTTGTTGCGCATACTCACCACCTGGACACCAAGCTCCGACAGCGCGCGAAATAGCTCATTGAGCGACTTACCTTTCTCCACCACCACCTCAATACATTGCTCATCCACCCGGGTCAGTGGATAGCCGTCCACTTCCAGGTGCTCCGCGACCGGTTCGCGGGTGTCGAGAATAAATACCTCTTGATGCAACTGCTTGAGCAAATCCCGAATATTGGTGCTCTCCACAAGCTCGCCCCGATCGATAATGGCGATATTGCGACAGAGGCTCTCGGCTTCCTCCAGATAGTGGGTGGTTAAAATTATCGTAGTGCCATTGGCATTGATTTCCTTTAGGAACGCCCACATCGACCGGCGCAGCTCAATATCCACACCCGCCGTAGGCTCATCCAGAATCAACAAGCGCGGCTCGTGCACCAGGGCCCGGGCAATCATCAATCGACGTTTCATGCCCCCGGACAGCATCCTCGAAGGCGTTTCACGCTTCTCCCACAATCCCAGCTTCTTCAGGTACTTGTCGGCGCGTTCCTCCGCCAGCGACCGCGGTAAGCCGTAATACCCCGCCTGGTTGATAAGAATATCGCGCACCTTCTCAAACATGTTGAAATTAAATTCCTGGGGTACCACGCCCAACTCTTGCTTCGCCTGGGAAAAGTGGGTATCGATATTCTTGCCAAAAATCTCAACCTGCCCGGATGTCTTCTTGACCAGCGAACAAATAACACCAATGGTTGTCGACTTACCGGCACCATTAGGGCCCAACAGGGCAAAGAAATCCCCCGGCTCCACCTTCAAATCGATGCCCTTGAGCGCCTGAAAGTTATTACCGTAGGTTTTGTGCAGGTTTCTGATAGAAAGCGCAGCAGTCATATTCCCAACTCATGTCGCTGATGAATTTGCCCTGGAGGTCTCCTGATGCACCTGGCTGCAGTCTGCCCTGGCTCTGGAGTACAATAGAGCTACCAATATGGAGTCATTTATGCCCCTTAACAACCCCCACTTCCAATACCACCTCAAATTAATCCGGGCGCTAAATGCGGCTGTCGGCAAGAATCCGCCCTTCAACCAGCCTGACGCCCCGGAAGAAGACCGGGAATTTGTAGCCAGCCTGGCTCGCCTGAGCGAAGCCACCGCGCTCACCGAAGAGTTCAGCCATGAGGGCCAGCAACTGATCTGCAAAGCCGTATCCACCTACCCTCATATCACAATCATGATACCGCGTGACCTGTTTTGGTTCTTTGGCGGGGACTGCCTGCACTTCATGCCCGATGACGAAATCGATAAATACCAGGTACTGGACGAACGTCGTTTCGAGGCCGAAGCCAGGGGCGAAGAGTTTAGCTTTGAAAAGGAACGCGCCAAGGTATTTGGCTTGCACTGACTCATCGACAATACAGCCGTAAGGCATCCGGCCGGCGATCCGGTGGCCGGCAACCCGGTGGCCGGCAACCCGGTGGCCGGTACCCCGGTCGTGTCCCCAAGGTACCCGCTTTAATTTTCGGAATTTGGAGCGGGAAACGAGACTCGAACTCGCGACCCCAACCTTGGCAAGGTTGTGCTCTACCAACTGAGCTATTCCCGCTTGAAGATCGCTACTGCCCGAAAACCGGGCCAGTGCAAATATGGCGTCCCCTAGGGG